>CANDBT010000014.1 GCA_947383005.1 uncultured bacterium | reverse complement strand
ATGAACGGCAGGCCGCCGGGCTCTCGGATTTGCTGGCCCGGCTGACGGCTGAACGAAAACAGCTTTCAAACGGCGTTGACCAGCAGCATCCCGCACTGGTAGCTTTTCAAAATATCAGAACATCGAAAAGCTGACCCGCGAAATCCTGATTGAACTGGTAGACCATATCAAGGTTTACGAAAACGGCAATATCAGCGTTCATTTTAAGTTTGCGGACGAGTTCCGCCGGATTGCCGAGTACATTGAAATCAATACCACTGACACCGCCGAGGCGGGCTGACCCCCGCCAAAGCATGAAATCCTTTTGACAGTGTGTTTTCCTAATAAAACGCAATCTTATTCTGGCGTTTCATTAAGAGATTTAGATAAAAATGGCATTCCAGAATTAATAATTATTCAAGTTGATGAAGCTGACGGTGTTTTAAAAGTCTATTCGTATGATAACGGTGTTTATAAAATAGGGGAGTATTCGGATCCTAAGATAGGCATATCAGTAATTCGCATATCAGAGAATCCGAAGTTTCCATGCCTGTTTAATCAATGGTGGGGAGGAGGGGTGGAACACTATGGGTATTTAAAGGTTAGAGAGAAAAGATTGATTTATGAAGAGTTATGGTATATTGATCGCACCGGAGAATTGCCATATCAAAGTAAAATATCTAATAATATAGCACTTATCAATGAGTCGATGAATATCTTTTCTGACGATGAGTATATGGATAATATTCTTGATATAGTTTTGATTAACGATGAAAATATTGAAAAAATGTTTAAGTAATTATGAAGATGGTATTTTGGAAAAGGGGGATATATAGTGAAAGGAATGAAGGCACACACTTTTTGGCATAATCCGTATGACGATAGTGAAAAAGACTTTACAAAGTATAAGGCGGATTATTTTAAATCTGATTATGTAACACACTATTTGATTATCGGTTGGAAAAATAGTGGTAAATGACGATACGATCATGCCAAATATGCGAGGGATAGACATTGGGGTGACAAATGAAATATAGAAAAAAATATAGTTATTTTGTGTCGGCAGGATTGTTAGTGTTAATGATTATATTGATTATCAGCCATAAGGATAACGAACCATCTCCTAATGTTGCAATTGTGGAAGACAGCGTAAATGTAACGGATGAGAAGAAAAGTTACCTGTCAGGATGTGATATTTCGGAAAGGGAAACGGTACCTCCTGGTGCAGAGACAGCAGAGGAAGAGACGGCTTTTGCCATTTCAGAGACAGCGGAGGAAGAGACGGCATCTGCCATTTCGGAGATACAGGAGGAGACGTTGTTTACCAGCCCGGAGACGCAAACACAAACGGAAGCAGAAGGGCCACATGCGATTGAGGGGATTCCTGGATATGAATACACATATTTGTTTCCGGCGGATATCGTTTTTGCCAGTGAGGAGTTTATGAAGGGACAGAAACCATTAAGAAAATAAAATATTCGTCAAAATTTGCGCCTGATTTTATTATGACCAGCTCAGACAATATGGTTAATTTTTGTTCAATATCTTGAATGAAAAGGATGGTGATATAAAGGCTATGGGCAACCAGTTTCAGAAGATGCCAAAAAACATTATGAAAATATTAAAAATCAAATATAGTTGAAAGAGGGAAAAATTTATTTATGAAAAATAATATGAAGGTTTTTCTTATATTAAGCGTGTTAAGTTTTCTTAACTGGTTTCCTGTTATAGGTTTTTGGTTTTTACATACCCCGAAATTTCTCTCAGAGCCGCTGTTATTTTTGTCATATTGTTCGCCTTTTACGGCTGTCTTATATATTATTACTGCTATACATTTTACGGCTTTTAAGGGGATGTATATTCGTCGGGGAAGCGTTATCATTGTAATCAATACATTATATTTGATATGGAGCGAGGGCTATTTATTAGGAAAACGCTGATTAAAGTGTTTCCCGCGCCGAATTTGCGCTGCGAAGCAGTATTTTCCTCCAGCAAATCCGTGCGCATTTGCTGGAGGATCTAAGGAAGTTATTGGTAAAAAGAGTATATGACAAGGGGAGGGATCAGGCGATGAAGGAAGAAAGGTTGATTGTCCGGCCGTTTAAAGAATTAAAAATTTTGGAGTATGCTTCCATCCAACAGACGAATGAGCATGCGCAGGCAAGGGTGAGAGGATGGATTCCGTTTGAGAAAAAGGAAGATTATATAAGAGCAGGGGAAAAACTGACATGGGTTCAGGTGTTTGCCGTGTCGGGGAACCAGGAAAGAATCCTGTTTTATGGCGTATTGGAAAAGGTACATCTGGATGTACAAAACCAGACCTGTATGGCAGAGCTTTGTCTGTGTTCCGGGACGCGTCTGATGGATGTGGATGAGCATACCCGAAGCTTCCAGGAGGAAAAGCTGCCCTACAGCGAACTGCTGGATGTCTGCAACCGGGGATATGAAAACGCGGCAACGATTATGGCAGAGGGAAAAGGGAAGGTTATCGGACGATTCCTGATGCAGTACCGGGAGACCGACTGGGAATTCATAAAGCGTCTGGCAGCCATGAACCATACGGCGGTATTTGCGGACTGCCTGACAAAAGGAGAAAAATATCATTTCGGTATTCCAGACAGGAAGACAGAAACCGGGGCGGATACAGGGGAATACCGGATCCGCCAGGAAATGTCGGAATACTGGTTCAAAAAGGAAAACAACGTGTTCATCCGTCCAGAGGATATCGAGAGCTGTTCGCCTCTTATTGGGGTATGGCAAAAGGATATTTTGAGGAGCTGACTGCCGGTATAAGAAAAAAGGAAAATTTGCGAGTTTATTATGGTGAACATATGGGTGAATTGGAAGCTTTACCATCAACACCAGGCCAGGCATGAAAAACGCGGGATGACAAAGAGTGAAAGAACACAAAAACTAGTATGACCCACACTAATTGCCACTATGTTTCGCGCAGGATAAATTTTCAGCCTGCAAGGCGGAAGAGGGAGGCGATACCCTCGCTTCGCTGGGGCAGACTCTGCGGTGGCATCGTTGACCGATGGTGCTGTGTGCCAGTGGCACACGTTTAGCACGGACCGAAGCGGAGCGGAGACCAACGCGGCAGATGGAAATTTAGACAAGTGAAACATATGGTTAATTAGTGTGGGTCATACTAGGAGGAAGACAATGCCAAACAAAGTTGATAAGCTTGCATATCAAGGAGGTTTTAAAAATGCAGACTCTTATCCGTAAAAATATTTTTGCCGTCTTATTCTGTCTAAGCCTGTGTGCATGCAGTGGCAGCGGATCCTCTCCTAAGATAGTTTCCATGGAAGAGGAAATACAAGAAGAGACAGAGGCCGAAGAAAAGTCAGGGATCGAAGAAAAAGCAGAGACCGAAGAAAAGGCAGGAACTGAAGGAAGAGCAGAGACCGAAGAAGAGACAGAGGCAGAAGAAAAGCCAGAGACCGAAGGGAATGATCTTGAAAATGAGCATGTATATTTTTTGAATAATCAAGCTACTGTATTTGGGGAATATTTATTGGTCAATTCGATGCATACAAAGCTTGTTTTTTATAACAGGGATGATACTGGCAGCTATGATTCATGGATGTTCCCGGAGGAGCTTTTGCCTGAAGTATCGTGGGCATACCGCCATTTTAAGTATAAAGATCAATTGGTCTGTATTTCCCAAACAGAGGAGGGAAACAGTGAAATCATTATCTATGATCCAGACTTTGAGGTAAAGAGCCGAAGGGAATTTGCAAGTTTTTCCCCCCAATACATATGCGGTGCATTACTTTATGGATATAGTAATTCTACAAAGTATTTAAAAATTATAGCAATTGATTTAGAGACATTAGAGGCAAAGGAAATTGGTAAGCTGGAACGGGAAAAAAGACCCGGTTTTATTATAAGAAACAACAAAGAGATGATTGTCCGTGAAGATCCCAGGAAAGGCAAAACGGCGTTTTCCAAATGGGAAAACGGAAAGCTGGTTCCCCTTTTTGAAGCAAAAACCAGCGTATTCGTGGATTATGACGACAGAGGGGTTTTTTATCTGGAAGAGGATACGGATTCTTATTGGAATCTTATGCTATGGGATGGGGAGGATATCCGGCAGATTGAAAAAATAGAAATTGATGATATGGACAATTGGATATTTTTTAATGGGTTCCCTGGAAATATCATTATTGAGGAGGAATTTTTTATCTCTATCCATACATTTGCAGAAGAACCGTATCTATCCGTACAGGATTTTGATTCTAAAAACGAGAGGCGCATTCCCTTGAGAAAGTGGAATTTCACAGAAGCGGATATGGAAAGATTCGGGGAAACCTTCTCGGGTGTCTACTATGAAAACGGCCAAATCGTTTATTATTTTTTCTCGAATAAAGCAGGCATCCTGCAGACGCAAACCATAGACATAATAGGAACAAGGGAATAACCGGATTGGAGGAAAGGAAAGATGCAGAATTTATATCCATTATTTGAACAGAACCGGATACTGAAGAAGGAACTTTTGTGGTCGTTACGGGACTATTCTTTCTCACATATCCAGTTGGAATACCAGGAGTACGGCCAGGGGATTATCCAGGGATGCGGGATCCGGGTGTAGGGGAGCGAGCTGGCGGTGGGGCCGGGCATAATCAAATATGGCGGGTTTATCTGCCTGATGACGGAAGAACAGCGGATTGAATATGAGCCAAAGGAGCAGATGCAAGTGTTATATTTGCTTGTTGGCAACTACGGGAAGTTGCTGTCAATTGACAGCGGATTGCTACCTCGCTTTCTTCATGAGGGAGGCAAGGACACCATCCCGAAGGTGCCGGAAATGTCGGTCTGGTAGCGAACATTCTTCAGCAGATCCGGCAGATCAATCCTCTTGGCATCTTCCTTTGTAAACGGTTTATAGTGCTTTTCTAAATCACAATGGCAACTTGGAAAAATTAATTTCCAGACTATTATAAGTAATTACATTGATTGTATCAGAAAAAGAGTAAATGGTAGGCGCTGCGGCCTGCTCCATATCATAGACCAAGATCGTCTGCTTCATCGGATCAACGATCCAGTATTCCCGGACACCGGCTTTGCGGTATAGAGAAAGTTTTGTATAGTAGTCCATGGTTCTGCTGCTGGGAGACACAATCTCAATGACCCAGTCCGGGGCGCCTTTACAACCGTGTTCATCCAGTTTGCCTTGATCACAGATCACAGATATGTCCGGTTCCAGGTGTTTAGAATCATCTGCACAGAGGAATACAGCAAAAGGAGTCGGAAAGACTCCACAAGTCCCTTCCTTTGAACGGATGTGATTCCCTATTTCCAGATGCAAAAATGACAATATCCGCTGATGTATGGTGCTGGGTGGCAGCATCCAAATAGATTAATTACTTAAATTGTCTTTTCAAAATCTTTCGGATGTGGTATGATATCCAAAGAGCGAAACACGATAGGAGAAACGATACATGGATGGAAGATGCGACGGACAGGATAAGAAAAGACGGGTGTTTTTAAAACTCAGCGGCGAGGCGCTGGCAGGGCCGAAGAAGACCGGTTTTGACGAGGCTACCGTAAAGGAGGTAGCCAGACAGGTTAAGCTTTCCGCAGACGCGGGGGTCCAGGTGGGAATTGTTATCGGAGGGGGCAATTTCTGGCGGGGCCGCACCAGCGAGGCTATTGACCGGACCAAGGCAGACCAGATTGGCATGCTGGCTACAGTGATGAATTGTATTTATGTGTCGGAGATTTTTCGTAGCGCCGGTATGAAGACGAAGATACTGACTCCTTTTGCCTGCGGCTCGATGACGGAGCTTTTTTCCAAAGACCTGGCCAACGGGTATTTTGAAGAGGGAATGGTGGTGTTTTTTGCCGGAGGTACAGGACATCCGTATTTTTCCACCGATACCGGCATAACTTTGCGGGCCGTGGAGATGGAAGCGGATGGCATTCTTTTGGCTAAGTCAGTTGACGGGGTATATGACAGCGACCCGGCAGTAAATCCACAGGCGAAACGGTATGACCGGATCACCATCCAGGAGGTGATTGACAAAAAGCTGGCGGTAGTGGATCTTACCGCTTCCATTATGTGTTTAGAGCATAAGATGCCGATGGCCGTGTTTGATTTGAACGAGAAGGACAGCATTGCCAATGCAATGCAGGGAAAAATAAATGGCACGATTGTGACCGTAGATTAGCAGGAGGGGAATATGCAGGAACAGTTAAAAATGTATGAGGACAAGATGAATAAGTCTTTGGAGGTGTTGCTGAGCGAATTTTCCACGATTCGTGCAGGCCGTGCCAATCCTCATGTGCTGGACAAGATCCGGGTGGATTATTATGGGACGCCGACACCGATTCAGCAGGTAGGTAACATCAGCATACCGGAGGCGCGGATGATGGTGATCCAGCCTTGGGAGAAAAGTTTGTTAAAAGCAATAGAGAAAGCGATCAATATGTCGGATCTGGGTATCCATCCCACCAATGACGGCAACGTGATCCGCCTGTCTTTTCCGGAACTGACAGAGGAGCGCAGAAAAGATTTGGCTAAAGAAGTGAAGAAGAAAGGCGAAGGCGCTAAGGTGGCTGTTCGCAATATCCGGCGGGATGCCAATGAAACATTTAAAAAGATGGAGAAGGCAAGCGAGATGTCCGAAGACGACCTGAAACTGGGAGTGGAGAAGATACAGAAAATTACGGACAAAATGATTGATAAGATTGATGCGGCAGTAGAGGCAAAGACTAAGGAGATTATGACGGTTTAATAAGCGGATTACAGGGAGGACAGGGGATATTACCTGTCCTGCTGTTTTGTGTCATAGGAAATTGTGTCCTATGATGCAAAACGCTCCGCGGGGTTACTGAGTGCCAGTGACACTTGTTTAGCAACGATCGAAGTGGAATGTAGAGCGCACTTCGCGCAAAGAAAGATGGTTGCTGTTGCAATCGCGCTCTGGCGCGAGTGTGTGTCAAGACGCACACTTTTATGTCATGGTATTCCTCAAGTTTTCAATATTTTTACGGAGGCGGGAGATGGCAGAGAATCTGGGTAAAATGGTTGTCCCAAGACATGTGGCATTGATTTTGGACGGAAACGGCCGCTGGGCCAGGAAAAGGGGCCTTCCCCGGACGATGGGCCACAAGGAGGGCTGTGTGGCCGTGGAGAAAACGGTGGAAAATGCAGCGCGGATGGGAATCGAGTATTTGACGGTTTACGGCTTTTCCACGGAGAACTGGAAACGGTCGGAGGAGGAAGTGGGGGCGCTTATGCAGTTATTCCGCTTTTATATGGTGAGGCTGCTGAAAATCGCTTCCGCCAACAATGTGCGTGTGATTATGATTGGGGACCGGACCCGGTTTGCTCAGGATATTATCCGCGGCCTTGACCGCCTGGAATCGGAGACCAAGGATAATACGGGCCTGACTTTTGTGATTGCGGTCAATTACGGCAGCCGCGACGAGATTACCCGGGCGGTGCGGCGGCTGGCGGAGGATTGCGTGGCCGGAAAGCAAAAACCCGGGGATATTACGGAGACGCTTATCGAAGGCTATCTTGACACGGCAGGCATACCGGACCCGGATCTTTTGATTCGCACCAGCGGAGAGCTGCGCCTTTCCAATTATTTGCTCTGGCAGATGGCTTATACGGAGATTTATATTACCGATTGTTTGTGGCCGGATTTTAATCAGGAGGAATTGGAAAAGGCGATTCTTGCGTATAATAAAAGGAATCGGAGATTTGGCGGCGTATAAAGGTTATTGTTTGTAACCGTTCAAGGGTTATCTGAACTGTTACTACTGTTTGGATATGCGTAAGGAGGAGCCGGGATGTTTGGAAAACGTTTGGCTAGTGGTATAATTCTGGTCATTTTTGCTATTCTGATTGTAGGGAAGGGCGGATGGTTCCTCTATTTGACAGCGGGGCTTATATCCTTGACCGGGCTGTTTGAGTTGTATCGGGTGATGAAGATTGAAAAAAGCCTTTTAGGCATGGTGGGTTATCTGACCACTGTGGCATATTACGGGCTGATTTGGTATGACGGGCAGCTCTATGTCACGTTGATGGCCATAGCCGCTTTGATGGTATTGATGGGAATTTATGTTTTCCGGTTTCCCCGGTACAAAACGGAAGAAGTGACCGTGGCATTTTTTGGCGTGTTCTATGTGGCGGTTATGCTTTCTTATCTGTATCAGGTGAGGGCTATGGCAGACGGGCTTTATCTGGTATGGCTGATTTTTATCAGCTCCTGGGGATGCGATACTTGTGCTTATTGTGCAGGTATGTTGGCGGGGAAGCATAAATTGACGCCGGTGCTGAGTCCGAAAAAGACGATAGAAGGCGCTGTGGGAGGAGTCATCGGGGCAGCAGTCCTGGGATTGGTGTATGCTTCTTTATTCGGAGAGAAGATGACCCAGGTGGCAGACCCTAAGCTTGCCTGTGCCCTTGCCTGTGCCATTGCGGCAGTAATTTCCCAGGTGGGGGATTTGGCAGCGTCGGCGATCAAGAGAAACCATGGCATAAAGGATTATGGTCATCTGATTCCCGGCCATGGAGGGATACTGGATCGTTTTGACAGCGTATTATTTACTGCGCCGGCGATTTATTTTGCGGTGACTTTTTTACGGTAATCATTCGTAACAGTTCAAACGGGCAAGAAGATACCTGTCTGAACTGTTACAATCATTCAATACGGGAGGATGATATACGGATGAAAAAAATTGCTATACTTGGCTCTACCGGTTCTATCGGAACACAGACATTGGAAATTGTCGAACAAAACGGGGATATTCAGGTGACTGCACTGGCGGCAGGCAGCAATGTCCGTTTACTGGAGCAGCAAGTGCGGAGGTTCCATCCCTCCCTGGCGTGTGTGTGGGAAGAAGAAAAAGCAAGGGAGCTAAAGGGGTTGTTGGCTGACGAGCCGGTGCGGGTAGTATCCGGTATGGAGGGGCTTTTGGAAGTGGCGGCGGAGCCGCAGGCGGAAATCCTGGTAACGGCGGTTGTGGGGATGATCGGCATCCGGCCTACGATAGCAGCGATGAAGGCAGGAAAAGATATTGCCCTGGCCAATAAGGAGACGCTGGTTACGGCAGGACATATGATTATGCCTCTGGCCAGAGAACGAGGGGTGAGAATCCTTCCGGTAGACAGTGAACACAGTGCGATTTTCCAGTGTCTGAACGGAGAAGAAGGGCGGACCGTCCATAAGATCCTTCTGACTGCATCCGGCGGTCCGTTCCGGGGATGGAGCAGGGAAAGGATTGCCGGGGTTCAGGTGGAAGACGCGTTAAAACATCCGAACTGGACGATGGGACGAAAAATTACTATTGATTCTTCCACGATGGTCAATAAGGGGCTGGAAGTGATGGAAGCCAGATGGCTGTTTGGAGTGGATATGGATCAGGTGCAGGTGGTAGTCCAGCCGCAAAGCGTGATTCATTCCATGGTGGAATTTACAGACGGCGCAGTCATGGCGCAATTAGGCGTTCCGGACATGAAATTGCCCATCCAATATGCTTTGTATTATCCTCATCGGCGATATCTGCCGGGACAGCGTCTGGATTTTGCCAAATTGGGGACAATTACTTTTGAAGAGCCGGATACGGAGGTGTTCCGGGGATTGAAGCTGGCATATGAAGCAGGGCGGCGGGGCGGTTCGTTGCCTACGGTGTACAATGCGGCTAATGAATATGCGGTGGCACGGTTTTTAAAGAAAGAAATTTCTTATCCGGCCATTATTGAGATGATTGAGGGTGCTATGGAGCATCATCAGATTGTGGAGCAGCCGGATGTAGAGCAGATTTTGGCTGCCGAGCGGGAAACTTATGAATATATAGAAAGCAGGTGGTAGTTTGCTGAATATTCTGGCAGGGATATTGCTGTTTGGCGTACTTGTGCTGGTTCATGAATTTGGCCATTTTCTGTTTGCCAAGTTGAACGGGATCGGAGTGGTGGAGTTTTCTATTGGCATGGGGCCGAGGATTTGGAGCTTCGTGTATGGGGAAACCCGTTACTCCGTCAAATGTCTGCCTTTTGGCGGATCTTGTATGATGATTGGCGAGGACGCGGATAATCCCGATCCCAAAGCATTTAATAACAAATCGGTTTGGGCGAGGATTTCGGTGATTGCGGCAGGGCCAATATTTAATCTGGTGTTGGCCTTCCTGTTTGCCATGGTGATCGTGGCTCAGGTCGGTCACGATATGCCTGTGCTTTACGAAGTGATAGAGGGATCGCCGGCAGCCGAAGCAGGGCTACAGCCGGGGGATAAGCTGACCAGGATAAACAAGCGGAAAATTTCCTCACGCAGGGATGTCTCGATGTATCTTTTATCTCATCCGGGAGAGCCGTTGACGATTCGGTATGAGAGATACCCGGACGGTATCGAGGATAAAAAGGCAAAAGCAGAGCAAAGAGTGGCTCAATTGACGCCGAAGTTTAATCAGGAGTACCAGTCCTACATGATGGGGGTAAGTTTTTACGGAAATTACCAAAAGGCGGAGAACCCGCTGGAATTTTTGCGTTACAGCTTCTATGAAGTCAGCTACTGCATCAGTACCACAGTCGATGGGATAAGGATGTTATTCCAGGGACAGATGAAGGTGGAAGACTCGGTGGCAGGGCCTGTGGGTATCGTGACCATGGTGGGAGAGACTATTGAAGAAGGGCAGCGGGCCGGGCTGGCGGCACTCATTAATATTTTTGCTACCTGGGGGCTTCTGCTCAGCGCTACCTTAGGGATTATGAATCTGCTTCCCATTCCGGCGCTGGACGGAGGACGTTTGCTGTTTTTGCTGGTTGAAGTGCTGCGGGGCAGGCCGATTAATCCGGAAAAAGAAGGTATGGTTCATGCCGCCGGTATGGTAGTTCTGATGATGCTTATGGTGCTGGTGCTGTTTAACGATATACGGAAGCTGCTGTAGGATAGCAGTTTGGATACAAGTAGCGGGTGAGGGAGGATGCGTGGATGGAAAGAAAAAGGACAAAGGAAATCCGGATCGGGAGCGTACTTATCGGTGGGGATAATCCCATCCGTATTCAATCGATGTGCAATACCCGGACGGAAGACGCTGAAGGGACGGTGGCGCAAATTCTCAGGCTGGAACGGGCCGGCTGTGAGATTATCCGGGTGGCTGTGCCGACTATGGCGGCGGCAGAAAGCTTAGAGGAGATAAAACGCCGGATCCACATTCCGCTGGTAGCTGATATTCATTTTGATTATCGTCTGGCTATAGCGGCGATTGAACATGGGGCAGACAAAATCCGCATCAACCCGGGGAATATCGGCGCGCCGGATAGAGTCAAGGCCGTGGTGGATAAAGCCAGGGAGCGTGATGTTCCTATCCGGGTAGGAGTCAACAGCGGTTCGCTGGAAAAGCGCCTGATTGAAAAATACGGAGGAGTGACAGCGGAGGGCCTCGTGGAGAGCGCCCTGGAAAAGACGGCCATGATTGAACAGATGGGATACGGCAATCTGGTTATCAGCATCAAATCTTCCGATGTCATGATGTGCGTAAAAGCTCACGAGCTGATCAGCGAAAAGACGGATTATCCCCTGCATGTGGGAATTACGGAAGCAGGGACCTTGACTTCCGGCAATATTAAGTCTGCTGTAGGATTGGGGATTATTTTAAATCAGGGGATTGGCGATACGATAAGGGTTTCCCTGACTGGCGACCCGGTGGAAGAGATAAAGTCGGCAAAGCTGATTTTGCGGGCGCTGGGACTTAAGAAAGGCGGTATAGAAGTGGTATCCTGCCCGACCTGCGGCCGAACCCAGATTGATTTGATTTCCCTGGCTAACCAGGTGGAAACGATGGTAGAGGAGTTTGATCATCTGGATTTGAAAGTGGCGGTCATGGGGTGTGTGGTCAACGGGCCGGGAGAGGCGAAAGAGGCCGATTTGGGGATTGCCGGCGGTATTGGCGAGGGGCTGTTGATCCGCCATGGGCAGGTGATCCGCAAGCTGCCGGAAAATGAGCTTTTGGCGGCGCTGAGGGAGGAATTGTCAAACACGCTCTAGCGCGGGAAACGCTGAGCAAGGCGTTTCCCTAAAGGAAATTTGACAGGAACACAGGTGGGTGAGGGATTTTATGCCCGTGAGTATAAATAAACAGAGGAGTATGAGGCGTAAATGAAGGGATTTTTGGAAGTATTTCCCGGATTGCATTTAGCAGAGCAGATGAAGGAGCTTCTGGGCTTGGCGGAAGTGGAAAAAGTATCCATGAGCCGGGACCGAAGCTCTATTCGCGTTTTTATCATCAGTCCGCGCCTGATCCATAAGAAAAATATTTATGATTTGGAAAAAGGAATCCATGACCAGCTTTTTCCGGGGAAACGGATTCAGGTAAAGATTGTGGAAAAGTACCGCCTTTCCGGGCAGTACACGCCGGAAAAGCTTTTGGCTGCCTATCGCGAAAGTTTATTGATGGAGCTGAAACATTACAGTATAGTAGAGTACAATATGTTCCGCAAAGCCCAATGCACATTTGTCCAGCCGGATTTTCTGCAGATGACAATAGAAGATACCATGGTCAATAAAGAGAAGGCCGGGGATTTGAAACGGGTTTTGGAAAAAGTATTTCATGAACGGTGCGGGCTGCCGGTGGAGATAGCCTTCATCTACATACCCGCTGTCCAAACAAGGAAAACCCTCTTGTCTGTTGATATAAAAAAAGAAGCGGTTGCTGCCGGGGACAGGGCTGTTGGGAACCAGGAAGGAGCTGCTTTAGCGGAAAGAGCGGCTGAAAGGCAAGCGGCTTCAACAGGCGTGAACACGCTGACACAGGATAAAGCCGCGGAGAGCGGTTTTCATGGCAGCCGTAAAGGCGGAGGGAAAAAGAGCGATTGGAGTTCGGGCTATCGGACGAAGAGATCGGATAATCCGGATGTGCTGTATGGACGGGATTTTGCCGATGATTTTATCGAAATCGAAAAAATCGAAGGAGAAATCGGTGAGGTTATTATTCGCGGGAAGATTTTGGACAGGGAAAGCCGCCTGCTGCGAAGCGGAAAGACGATTATCATTTTTCATTTGACGGATTTTACCGATACCATTACGGTAAAGATGTTTGCCGATGAAAGTTCGGTTGCCGATATGGAAAAGGCAGTAGCGGCCGGAAGTTTTATCCGCCTGCAGGGAATGACTACGATTGACCGGTTTGACGGCGAACTTTCTATCGGTTCTGTGCGGGGAATTAAAAAGGGAGAGGATTTTACCGAAAAACGGAAGGACAACAGTCCGTTAAAACGGGTGGAGCTTCACTGTCATACCAAGATGAGCGATATGGACGGGGTATCGGAAGTAAAGGATATCGTAAAACGGGCCAAGTCCTGGGGAATGCCGGCGATTGCCATAACCGACCATGGCTGCGTGCAGGCATTTCCCGATGCCAGCCATGCTCTCGATAAAGGGGATGATTTCAAGGTTATCTATGGGGTGGAGGGATATCTGGTTGACGATATGAAGGAGCTGGTGGAAAATTCCCGGGGGCAAAGCTTATCTGGCTCTTATGTGGTGTTTGATATTGAGACTACCGGTTTCAGCCCGGAAAAAAATCAGATTATTGAGATTGGCGCGGTGAAAGTGGAAAAGGGTGTGGTTACGGACAGGTTCAGTACTTTTGTAAACCCGGATGAGCCTATTCCTTTTGCGATTGAACAGCTTACAGGGATCAACGATAATATGGTTTTATCAGCGCCTAAAATTGACACGGTCCTGCCCCGGTTCCTTGCTTTCTGTCAGGATTGTGTCCTGGTAGCTCACAATGCTTCTTTTGATGTAAGTTTCATTTCCTGTAAGGCGAAAGCCCAGGGCATTGATTTTAACCCTACGGTATTGGATACCGTGGCATTAGCGCGCCATCTGCTGCCCAATCTGAACCGGTTTAAGCTGGATACGGTAGCTAAAGCATTGAATGTCTCTTTGGAAAATCATCACCGGGCGGTAGACGACGCAGGGGCCACGGCAGAGATATTCAGGAAATTTGCAGAAATGCTGGAAGCCAGGGATGTGGAAAATCTTGATCAACTCAACGAAATGAGTGCGCTCAGCGCGGACATGATCCGGAAGCTTCCTACTTTTCATGTGATTATTTTGGCTAAAAACGAGGTAGGGCGGACAAACTTGTACCGCTTGGTTTCCTGGTCGCACATCAATTATTTTGCCAAACGTCCCCGAATTCCCAAAAGCCTGCTGGCACAGTACCGGGAGGGGCTGATCATCGGTTCGGCCTGTGAGGCGGGAGAGTTATATCAGGCCATGCTGCGGGGGCTTCCCGAGGCGGAGCTGGTGAAGATTGCCGGGTTTTACGATTATCTGGAAATCCAGCCTTTAGGGAATAATTCCTTTATGCTGCGGGATGAAAAAAGCCCGGTAAAGTCGGCAGAGGATTTGCAGGAGCTGAATTGGCGGATTATTCATATGGGGGAAGAGCTGGATAAGCCGGTCTGCGCGACTTGCGACGTACATTTTTTAAATCCGGAGGACGAAGTGTACCGGCGGATTCTGATGGCCGGGCAGAACTTCAGTGATGCGGATCAGCAGGCGCCGTTATATTTGCGGACGACAGAGGAAATGCTGAAAGAGTTTGAATACCTGGGGCCGGATAAAGCCGAAGAGGTTGTGATTGCCAATACCCGGAAAATTGCCGATATGTGCGAGCCGATTGCCCCTGTAAGGCCGGATAAATGTCCTCCGGTGATTGAGAATTCCGATGAAACATTACGGAAAATTTGTTATGACCGGGCTTATGAGATGTATGGGGAAAAATTGCCGGAAATCGTGGTGGAACGGTTGGAACGCGAACTGAATTCCATTATATCCAATGGTTTTGCCGTGATGTATATTATTGCGCAGAAGCTGGTGTGGAAGTCGAATGAAGACGGATATCTGGTCGGCTCCCGCGGTTCGGTCGGATCTTCTTTCGTGGCGACAATGTCGGGGATCACCGAGGTAAATCCGTTAAGTCCTCACTATTACTGTTCCCAATGCCACTACTATGATTTTGATTCGGAAGAAGTGAAAAAATTTTCCGGCATGGCAGGCTGCGATATGCCGGATAAAGCTTGTCCGGTCTGCGGAACACCCTTGACTAAAGCCGGTTTTGATATTCCTTTCGAGACGTTTCTTGGGTTTAAGGGGGATAAGGAGCCGGATATCGATTTGAATTTTTCCGGTGAATATCAAAGCAAGGCCCATGATTATACGGAAGTGATTTTTGGCAAAGGGCAGACTTTCCGGGCCGGGACAATCGGTACATTAGCGGACAAGACAGCTTTCGGCTATGTCAAACAATATTATGAAGAACGGGGCATCCACAAACGAAATTGTGAAATTGACCGTATAGTCCAGGGCTGTGTGGGCGTTCGCCGTACCACGGGCCAGCATCCGGGTGGGATTGTGGTCCTGCCTATCGGGGAGGAGATTTATTCGTTTACCCCGGTGCAGCGTCCGGCCAACGATATGACAACTAAGACCATAACCACTCATTTTGATTATCATTCGATTGACCATAATCTGCTGAAACTGGATATTCTGGGACATGATGATCCGACAATGATCCGTATGCTACAGGATTTGACCGGCTTGGATCCGGTAAAGGATATTCCTTTGGATTCGCCGGAGGTGATGTCCCTGTTCCAGAATACGTCTGCCCTGGGCATTTCCCCTGAAGATATCGGCGGCTGCCAGTTGGGAGCCATGGGCATCCCGGAATTCGGCACGGATTTTGCTATGCAGATGCTTATTGATGCCCAGCCCAAATATTTTTCCGATTTGGTCAGGATTGCCGGCCTGGCCCATGGTACGGATGTATGGTTGGGCAATGCCAAAGATTTGATTTTAAGCGGACAGGCTACGATTCAGACCGCTATATGCTGCCGTGACGATATTATGGTCTATCTGATTCAGCAGGGACTGGAAGAAGGGCTTTCTTTTACGATTATGGAAAGTGTCAGAAAAGGGAAAGGTTTAAAGCCGGACTGGATTGAGGAGATGAAAAAGCACGATGTGCCTCAATGGTATATTGACTCCTGCCTGAAAATCAAATATATGTTCCCCAAAGCCCATGCGGCGGCTTATGTGATGATGGCATGGCGGGTAGCTTACTGTAAAGTGTTTTATCCTCTTGCTTACTATGCGGCTTTTTTCAGTATACGGGCCAGCGGATTTTCCTATGAGCTGATGTGCCAGGGAAAGGAGCGGCTGGAATATTATCTGGAGGATTACCGCAGAAGGGCGGACAGCTTATCCAAAAAAGAGCAGGACAGCCTGCGGGATATGCGGATTGTGCAGGAAATGTATGCCAGAGGCTTCGAATTTATGCCTATTGATATTTACCGGGCAAAAGCGAACCATTTCCAGATTATTGACGGGAAGCTGATGCCCTCCCTCAGCAGTATTGACGGCATGGGCGATAAGGCGGCGGAAGGCGTGGAGGAGGCTGCGGCAGAAGGTGTTTTTCTCTCCAGGGAAGATTTCCGCAACCGGGCGAAAATCAGTAAAAGCCTGTGTGATTTGATGGCGGACTTGGGGCTTTTGGGGGACTTGCCGGAGAGCAACCAGTTGTCGCTGTTTGATTTTCAGTGAAATTGGATTGCCTCAAGGCAAAACTGTTTATAAGTTTATCTTAGCCGGCAGAAAAATCCTTGAACTTTCCCGCAGATTGTGCTATTCTTTAGATAAAGAGAGGCATCTGCTGATAATAGACGCCCCCACGGGAGTTACCGATAGACGGTTAGCCCGATTCATAAGTTTACAGCTATAGCCGCTTACCTTGTCACGGGAGGGCGGCTATTTCTGTGGTTTGTTACTATCTTTACCGAATGTATATCCGATACCAAAGCAGGTTAAGCCGAAACTTAACACTGCAATAAGTCCTAAAATATCCGTATGGCTCAGCCCTCCTTTCTCTGATTCCCTTTCAGGTTTCTATGTAAACGGAGGGTCACAGTCCCTCCGGGGAGGGCTAACCGCCTACCATCCTGGTAGTCCCAAAGAGATATTACCATATTTCGACAGGGATTTCAACGCCCGATGCTTCTTGTTCGGCGTAGCCGGACAAGAAGATGCGCCCTGTGAACTGTTATATTATAGCGGATAGTTGGCCATGAATTACGTGAAAATTCGATTGACAATTGGGAAAATTCATATTATACTAAACAAGGTGTCGAGGCGTGGCTCAGTTTGGTAGAGCGCTGCGTTCGGGACGCAGAGGCCGCAAGTTCGAATCTTGTCGCCTCGATTTCCTGCAAATGTATAGAAGATAAGCAAATATTTAATGGTACGGCCTCATGGTCAAGCGGTCAAGACGACGCCCTCTCACGGCGTAAACCCGGGTTCGATTCCCGGTGAGGTCATAAAGCAAAAGCTTTGGAGATTGTCCAAGGCTTTTTTTATGCACAGGCCCGTACAGAGGAATATGCGCTAAAGCAGCGTGCGGGCCGCGCGGCGAGTAGGGGAAGATGGCTCTTCCCTACTCGATTGCGCAGTCCCATGCAGAGGAAGTATGCCGCAGAAGCGGCGCATGGGCCGCGCGGCGGGCAGGGAAAAGGCTTGTTGTTGTTCAGTTACAAAAACTTTCCTTACTCGATTTTTGTAAGCAGATTTGCATAAATTTCGGAGGAATTGATTATGGAAATTCCATGGCAGCGGGCCAGAAAAAAGATTCGGAGATATATCATAAAGCAGGAAAAAGAGGCATTTTTCGATAAGCTGTCGTCTGCCTATATTTGTGATCTGATTATCCTGGGTATGCTTTTGATGACAATGGAGGCCGCTTTCCACGTCAAAAATCCCATCGATTATTTGAGCGTTTTCTTACTGGGAATGATTATCCCGCTGCCGTTCCTTTCGCCTGCTTATAAGCGGTACACTCTGTTTCGCGCCAATTCGATTTATTTTTGTTACGGGCGCTGCGCCGGCAAGATTTATATCAGCACCCGTTATATGTCAGAGTTTACTCTCGATATCGTTCTGGAAAACGGGACGGTTTGGGAAAAGATGCCTGTCCGCAGCAAAGTTTGCCAGGAGATAGAGATTAATGAACCGGTTCTTGTGGCACAGGTAAATATTCAGGAGATTAGGGGAGTCTATCGGCTTCCGGCAGTCTGAATAGTATAACTTATCAGAATTTGCAAAGCAAATTATGATAAAAGGCGCGTTCTTTGCGCCGAAAATCCGATTACAGGGTTCGCGAAGCGGTTCCTGTAATATATTTAATCAATATTTTCCATAAAATTTTCTTTGTCGGCCGTATTGTATTTATAACGGTTTGGACGGGTAGTTTCTTGCCTGCCTGCGCCGGAAAATAGCGGGAAGGATTACTTGCATTTACAGCAGCAGTAATCAGGGATTTATGCAAAAGGAGGAGAGAATATGGAAAAAATCGCAAAACGGTTTATCGCTTATTTGCTGGCAGCAGCGGCGGTGTCATCTGCGGTTGCCGGATGCCAGAAACCCGGTGTGCCATCGGTTCAGGACCAGGGAACGGAGATGGATTTGAACAAGCAGAGGGATACGCCCGAAAAAGAAAGCGGGGATATCGTAAATGAACTGAATATGGAGAAAGGGAAAACATGGGAGGCATGGGAACCAAAAAAAGCAGAGCTTTCGCCGGAGGACTATGAAGGCTGGGAACAACTGCTGAATGAGCATCAGATTTCGGAAGACTTTGCCAAAGGACTCGCTCAGTTTGCCTATGAAAGCGGAAGCATCATCTTGAAAGGGACGAAAGGGAATGAAAATTACAGTCCTTTAAGCCTGTATTACACATTGGCCCTGGCGGGTTGCGGCGCACAGGGGGAGACTGCCAGCCAGATATTGGAAAAACTGGGCGTGGAGAACCAACAGGAACTGGCGGATCAGTGCAGCAAGCTTTATCAATGGTATACTTACAGCAACCAGAGGGAACAGGAAATGATGGCTCATTATGGTATAGGAGATTACCGAAGCGCCATACGTCTGGGCAATTCCCTGTGGATATCCGGCCAGCTTCCGGTTTATGAAGAATATCAAAAACTGGCGGCGGAAAAGTTCTTTGCCTCTTCTTACGGTGTGGATTTTGGAAACCCGGATACGGGGAAGCAGATGGGAAAATGGATTGCTGAAAAGACCAACGGAGTGCTGGAACCCCAGATAGAGGTCGACCCGGCTACGTTGATGGCCATTTTAAATACCCTGTATTTTTACGGAGGCTGGGCAGAGCCGTTTGCAGAGGAGAAAACCCAGGAGGATAGTTTTTATCTTGAGGATGGAGGGAGTGTTACCGTGCCTTATCTGAATCGGGAACAACGCGAGGGAAGTTTTGTCAAAGAAGAGGGGTATACGCTTTCCTGCCTGGATACGGATAATCGCTGCCGGATGGTATTTTTGCTGCCGGATGAAGGACGAAGCGTGGGGGAATTTCTGGAAAGCCCGGAAAAAATGCGGGATGCGATGCAGCTCACGGAAAGAGACTGGGTCGACGGAAAGGTGATCTGGAAAATACCTAAATTTGCTTTTGGGAGCGGCTATTCATTGAATGATCCGTTAAAAGCTATGGGGATAAACCGGATGTTCGGGCCGCAGGCAGAATTTGGAGGGATTTCTCCGGATTCCTTGCTGGTATCGAGTGTGATTCAGCAGACACATATCGGCGTGGATGAGCAGGGAGTAGAGGGAGCCGCTTATACCATGATAGCCATGGCTAGAGGAGCGCTCAAAGAAAATGAGGAAGAAGCCGAGATGATTCTCAACCGCCCGTTTTTGTTTGGAATTTGGGATGATTGCCACAATGCCTGGCTGTTTTTGGGCATATGCAGAAATCCGGCAGAAGAGGCAGGGGAAGAGGCGGAAGAAGCGCCCTGCGGTTTGCCGCTGGCAGAACATGATGTCCTTTTGACCGAGGCGCCCGAGATCCAACTCAGCGATGCCTTGTCTAGTACGATGAGCCAATTTTCAATCCAGCCTGGCAATTATTCCTGGCGGTGGCAGGAAAACGGGGAGATGAGAGGAGTGGAGGCATGTGGCAGCCATCCTTTGGATATTGATGTAAAGCGGACAGACATTTTAGATATTCCCGATTATAACCAAATGGAAGAAGTCAGTTATATTTTTGGCTGTGCGGTTATGCCCAAAACGCTAACTGTCCGTGAATGGGATATCTCCCAACTGGGAAAAACAGAGGCAGCCAAGCCGTTGGAGACGGTGTACACGGATCAATGGATTATTCCTTTAAAGCATGGGAAAGTTTATGAATTTGTAGCGGAATGGCCAGAAGAGGAGTTTGGGGAAAAGGGCTTTTCCGGGGAGGCCAGTTATGTCGCGGTAACGGATTGAAAAATGGCAGGTGTTGGGGGGGCTGTTTTCGGCAGTCCCCTTTTCCTTACAAAATTTGAATATGATGGGAGGACGTGTTAAGCCGTTCGTAAAACTGCGGGTAAAAATCCTGGCAAGTGTCATAAGGAATGAAAAAGAATTGCTGAAGAATTTCCATATTGACATTTTTTGCCCATTTACCGTCATGTTCAGCCAATGGTTTTTGAAGGTCTTTTAAAAAATAGTGCCAATCTCCGATAAAGGTTTCATAACGTTCAAAATCCGCTATGCCAATCCATTTTTGCACCTTAACTTTGGTGCGATTGGACTTTTTGCATTCTTTTATCTGAAGAAAATAGGAAAAAGAACGATTTTCATAGTAACGTCCCAGAGGAAACAACCGGCAAAGGCCGGGGCGAAAATGGTGGATGGAGCATCTTCCGTTTCCATCTAAAAAAGGACACCGGTTGGTGCTGTCAGCCATTTTCATATGAGGCAGAATCACGCCGTCCACCACACTCAGATCAATCTGATGATGCAATAAGGCGGCAGCGGGAATACGCAGCTCTTTTGTCAGGTTGTATAGATCGAAAGGATCTAAAATAATGGTATCAGCCATGCTTTCACAGCAGGCTGAACAGCCCCGGCAATCGTCGCAGCCGACTTTTACAAGATCTTTGGATGTATATCGTTTTCCATCTGAGATTTCACTTAAATCAATATAGCGATTCATAAAAACTCCGTTTCTTTACTTACGAAGGCAATGAGTTGACTTTACTATAACAAAAAAAGCAGGATAGTACAAGATAAATTTTGTAACTATGATTTTGATAAGTTTTTTGGATGAGGAACAGGAAACAAATGAAAAGGATAAGAAAATGGAAAAAGCATTTTGATGATGCCAGGCTTTCTCAAAAAATAACGATTACATTTCTCGTTATTGCCGTATTGATTTATCTGATTATGGCGGCTGCTATGCAGATAACATTTCGTATTTACGATCGCCATCTCTACGAAAAATCACAGGCTGAATTGGATTTTTTTGCCCAGCAGGTGAATGCAAACCTGGCTCAGATAGAAGCGCTGACGGTTTCCATTGCTACGGGAAGCGAAGTGCAAAACAAATTGTCCCAGATGCAGGATATGGATTATCTGTCGCGTGAATATGGTTATGCCAAACAGCAGTTAATGACTATTCTTCAAAATCAGATCTTTTCCCAGGATATTATTCGAAACGTGGTTTATACCGATCAGAAACAGGTTACATTTACGGCGGGAGCTTATACCGGCCAGATTGAGCCACAGGTAATGGAGATGCTATTGCAGCAGTATCACGAGAAGCGCGGCGGCTATGTAAGTTTTTCCCCTACTGAAAATTATCCTTACCTGATTTCGGGAAGAGATATTTTGGAAGTGAAAAATGCCACGCTGGATTATATGGGGAGCCTGATTTTCACCAGTGATATCGCAAAATTAATTGAACGGCAGGCCAAAGTGCTGGAGGCGGAACATGCGACGCTTTTGGTGTATTCAGACCAGGGAATGATTTATCAGGAAACCGATATTCATGGTATCGAGCTGCCGGATATGGACGAGGAAAAGGGATGGAAAATTATGAATGTCCAAGGCGAGCGTACGTTTCTGTGCTATGAAAAATCAAGGGAAACCGGTTGGATGTATGTAAATTTTTTCCCTTATTCAGAAATTTATGGCCAGGTCTTGCGGCTGCGTTATTTCGTTTCCCTTACTATTGCCATAGTTTTTGCCGGGGCGGTTCTGGTCTTACACAGCCTTTCGGCAGCAATAACCAGGCCGTTGGAACAGTTGTCAGAGTCGATGAAAGTGGTGGAGCAAGGGGATTTCAAAGGGGCAAAAGGACTTCTTCCATCCAATCCTTCCCGGGATGAAACCGGTCGCCTGACTCGTGAATTTGATACTATGCTGACACAAATTGATTACTTAATTCATGAAAACTATGAGAAACAGATTCTGATTAAAGATACGAAATATAAGATGCTGCAGTCACAGATTAATCCTCATTTTTTGTATAATACGCTAAATTCATTAAATTGGATGATAAAAGCGGGAAGTTCTGCAGATGCTTCCCGGATGGTTATGGAATTGGGCAGCTTGCTGCGGGGAGTGTTATCGAAGAAGGCGTATGTAACGGCGAAAGAGGAATTGGATATGTTGGAAAACTATATCGCTGTCCAGCAGTACCGTTATAAAAACCGGGCCAGATTTGTTGTGGAAAAGGAAGGAAACTTGGAAGCCTATTTTGTCCCCAAAATGATTCTTCGCGTGCTATCATGAGACGGGGATTCCGATTGTCGGTATTTCCTGCGCCAAAGGCGGGTCTTCGATTGAGGAGTGGCTGCCTGGTAAGGCTTATTATCAGGATGCCGTCAAGCGGATGAAATCCGGGGAACGGTGGCTGCTTAACCATGGATATTACATAAAGCTGAAAGGGATGGTCTGGTGCCAGGGATGTACAGACGGGGATTTGCATACCTCACCGGAGATTTACAAGGCGCGTACGGCCAGATTTATCCATTCGTATTGCCAGGAATGTGATATCAGGAAATGTTTTCTGATTCAGATAGGGAACCATCGGGATGACCGGATGCTGTATGTGCCTATTCAGCAGGCACAGGAAGAATTGGCCAGGGAGAATGAAGACATTATTTTGGTGAGCAGTTCGTTTAAAACATTTGCGGATCGTGGATTAATGAAAGACGAATTTCATTATTGTCAAAAAGGATATAACCTGATTGGCGAGGAAGCCGGAAAAAACACAGGACGGATGATCAGGTTTTACCAACTATAAGGAGCCGGTGATGTATAAACTGCTGATTGTTGATGATGAAGAGATTGAACGTGAAGGCATGGCGAATTTGATCGATTGGGAAAAATACGGCGTGCAGTTGGTCGGTACGGCTTGGAACGGCATCGAAGGGCTGAAAAAAATCCGGGAATTTGCCCCGGATATTGTCCTGACCGATATTAAGATGCCGGGAATGGACGGAATCGAGTTAATCAAAAAGACCAGGGAAGAGATGCCCTGGGTTGAATTTGTGATTCTTTCCGGTTATGGGGAATTTGCCTATACCAGCAAGGCGATGGAGCAGGGAATCCGCTATTATCTGATGAAGCCATGTGACGAATATCAGATTCAGGAGGTGCTGGAAAAAGTAAAGAAGCAGATTCAGGACAAATGTTCCATGAAAAAACAAGAGGAGGAATATCGCAATACGGTAGAGCGCCTTTTGCCAAAGGCCAGGGAGCAGTTGTTTCGCGATATGATTTTCGGAGAAGCGTTCAGGGAAGCGGATTTCCGGCTTTTTGCCGCGGAACATGATGTACAGCATATTCAGGTGAGGCTGATGGCTTTTTCCCGGGAAACCGGTTTTGATTATCTGGAACAGTTTATCCTGCAAAATATGTTCAGGGAGCAGATTGGTTTTTCTTATGTGCTTCTGTTTGCCTATGTCCGGAATCAGATGGTTTTTATGCTGGACGAGCAGGCGGATAAGATGGAAGAGAGTGCCCGTATGGTCAGAGATGAATTGGGCAAACGAAGTTCGGTGCCGATATTTACTGCGCTCAGCGAAAAGGGGAAGATTAATGACGTAGGCGCCCTTTATCTGCAGATTGAAGAATTGTTCCGCATGGGGCAGGCGGAAAATATTACCGAGCTTCTCTCTTGTTCATATTTCTCCCGGGCCCGGGGGCTGATGGGGGCGGTAGTGGATTTCTCTTTATTCAGGGATGCTTTCGATGAGGCAGGACTGTTTCGGGAAGTCTATTTTACATTTTTAAAGATGAAGAGGAAAAAATATTCCCTGGTGCAAATGACGGAAACGTCCAATTGGATAGTGAAGGTATTATATGGGAAAAGCCTTCCCAAAGCTGCCGGGGAAAATAAAGAGGCAGGAGAAATCCTGCTGGGGAAATTGGGGGAAAATGTACAGGAGGCGGCGCAGGAGAGAGGGCTGTGCGTCCGGACAGCTTGTTTTCTGGCAGAATGTAAAGGATTTATGCAAGGGAAAGACAAAGAACAACAGCGAATGAAGGAGATGCTGGTTGCTACATTTTATTATTTTGATTGTCAGACGTTAAACTTACGTTTTTTGGCCAAAAATGTGCTGTATCGGAATGAAGAGTATCTCAGCCGGGTTTTTCAGCGGGTGATGCACAGCAAATATTCTGCCTGGCTGATTGAACAGAGAGTGGAAATGGCTAAACGGCTTTTGCAGTTTGAGCCGGAGATGCGGATAGCCAGCCTGGCAGAGTTGGTGGGATATTCGCCGGATGGCCAGTATTTTTCTAAAATATTCCATAAAACGACAGGGATGACCCCGGCAGAATACCGGGGAAGCTGCTGCCCGCGCCAAGACTGACCTCTCTGCTGTACCTGCGAGTTAAAGGATTTGTCAATATGTTCCTATATTTCTGCAGAATCACTCGACCATTTGGTAAAAGTCGGTTTTTTTCAAGTTCTCTTTCGGTTAATTCCATATTCAGAAAGAAAAGGTTTTGGTAAACTATAACACAGAAAGGCAAAAAAATACAAAATAAGTATTAAAAAAGCCGAAAGTAAAGAAATAAAACGAGAGAAGAAAGGGGAATTTTTATGAAAAAGAGAACAATTGCGCTTTTACTTTCGATGGGGATGGCGATGTCGTCATTGACGGGGTGTTCAGGCTCTGGGGATTCCGGCGCCGGAAATTCGTCGGCGGCGAACGATGCGGGAGCGCAGACAGGCAGCACGGCGGCGCAGGCAGCGGCAGGAAATGAAGGCGACGCGATTACGCTAAAATTCACCTGGTGGGGCTCGCAGTCCAGACATGATTATACGCAGAAGATCCTGGATGCCTATACGGCAGAGCATCCTAATATTACTTTTGAGCCGGTTCCGGCAGGATGGGACGGATATTTTGATAAGCTGTCCACGGAAGCGGCTTCCGGTTCCATGCCGGACATTGTACAGATGGATTATCTTTACATATCAACTTATGCGAAGAACAATTCCATTGCAGATTTACAGCCGTATATTGATGATAAAACTATTGATGTATCAGGAATTGACGAGTCATTGCTAAACAGTGCGAAGATTAACGGGAAAATGGCAGGGCTGGTGCTTTCCACTTCTCTTGTGACTTTCCCTTACAATCCGGAGGTATTGCAGAAAGCAGGAGTGGAAGAGCCGGAAAGCGGTTGGACCTGGGATGAGTTTATCGCGATGAACCAGAAATTAAAGGAAGCCGGAGTGGCCGACGCGGCCGTGATTAATCCCAGCCTGGATACGAACCTGTTCAATTATTGGGTGCGCCAGCACGGGAACCAGTTGTTCAGCGACGACCAGAAATCCCTCGGTTATGCGGATGATCAATTGATGGCGGATTATATCCGGATGTTTAAGGATGCTATGGATCAGGATCTGGTTCCCACGCCGGATGAGATGGAGCAGATTGATACGCTTGGCCTGGAAGCGGGTCCGGTAGTGACGGGTGAAGGCGCATTTACACAAAACTGGAACAACTATTCTACACTGGTGGCTTCGTCCAATGACAAAATTAAGATGGTTACTCCGCCGACGATTGGTTCCGAGGACAAGAAGGGCTTGTGGATGAAGCCGGGGATGTTTTTATCGATTGCGGAGACTTCCAGCCATAAGAAAGAAGCCGCAGAATTTATCAACTGGTTTTTGAATTCCGATACGGCGAATGATATTATGATGGCGGAAAGAGGTACACCTTCTTCCTCTATTGCCAGGGATTATCTGACCGGTTCCGGGAAGATGGCCCCGCAGCAGCAGGATATGTTTGCCTATGTTGATCTGGCTTCATCGATGGCAGGGGCGACACCCGCGCCAGACCCGACTGGTATGTCGGAAATCAATAAAGCTTTTGCGGATGCCTGCAACGCTGCTTTTTATGAGCAGATGAGCTCGGAAGACGCGGCTGCTTCGTTCCACAAGAAGGCAGATGAGATCCTGGCAAGAAATAACTGACGGGCAATGAGACACGCTTCACTGACATCCTTTGCCGCTGAATATCAGCGCAAAGGATGTTTGAACAGGAAAGGGGGAAGTATCCACAATGGCAAAGCCGTCAAAAAAACAGCATTATAAACTCAAAGATAATATCGCAGGCTATCTTTTCCTTTCACCATGGATTTTCGGTTTCCTTCTGATGTGGCTGGTACCGGCTATTATCTCGATTTACTATTCGTTTACCGATTTTAATTTGCTGAACACACCGTCGATGATCGGGTTTAGCAATTACATCCGTATTTTTACACAGGATGATACCTTTATCCAGTCGTTGAAGGTTACGTTTTCTTATGTGTTCCTTTTGGTTCCTTTGCGGTTGGCGTTTGCCTTGTTTGTGGCCATGCTGTTAAATCAGAATCACAAAGGTCTGGGGCTGTACAGGACGCTGTACTATGTTCCGTCTATCATAGGCGGGAGTATCGCAGTCTCGATTGTCTGGAAGCAGTTTTTTGGCAATAAAGGTGTGGTGATGTCGCTGCTTGGGCTGTTCGGTGTCCAGCAGAAGATGTCATTTCTGGGGAATCCGAAAACCGCGCTGATCGTTATTGTCATTATGGGCGTTTGGCAGTTCGGTTCTTCTATGTTGATTTTTTTGTCGGCTCTTAAACAGATTCCCAATTCCCTCTATGAGTCGGCTATGGTAGATGGCGGCAAGCCCTGGCAGGTATTTACCAGAATTACGCTTCCCATGTTGACTCCGACAATTTTCTTTAACCTGATTTTACAGATTATCAATGGTTTCCGGGTATTTACGGAAAGCTATGTCATCACTGACGGAGGGCCTTTAGACAGCACGCTGTCTTATGTGCTTTATCTGTACCGGCGGGCATTTACCTATTTTGACATGGGTTACTCTTGTGCGTTGGCCTGGGTTCTGGTGGCAATTATCGCTGTATTTACGGTAATTTTGTTTAAGACACAAAATAACTGGGTTCATTATGAAAACTGAGGTGACGGGCGATGAAGACAAAGAGGGAGATACATGCGGTGATATTTCATATCGGGGCTTGCGCTTTGGGCTTTATTATGATTTATCCGATGTTATGGCTGGTGGCCAGTTCATTTAAGAGCAATGATACCATGTTCCAGGATGCTTATTCCCTGATTCCTAAGGTATGGGATGCAGGGACAAACTACAGAAGCGGGCTGGAAGGGGTGGGCAATGTTTCGTTTGCCACATTCTTTGTTACTACCGTTCTGGTAACGGTAGTCGGTACGGTGGGGTGCGTGTTTATTTCCCTGCTGGCTGCTTACGCGTTTACCCGGATCAAGTTCTGGGGTTCCAACTTTTTATTTGGATGTGTAATGATGACCATGATGATTCCGCCGCAGGTTATGGTGGTTCCGCAGTATATTATTTTGAAAAAGCTGGGATTGATCGATACGCGGGTTGCCCTGATTATTCCCTGGTTTTTCGGCGGGGCATTCTTCATCTTTTTGATGGTTCAGTTCTTCAGGGGAATCCCCAAAGAGCTGGATGAGGCAGCGATGATTGACGGATGCGGGAAAGCCGGTATCTTGTTCAGGGTTTTGGTCCCGGTGGTTAAACCGGCGTTGGTTACTGCTTCAATCTTTGCGTTCTACTGGATTTGGCAGGATTTTTTCCAGCCGTTGATTTTTATGAGCACGACGAAAAAATTTACGATTTCGCTGGCTTTAAATATGTACCTGGACCCGAACTCGTACAATAACTATGGCGGATTGTTTGCTATGTCCGTTATCTCGCTTTTGCCGGTTATCATATTCTTTATTTTCTTCCAAAAATATCTGGTGAACGGGATTGCCATGGATGGAATTAAGGGCTGAAAATTAAAGAAAATAATATGCGCTAAAGGCAGGAGATGGGATGAAAATGAAGATTTTTTCGGATACATTGATTCTTGCCGTGAATCAGCCGTTGCCGGTTTTGCTGGCAGCGGCTGATTTGGCAAGGGATTTAAAAAAGACATGTATGCTCTCGACGGATAAAGGAAGGGAGCGGGGGGAAGAGGAGATTTGTTCGGCTATCCGTCTGCAAAATGGGGAACAGGAGAAAGAGTGTTATCGGATTTTTGCAACGGGAGACGAATTGATCATAGAAGCTTCGGAAGATTTCGGATTTATCTATGGGATTTATCGGATAAGCCGGGAAATACTGGGGATTCGGGATTTTTGGTTTTGGAACGACCAGGTGATTGCAGCAGAGGATTTTAAAGAAGTGGACAGGACATATATGGTGCAGTCAAAGCCGTTTGCCGTCCGGCTTCGTGGATGGTTTTTGAATGACGAGGTGCTGTTGCATACCTGGAAGGTAGGGCGCAGGGCAGACGGCCCCTGGGAAATGGCATTGGAGGCGCTTTTGCGCTGCGGGGGAAATATGGTTATTCCCGGTACGGATAAAAATTCCCGGATGAACCGCAGGCTGGTGTTTGACAGGGGGCTTTATCTGACTCATCATCATGCGGAGCCTCTGGGAGCGGAAATGTTTGCCAGGGCCTATCCGGGACTGGCGCCTTCTTATGAACAGTACAGCGAAAAATATCAAAAACTTTGGAAAGAAGCTATTGAAGAGCAAAAAGGGCAGCGGGTAGTCTGGAATATCGGTTTTCGGGGCCAGGGGGATGTCCCGTTTTGGGAAAATGACCCTGTATATGATACGCCGGCAGCCCGCGGGGAGCTGATTAGCCGTCTGATTCGCCTGCAATATGCGATGGTGAAGGAGGCCGACAGCGAAGCCCTCTGCTGTACGAATCTGTATGGGGAAATCATGGAGCTGTATCAGGCTGGCTGGCTGGATCTTCCTGAAGATGTGATTTATATTTGGGCAGATAACGGTTTTGGCAAGATGGTAACACGCAGGCAGGGAAATCATAATCCGCGGATACCAGCTTTACCTAAAGAAGACGCGCAGGGAAAGCATGGGATTTATTATCATGTATCATTTTATGACCTTCAGGCAGCCAACCATGTCACGATGCTTCCGAATCCGCCTTCTCTGATAAAGGAGGAACTGGATGAGGTATTGGGGCGGGGGATGAGAGATTATTGGCTGATTAATTGTTCCAATATTAAGCCTCATGTGTTTTATCTGGATTTCCTCTCCGTGCTGTGGAGGGAGGGTGATCTGGATATCGATGCCCAGCTTTATCGCTATATTGAGGATTATTACGGAAAAGCGCACAAGGAGGAGATAGCTGCGTGCTTCCGGGAATATTTTGCTGCTGCGCTTTTCTATGGCCCGCATGAGGATGACCGTGCCGGCGAGCAGTTTGCCAATCATGTGTGCAGGATCATTATTTCCCAGTACATGAAGGACAAAAGCAGGGCAGCAAAGGAGCTCCGGTGGGCGACAAAAGCAGATACCTTGAATGGACAGATCAATTGGTATGGGGAACTGTGCCGGCATGGCGAAGAAGGAAGCCGGAAACTGTTAAGGGAATGTGAACAAACGGGGGCTTGCCTGGATGGAGCCGAACGGGAGCTGTTTGAAGATTCGCTTTGGCTTCAGGCGAAGATTTACCGCTACTGCTATGAAGGAGCTTCTCTCGCAGCAAAAGGGCTGCAGAAAGCATTGGAAGGGGACTACCAAGAGGCGTTTTATTTGGTAGGCAAAGGGCGGAAAGCCTATCTGAAAGCAAACCAGGCTATGCGGGAGCGTGAACATGGGAAATGGCATGGGTTTTATGCCAATGAATGCCTCACGGATATCAAGCAGACGGCCTGGGTACTGGAAGGGTTGATGAGCTATTTGCGCAATCTGGGTGACGGGCCGCATTTTTATCAATGGCAAAGGGAATTTTTGTATTCTGAAGAAGACCGGAGAGTGATGCTGGTGATGAATATGGAGAACCATTTGCGGGATGGGGAGTTGTTTGAGCTGATGGAAGAAAGATGGGGTTAAAGAAAAGTGTGCTGTTCATGCAGCATGCGGGCCGCGCGGCGGGCAGGGGGGATTTCCCCTGCCCTATTCGGGTGCGCCCAGCGGCGCACGTTGACTGATAGCTGATTGGAATTATACAGCCTGTCTCTGTTGCAGCATACCGCAAGGAATGGGGCGCCATCATGGATAAATTGGAGATGCAGCATACCCCGCATAAGTGCCGTCACACATTTGAGACGCTGCTTGACTCTGCCGGGGGAAACCGGCGCTGTATTGACCTTCTTATGGGGCATGTTTTCAAGGATACGGGCAACCGGGGTATACAACCACAAGACAATAGACGAGGTAAGAGCGACTATTGAACTTATCAAAGTTTAAAGTTCAAGTGTAGCATATTTGTAACAATACCCCTGGAAAACCTTATAAAATTGCGTCGCTGCAAAAGGAAGGGCTCATTACGCTCAAAGAGCTCTATATCGATGGAACCAAGATAGAAGTGAACGCAAACAGGTATACATTTGTCTGGTGCGGAAGCTTAAACTATCATCTTGCCGGCCTGCTGGACACTATAGATGCCCTTTATACAGACGGCGCAAGCTGAGCAGGCATAAGAAGATCTCAAATAATACTGTCCTTGAAAATGAGATTTTTTTGAAAAAACTCCGGCCACCATTACGGCAGCCGGAGCAACAAAAAAAGAGCATCCACAATAGCAGATGCTCAATGAAAAACAGACATAGAGATTTAAGCGCGTTTATTTACGAAAGAACATAGCCTGTGCATACTCTCTGATGTCGTCGGGACTGAGCATGTTATACTTTGCCTTCACCGTGCTGAAATAGTTTCCAATGAGTTCTTTATCAATTATACGATCAGACGGAGCTGTGATAGGAAGATCCCCTCGAGTGGTAAGCCACGGAGCCTCGTTGTGGGTGAAACGTTCAAGCACCTTTCCACTGTAGCAGCACAAATTATCTATGACGCTGTCATAGATGGCTTTCTCTCCGGAAGAGAACACATTCGAGTCAAAGTCCTCTGGCTTTTCAATGGGATCAAATCGATAATCTTTATAGCGGAAGTATATGTCCTTGTAGACCGGACCATGTACCCATGCCTGACAGTCCTCTGTAAAGAGAAATGCCTGATAGAAGGCATAGTAAAAGCCCTGAATATAATAGAGAGCCTTCTGCAGGGCGAGTGGAGTGATATCTTCGCACTGGTTCAGCAAGTATTGGATGACAAGGCTGATTTTGCTGTTTGTCGGCACATCAGGAGAGAGCAATGCATCAACAGCACGGCGGCTTTTTTCATAAGCGAGAGCTGATTTCAGTTGCCTTTTATTTGATTCGAGCAGTTCAGAATAAAACAAAGGCTCATTGTAGATTCGGACAAGAATGTCTGAATATTGTTTTGTAGGCATATCTCCGTCGTAGTACCGGGAGAAGGTTTGTTCTCCCCATCCAAGGAGGAGAGAAAGAGGTCTTTTCCCAATAGCATATTTCACGGGAATTTCCCGGATCTGATCAAGGGCAATGATCCCGTTATTCTGCCGATATACATCGTACAGAGCACGCAGGTTTGCGTCTGAGATTTCTGCAACATAAATATGGGAACCACATTCAGCGCAATGGGCTTCCTTCCCAATATAGGAATATTCTTTTTCCCTGATGGAACCAGTCATCGGTGTAGTTGCAACAACGTAATCCACATCGTTTCTGCACTTTTCACAAAATACTTTCTTTGTATTCATCTGTAGCTCCTCCTTTCTACCCACCATTATCGAAACAGGTAATCGATGGGTTTATTCCTTTTATGAAATGATATAACGACAGCTCTGCTTCCTGATGGAAGGTCAATTACATTGAATTTAATATATATGTCAACAGTTTCTTCCCCGCCTTCGGCATTGAAGAGCTGTACTTGAGGGACAAACACATAGAGAACTTCGTATTCATATCCGATTTTTGTGTTCTGAAGCGAATGGCAGAAGTCGTTTGTCTCAATTTGCAACAATATAGATTTTTGCTTATCACTTCGGATATTGTACTCATTAATAAAGTCTATGTTCTCCTGGCGGTTTTCATTCAGGGAGATGGTATATCTATTTTTTTCAACACAGGACTTTATCTTTTCAAGAACAGTATCAATTTCTTCCCGTGTATAATTCTGGTTGTAGTTTGGATTCATAAAGTATTACCTCTAAGAATATGATACACAAAGTGGGTTCATCTGTCGAGAAAAATTGTATCAATTAGTGCATTAAATGAGCCTAAGATGAAACTCCGGCCACCATCGCGGCAGACGGAGCGGGTACAGAGAGAATAAGATTAGAAACGCTCAGGGAATTCAGTGGCAAAACAGTTATTCCCGATGTGTCTATAAATTGCCATATAAAAGCAAGGAAGGGCAACGTGTTTTTAGATATTCCACATTTTGTGATGGAAGTTTTAAGCCTGTCAACTGAAAATAATGATCGTGGTGAAAAAAAGGAGTTGTATAGGCAGCAAGAAATTGATGAATATTAGGGGGCGCCCTTTGCATAAAGACGCGTAAAATTTGTAACGGTTCAGATGGGCAAGTGCTTGAATAAAAGCCGGATAGAGAGTATAATTGTTTTAGCTATTATATCAGATCAAGGAGGATACGGTTATGATCAATTGGAACAATATGGATACGCTTGCCTCATTTCAGGAGCTTTCAAAGGTAAAGCAGGTGGACTTGGCTCAGGTAATGGCCGGGGAGAACGGTGCAGAACGTGTAAAAAATTACCATGTTCCCATGGCTGAAGGGCTGGCTTACCATTATGCGGCCAAACAGGTTGATGATGCGATATTGGCAAATCTGGCCAAGCTGGCGGAAGAAGCCCAGCTTGTGGACAAGTTCGAAGCCCTTTATAATGGCGAGGTGATCAATACCGGTGAGAAGCGCCTTGTACTCCATCATTTGACCCGAGGGCAGTTAGGGGAAGCGGTTGTGGCGGATGGCGTTGACAAGCGTGATTTTTATACGGGAGTGCAGAAAAAGGCGGCAGATTTTGCCAATAAAGTGCATAATGGCGAGATTGCCAATGCGGCAGGCGAGAAATTTACCACGGTTGTCCAGATTGGTATCGGCGGCAGCGATTTAGGGCCGCGGGCGATTTACCTGGCTCTTGAGAATTGGGCGAAAAAGCAGGGAACCCTCAAAATGGAAGCGAAATTCATCAGCAATGTGGATCCGGATGATGCGGCGGCAGTCCTGAATTCTATTGATGTGGCTCATACCCTTTTTATCCTGGTATCTAAATCCGGGACAACCCTTGAGACTTTGACGAACGAGTCGTTTGTCAAGGATGCTTTAAAGAATGCGGGGCTGGATGCTTCCAGACATATGGTGGCAGTTACCAGTGAGACATCTCCGCTGGCCCAAAGTGACGATTATTTGGCTGCTTTCTTTATGGATGATTATATTGGCGGACGTTATTCATCCAGTTCGGCTGTGGGCGGCGTGGTATTGTCGCTGGCTTTTGGGCCGGAAGTGTTCGCACAGTTTTTGGATGGGGCGGCTGAAGAGGATAAGCTGGCTAAAAATAAAGATATGATGAAAAATCCGGCTATGCTGGATGCGTTGATTGGTGTTTATGAGCGCAATGTGCTGGGATATCTGTGCACGGCGGTTCTTCCTTATTCTCAGGCGCTTAGCCGTTTTCCGGCTCATTTGCAGCAGTTGGATATGGAGTCCAACGGCAAGTCGGTGAACCGTTTCGGTGAGCCGGTAAATTATCAGACAGGCCCGGTGATTTTTGGCGAACCAGGAACTAATGGACAGCATTCTTTCTATCAATTGCTTCATCAGGGGACATCGATTGTACCGTTACAGTTTATTGGTTTTAAAAATAACCAGATTGGTACGGATGTTGTGATACAGGACAGTACCAGCCAGCAGAAATTGTGTGCTAATGTAGCAGCCCAGATTATTGCTTTTGCCTGTGGTAAAGCGGATGAAAACAAAAATAAGAATTTTGAAGGCGGACGTCCGTCAAGTATCATCATTGGAGAGCAGTTAAATCCCCGGACACTGGGGGCGCTTTTATCACATTTTGAAAATAAAGTGATGTTCCAGGGATTTGTATGGAATGTGAACAGCTTCGACCAGGAAGGCGTGCAGTTGGGGAAGGTGCTGGCCAAACGGGTATTGGCTCATGAGACGGATGGGGCATTAAAAGTGTTTAGTGATTTGCTTAATATTTAAGCCTGGTAACATAAATGAAAAAGAGTATTCTAATCGGTATGGCAGTTATGATTCTGGTTTTGACGGCCTGCGGGAAGAAAGAAAATCCTCCTTTGAGCGCTTCCGAGATGACAGGAGAGGAAGCGGGCCGGGCAGAGAGTGAATCTGATTCGGAACGGGAAAAATTAGAAGAGCTGCGCAAGGCGCCTTCAGTGACAAGAGCGGTTATTGAAAACAGGTTTGAGCAAATCAGTCCCCATGACGCCGATCGGTACACGATTGATCTGGAAGATGCTGTCGTTTCTGTTTGGATTCCCCGCCAGAGAACGGAAACATATTATTTGGATGATACACAAGTTGAGCAGTTAAATACTCTGATTTCTGAATATGCGCTGACCGTTTATGAGGGAAATCCGTATTGGCCGGAAACCGACAATTACTGCACTATGATTGAATTATTCGATTTTTCTGTTGATTATGATAAAGGATATTATCGCGAATATGGCGCGACTCATTATCCTGACGGGTGGGAGGATTTTATTCACCGCTTAAGAGAATTGATTATTTAACGGTAACAGTTCACAGGGCGGGGAAAACCGGGTAAAAACAGGCGTCAAGCTTGCTTGTAAGCCTGTTTTTACCCGGTTTTCCCCATCGGGCGGACGCCCGATGCTTCTTGTCCGGCGTAGCCGGGCAAGAAGATGCGCCTCCGTGAGCAGTAACTGATTTGCCATATGTTTTGGCTTGCAAATAAAACTCTCTATTGACAAATGATTTTGACAGAGTTATGATAACAATAATTTCCGGCCGTTTGAATCGTTCGAGTGGTTGACGGAAGAGTTAGCAGAATTTCACAGAGAAATGTGTTGATAAGGAAGAGTACCGATTACGAGGTCTGCAGAGAGCTGTGGGGTGGTGTAACACAGTGGCTGGGTTTTCGGGAAAATCGCCTTTGAGCAGTCCGGCTGAAGAGTGACGAATGTTGTTTGTGTAGGTTGGATCGGCAGGTGTCCGTTACTGCACCGCCTGTTAGGCCATTATTGTGGCTGACGGGAATGAGAGGCTGTCATGATGGCAGCAATAAGAGTGGTACCGCAGAAGAATTCAGCTTTTGTCTCTTGGGACAAGGGCTGTTTTTGTTTTGCAGGAGAAGGTCATTTCTGTTATTTTACCATGACAGATGACAATAGATTATTATTTATCATTTAGGAGGATGGATAATTATGAAAAAGAGTACAAAAATTGTGGCGCTGGCATTATCGGCGGCGCTGGCTTTAGGTATGACCGGATGCGGTTCTTCTGACAGCCAAAGTACAGGAACAACATCTGCAGAAACAGCAGGGACAACAGCCGCAGGAGCGGATGCGGCAAATGAGGAATCAGGCGAGGGTACGCAGGCGGCTCCGGAAGGCGCCACGGTATTCAAACTGGGGACTACTGTCAACGAGCAGGACAGCTTCCAGGTAGCGGCGGAAAAGTTTGCCGAGCTGATTGCCGAGCGTACCAATAATGCGTATGCCATTGAGATTTATCCTAATGGTACTTTGGGAGGAGAGCGTGATATGCTGGAAAGCATGCAGATTGGCACTCTGGATATGGGAATTATCACCAGCGGCCCGTTTATCAATTTCTCTTCCGATATGGGTGTGTTGGATATGCCTTATCTGTTTGCCAGCAATGAAGAGGCTTATGCCGTGCTGGACGGCGAAATCGGCCGTGAACTTTTGGATACTTTGGAGGAATCCGGACTTAAAGGTCTGGCTTATGCAGAACGTGGTTTCCGTAATTTGACCAACAGTGTAAAGCCAATTGAAAGCGCGGCAGATTTAGAGGGAATGACCATCCGCATTATGGAAAATGACGTTTACACTGCCAGTTTTCAGGCGATGGGGGTTAATGCCACGCCTATGGCATGGGCTGATGCTTTAACCGCACTTCAGCAGGGGACCGTCCAGGGACAAGAAAATCCGATCAATGTCATTTATTCTTATAGTTTGTGGGAGTCTCAGAAATATGTGACGTTGGATCGTCATTCCTATTCAACAGCAATTATCACGATGAGTTCTTCCCTGTTTGATAGTCTGGATGCCGATACACAGCAAATTTTCCTGGATGCCGCGCAGGAGGCAGCGGAGTATGAGCGTGCATGGGTGGCGGAGCAGGAAAGCGACCAGCTTCAGGCTTTGAAAGATAATGGAATGGAAGTAATCGAGGAACCGGATTTGGCGTCGTTCAAAGAGGCTGTACAGCCAGTGTATGAGCAGTATAGCGAATACAGTGATTATGTGTCCAGAATCCAGGATGTGATTGCGAAAATGCAATAAATAATGGTATTGCCCCATGGTTAATCGGCAAAGTGATTGGCCATGGGGTAAGTCATGGACGGATATGCCTGCCCAGCGCCGATCAAAGCGGAGAAGAAAAGCAGGAGAAGCAAAGCAGGAGAAGCAAAGCAGGAGCGCAAAGTGCGGGGCAATCACACCGAAGAGCAGTCGTTTTTCGCAGAAAAGCGAATGGATTTGAGGCGTTTTCGGATTGCGGGAGCATGAAAATTTAAGGACGATTTACGAAAGGGGAATCCAATTTTGGTTATTATTCATGGTATTCATAAATTCAGTGATATATTGGATAAGGTCATGGAAGCTGCAATCGTATTTATGCTGGGTGCGATGGTGATTATCACTGGTGCGCAGATTATTTGCCGGATTTTTTTTACTTCATTGGCCTGGAGTGAGGAAGCGACCCGGTATTTGCTGATCTGGAGCACAATGTTGGGAGCTGGTTGTGTATATAAGCATGCTGGCCATATTTCCATTTCCGTCGTCCAGGATAGTCTTCCTGGTAAGGCAAAGGATATGCTGAGGATTATCATTCATGGGCTTTGCGGCTTTTTGTTTGTGTTGATTGTATATTATGGCATTCAGTATTTTGGAAGACAGGGAAAACAGCTTTCGCCAGCCATGCGTTTGCCAATGCGCTATATCTATACCTGTATTCCTATTGGCTGTGGAATTATGGCTCTTCACGCACTGGATGCGGTAATTCAGAGTTTTGTGCATCTGTTTGGAAGGAGGGAAGCATAACATGGCAGCGTTGTTGTTTATTACTTTTATTGTCATGCTTCTGTTGGGGGTTCCTGTAGCTTTTTCGATTGTGCTGTCCTCCGTAGCAGTCATGGCAAAGGGCGGAGTACCCCTGTTAATGGTGGTGCAGCGGATGTTTGCGGCTACGGATTCGTTTTCGCTGATTGCGGTGCCGTTTTTCATTTTTGCCGGCGATTTAATGGCCAAAGGTAAGGTTTCCAAGGTATTGGTGGAATTTGCGGAAGCGTTGCTGGGAATGATTAAAGGCGGTTTGTCAATTGTATCGGTTTTGGCCGGCATGTTTTTTGCGGCGATTTCCGGCTCCGGTGCGGCGACAACTGCCGCAGTAGGTGCGACATTAATTCCGGAACTGAAAAAGAGAGGTTACGATGAAGCGAAATCTGCAGCATTGATTGCTGCTGCCGGGACAATTGGCGTAGTTATTCCGCCTTCAGTTCCAATGGTTCTTTATGCGGTGATTGCCGAACAAAGTGTTAATACTCTGTTTAAGAACGGTTTTTTGCCAGGGATATTGATGGGGGCGATTTTGATTGCCATTTCTTTATTTGAGGCACATAAACAGAATTATCCAAAAGGAGCCGCTTTTTCTATCAAAAATGTGGCAAAAACTTTCGCCAAAGCAATTTGGGGGATTTTGATGCCGCTGATCATCCTTGGCGGGATTTTTTCCGGATATTTTACTCCCTCCGAGGCAGCAGATGTAGCTGTGATTTATGCTATTTTAGTATCGGTTTTCGTGTACCGGGATATGGGACCCAAAGAATTATTTAATATAATGAAAGGCAGCGCGAAAACTTCAGCCGTCATTATGATTATTATATCCTGCAGCGGTCCTTTTGGCTGGGTGCTGGCCAACTGGAAAATACCGGAAGCAATTTCCAGTTCCGTATTAAGTGTCTCTAGCAATCCTTACATTATCATGTTGCTGATTGCCGTGATTATTTTGATTGCCGGTGTATTTATGGAAACTTCTTCGGCAATTATTATTCTTACCCCGGTCTTTTTGCCTTTGGTTAATGCGATGGGCATCAGTCTTGTTCATTTTGGCATCGTGTTCGTAGTAGGCATTGCCATTGGTATGATTACGCCGCCGGTGGCAATTAATCTTTTTGTCGCTTCGGGGATTACAGGATTGCCGATTGAGAAAATTGCGAAAGCAGTAGTGCCATATTTGTTGGGATTGATTTTAGTGTTTTTCCTGATTTTGTATGTACCGATGCTGATTCCCGGATTAATGTAAAGGGAGAGGCACTTATGTATGACAGATAAGAACATTTCCGCATTATATCTAGCGAAACACCCAACTGTAACAGTTCAGACGGGTATCTTCTTGCCCGCCTGCGCCGGACAAGAAGCATCGGATATTCATCCGATGTGGAATTTAACATGAATTTGGGCTTACAAGCAAGCTCGACGCCCAAAATTCATGTTAAATTCTCCGCCGTCTGAACTGTTACACCCAACTTTTGAGAAATGCAAAAATTTGTTGACAAAACGAAAAATTTATATTATAGTATAGGAGATGTCGAGGCGTGGCTCAGTTTGGTAGAGCGCTGCGTTCGGGACGCAGAGGCCGCAAGTTCGAATCTTGTCGCCTCGATGTTTTATGCTATTGTGGCCTCATGGTCAAGCGGTCAAGACGACGCCCTCTCACGGCGTAAACCCGGGTTCGATTCCCGGTGAGGTCATACAGAGAATCCGCCATCGGCGGCTTTTTTGTATAAAAAGGTGAAAGCGTTTTTGCTTTTAAGCTTCCGTAGCGCAGTTGGTAGCGCAACGCATTCGTAATGCGTGGGTCGCCGGTTCGAGTCCGGCCGGGAGCTTTGAGAATAAGGGGTCTAAAAAGACGAAAAAGTGCGTAAACATTGGAGTTTGCGCACTTTTTCGTCTTTTCTACGCATCAGAGAAAAAATGAAAATTCATTTTTTTGCAGCGTCCTAACTATTTCCGCAGCAAACGCCAGAGTGTGGTCCGACTAATGCCGAGGCGTTTGGCGGCGGCGGTCTGGTTTCCGTTGGTTTCCGCAACGACCCGGATAGCTACATCCTGATTGATCTCATCCAGTGTCCGGTTCAGATCCAGGGGGACGGACGAATTTTCGGCCTGCGGCGAAAATACACCTACGTGACGCTCCTTTTCCAGAACTGCGCGGACATGATCCGCTGTGATGACTGAGCCGGTAGCAGTTGTCGCCAGCTCTCCGATAACCCGGCGGAACTGGGTATAATTATACGGCCACTGGAAATTTTGCATCATGGTCATGGCATGGGGTTCCACACCCACGATTGGCTGTGAGAGATCCGCCTTTAGATGACCGAGGTACAGGTTTACCAGAATGGGGATGCGTTCCGGCATTTTTCGCAGAGGAGGGAGATACAGGGAAAGACAGCAAAGCTTATCCATAAACAGGGAACCTGCCTCAGACGTGTATTCTCCAGGGCGGCAGATGCAGGAAAAGATGACCCGGTTCCGCTGGCATACCTCCATTTCTGAAAGAACGGCCAGCAGCCGCCGCTGCTGCTTGGCGGAAAGCACGTCAATATTTTCAAAATAAATCGTAATGTCCTGATCGGAGATCGGAGAACTGCTGTTTTCCAGAAGAAAATCCCAACTTTTATCATTGAGAAGATTACAATTGAGGAACACCAGAGGATCGTTCTGCAGCTGCCCACGCAAATACAGAGCCCTGGCAATGAAACTTTTGCCGGTGCCATCCTCCCCGGTGATCACCACAGGGGCGGAGCTCTGACTGATTTTATCGATTTCCACCTGCAGTGCACCGAGAACACCTGTATAGCCGAAGATACTACTGAAAAATACGGATTCCGTCTCAGTGCGGGTGAAAAAACGGATGCCGTTTTGGTTGATGGCAGGAGGCGCTTTCCGAAAAGTAAAGAAAAAGGCCACATAGGTCGTTGTCCGACTGACGATTCTCCGGGCATGAATGGAATATAGTATTCCGTCCAGGGTACGTATGATGCGGCGCTCCTGCTCGTTCAGGGATTCCGGCAGTTCACGGCGCAGCATATCCAGCATCGCCGGGGCGATTACATTAAGCGTGGAGAGATATAGATTTTGCCGGTCGTCAAATACTACAGTATCTCCGATCTGGCCCTGCAGCAGTTGCCGGAAGAAAATATTTTCCTGACGGAGGTGCTCCAACCCCTGACACAGCAGCAGTACCTGTATGAACGCGCGGCGAATGCTCTCGGTTCCTGAGGTGATAAGGATCGAATTCATCCCCAGGCGTTTGGCGGTCGTGTCAACGATTACATCACAGAGGATGTACTGATACTGATTAAGCTGAAGTTGGCGCAGTGTGGACTCAATGTCAGAAGGGGTGTCTATTGTGTAGATGTCGATTTCATATTCCAACAGATCGCATAGCATGCGGGCGCTGTCGGTGATATTAGCGAACGAAACCACGGCTGTCTTGCCAACAAGACCATTGGCCAGTTTCATGGCGCACAGAATATCATACATGGAAATATCTACTTCTATTACGGGTAAGGACAGATGGCTGCGGAGCATCTGCGCGGTACCGCCACGTGAGATTACCGCGTCGTAGTTACCATGAAAATTATTCTTTACTATTTCCAGCCCCTGTTCCATGTCGCCAACGAATATGGTCAGATTGATCTGCGGATATTCTTCCGCCAATGCGGACATCAGTGTTGCCATTCCGGAATATGGTGCGATGCCGAGAATGCGGATCGTTGCATCCATTGTGCTCCCTCCTTGAGTGTTTAATATTTAGACATATTGTAGCATATAGACCAATATAGGTCAATATTTTTTTGTTTGTTTCAAATTTAAACGATATAAAACGTATAAATGCTTGCAAATTTTGTAAATAAGCTGTAAAATATGGTCAAGATTACAAAAAACAAATGTGATGCGTAAAGCAATGTAACGCATAGGATTTAAAGTGATTCAATAATGAACGCATTGAGAGTAAGGAGAAGTGTATGGCCAAATTGCTGATCATTGCCGATGACTTCACCGGTGCGTTGGATACCGGCGTCCAGTTTGCGGCACGTGGGGCAGCTACCTGCGTGGTTACAGACCTGACTTTTGATGTCGCACAGACTAGAGCAGAGGTTTTGGTACTGGATGCCGAGACACGGCACTTGAACGCGGAAGAGGCGTATGGTGTGGTATATCAGGCAGTCCAGGCTGCGCTGAAAGCCGGCTGCCAATACATTTACAAAAAAACAGACTCGTGTTTGAGAGGGAATGTGGGAGCGGAATTAACAGCGGTGCTGGATGCTGCCGGAATGGATACGATGCCCTTCCTGCCTGCGTTTCCTAAAATGAACCGGGTGACCAAAAACGGTATTCATTATATTGACGGTATACCTGTTACGGACAGCGTATTCGGGAAAGACCCTTTTGAGCCGGTGCGGCAGTCCTCGGTCGCAGAACTGATTGGCCGGCAGTCTGCTACCCCTGTCATCCTCCACAGATTTGGAGAGGAATGTGAGACGCTTCCAGGGATCCAGCTCTATGATGCGCAGAGCGATGAAGAGCTGGAATGGATTGGAAGGCAGCTAGGGCAAAAGGGTCTGCGGCTGTCCGCCGGCTGTGCCGGCTTCGCGGCAGTGCTGGCAGAGATTTTAGGACTGGAAGGCAGCGGGCCGGAGCTTCCGAAGCTGAAGCCAGATTTGTTCATCGTCTGCGGCAGCGTAAATCCGGTGACGATCCGGCAGATGCAGACAGCAAAAGAGGCTGGTTTTCCCCATGTCCATCTGAAACCGCATCAGAAGCTTGACCCGGCCTGGCCCAAAAGTCCGGAGGGACAGGAAGAAATTCAAAACTGGCTGGCTCTGGCCAACAAAAATGGCTGTTACATCCTGGATGTTAATGATTCTGCTGGCGAGGATGACACGGCATATTACGCCGGACACCAGGGGCTGACCGTGGAGGATACACGGATACAGATAGCGTCTCAGCTGGGTCTCCTGATGAAACTGTTGTTGGATGCCGGTCTGGATGCCACGATCCTTTGTACCGGCGGTGATACGCTACTGGCGCTGATGCGGGCTGTCAATGTTGCGGGGCTGATCCCGGTGTGTGAGATGGCTCCCGGTGTTGTCCTGGCCGTATTCCAATATCGGGATAAACAGTATCACATCATTTCGAAATCCGGCGGATTTGGAGAGCCAGGGCTGTTTTGTGAATTGGCAGCGCGTATTCGCGCCAGAATGAATGTAACAGTTCAGACGGGCAAGAAGATACCCGTTTGAACTGTTACACAATGAATAAGGAGGAGTGTTCCCATGCTTACCAAATATCTTTTGAAGATGCCTCATGCTGTATTCAGCGGTGAGGACGCACTGGAAAATATTCCTGGTATTCTCAAGGAAAATCAGGTGACGCGCCTGGCTGTTTTTACGGACAAAGGAATCGAGGCGGCGGGGCTTCTGGATCTGTCGGTGGCGAAGGTTAAAAAGACCGGGATTCCTTTTACCGTTTTGGATGATCTGCCTGCGGAACCCACTTATTGGGAAGTTCAGAGGCTGGTGGATCAGTGCAAAGACTACGGCGCAGACTTTATCATGGCAGTAGGCGGCGGAAGCGTACAGGACACGGCAAAGCTTGCCTCCATCCTGATGACGGATGAGTACGGTGTCAGGGAATTGCTGGATGAGCCCGGCCGCGCGAAAAAGTGTATCAAAACGCTGATGATTCCTACTACTGCCGGCACCGGCTCTGAAGCTACTCCCAACGCTATCGTAGCTGTGCCGGAAAAAGAGCTCAAGGTCGGGATTGTGAACAGCAATATGATCGCTGATTACGTGATTCTGGATGCAGTGATGACCGGGAAGCTTGCGTCAGCTACAGGTGTGGATGCTCTGGCTCATGCCATTGAGTGCTGGACCAGCAAAAAGGCAAATCCTTTCAGCGATCTTTTTGCCATACAAGCTCTGGATCTGATTTTGAAGAATATCGAACAGGCATGCAATGATCCCGGAGCTATGGACGCCAGGAATAAGATGCAGCTGGCCAGTTTTTACGCTGGTGTTGCCATCACCGCATCAGGAACCACAGCGGTTCATGCTCTCAGCTACCCATTAGGCGGTAAATATCACATTGCCCATGGCGTGTCCAATGCCATGCTGCTGGCGCCGGTTATGCGCTTCAATGAACCTGCCTGCCGTGAACGGCTGGCAGAGGCTTATGACCACTGTATCGGCGGTGAGGCCGGGACTGCGGAGGAAAAATCCGCTGCTGTCATCGCAAGTCTAAATCGTATCGTGGAGCACCTGGATATCCCTATCTCTCTTTCTGAGTTTGGCGTACCCAAAGAGGATCTGGAGGTGTTGGTGGCTTCCGGAATGGAGGTTACCCGTCTGCTGGCAAATAATATGCGGGAAGTTACCCCTGACGATGCCCGGGAGATTTACCGGCAGATCCTGTGAGCAAACGAAGGAAAAGGAGGCGGCTTTTATGAAAAACAGTCCTGTTCTTGGCATTACGATGGGCGATCCTTACGGCATCGGCCCTGAGGTTACGATCAAGGCGCTGGCAGATAAACGCATTTATGACCGCTGCCGCCCGCTGGTGGTTGGTGATGTGTGCTGCATGGAGTATGCTGCCGAGGCTGCAAAGGTGGTTTCCGGCATTGACATGAAGATAAGGCCTGTTCACACTGTCAGTGAGGCAAGGTTTACCTATGGCATCATCGATGTGCTGGATTTGGGGATCATGCAGCCTGGCGACATACCGGGAAGCGCCGGAGAGTTCAAGCCGTTTCAGGTGGGAGCCTGCGCGTTGGGAGGCGAGGCGGCTTTCCAGTATGTAAAAAAGGTCATTGAACTGGCTATGGCTGGAGAGGTAGATGCCACGATCACAAATGCCCTCAGCAAAGAGGCGATCAATATGGCGGGTTATCATTATAGCGGGCATACCGAAATTTACGCTGATTATACAAAAACCAGCAAATATGCCATGATGTTGATCCACAAGGAGCTGCGGGTTATTCATGTATCTACCCATGTCTCCCTGCGGGAAGCCTGTGACCGGGTGAAAAAGGATCGGGTTCTGGATGTGATTCGTATTGCCCATGCCGGCTGCAAGGCCCTTGGTATCAGGCAGCCCCGGATCGCTGTGGCTGGCCTGAATCCTCATTGTGGTGAGAACGGTATGTTCGGTCGGGAGGAGATGGAAGAGATCCAGCCGGCTATCGTAATTGCCATGGCAGAAGGCATTGCCATTCCGGACGGGAAGCCCACGCCTCCCGATACCGTATTTTCCAAAGCCCTGGGAGGCTGGTATGATATTGTGGTGGCCATGTATCACGACCAGGGACACATTCCGCTGAAAGTGAAAGGGTTTGTGTACAACAAAGCCGAATGCCGCTGGGATGCGGTGGCTGGCATCAATGTGACTCTGGGGCTGCCTATTATCCGGGTCAGCGTAGATCACGGCACCGCATTCGACTGCGCCGGAAGCGGCCGGGCCAACGCGTTGAGCCTGGTCAATGCCATAGGCTATGGCATCCGTATGGCAAACGCCAAAGCGGATCAGTAAAACTTACATCGCATATATTTTTGCCCGGAAGTCCGGTGATAAAGATAGAGCATAAAAAAACAATAAGGAGAAATATTATGAAAAAAGTATTTGCCCCCATTCTTGTTCTAGCTATGGCACTGTTCCTGACTGCCTGCGGCAGTAATGCAAAAAAATCTGTCAATGCAAACGCCTATCCTGAGAAAAATATTGATTTTATCATCCCTGCCGCTCCCGGCGGCGGCATGGAGACGGCTGTCCGCCAGTTCCAGCCCTACGCAGAGGAAAACCTGGGCGTTCTGTTTAATATCGAGAGCGTGGAAGGCGGCGCAGGCGTCATCGGTATCAACAAAATGCTGGGCAACGAGCCTGACGGCTATACTCTGAGCATCAAATCGGAAGCCAGCCTGATCTGCAACTGGATCGTCAACAAGGCTCCCTTTGGCCTGGATGATTTCGACTATTTGTGCACCTTTACCACAGACCCCGGAGCTGTGTTTGTCCGTAAAGACGCTCCTTACCAGACTCTGGAAGAGTTCGTTGAGTACACCAAAAGCCAGCCAGCCGGTTCTGTTTCCGTTGGTATTTCCACTCCGACGGATATGTGCGCTCTGATGGCTGCCCAGATGGAGGAAGCGCTGGGTGTTGACTGGAATGTGGTTGGCTATACCGGCGGTTCCAAGGCACGTCTGGCAGTTGTCAATGGAGAAGTGGACGCGCTGTTCTGCAACTATTTCGGTTGTGTGTCTATCTTTGAGGATACCAACGTTTTAGGGATTGCCAAGGATGAGAACACCATTGAGACTCTGGCCGGTGTTCCTACCATCAACGAGGCCCTGGGTATCGATATCGATGAGATCGACGTGCGTTATGTGCTGTTTACCGAGAAGGGCTTCATCGAGAAATATCCTGAGCGTTATGAGATTCTGTACAATGCTTTAAAGAGCGCCTTTGAAAATCCTGAGTATCTGAAGATGTTGGAGGAGAATGGCCAGGGCGGTTATGTCGCTGTTCAGGATTCGGAAACGGCCACGGAAGAGATGGCTCGTTACAACGATCTGCTCCAGGAATATGCAGAGCTTCTGGGGGGCTGATTCCCGTAAGCAATGAGTCAAGTGCCGTGCTTGCGACGCAAGGCAGTATCAGATGAGCATTTGGCGAATGCCGCCAGGGATTGATTTTAACAAATAAGTTTTGGAAAGGAGAGAACAGGGTGTTTATAAAATTTATCAAGTACTCGATCAAGGAATATCTTTTCGCCTACTTCAGCCTTATTTTTCTGGTTGTGTATTGGTTTTCTGCGCATACCCTGCCTTATAATGCACTGCGCTATCCCATCATTATCTCCATGATTGTTGCAGTACTGATCGCTGCCAATCTGGTAAACTGTGTCGTTAAATTCCGCAGGGAGCTTATTGCTGAACGGGAAGAGGCAGCCGCCCATGAACCGGTAAGAAAGGCACGCTGGGATTGCGTGCTGGGTCTGACCAAAAAGCGGCTGGGCGTTGCGGTGTTTACGCTGCTGCATCCTATACTGCTGCCCTACGTGGGCTTTATTCCCCTGTCTTTGATCTATCTGTTCGGTGTATCCTACTTTCTGGGTATCCGCAACTATAAGGTCATGCTTCTCTATTCCATCGCTGTGACTGCCGCACTTTACGGGATCTTTGAACTTTGGCTGGGCATTTCTCTGCCTCAGGGAATCCTGGAAACTTTTCTTTGATTGGAGGGGGATCGGAATCATGTCTGAAATTATGCAATATATGGCAAACGGCGCCGCAACGGTCTTTACTGTTAATAATTTGCTTCTGATTGTGCTGGGCACGGTGATCGGCCTGGTGGCAGGCAGTATTCCAGGCCTGAACGCAGGCAATACCTGTGCCATGATGCTGCCCATTACCCTGGCCTTTCCGGTGAGCGGAGCCCTGGTGTTTATCGTGGCTGTCTATATGTCGGTTCAGTATGGCGGCTCTATTTCCGCTATCCTGATCAATACCCCCGGCGCATCCGGTGCTATGGCCACGCTGCTGGATGGGTATCCCATGTGCCAGCAGGGCAAGCCTGCCCAGGCGTTAGGCATATCTCTGGGCGCATCCACGGTGGGCGGCATTATCGCCACCATCATCTGTATCGTGGTGCTCAAGCCCATCTCCCAGTATGCGCTGCAGTTTCGTACTGTGGACATCTTTCTGCTTGCCTTAATCGGCATTAGCGTAATCATCGTAATCTCAGAGAAGGATCCGTTAAAGGGGGGGCTGGCCGGCGCTATGGGCCTTTTGATGGCGGCCATCGGCGCGGAACCCACCTACGGCTCCACCCGACTCACCTTCGGCTTTTTTGAATTGTACGAGGGCATCCCGATGGTTGCCTGCATGTGCGGTGTTTTCGCTTTTCCGGCTATGATCAGCCTGATCAGCGAAAAGGACGGCTCCCATGCAGGAAAGGGCGCCGAGGTTGGCCTTGGTGGTATCCTGCAGGGCGTGAGGCTTTCGCTGCGCTATCCTGCGGCTCTTATCCGGTCCGCTCTGATCGGTTTGTTTGTGGGGATCATTCCTGGCGCCGGTGTGAATGCGGCTGCCCTGATGAGCTATTCCCAGGCCCGGACCTGGTCAAAGAACCGGGATAACTTCGGCAAGGGCGAGCCTGAGGGCATCATTGCCTCGGAAGCCGCCAACAACGCGGTAGCTGCCGGCGCCGGTGTGAATGCGCTGACCATCGGCATCCCCGGCAGCAACACTGCCGCTGTCCTGCTGGCGGCTCTTACCTTGAAGGGTATTACCCCCGGCCCCCGCATCATGCAGGCATACGGCAACGAGGTCTATGGCGTATTTATCGCCTTGCTGGTGGCAACGGTTTTGATGTTTGTGTTTGGCCTCGGCTATACGGCTCTGGCCTCCCATATTATCAAGGTAGATCTGTCTTACATGGTTCCCGCCGTTATGCTGATCTGCATCATCGGCTCCTACGCCACCCGTGGACTGATTTTCGATTCCTACTTGTTCATCGTATTCGGCGTGCTGGGTTATCTGATGGTGTCCAGTGGTTATCAGTATGCGCCTCTGGTGCTGGGAATCGTTATGGGACCTATTGCAGAAACAAACTTCGCTATAGCCATGAACCTGTCCGGCGGATCTTATGGTATTATGTTTGAGACCGGTATCTCCCGTGTGATCTGGGTTGTTCTGGTGCTGACGTTGCTTGGCCCCACCCTGATGAAAAAAATGAAGAAGTCCGATGGCAAAAAGACGCCTGAAACCTGATAACATCCAAATCTGCCATGATGACGTGGAAAGAGCGCCATGAAAGGAGAAAAAATGGGACACACGATTGCTGAAAAAATTATGGCGGCTCACTGTGGCCGGGATGAGGTCCATGCCGGTGAGTTCGTAAATGCTAAGGTGGATTTTATTGTGGGAAATGAAAGCACCTCTGTGCTGGCCATCCAGGGTTTCCGCCGCCTGGGCTGTGACCGGATATTTGATAAGGATCGGATCTTGATCCTTACTGACCATTCCATACCCAATAACAATGTGGCTGCGGCAGAGTATAACAAGATCTGCCGGGAATTTTCAAAAGAATTTGGCCTGAAGTTCTATGAGGTGGGCCGGGTAGGGATTTGCCATGTTATGGTTCCCGATCACGGTTATGTAGTTCCCGGCGATATCGTGATCGGCGCGGATTCCCACACCTGCACCTATGGCGCGCTGGGAGCATTGAGCACAGGTATGGGAAGCACCGATATGCTCTACGCTATGGTGTTCGGTGAGATCTGGATGCAGGTTCCCGAGACGATGAAGGTGGTGCTTAAAGGCAAAGTGAGGCCTGGCGTTGTGGGCAAGGATCTGATTCTCTATGTGATCAGTAAGATCGGCGTGGAGGGCGCCAATTACAAAGCTATCGAATTCTGCGGGGAAGCGTTGGACGATGTTTCTTTATCCAGCCGTTTTACGATGGCGAATATGGTTATTGAAGCCGGAGCGAAGTGCTGTTTCTTCGATCCTAATCCGGAGACTCTGGATTATCTGACGAAACGGGCACGCCGCCCCTATCAGGTCTACACCGCCGATGCAGACGCTAAATACTGTCAGGTGCTCGAACTGGATGTATCCGATCTGGAACCGCAGGTGGCTCTGCCAAGCCTTCCCGAGAACGCCAAACCTGTCAGCGAGGTGGAAAAGGAGCATGTGCGGGTAGATCAGGTTTTCTTCGGCTCCTGCACGAATGGCCGTGTAGAGGATATGAGGATCGCAGCCAGGATCCTGGAAGGGAAGAAGCTGGCGGACCATGTCCGCATGGTGGTCATTCCCGGCAGCCAGGAGGTGTATATGGAGTCCCTGAAAAATGGTTATATCGAGACCATGATTGAAGCCGGCTGTGCGGTTTGCACCCCTAATTGCGGTCCCTGCGGAGGACGTCATATGGGTGTGCTGGCGGAGGGCGAGGTTTGTCTGTCTACGACTGCCCGGAATTTTACCGGACGTATGGGGCATAAGGACAGCTTCATTTATCTATCCGGGCCGGCAGTAGCTGCCGCTTCCGCTGTGGCTGGTTATATCTGCTCTCCGGAGCATGTGTAAGGGGGAGGAAGAACGATGAAGAAAGAGATGAATGGACGTGTTTGGAAATTTGGCCACAATGTAGATACGGATCATATTATCCCCACCAAATATCTGATCAGCCTGGATGCGATGGAACAGAGCACCCACTGCTTTGAAAATGTCCGCCCTGAGTTCGGCAAAAAGCGCCGGGACGGAGATATCCTTGTGGCGGGCAGGAATTTCGGCTGCGGCAGTTCCAGACAGGCTGCGCCCCTGGTTATCAAGAACCGGGGGATCGCCTGCATCATCGCTGAGTCCTATGCCCGCCTGTTCCTGCGCAATTCCGTAAATCTTGGCCTGCCTTTGGTTATTCTGAAGGATGCGTCTCGGAAGATCAACGAGGGCGATGAGGTGACGGTTGACCTTTTGAAGGGCCTGGTTGTCAATCAGACGCAGGGAACTTCCTATGAAACCGAGAAGACGCCGGATTTTCTGATGGAGATCTACGAAAACGGCGGACTGGAAGAGACGATAGCCAGGAAAATGGCGGCGCTGAAAACGGAGGAAGGAGAAATGCAGTCATGAATCTATTAGAGAGACAAATGGCAGATCATCTGCGCCGAATGCGGGAGGAATACCATCTGATCGGAATCAAGACCGAGTTTGAGGGCGAAGGAGCCCGTATGGAAGAGCTCTTTCGACTGAAGGAAATCACAATGGCAGCAGGGGTTCCCATCATCCTGAAGATCGGCGGCGTTGAGGCGCTGACCGACCTGCGCAACGGACGTACCATCGGCGCAGAGAAGATCGTGGCGCCAATGGTGGAGACAGAGTTTGCCGCCAAAAAATTCATGGATATGTTTGAAAAGGTATTCCCGGCAGAGGAAGGCTACGATACTGTTCCCTGCATCAATGTGGAAACGATTACCGGCTCCGAGCACTTCCAGAAGATGACAGAATTGGATGAATTTCCGCGGATTGGGGAAGTGGTGATTGGCCGGGTGGACATGGCACGCTCTTTAGGACTGACTTATGCGGATCTGAATTCTGAACCGGTATATGAAGCATGCGCCCGTATTTTTCAGAAAACCAAGGAGGTGGATTCATCTAAAGAGTGTGTCATGGGCGGCATTTCCAACTTTGAAGCCTTTGATTTTCTGAAGCGCTTTGGTCCCGGCATCGTGGACGCTTACGAGCTGCGCAAGGCCATCTATCAGGTTACCGATGGCTGGGAAAAGAACGCGAAGGCCGGTCTGATGATGGGCTACGAATTTGAAATGCTTTGGTACACCTACAAGCAGCGTTACTACTCAGGGATCGCTTCTGAGGATAAACAGTACTGGGAAAAGATCACCCGTAATTATAAGGACATGGAAGCTGCTTTGAAGTAAGATGACGGTTTAACGGGCTGCCTTGGCAGATACCAAAAAAGTGCTGTCCCATGCAGGAAAGGAGATGAATTAAATATGAAACTATGTTATCAGGTTGCAACGCCAGATGTTGCTATTGCCCCCAGTGTGACTTCCTATCAGGGCGATCTGGAAAAGAGCTTTCACGATATCGCCGCCCTGGGCTATGAAGGAGCGGAACTGATGACCGTGGATCCGGACAAGCTGGACTGGGCATGGATCAAGGGATTGGCTGAAAAATATGCGCTGTCCATTCCTCTGGTCTGTACTGGGGAAGTTTATGGACAATTAGGAATTTCGTTTGTGGATCCCGATCCTGCCAGGCAGAAGATAGCGCTGGACCGCATGTATCGGGTGATCGGCTTTGCCTCGTATTTGGGGGCAAATGTGAATGTGGGCCGGATTCGGGGGCAGTACACGCCAGGCATTCCCTGTCAGACTACCTATGATACTGCCGTGGCTGTTTTCCGCCGGATCAGTGCTTATGCTGCCGGGAAAAATGTGACGGTCGCGCTGGAAACCATCAATACCCTTCAGAGCAACTTTATCAATACAATGGCAGAAGGCGCAGCCTTTGTGGACGCCGTAGATCACCCTCATTTTAAGCTGATGGCAGATGTCTTCCACATGAATATGGAAGAAAAGGATCTGTACCAGGCAATTAAAGACTATGCGCCATATACGGTCTATGTCCATTTGGCTGACAGCAACCGTCGTTATCCGGGCTCCGCGGGACTGAATCTCCAGAAGACCATTCAGGCGTTTCGGGACAGCGGTTACGATGGCGTCTTCAGCGTTGAGGTTATGCAGATACCCGATCAGGAGGTTTCTGCCAGGAAATCTATAGAATATCTGAAGCCCATTTTTTCTCAGGTATACAACAGATAAGGAAGTTAGGAGGCTGTGAAAAAATACAATCCGTAAAAGAGAAGAGAACTTCAGACTCTTATGAGCCAGAGGTCCTCTTTTTTATATCATAGGAAAATGCGTCCTATAATACAAAACGATCCGCGTGGGTTTGCACTTCGCGCAAAGGAAGATGGTTGCCACACTCCGTTCCGGTCCTTGCTGAACAAGCGCCACTGGCGCTTAGCAACGTAGCGGTGCCTACGTCTAGCTTTGCAGGCGTGCAGAGGGCGGAAATAGCGAGTGCCGAATTCACCGGAATTTCCGCAAGGCAGTACTAGCGCTTAGGACCGCCGCAGGCGATTTTCATGAATTTTTGCCAGTTGCTGTGAATGCACGTAAACAGTAACAAAAGGTGACAGACTGTGGGCTAAAAAATAACGATTGCGGGAAAATCTGGCTTATTGTATAATAAGATCAGGCGGATTCCTGCGCATAGGAGGAAAGCATGACAGATAAAGATCAGAATGTCTGAACAAGCCTTTCTTGAAGCGGCAAAGAAAATTGTGGGGATATAATCCTTCTATGCCTCCCTTTGGAACTTGTGCATGACATGATCAAAAGGAGTATTTTATGCGTGATATGACTGTCGGATCGGCGCAGGGGCATTTATGGAAATACGCGCTGCCTGTTTTACTTGGCAATTGGCTGCAGCTTGCTTATAATGCGGTAGATTCCGTCATCGCCGGGCGTTTTATTGGTAAGGAAGCGCTTGCGGCGGAGGGAATTGCCGCACCGGTGATGAATTTGGTTATTTTGGCGGTCAGCGGGCTTTGTATTGGCGCCGGCGTTTTGATGAGTGAGTATTTTGGCGCAGGGAAGTGGCAAAAGTTGCGGCAGTCTATGGCAACAATGCTGTTGTTTGGGGCTGGGGCAAGTGGTATTTTGATGGTGATCTGCGTTGGGCTTGCGCCGTATCTGCTGCAAGCGATGGATGTGCCGCCGGAAATTTTTGAGATGACGGTTGTTTATTTAAAAATTACGTTTTTGGGGCTTCCGTTTACCTTTTTTTATAATGCGTTGTCAGCAGGGTTAAAGAGTATAGGAGATTCGAAAACGCCGTTAAAGTTTTTGGCATTTTCGGCGGTGTTAAATGCGGTATTGGATTTGGTTTTTCTGGGTGTTTTCAGATTTGGCATTGTGTGCAGCGCAGTCACGACCGTAGTCGCGGAAGGGTGTTCTGCCGTTTTGGCAGCAGGATATCTTACCGTGAAGACAAAGGTACTTTGCCCAACGCGGCAACAATGGCAAATCAAGAGAGAAATGCTGTGGAAAATTCTTTCTTATGGGGGACCGACAGCACTGCAGCAAGCAGCCCAGCCAATTGGCAAGGTATTGATTCAAGGGCAGGTCAACAGCCTGGGTGTTACCGCTATTGCAGCATTTCAGACGGTTACGAAAGTCGATGATTTTGCCTGCATTCCGGAGCAGGGGATTGCGGCGGCAATTTCGACGTATGTTGCGCAAAACCGTGGCGCGGGAAAGCAAGATCGGATTAACAAGGGCTTTTTTGCAGGGCTTCGGCTGGAAGCATGCTACTGGCTGATGATTGGGACGGTGACGTTTTTCTTCCGGAAAACGATTGTGTCGCTGTTTATTGCCGGGGCAGAGGCGGACGAAGTGGTGCGTTTGGGCAGCCGGTATTTATTGTATATGTCTGTTTTTTACTTGTGGCCGGCATTTACCAACGGGTTTCAGGGATTTTTCAGGGGTATGGGAAAAATGTATACGACGATTTGCGGGACACTGATTCAGATTACGGTAAGAACGGCATGTACATATGTTTTGGCGCCCGCTGGGGGGATTGTGGGGATTGCATTTGCTTGTTTTATCGGGTGGTCGGCTATGTTGGTGTTTGAAGTGCCATATTATTTCAGAGTATCCCGGCAAATGTGCCAGTGATCACAGGAAAACTCAGAGATAGTATTTGACTGATGCGCCTTAATATCGATAAGAAGATTTCAATCTACGCAGTAAATCCTTTTCATTCATGGTGGTGCCTGATGGCAGGCATGGGGAGTTACTATGAAATTTATTAGCGACTCACTAATTTGTTAATATATTGTACCGGCAAAGCCTGTCAGTTATAATTTGGTATATCAAATCCAAAACAGAAACGAAATTCAGGAGGTTAATCTAATGTTGAATGAAAATGTAAAAAAACTGCTGGCAGAGAGTATGTGGGATATGGCTACCTGTGCGGACAATGAGCCGAATGTTGTCCCTGTAGCGTTCAAGGACGTAACGGAAGATGGGAAGCTGGTAGTAGGGGATGTATTTCTTGAGACTACGCTGAACAATCTGAAGGCAAACGGCGGCAGGATTGCTATTTCCGTATATGATGCAAAGTCCCTGGAAGGTTATCAGATCAAGGGTGTCGCGGAGTATGTGACAGAGGGTGCGGTTGTCGATACGTTTAAGGCTATGGTGGAAAAAATGTTCAACGGTGCGGCTACGGCAAAGGGTGCATTGGTAATTACGCCGGAAAAGGTAATTGTGACGACACCTGGATCAGATAACAAGAAAGTTCTGTAAAACGGACAAAAAGCGGCGGGTGCGGAGTTCCCTAAAGGTGCTCTGTACTCGTTTTTGCTTATTATAAAGCTGCGGGAATTTAGTCCGGTAGACAATATTGCAAGTAGCGCAACTTATGACGCTGTTGGAGGAATTGATGAAAGCTTATATTAATCCGCAAAAATGTATTGGCTGCGGCGCCTGTATTGCAGAATGCCCGTCACAGGCGATTCATATGCTGCCGGGTTTTAGAAGTGAAGTGTGGGCTGAAAAATGTACCGGGTGCGGGCATTGTGTGGAGCTTTGCCATAGAAAAGCTCCGATATTTTGTAGTGAGGGAATTCCGGCAGATTGCTAATAACGGCATCGGGATTTTTTGACCTTTTGACCCTGGTATCATGACATTGGGGAATATGGGCATTTTTGCTCAATCCAGGAAATAGTTCATTAAGAGATAAAATTTTTTTCTTTGAATAATTGATTTATTAGGAAAAATATCATAAAATCAGTTTGAAAATTTTTATGGGGAGCTGACATTGTGATAAAAGGGAGGATTATATGATTATCAATACCGGAGGACGGACAGATACTGTCCAATACTATACACAGTGGCTGCTGCGCCGGTTTGAGGAAGGCTATGTGCTGGTACGCAATCCATTGTTCCCGAATAAGGTGAACCGCTATGAACTTACACCTGACAAAGTGGACTGTGTTGTATTCTGCTCCAAAAATTATAAGCCTATCTTGTCGAGGCTGCATGAGATTACAGGCCGTTTCAACACTTATTTTCATTATACGATTACCGCATATGGAAAGGATATTGAGCCGGGGGTTCCTGATATAGAAGAAAGTATGGAAACCCTGATAAAACTGTCAGGATTGGTAGGAAAGCAGCGTATTGCATGGCGGTATGATCCGGTGCTTTTGACAAAGGAATATACGATAGGACGGCATCTGGAGACCTTTGAGAGGATGGCGGGGAAGCTGGCTCCCCATATTGACCACTGTATTTTCAGCTTTGTGGAGATGTATAAGAAGCTTGAGGCGAATATGCCGGAGCTGGTTCTTCTGTCTGTACAGGATATGGATGTACTGGCCCGGGGGCTCGGTTTTACTGCGAAAAAATATGGCATCTCCATCCAGACCTGTGGGACAAATGGTGACTTTACCCGATATGGCATCAAGGCTTCTGGCTGCATGACACTGGATATCCTTGGCAGGGCTAACGGCATTGTGTTCAGGGACAGAAAACATAAAGGGATGAGACAGGGCTGCCATTGCATCGAAAGCCGTGATATCGGGGCTTATGATACCTGTATGAATGGCTGCAAATACTGTTATGCCAACAAAACACCGCAGAAGGCTTTTGACAATTTTAAGTTCCATGACCCGGAATCTCCTTTATTGTTGGGAACGGTGGGAGCTGAGGATACGATTGTTCAAGGGGTGCAAAAGGCTTTCAGGACGAAAACAGGGGTAAATTAGGAGGAGAAAATGAAACCGGAGACACAGATCGATAAAAAGGAATTTTATAAAATCCTGCTAAGGCTTGCCCTGCCAATCGCGCTTCAAAACCTGATGCTTGCGTCAGTAGCGGCAGGAGATGCGTTGATGCTGGGAAAGGTTGCGCAGAGTGAGATGACAGCCGTTTCTCTGGCGACTCAGATTCAGTTTATCCAGAATATGTTTCTTTCAGCTATTACGGCGGCGGGAGCTATCCTCGGCGCCCAGTATTGGGGAAAGGGGGATAAATATACACTGGAAAATATTTTTAATCTGATGCTGCGGTTTGGCGGCGCCGTTTCTGTCCTGTTTTTTCTTGCTTGTGAATTGGCGCCGGAGCTGCTTATGCATATTTTTACGCCGGATGCCACACTGATTGCCGTTGGCAGTTCTTATTTGCGCGTTGCAGGCTGGTCATACTTGCTCACAGGCATTTCCCAATGTTATCTGGCTGTTATGAAAGTGTCGGACCATGTAAAGCCTTGTGCACTTATCAGTTCTTGTGCGGTACTTTTAAACATCGGCCTGAATGCCGTATTTATCTTTGGATTGCTGGGTGCGCCGAGGATGCAGGCGAGAGGGGCAGCTTTAGCCACTACCATTTCCCGTATTGCTGAGCTGGCCTTGTGTATGGCCGTATCATCAGGAGAATCTTATATCCGTCCGGCCTTTGGCAGGTTTTTTAAGCTGCCCGGGCATCTTAAGTCTGATTTTGTAAGACAATGCCTGCCGCTTATGGGAGGTTCCTTATGTTGGGGAGTCGGATTTACATCCTATACCGCCATCATGGGACATATGGGGATTGATGCGGCGGCGGCCAATTCTGTAGCGGCGGTTGTCCGTGACCTGATCTGCTGTATGTGCAATGGTGTTGGAAGCGCGGCGGGGATCATGGTGGGGAATGAACTCGGTGCGGGGCGCCTTGAGCGCGGAAAGGCATATGGGATAAAACTGAAAAATATTTCTTATGCCATTGGCTTTTTTTCTGCCGTCCTTGTACTTGCTGTGACGCCTTTTATCATAAATATGGTAATCCTGACATCCCAGGCCAGAGCGTATCTCACGGGAATGATGGGGATTATCGCAGTCTATATGATTGGCCGCTGTATCAATACTGTTTTGATAAATGGTGTGTTGGACGGGGGCGGCGATACTTTGTTTGATATGTACAGCTTGATTGTCTGTATGTGGCTGCTGGCTATTCCCCTGGCGCTTGTTGGGGCATTTGCCATGCACTGGTCTCCGCTTGTGGTTTATGCCTGTACCTGCCTGGATGAAGTGGGGAAAATTCCTTGGGTGGTATATCGTTTTCGGAAATATAAGTGGGTGAGGGATTTGACTAGATAATCCGTGCGGCTTGTATCTTTGGGATCTAAGCGCCAGTGGCGCTTGTTTAGAACCGACCTTTGTTTACATTTATTCGGACCCGGTTGTCACGATCATCACTTCCGCATTGGTGTTAAGAGAGCCGGTAACAGGGTTTTCTGCTGTGGGAACCGTTATGGCAATCATGGGTCTTTTTTCTTTTGGAATATACCAATAACAGTTCAGATGCCAAATCCCCGACGTCTGAATTGTTGTGATAAATCAATGAATTTCAGAAATAATTATTTCCATCAATGAGGAGGAATGACGATGAATTACTATGAGGAAGCATTGAAACTGCACAGTGAACATAAGGGCAAAATCCAGGTAGCCAGCAAGGTAAAGCTGGAAAACCGGGATGATCTGAGTATTGCCTATACACCCGGAGTGGCGGAACCCTGTAAGGAGATTGCCAGGGATAAAAAGAGTGTATTTCAATACACGGCAAAGAGTAATTTGGTGGGTGTGGTTTCTGACGGCACAGCGGTGCTTGGCCTGGGGGATATCGGAGCAGAAGCGGCTATACCGGTTATGGAAGGAAAAGCCGTTCTTTTTAAGCAGTTCGGCGGTGTAGATGCGTTTCCTATTTGCCTGGATACGAAGGATACGGAAGAAATTATAAAGGCCGTAAAGCAGATTGCCCCGGTATTTGGCGGCATCAACCTGGAAGATATTGCTTCCCCCAAATGTTTTGAGATTGAACGGCGTCTTGAGGAAGAACTGGATATTCCCGTGTTCCATGACGACCAGCATGGTACGGCTATCGTAGTGACTGCTGCCCTTATCAATGCCCTGAAAGTAGTCGGAAAGAAGATTGATGAGATTAAGGTGGTGCTCAATGGGCCGGGTTCTGCCGGAACAGCCATTATTAAAATGATGCTGAATGCGGGGGTTAAACATATTATCGCTTGTGATGAAAATGGCATCCTCTATAAAGACAGAGGAATAGGCATTGCCGATCACAAAAAAATGCTCTGTGAGATTACCAACCGGGAAGATAAGAAAGGGACTTTGGCCGATGCACTGGCGGGAGCCGATGTGTTTGTGGGTGTTTCCGTGGGTGGAGCCTTAAAGCCGGAGATGATCAAAACCATGAGTACGGATCCTATTGTATTTGCCATGGCAAATCCGGTTCCCGAGATCATGTATGACGAAGCTATGGCTGCGGGAGTGAGAGTTATGGGAACAGGACGTTCTGATTGTCCTAATCAGATCAACAATGTCCTTGCTTTTCCGGGTATTTTCCGGGGAGCCTTGGATGCCGGAGCCAGGGATATCAATTATGAGATGAAACTTGCGGCGGCAAAAGCGATTGCGGAGTTGGTAGAGCCGGAGAAGCTGTGTGCCGAATACATTATTCCTTCGGCCTTGGACCCTCGCGTGGCAAAACATGTGGCTATGCGGGTAAAAGAAGCGGCGGTGTTATCAGGAGCCGTGAGAAAATAGTATGACAAGAGGGCGCCGCCGATTTTGCCGGTGGCGCCGATTGTTTATTCTTCTATATGTACAGTTCTTCTATATATACAGGCCCGCGTGTGGAAGTTTGCTGCTGACGCAGCACACGGACCGCGCGACGAGTAGGGGAAAGCCCCTCCCCTGCTCGATTAGGAAAGTGTGTCAGGAAAATGCGTCAAGGGGCTTATGGATTATCTTGAAATTGTAGTTCCTGATTATTCAGCAACAATTCAAATGTTGCATTTTTCGATTGGATCAAATGTTCATACATGGCGTCCGCCGCTGATTTCCACTCTTTTTTAATACAGGCTTTGACAATGGCTAAATGTTCGTTTCGGGTATCTTCAAGGCGTTGGGCTGCCCTTTGCCCGGTGATGATGCGGAAACGCTGATTTTGGTTGTTGATGATGTTAAAGTACTCTTGTATGTAATGATTGGGTACTGCGCTGTTCAGGAAATTATGGAAGTTGTCATCCAAAACAAAAAATGATTTTTCATCCTGGGTGATATCCAGACGGAGAAGGGACTGATAAAAGCTTAAAAGCCTGCTTTCATCCAGGGTATAACCATAATTTCGTATGCCGTAAGGTTCCAGCAGGAGCCGCAGTTCAAAAATATTGTTGGCTTCGGAAATAGACAGGCTGGATACGACGATTCCTTTTTTGGAACGGATAGTAACCAGGCCTTCTTGTTCCAGGCGGCTTAGGGCGTCCCGGATAGGAGTACGGCTTACGTTAAAAGTTTCACAAAGAACAGCCTCGTTTAAATGGACACCAGGCGCATACTCACAATTCAGTATTTTTTCTTTGATATTATCGTAAGCTTGGGATTTTAAACTCTTTTGTGCCATGCCAGAAAACCTCCTGAGATGATATTCGTTAATTTCATGATGTTACCTTTAATTATAGAGGAAACAAGGGGAAAAACCAAGAGAAACCTGAAAAAACTTTTCTGAACCTTTGCGTATCAGCGCTAAAATATTTGAATACAACATGAAATAAGAAACGAAGTAATAAAAAGGTAAAAAGAAAAAAATACAAAACTTTTTTGAGATACAAAAAAAGTTTTAGCTATATTTTATAAAAATATGAATATTAAACGGAAATATTAGTGGAAAATTAGAGTTTGCACTTGACAATAATGAAGGGATCGTTTATATTATGATGTATACAATAAGAGTGAAAAGGAGCTAAAATACAATGAAAGCTGTTTTTATTGAGAACCCGCAAAAAGCGGTCTTTAAGGACATCCCGCGTCCGGTACGAAAACCGGGGGAAGCTTTGCTGAAGCTGCTCTATGGAGGGATCTGCGGGAGCGACCTGGGTTCTTACAGAGGCACGTTTGCGTATTTTTCCTATCCAAGGACTCCGGGTCATGAATTTTCTGCCGAGATCCTGGAAGTGGATGATAATGAGTATGGATTGAAGCCGGGAATGATCGTTACCTGCAATCCTTATTTTAATTGCGGGGAATGTTATTCCTGCAAGCGTGGCCTGGTCAATGCCTGTATGGACAATCAGACCATGGGTGTTCAAAGAGAAGGTGCTTTTTCGGAATATATTACGATGCCCCTGGAACGGATTTATGACGGGAAGGGCTTAGACCCCAAAGTTTTAGCGGTTATCGAGCCTTTGTGCATCAGCTATCATGGGGTAAAAAGAGCAGACGTAAAGCCGGGGGATAAAGTGCTCATTGTGGGCGCTGGCACTATTGGCATTCTGGCAGCGGTTGCTGCCAAGCAGCGGGGAGCACTTGTATACATCACAGATGTGTCGGAAGTAAAAATACAATATGCCAAAGAATTTGGCGTAGATGGAGCGGTTGCCATAAAAGGACCGGAGACTTATCAGGAGATTGTGGATGATATTACCGGGGGGAGCGGCTTTGATGTGACTATAGAAGCGGTAGGACTGCCTTCGACATTTCAAAACTGCATTGATGCGGCGGCCTTCGGCGGCAGGATGGTGCTGATTGGGGTAGGGAAGCAAAATTTGGATTTTAACTTTACAATGATTCAAAAAAAGGAATTGAATGTGTACGGTTCCCGCAATTCCTTAAAGTCGGATTTTTTAGAGCTTATCGATTTGGTAAACGAGGGAAAGATACCTTTGGAAAAAATCATTACCAATGTTTATAAATTTGATGACGCACCTCGGGCCTTTAAGGAATTGGATGAGAATTCGGGGAAGATGCTAAAAGTAATCCTTGATTTTACATAAAACAGGGAAACGAAAAGGAGGGGATGTTGGTGTATGAGTGTTTAAGAGGTTTGGAACCAGCTAGAGTATTTGAGATTTTCAGCCAGCTTTGCCGGATTCCTCACGGATCGAAAAACGAGAAGGAAATCAGCGATTATATTTATCATTTCTGTCGTGAGCTGGGATTGGAAACTTATCAGGACGAAAAATATAACCTGATTATCAAAAAGCCGGCTACGCCGGGATATGAGAATGCTCCTGTAGTGGTTCTTCAGGCCCATTTGGATATGGTTTGTGAAAAAAATGCTGATAAGATTCATGATTTTAAAACGGATCCCATTATGGTTTTGCGTGACGGGGACAGAATCTATGCCGACGGCACAACGCTGGGAGCGGACGACGCGACAGGCGTGGCTTTTGCCATGTGTGTGCTGGAAGCACAGGATATTTCGCATCCCAGCCTGGAAGTGGTGCTGACTGCTGATGAGGAAGCGGGGATGAGCGGGATTAAAGCTCTGGATTTTTCCAAAATCAAGGGCAGAGTGATTATCAACCTGGACTGCAGCGATGAAGGGATTGTCGTGGGATGCGCAGGGGTCACTTCTATCCGTATGACCTTAACCTTGAAACGCGGACAAGCTTTAAATAACGGGAAATGGGCAAAGCTAAAGATAAGGGGCCTTAAAGGGGGCCACAGCGGACTGGATATTACAAAGGAGAGGGGCAATGCCAATCTGCTTTTGGCCAGAATTGTCTCTTCGCTCAATCAGGAGTTTGGGGTTGGGCTAAGCAGCCTGGAAGGCGGACTTCAGACCAATGCCATCTGCCGGGAGGCGGAGGCAAAGATTGTCTATTTGCCGGAACAGGAAAAAGAGCTGGAAGAAAAGCTGGCCTGGTGGCAGCAGGCTTTAAAGAAGGAATTTAAAGCCAGCGATCCGCAGATAAAAGTTCTTTTTGAGCAGTCTGAGCCGGATGAGGATGTATTTCTTCAGGAAGAAACCGAACGGCTTTTGGATCTTTTGCTAAATATTGATTGCGGCCTGGTAGCAATGAACGCGGAAGTGCCGGGAGTGCCGGAAACAAGCGGGAATATCGGTGTGATAAGGACAGAGGGTTCCCAGGTAGTGGTACGTACATTGTACAGGAGCGGTTTGGACAGCAAGAAACAGTATCTGATAGATAAGAACCGGCGGCTGGCACGATGCCTGGGTGCGGAATTCATGATTGAGTCTTCTTCACCGGAGTGGGAATACAAATCGGATAGCCGTCTCAGCGCATTGATCCAGCGGATTTTTGAAAAGCGGTTCGGCAAAAAGCTGGTTATTGAGATATCCCATGGCGGAAATGAGTGCGGGGCGTTTTTCCGGCAGTTTCCTGATGCGGATATTGTTTGTACGGGGACTCAGATTACGGGAGCCCATACACCTGATGAGAGTGTCCTGGTCAGTGTAGTGCAGAAAGAATGGGAAATGCTTTGTCTTACGCTGGAAGGGATGCTTGAATATTAGAGGTTAAAGTGGAAAGTAGCCGGCGGTTTTCGCCGCAGGGCTGTTTTCATAGAAGGAACGGCAAACTTTAAAAGGGAATGTTTGCTGTGCCGGTTTTATGTTTCAAGAGAACTCAAAAAATAATGGAGGAAAAACAATGAAAAAAGTAGTATCGGTAATGATGGCTGCGGCGATGGCGTTTTCCTTGGCAGGCTGTGGATCTTCCGGCGGTACGGCAGATACGACAGCAGCTCCGACCCAGGCGGCAGAACAGACTCAGGCTCAGGCAGAGGGGGATTCCGCTGAGGCGGAAACAGAAGCAGAAGCAGCACCGGCAGGGGATTTTAAAATCGGTATCCTGACCTCTACCGTATCACAGGCGGAAGAGGAATATCGGGCGGCAGAAGGCGTAAAAGAAAAATTTGGCGATATGATCATCCATCAGACTTTCCCGGATAAGGCGGCCAGCGAACAGGAAACGACCATTTCCATCGCATTGTCCCTGGCAGCAGATCCAGATGTAAAAGCGATTATCTGCAATACGGCTATGGAAGGCACTGCGGCAGCTATGGAGAAGGTTCGTGAGAAACGGCCGGATATCCTGCTTTTGGCAGGTGTTCCCAGTGAGGCGCCGGATGTTATCTGTGCGGCCGCCGACCTGGTATTCCATCCGGATGTGGCAGAGATGGGAACGGCAGTAGCAGAAGCGGCAGCAGAGATGGGCGCCACCACCGTGGTCCACTATTCTTTCCCGCGTCATATGGCACAGCCTTTGAATATTGCCCGTCATGACAACATGAAGGCAAAATGCGAGGAGTTGGGCTTAACCTTTGTAGACGGGACTTCTCCTGATCCGATGAGCGATGCCGGTATTGCCGCTACTCAGCAGTTTATTTTGGAAGATGTGCCGCGTAAGGTGGAAGAATACGGAGCAGATACGGCATTTTTCGGAACAAATGCCGGACAGCAGGAGCCGATGTGCAAAGCGGTATATGAAGCTAAAGCTATTTATCCTTTGCCCGACAACCCCAGCGTATTTTACGCTTTCCCCGGAGCTTTGGGAATTGAGATTCCAGAAGACAAAAAGGGTGATGTGAGCTATATGCAGGAGCAGATCAGCGCAAAGCTGGCAGAAAACGAGATGAGCGGACGTATGGGTGCCTGGAGTGCTCCTATGCATACCATGTTTATCAATTGCGCTGTTGAGTATGCGATTTCCTACTGTAACGGTGAGATTACCGAACGTGCGGATCTGGACGCATTTACCAATATCTTTTCTGAATTTGCCGGCGGTGATGTGAGCGTCCGGAAATATACAGATATTGAAAGCGGAAAGAGCTATGATAATTTCTTTGTAGTATTAGGTAAGTTTATTACGTTGTAATAGGACATTTTACAAAGTCCGGGACTGCCATCCGTCCGGAGGCAGTCCCGATTCATATGCACAGGCCCGCACAGAGGAATATGCCGCTAAAGCGGCGTGCGGGCCGCGCGGCGAGTAGGGGAAGATGGCTTTATATAGGTAAACGGTATTGGCAAATCATTTGTAACAGTTCAGGGGGTATCTGAACTGTTACAATCATTTGCTTCACGGATAGATCAGAAAGAGAAAGAGGGTTGCATATGGAAGCGCTCCTTCATTTTAAAAATATCAAAAAGAGTTTTTCTGGAAACGTTGTGTTGGATGGCGTGGATTTTACCATTCAGCCGGGGCAGATTGTGGCTCTGGCGGGAGAAAACGGAGCGGGTAAATCCACCTTAATGAATATTTTGTTTGGCATGGATGTGATTTCCGAGACAGGAGGATTTGAAGGGGAAATTATATTTGAGGGGAAGACTGTGAATATCCAGTCGCCACAGGATGCCATGGCTTTGGGAATCGGTATGGTTCACCAGGAATTTATGCTGCTTCCCGGTTTTACGGTTGCCCGCAATATCAAGCTGAACCGGGAAAATTTGATTGCCAATCCGATAAGCAGGATCGCGGGTAAAGGTTATCAGCTCCTTGACAATCCGAAGATTGTAAGGGAGGCGGCGGGCGCTCTTTCGCGGCTTGGGATGGAAATTAATCCGGAAGTGACCGTAGACAAACTTCCAGTTGGACATATGCAGTTTGTGGAAATTGCGAGGGAAATTGACAAAAGCAATTTGAAGCTTTTGGTGTTGGACGAGCCGACGGCGGTTTTGACCGAGAGCGAAGCCGAGCGTTTTTTGGCTTGTATCCGTAAAGTGGCTGATGACGGCATTGCGGTTATTTTTATCAGTCATCGGCTGGATGAGGTGATGAGCCTGGCGGATTCGGTAGTTATCCTTCGGGATGGACAGTTGGTATCGGACAAGAAGGTGGAAGATACAGACAAGCACCAAATTGCGGAACAGATGGTGGGAAGAAAATTGGAATCGGAAAGCATGGTTAATGTCAACCGTTCCTTTAAGGAAGATATTATCCTGGAAATCGAACATCTGCGTGTGGACATGCCTGGGGAAAGAAGCAAGGACATATCACTGAGCGTGCGAAGAGGGGAGATTTTAGGAATCGGAGGACTGGCCGGCCATGGGAAGACCAGTATTTCCAACGGGATTTTCGGCATGTACCCGGCGAAGGGTAAAGTGAGCTATAACGGGCAGCCTCTGCATTTTGAGAAGACGGGGGAGGCGCTGGACAAAGGCATGGCTTTTGTGTCGGAAGACAGAAAGGGAGTGGGCCTTCTTCTTAACGAGTCAATTGCCCTCAATATGGTTTATACGGACATGAAAGTAAACCGCAATTTCTTGAAAAAATTAGGGCCGTTCAGCCTGTTTGATGAGAAAAGTGCGGAAGAGGCGGTAAAGGAAATGATTGAGGAGCTGGATATCCGCTGTACAGGTCCGAAACAACTGGTAGGGAGGCTGTCAGGCGGCAATCAGCAGAAGGTGTGCATGGCGCGGGCGCTGATTACCAAACCGGAAATCCTTTTTGTCTCGGAGCCTACCCGGGGTATTGATATCGGCGCCAAACAGATCCTTCTCAATTATCTGGTGAAGATTAACAAAGAACAAGGGATTACGATTGTAATGACTTCCAGCGAACTCAATGAGCTGCGTACGGTCTGTGACCGGATTGCGATCATCGGTTCCGGCACGGTACAGGGAATTTTGCCGCCGGATGCGCCAAACGTGGATTTTGCGCTGCTGATGTCCGGAGAGAAAGGAGGGGACAAGTGATGGCATCCGTAAAAAATATGATAAAAACTTTCGGCTTTCCCAGGCTGATTATTATTGCCTTTCTGGGGCTTTTGATTGTGATGATGTTCGTGCTTCATATTCCTGTGCCTCTTACTTTTTCCCAATGTTTGGTGCGTATCGGCATTAATATGGTACTGGCTCTGGCTATGGTTCCGGGGATTATGGCCGGTACGGGAATGAACTTTGCCCTTCCCCTGGGTATAGAATGCGGGCTTTTGGCAGGAATGATCAGCCTTCAGTACAATATGAAGGGAGTGGGCGGTATTTTTGCCGCAATGCTGATTTCCGTACCATTCAGCGTCCTGGCCGGATGGGCTTACAGCCAGTTGGTAAACCGGGTAAAGGGAAGCGAAATGATGGTTTCCACCTATATCGGTTTTTCTATGGTAGCTTTGATGTGTATTGGGTGGCTGATGCTGCCTTTCAGTAACGCGTCCATCGTGTGGCCAATCGGCGACGGGCTCAGGACTACCATAACACTGGAAGAATGGTATGACCGGGCGCTGAATAATCTGTTTGCGATTAACATTTTAGGCGTTGACATTCCGATAGGCTTGATTCTGGTTATTGGCCTGTTTTGCCTGGTTATCTGGCTGTTTATGAAAAGCCATCTGGGCCTGATGATGAAGGCGGCAGGGGCAAATCCCAACTTTGCCAAGGCAAACGGAGTCAAGGTGGATTCCATGAGGACGGTTGCCACTATCCTTTCCACGGTATTGGGCGGGATTGGAATTATTATTTATGCTCAGGGATTCGGTTTCTATCAGCTTTACAATGCGCCGCTGATGATGGCTTTCCCTGCCATTGCTGCCGTACTGATTGGCGGGGCGACTCCCAGCAGGATTTCCATTTTTAATGTTGTATTGGGAACGGTCATGTTCCAGAGTATGCTTGCCATTGCCACTCCGGTAGCAAACAGCCTGATTCCCGAAGGAAATCTGTCCGAGGTGGTGCGGACGATTGTCAGCAATGGCATTATTCTGTATGCTTTATCCCGTATGCAAGGAGGGAAAAGATGATGAGTGGTGAAAAAACAAACAGAGTGGGAGTTTTCCTGAAAAGGCAGTTGGTTAATAATGCGGTTACAATTTTATTTTTCTTTATCTGCATTGCGGGAATTATTTTGGCTAATCAGCCAATGTCCTACATTATCGGAGAAATTTCCTCCCGCCTTTTTCGGAATCTGATCCTGATTTTGGCGTTGCTGGTTCCGGTCTGGGCAGGTATGGGCATGAATTTCAGTATTGTGCTGGGAGCTATGGCGGCTCAGATTGGGATTATCGTATCGACGAATTTTTCAATGTCCGGCATTGCCTGTCTGGCAGTATCTTTTCTGGTGAGCATTCCTTTGTCTTTGGTGTTTGGAAATCTGACCGGGCGCCTGTTCAACCAGACAAAAGGACAGGAGATGATTACGGGGATGATCCTGGGATTTTTTGCCAAGGGGATTTATGACCTCGTCTTTATGTTCTTGTGCGGGCCGGTGATTCCGGTGAAGAACCAGGCGCTGCTGCTGACGAACGGGATTGGCCTCACGACGCCGATTAATCTGGATGGCGCGACTAAAAGCGCGTTGAATAAAATTTGGATGGTGTCTCTGGACAAGGCGGTTTATGCGGTGCTGATCCTCTTTTTGCTGTTCCAGGCGGCTTTGTTTTTACGGAGATTTTTGTTAAAGAAAGAAGAGGCGAAAGGGAAAAAGCCCTGGGGGCTACTTATAGCCTTGCTGGCGCTGGCCGTATTTCATGTGGCCTGTGTTTCATCGGAAACTTTCCTTTTCGCGCTGCGTTTTACCGATGTTCCGGTAGCTACAGGCATTTTGATTGCGGTGGTATGTGTTTACATTACTTTTTTGTCAAAAACAAAGCTGGGAAGCGATATCAACGCGGTGGGGCAGAGCATGCCGATTGCGGTTTCCATGGGAATCCCGGCAGACAAAATCCGTATCGTGGCTATTATGATTTCCACTTTGCTGGCAGCTTTGGGCCAGTTGGTTTTTATTCAGGATATCGGCAATTTTACTACGTATACTGCTCATGAAAATGTAGGGACTTTTTCCATAGCGGCACTTTTGGTGGGAGGGGCTTCGATTAAGAAAGCTAATATCGGCCATGCGATTTTGGGCGCGCTCTTGTTCCACACAATGTTTATCATTTCACCGCTGGCGGGGAAAAATCTGTTTAATAATGCCCAATTGGGAGAGTATTTCCGCGTTTTTGTCTGTTATGCGGTTATTGCGGTAGCTTTGGCGCTCCATGCCTGGAAAAGCGTAATGGCTAAGAAAATTTCGGAAGACCCGGCAGAAGAGGAAAAACATGAGTAAAAAGCCTGCGTTAAAAGGAGCGGTTTTTACTTTGGCAGGGGGAATATTGTGGGGGTTTTCGGGAACTTGCGGCCAATTTTTGATGCAAACCAAGGGTTTGGTTTCTAATTGGCTGGTGCCTGTCCGGCTGTTGTCGGCAGGCAGCCTTCTCTTACTGTTGTGCTTTTTTAAGCTGTGTTTTTTTGAGTCGGGTTTTTTAAAAGCGGGGAATAAAATTTTTGCTGTCTGGAAAGAAGACGGGAAAGGGATACTGGCCTTTGGCATTTTTGGGATGAGCATGTGCCAATATACCTATTTTACCGCTATCAGCGCTTCCAACGCGGGAACGGCAACGGTTTTGCAGTATTTGGGGCCGGTATTGATCTTGGTTTATCTTTCCCTGCGCAATAAGACGTTGCCCCGTCCGGGGGAACTGTTGGCCATTGCCCTGGCAGTATTGGGAACTTATCTGCTGGCTACCCATGGAAAGTCCGGCAGCATGGCGCTTTCCGGGAAAGCGTTATTTTGGGGGCTTTTGTCTGCGGTAGCTCTGGCTGTTTATACGGTTCAGCCGGGAAGATTGCTGGAAAAATATGGTTCGCCGCTGGTAGCTGCCTGGGGGATGTTGATAGGGGGGATTATGCTGTGCGTGCTTTTCCGCCCCTGGTCTATCCCTGTAGTTCTTGACGGGCAGGTGGTAACAGGGCTTGTGGCTATTGTGGTGTTTGGCACGGTGATGGCCTTTTCTCTTTATATGGAGGGTGTGCGCTGTGTGGGGCCCAAAAAAGGCAGCCTGTATGCTTCCGTTGAGCCGGTGTCCGCTACGGTATTTTCTGTGGTGTGGATGGGGGCGGTTTTTGAAAAGATGGATTTAATCGGGTTTGCCTGTATTTTGTCGACGATTTTTTTGCTTGCCATGGATAAACAGGGGGAATAGGATGAATAGTCGGTTTATAGAGAAATTGACGCGGATGATGAAGGATAAGGGTGTGGGTGCGATGATGATAGCTCCCTCCGAAGAACTTAAGTTCCTTGCTGGTTTTAATGTGTATCTGGACGAACGCTTCCAAGCGCTGTTTGTGACAGCGGAAGGAGAGAGTTTTTATCTCTGTAATATTTTAAGCAAGGATGAAGTGGAGGAGGGGAGTGGGGGTGCGTTCCCTGTTTTTACCTGGACAGATAACCAGTCTTTTGTGGATACAACCGAAAAAGTATTGGAAAAATACGGCCTTAAGGGCAAAAGGGCCGGGGTCAACTCTACAGTCCGGGCATTTAATTTGATTCCGATTGAGAAAAGGACCGGAATTGAGTTTGTGGACGGGAAAACGTGGCTGGAAGAAATCCGTATGATCAAAACCCCTCAGGAAATGGAAAATCTTCGGGTTGCCTCTCAAATTTCTGATGATATTTTCCCTAAAATATTATCGTTTATCCGTCCGGGATTGAAGGAAATCGATATCCGGGCAGAGATGGAAAGGCTTTTTGCCCTGGAGGGCGTCCGGCTGGCGGGCGATATAGTGGCTTCCGGCCCCAATTCGGCGCTTCCCCACTATTTTGGCAACCAGAGGGTGATTGAACGGCAGGATATCATCATTCTCGATTACGGATGCAGCTACGGAGGGATGTTCTCCGATGTGACCCGGACTGTATTTGTGGGGGGGATTACGCCGGAGCAGGAAAAAGTCTATGATATTGTCCGCAGGGCAAACAGGGCTGCCAGGATGAAAGTGGCCGAGGGCGCGTATATCCCGGATATTGACCAGGCCGCCAGGGGGCTGATTGAGGCAGAAGGGTATGGGGAATATTTTACTACCCGTCTGGGGCATGGGATTGGCTATATTACCCATGAGCAGCCGGAGATTAAAGCCACAAACCAAAGGAAACTGGAAAAGGGTATGGCTTTTTCCATCGAGCCGGGAATTTATATGGCGGGAAAGTTCGGAGTGCGTATTGAGGATATCATGATGGTGGGGGAGAATGGAACAGAACAGCTCAACAATACCAGCCATGAGATTGTGGTGCTTTAGGGAAACGCTGATTAAAGCGTTTCCCGTGCTGACGCACTGGGGCTTGGGGGCCGTCGGCCACCAACAAGTGGCACCAGGTATATACCGGTACATTGTTTGCCATAAAAATGTAAAAAGCTTTTGATCTTGCTGAAACCCTTATAGAATCGGCATTTGAAGAGTTTTTTCAAATATTTTAGACGGTTCCTTTGTATCCGTTTTTTCACAATTCAATTCCTTTGTCAAAATCGCAGAATTTCTTGAAAACACTGCATTTTTGACGAAGGATTTTTTCACGTTTTGCGAGGCAAATTACAGGCGGTGCTGGTGGTTTCCAGGAATGTGGCGGAGGGGTAGGGGCGGTATGAGGGATGCCGTTGACTATGAGCAGGAAAAATATATTGTCATAAATAGGAGTTGGAGCTTCGGAGAGATCTGAGGCTCTTTTTCGTGACAGCTCAGATAGGTCTGTATGTTCGCCGTGCTGGCCGTATGAAGACATGGTGACCGCGGGCATACTCATCTTATACTGTATTTGTCGAAATATTTCTGGTAGATAATAGAATCAGATTATGATACAATTCATTTAAGAAAGTTTTATACAGTCATAAGAATGAGGGTGTACAGATGGCAAATGAGGATTTTTACGAAGCAGCGGTCAGGCATTGGGTTGACGGAAATCTTCTGGAAGAGCAGGAGGAATATGATAATGCCGTATGCATGCAGGGCTTTGCGGCGGAATGTGCCTTGAAAAAGATTATGGAAAAAGTGCGTTCCATTAAGATTCGTGACACTAAAGAAATGGAAAAATACAAAAAAGGGTACAGCCATGGGGGAGAGGAACTGATGCGGGATATTCAGATCATGCTGCTGGTAGACAGGGAGCTGCTGGCTATACTGGAGCCTTCTTATGCTCTAAAGTTGTCAAAAATGGAATTGCCCACAATTTTGTTCCAGTATCATCCGGACAGACGATACTTCAAAGATGGTACATATACAAAAATGGATGCTGAAGACTGCCGGAAGGCTGCGGAAAGTCTGATAAAAGAGATGTTGCATATGCGGGTGGATGGCTATTTATAAGGAGATGAAGTATGACCACATTTAATAATTCTTTGGATGCGGCAGCGCGGAGTGTCTGTCAATGGGGCAAAAAAGGCCTTTTATCAAAGGTTACAATCATAAGAGATGTATATGGAAAATTATCTTTTTTGATGGATAATGCAGAGTCTGTAGAAGATCCAGACAAAATAGAGCTGGCCATGATTCTTGATCGGGAGTTAGGCCCCTATTTTACCGGGAAAATATATTGGAAAAAATTGTCGCATAAGCAGAAAACAATAAAAGAACGTGAGGAATTAATTGTAGAAATTCTGGAACAGGAACGTCAGGACTGGATTAAGAAGGATGATATAGAGTTCTATCTTTCCGAACGGCCAATTGCAAAAAAAGCGTGGGTATGTCAGCCAACAGACCAGGAATCGGTCTGGCCCTATGAAGAGGCAGCAGGGGAGCATGGAAAAAAGGTGATCACATTTTATTCCTTCAAAGGCGGGATGGGAAGAACGACCGCATTGGCAGCAGTGGCTTTGACTCTGGTCAGACAGGGAAAAAATGTGATGATGGTAGATACGGATATGGAAGCTCCAGGGCTGGCAACCTTATTTTTTGATGAGGAGCTCATTGCCAGAGGAGTTTTAGATTATTTAATCGAGCATGAAATCGATGGGAGAGTGCCGGTCACAGATTATGTTCTGGACGTAACAGATCCTGCGTTGCTGGATGAAAATGAAGGTCAGTTGTTTTTGATGCCTGCCGGAAAGGTGGACAAAAATTATCTTCAGAAGCTGGCCAGAATTGATTTTCAGGATAACCGGGCAGGTTATCTGAGAGAGGCGTTGGCCGCATTATTGGCTGATATAAAAGATAATTATGATGTGGACTATATTCTGATGGATGCCCGTGCCGGATTTCACGACATGGGAGGCGTAGCAGTTGCACAGCTCCCTCATGGAGTGGTACTGTTTGGAAATGACAGCAGACAGTCATGGGACGGTCTGACTCAGGTTCTGCGAACCATAGCAGAAGGGCATAGGGCGGATTTTCCGGTAATGATTGTAGGCACTATGTGTCCAAAAGCGGCATCCGAAGGCTATACCTGGGCAAGAAATCATTTTATCAATAAATCATATACCGTTTGTGTGGAGAATTATTATGATGCGGAGAGTGAGATCCCCGGAGTGGAGGCCAAAGGAGAACTCCATTTTCCAGAACTTCTTTCTTTTAACGATGAACTTCTCCAGGGAGTGGAACTGTATTCGGACGGAAGCCAGGAGAAAAATCAGCGGGTAAATGCTTATAAGACCATATTGACCGGGGAAAGTTATAAAAGAATTGCAGATCGAATTAAAAACTGGTTTGGAGAGGACTAGGCATGGAAATGGAAAAGAAATATCGGATGTTAGAAGGAATTTCCCAGTGTGTGCCAGCCAATGGGGCGGGGGAAGATGAGGATAATCTTTTACAGAATTTCCTGCCCCTGCGCAGTTACAGCAAGCTGGCGGACCAAAGGATCTTTCTGATTACCGGAGGCCGGGGATCTGGGAAAACAGAGTTATTCCGGGTTCTGACCTCCTGCGGCGGACTGGATCATGTGATCAGCCAGAAAGACAGACGCCGTTACACCAGTCTTGGGAAAAGCATATTTTTGACCGGATATGCGGCAAGAGGATCAGAGGCGAAAACTTTTCCCACATCAAATGTCTGTGATGATTTACTGAAATATGAAAAGCCGGATAATCTTAATTCCTTTTGGGGAGGTTTGATGTGTTCGGTTATCTTACAGAAATTTCAGAACGAGCCCCGGATCCGCCAACTGGCAGATCAATATTTTGCTCCGGCAGTAAAAGAAAACTTAGAAAAAAACAGCAGTGAGATTTCCGGATGGTGGAAGACCTTTGATTCTGAAAAGGAAAAATGGGAAAGCTTTCTGGACAAGGCAGACAGTTTCTTTAAAGAGAAAGATGTGTGCGTGTTTCTGGCTTACGATGAGCTGGACCGGATATGCGGTAATTACGAGGATTTGTTTGTTTTTATAAGAAGTTTGCTGGATTTCTGGTATCGTCATAACAGCCGTTATACGAATTTGAAAGCGAAGATTTTTTTGCGCAGTGACCTGTATAATGCGAAGGCTCTGGGATTTGTAGATGCGTCGAAGATGGGAGCCTACCGGTTTGAACTAAACTGGAATACGACTGCTCTTTATCAGCTACTGGTAAAACGGCTGGCGAATCTGGGGATAGGGGAACTGGTATCCTATCTAAAAGATGTGCCTGAACTGCTGCGGACAGAGGAAAATCAGGCTCTTGGATATTTGCCGGGTGATTCGGAGCAGGCATTGGAGGCATTTGTCACCAAGCTGATTGGGCGGTATATGGGCAGCAATGCCAAACGGGGGGCAAGCTATACCTGGGTTCCCAACCATATTCAGGATGCAAACGGGGAGATGGCTCCCCGGGCTTTTTTGAAATGTTTCGCCTTTGCAGCGGAGGATATGCTGGATCATCGCGATGACATCTTAAAACTGGAGGCAGAAAGACTCCTTCTTCCCACAAGATTACAGGGAGCGATTGCAAAGGTTTCCAGAGACAGGGTGCAGGAGCTGACGGAGGAGGAATATCAGTGGATGAAGAATCTCATCCGTCTTCTGGACAAAAAGACCATGTTAATGAGCCAGGAGGAATTTTTAAGTTATCTGAAGCCGGAAAACTGGCCGGGGGAGGAAAGAAACAAGTTGCCGGGAAAAACGAATATGGAAATATTGGATACTTTATTGACATTGGGGATTTTCATGAAAACAACGGACGGCAGGATCAATGTGCCTGAAATCCATTTGCATGGGTTTGGGTTGAAGCGGAAGGGCGGGATTAAGAGACCGAAATAAGGAATATGAGATTTGTAACAGCTCAGATAACCCCTGAATTGTTACTGAGATTTGTGTTACTGTTCACACTATGGCTAATCACTCCGCTGATTAGCCATAGGCAGATATCATTATAGGAGCAAAGCATATGCCCCCGTCTACACTCCGTTCCGGTCGGTTCTAAACAAGCGCCACTGGCGCTTAGAACCCGAAGGCAATTTAACATGGGCATATGCGGTTAAGTTCACAGGGTACCTGTGAACAGTAACAGATTTGTCAGTCATCGGAAAGGATAAGAGAATCGGTATTGCTTTTTGGGTACAGATTGCATATAATGGAGACAAGTGAAAATTATGTGTTCGAAAAGAAACAGCATCATGAATTGAAAGGATGATTTTATATGTTGGCGGTTCAGGGGTATTTTGATGGAGTAGCAATCAGGCCATTAGAAAAGATAACGGCAAAGCCTAATCAGAGGGTTATTATCACGGTTATGGATGAATTTGTGGAGCCTGTAAAAACAGTTGAAAAAAGCATGCGAGGTGTTCTTACGCAATATGCGAATCCGGTTTTGGCAGAAAAGGAAAAAGGTGCATGGGAACGCGCTATGGTAGAAAAATATGGTAATGTTTGACACAAATTGAAGGTCATCTGATAGATGTGCTGGCTTAAAAAGTAAAGATTTCCAGTTTGTAAGGGGATTTCATCTTTAGGGTGAAATCCCCTTTGACAAATGTCCTCCTGGTTGCGGATGGAATTACTCTTATCTTGAAATCCGTTAGTCTGCAATGAACTTATCTACCTATGCTTAACCAAGAATGCGTTTGTTAAAAAATGCAGCAATTATTGCTTCTACATTACTTATATGATACAATTATACTATAAATCTAATGGAGGTGCAATATGGCTACATTACAAATACGTATTGACGATACAGTTAAAAAGCAAGCAGATACATTATTTTCCAGCTTGGGGTTAGACACCTCGACAGCGATCCGTATTTTTTTGAATGCCGCTATTGAAAACGCAGGCATTCCTTTTTCCGTACAACATAGAGCAATCCCCTATCAACTTCAAGAGGCTGTATATGATAGCCGGTTCCGAAGGAATCTTAATGGCCCTTTTGATAATGCGGAAGATGCAGTTGCCTCCATGTTAGAGGATTAATCCATGTATAAAATCGTCTACACGAATCGAATGAAAAAAGATGCCAAACTAATGAAAAAACGAGGCAAGGATATGCAAAAACTTGTCAATGTGCTTTTATTGCTGGCTAATGGCAATTCTTTACCTGCCCAGTACAGAGACCATTCTTTAACTGGAAATCTGCATGACTTTAGAGAATGTCATATAGAGCCCGATTGGTTGCTGATGTACCAAATTTATGAAGATACTCTTATTCTTTCAGCTACTGCAACCGGTAGTCATACAGATTTGTTTGGAAAATAAGGCTCTTTTGGAAAATTCAGTGAATCCGGCATTCGCTATTTCCGCCCTCTGCACGCCTGCAAAGCTAGACGTAGGCACTGCTGCGTTGCTAAGCACCAGTGGCGCTTGTCCAGCAAGGACCGGAACGGAGTGTAGAACGTCGCTTTGCAGATGCACAGATGGCGAAAATATCAAGCACAGTAAAAAAGGCAAATATTACTGCTTCCGCAATCTTACAAATTGCCAGCAACCATCCAGCCGCCACAAAATCTTATGTTAAATTTCTTATTATTCCTTATCATTTAAGATTATTTACTGGTCACAAAAAAGTCACAACCCTCAGGTTTTCCTTGTTAATTCAATATGAATATCTTAAGGAATTTTTAATACCATTTTTATGACAAATAGTGTATTCTATCATTGGCAGAGAAAGAAATAAGACGAGTGGGTATTTATGGCAATAATTGGAGGTTTAGATGAATATAGCGAAAATCATGATTCCCAAAGTTTCAACGGTGTTCCTACATGAAAATAATACTATTCGTCAGGGGCTTGAACAGTTTATGCGCCATGGCTATACGGCGATCCCTGTGCTGAATATGAGTGAGCAGTATGTAGGCAGCGTGACGGAGGGGGATTTCCTGAGGCATATTTTGGCGGTGCAGTCTGCGGAAATGAGAGAACTGGAAAGATATAAAATTGCCGATATCGTGAGGAGGGACTTTTGCCCGGCCTTATCCATTGACGAGGATCATCAGGAGGTGGTAGCTGCCGTGCTGAACCAGAACTTTGTGCCGATTGTAGACGCCAGAGGGGTATTATGCGGTATTCTGACCAGGCGTATCGTGATTGCGTATTTGGATAACCTTATCCGCCAGGAAGCGGATGAAACCGATGATATTTCGGTTTGACGGAAGGAGCGGCAGAGTATGTATGGATTGGATTGGGATAACCCGTACCGTATCCGGAATTTCCGGGAATTGATCAATTGGGTTAATGAAGTAGGATTCCTGCCGCTCTTTAGGAATGAAGCCGATGGATTTTCCGTGGAAGAACATACCTCGCCAAACTACTGGTGGAGCGGGAATCAGGAACAGGATCCTTGGGAATGGCGGGTATTGATGGTCAGGACCGGCGAGGTGGCTTATGGTAAATTTTTTAATAAAAAAGCCGGATTCGTCTCAAAAGAGTGGTTCCCCTATTTGGCTAATTACCGACGGGACGGATATGATTTTGACAGCCGTTGGGAAGATGAGCTGGCAAGTATCCGCTGCAAAAAAATAATGGATCAGTTTGCCTGTAGGCAGGAGTTGTATTCGTTTGAGTTAAAAAAGCTGGCGGGTTTCGGCAAAGAAGGAGAAAAAAATTTTGACGGGGTGGTTACGGGGCTGCAGATGCAGACGTATCTGCTCTTGCGGGATTTTCGGTGCAAAGTCAATAAAAAAGGCGTAGAGTACGGATGGCCGGTATCGGTCTATTCTACACCTGAATGGCTCTGGGGCTATGATCATATAGCCGCAGCCTATAAAGAAGAACCGAAAGAATCTGGGAAAAGGATTTTTCAGAAAATCCGCCAATCCTTTCCGGGGGTTTCGGAAAAACAACTGATGAAAGTTTTGGGAGGCGGGAATTGACAGGAGAATAGGTGTTACTGTTCACAGGTACCCTGTGAACGTAACCGCATATGCCCATATTAAATTGCCTTCGGGTTCTAAGCGCCAGTGGCGCTTGTTTAGAACCGACCGGAACGGAGTGTAGACGGGGGCATATGCTTTGCTCCCATAATGATATCTGCCCATGGCTAATCAGCGGAGTGATTAGCCATGGCGTGAACAGTAACAAATAGGTTACCGTTCGGGCGGGGTAGCTTCCTGTTGGCCTGCGCCGGACAGGAAGCATCGAATGATCATCCGGCCAAATACGTCATCAGCCCGTTTTATCGGATTAGGCGATTGTCCGCAGCTCACCGGTGACGGAATCAATAATATAACCTCCAATGCGGATATCATGAGGGATCAACGGATGTTTTTTGATAAATTCCACGGTTTCGGAAACGGATTGTTCTACCGTATCAAAGCCGGCCAGCCATTTTTCAAAATCAACTCCGCAGTATTTGATCAGATCAATGGATTCCTGAGAAATCCCACGCTGTTTCATATGATGAATCATCATATCGCTGTTAATGTGCTGTACTCCGCAATCGGTATGGCCGATGACCATGATCTCTTCGACGCCAAGTTCAATAATCGAGATCAACAAGCTTCTGATTACGCTTCCGAACGGATTGGTGACTGTGCCGCCGGCATTTTTAATGATTTTGACATCACCGTTCTTAATTCCCAGCGCTGCGGGCAGCAGTTCTACCAGCCGGGTATCCATGCAAGTGATGATGGCGATTTTTTTGTTGGGATATTTGCTGGCGGCGTATTGTTCGTACTTCTTTTCTGCTACAAATTTCTTGTTGTAGGCTAAAATTTCGTTAATCATTGAATTTCCCCTTCTGCATTTGCATAGTTTTACTTTTCCGACGGATTACGTTAATCATAATTGTTCAGATAATGATTATTATTAATGATATCATGAATTTTTTGAAGCTACAACTATTAATTTGTGGATTTCCATGGTTTCTTTCGGTTTTATATGTTATATTTATACCCATGAGCCCAATGATTTGCTGACACAACTTCCTTATTTCCATAAAAATATCCAATCATTTGGCAAATAGTAACAGTCCGTATGTCCATCCGATGTGGAACCTGAGATGTTACGGCAAATATGTATGCTCATGAAGATATTTTGATTTTTACCATAAATTATCCGCTTCCGGCCGTATAGTAAGTACAAGGCCAGAGGCAGAGAGGACATGTGATGAATGACCAGCAGTTTGCGAATAGTATCAGCCGGATCTGCCGGAATGACAGGGAAGGTCTGAGGGAGATTTATGAGGATTATTCTCCAATGATCTATTCTGTTGTACGGGAGATTTTGGGCAGCCGGGAAGATGCGGAGGACGTAACCGCGGATTTTTTTATCCGGTTGTGGGAGATTGCTGATACATACCGGCCGGGAAAAGGGCATCGGGCTTGGCTGATCACCATTGCCCGCAATATGGCTATTGATCATCAGCGGAAACGGAAAAGAGAGAGCCTGTCTGCGGAAATTCCGGATTATCTGCAGACCGGCCAGGAATCCTGCGAGGAAAATCTCTGCAGGAAACTGAGCCTTGAACAAGCGCTTATGACATTAAAAGAAGAAGAAAGGCAGATTATAAATCTGAAAATCATGGGAGAACTGACCTTCCGGGAGATTGCTGCGGTACTGAAAAAACCACAAGGAACCGTGGCGTGGTGTTATCGGACGGCTATCCGAAAATTGAGGGAGGTGCAGTTGTGATGGATGAGAAGCGGTTAGAACAGGAATATCGAAAACTGAAACGACAGGAAACTCCCGACCTTTGGAATCGGATTGAGACGAACCTGAAGGATTTTCCCGAGCGGTCAGCAACGGCTTTGAAGATTAGCCGACAGGAAGAAAACAGACAGGAAGAAAACGGACAGGAAAAAAGCGCGAATCTTAGGCCACAAAAGGTAAATTCGAATAAGGTAAATTCGCAAAAGATAAACGGACGAAACTCCGGCAAGTTTTTGTCTGGAAGATTGGTTTATGGTATGGCGGCCGCAGCGGCAATGGTGATTGTGTTTGTGTCCGTGCCAAGGCTGTTTCGGGGGCAGATGAAGAATCATGTGTGGAGAAATTCATTTGCAAAAAGTAGCAGACAGGAAGCAGAAACGGCGATGATAACGGGGGGGAATGCAGACATGGCTCCGCCGATGGCCGTGCCGGAAGCCGGAGTGGCTGCAGCGGATGAAGAAGTCATACCGGAGGTCGGGGCAGGTATGCCAAGCGAAACAGCTATGCCTGAATTTGAGGCAGGTATGCCGAGTGAAACAGCTATGCCTGAGTTTGGGGCAGGTATACCGGGTGAAACAGCTATGCCTGAGTTTGAGGCAGGTATGTCAGGAGAAGGAGCTACGCCAAAGAATGAAGCGGGAATGCCGGGCAAAGGGGCCGTGTCGGAAGGCAAAGCGGGGATGTCGGGCAAAGAGGCCGTGCAGGAAAGCGGAGCGGGCTTATCGGATGATACGAACACATCGGGAATACCGTCGTTTTCGGATGGCAATGACCGGTCATCCGAAGATGTTCTACCTGATGGAGTGCTGAACAATGAACAGCTTGCGCTGGCGGCTTATCAGCCTCTTGCGCTTCCCGACAATGTAGTGTCTGTATCCGAAGATTCCTGGTATTTTTCCGAAGGGATCCTCAAGGATACCCAGCTTTTGTGCGGCGGGACAGTGGCCAGTGTGGCACTGGAGGAGGATGATTCGGGGAGGACGGCTAAGGTGGTTTATGAAATAGTACTGAACCAGGTATATTTTTCGGAAGACTATACGGCCGGCATGGATAAAATTGTCGTAAAGAGCCCGATTATCCGAACGGGAGGCGATGAAGCGTATGTTTTGTATCAGCTTCAGCCAGGCGGGACGTATTTGCTGCCACTGCAAAAACCCGGGGCGGATTGGGAACTGTTGTATCCTTTTGCGCCCCAGATTCAGGTCACGGCTGGAGATGGATATCTGTTCCATACGGGTTATAAGAGCCTGATTAACCAGGACACCTGGGTGGTAGTGGGGCAGCCGGAGGGAGAAAACGACTATTATTATGACCGGATGGTTTTTCGGGAAGACGATGAATTTCTTACAGAGTTTCTTGCGTTGGTAGAGCATTGACGGCCGACGGGCTTAGGCAGGCGCTCCCGGCCGGAGAGGGAGGAAGAAATGAAAAAAAGAATAAAGAATTTTCGCTGGGCGGCAGGCAGTATGGGTATGTTTTTGGTTATATGCGCAATTGGAGGTTGCGGGGCAGGAGGCGCGTCAGGGGCGGCGCAGGCGACAACGGCAGTCGCTGCCGCGACGACTATGGCTGCCGGGGACGAAGGAAGGGAAGAAGCCGCTGAGGAAGAATATTACGGAAATGCCGAAAGAGAAGCCATTGCGGGAGATACACCATTCTGGGATTATGATGATCAATCGGACGATATGGGGGCTGCCAGAGGAGAGATGGCAGATATCGCTGATGGGATATCCCAAAAATTCCAGTCGGCATATAAAGAAGAACGCAATGACGAAGAATATCACCCAATTAAGGAAAATGGCTTTAAACGTGTGGCGGATGCTCCTTTGTCGACATTTTCGATAGATGTGGATACGGCTTCCTATGGCAATGTCCGCCGCCTGATCCGCGCTGGCGGCAGTATACCGGCAGACGCGGTGCGGGTGGAGGAATTGATCAATTATTTTCCGTATGATTATCCAAAGCCAAAAGGTGATGAACCGTTTTCAGTTACAACCGAATATGCCGATTGCCCATGGAATGAGGAGCATCGGCTGCTGATGATTGGGATTCAGGCTAAGGAGATTGATTTTGCCGACCGTCCGGCATCCAATTTTGTATTTTTGCTGGATGTGTCCGGTTCTATGTACTCGGACGATAAGCTGCCGTTGGTACAGAAAGCATTTTCGCTGTTGGCAGAAAACCTGACCGAAAAAGACCGGGTATCCATCGTTACTTATGCCGGATATGAGACGGTAGTGCTGGATGGGGTGCCCGGGAATCAGAAAGCCAAAATCGTCGCGGCATTGGAAGATTTGGAGGCGGGAGGTTCTACGGCAGGGGAAGCAGGGATTGAGATGGCCTATGCCCTGGCAGAGAAAAATTTTATCCCCGGCGGCAATAACCGGGTGATCCTGGCTACGGACGGTGATTTGAATGTGGGTATCAGCAGCGAAGAAGGGCTGATTAGCTTGATTGAGGAAAAAAGAAAAAGCGGTGTTCATCTGTCCGTGTTGGGAGTCGGGACGGGGAATATCAAAGATAATAAAATGGAAGCATTAGCCGATAATGGGGATGGCAATTACAATTATCTGGATTCCCTTTATGAGGCGAAAAAGGTTTTGGTAGACGAGATGGGCGGCACCTTAATCACCGTAGCGAAGGATGTAAAAATCCAGGTGGAATTTAATCCCGGATATGTAGAGGGATACCGCCTTGTTGGCTATGAGAACCGTCTGCTTAGGGATGAGGATTTTGATAACGACGAGGTAGATGCGGGGGAAATCGGAGCCGGGCATACGGTTACGGCCCTTTACGAAATTATCCCGGGCGGGGGTGGCTCGAATTTGAAATACCAGGAAGAGAAAGCGCCTTCAGACAGCACGGAGCTTTTGACAGTGAGCTTACGTTACAAAGCGCCTAACGGCAATAAAAGCCGGCTGATTGAACATCCGGTGGAAGCGGACAGCTATCGGGAAGAGATGTCGGAAAACATGGCTTTCGCATCGGCGGTGGCAGAATTCGGCATGGTACTCAGAGACAGCGAAAATAAGGGTAAGGCCAGTTTTAGTCAGGTAATGGAGCTGGCGGAGCCGTGCGTCCATCATGACTCGGACGGCTACAGAAAGGAGTTTTTGGAGTTAGTGCAGGAGGCTGCCGGAAACCAGGGATCATAGGGCAGCGGTTAAAATTATCGGGAAGCCTATGCGGTCCTGCAGGAAAAATATCTTTCTGGTGAACATGGATCTGTGGCTCAAATCAATGCTTTCAGGAAATCTGTCACTGGACGGGTGATTCCTAAAGCTGAGCGGGATCGCCTGGAGATATTTGAGCGTATGATTCGCAACATGCAGGAACAGAAAAATCAACAGATAGGGAATGTGAAAGCCGATTATTACAGGAATTCCGTAAAAATGGGAAGGGAATATGAAAAGGACGGAGGCTACTGGGACAGCAACGCTGAAATGGCAGCCAGGGCATTAGCAAAAAAGCAGGAACTAATTCAGATATAAAAGAACAAGGTAGCATAGAGGTTCAATAAGATCCGTTGAGAACTGTGCGCTGGCGTGATGTCAGCGCACAGTTCTTTTGTGGTTTTGCACTAAGAAAATGAACAGATAGATTCTTAAGGAGGAGAAAGGCCGCTAATAGGAAAAGGCCGTCTGTCTTATTGTGTTTATTTGTTATAATGACCTTTGCAGGCGACGATCACCAGGACATCGCTTTCAAGGAAGTAGGTTAAACGGTCAGCTTCATTGATGCGGCGGCTCCATAAGCCGGACAGGTCATGTTTCAATGGTTCTGGTTTGCCTATACCGCTAAATGGGTCACGGCGGGCATCCTTAATCAGTCCGTTGATTCGCTTCAGCGTGGTTTTGTCTGTCTGCATCCACCTGCAGTATTCATCTCAGGCATCGCCATGCCACTGCACAGATCTCCCCATGGTCAATCCACCTCGATCAATTCATGTTCTTCCAGCCTGGCAGTCCCGGCCTTGATGTCGTCTATGCGCCGTTTCAACTCTTGTATATTGCTTTCGGAATAGAACGGGTCAGGGTCGGCCGTTATTTCAAACGGGATGCGCCGCTCCTGCTCAACCTTCTTGCAGCAGATAGTCAGCAGTGTCGTTAAGTTCATCCCCATACGCTGGCAGATGTCCTCCACATTTTTCTTCAGGGTTTCGTCTATGCGGAAGTTGACGTTTACGCTTTGTGCCATGAATAACACCTCCTAACACTTGACATTATTACAAATTGAAATGCAAATGTAAAGAGTTGTCATTATAATTCTTTCATACAGCTACATTTTTGGGGCAGAGGCGCAGGATCTGACAAAACAGAACTATCGAGATGAGGATGTAGCGGTATTCTATGATATTAAACGATGGGTCAGCGATGCAGAACGGAGTGAGAGCGTTATCTTACAAAATGGATATAAGTATCAATTTGTAAGAAAGGACATGCTGAGAGCCTATTTCGATTACTTGCTGGGATTGGCAAGGCAACAGTTTAAATGCAGTTTTCATCAGATCCAGCTTCTGGCTCCTATTCGTCAGAAGGAAAAATTCCAGGAATTATTTAAAGAATTGCTTCCGGAATATGCTGTGGATTGCGAACTGGATGAAGGGATGGCAGTTCTGTTTCACAGTATCAACCAGATGATCCAGAGTAAACAGTTTGAAAACGATCATTGGTACCATGCGCTGATCATTGACTGTGGCGGAGGAACGACAGACCTGACTTCCGGATGCTTCCGGATAGATAATACTCGGGTTTCCTACATTGTGGATCTGGAAACCCGGTATGAAAACGGGGACACGAATTTTGGAGGAAATAACCTGACTTACCGGATTTTGCAGCTTTTGAAGATACGACTCACAGAAGAATTGGGATTTCTTCCAAAAGAAGAGGATCGGGGAGCGGAATGGGAGAATCTGCATGAAACTTTTGAGAAACGCTGTGAAATGGCAGAAAAATGGATACCTACCCGGTTCAAAGATTACGAGGAACTGGGAAGGGAGCCTTATTTCTTTGTAAAGAACAATTATTATTATTTGTTTGATTTGGCAGAAAAAGTTAAAAAGGCATTCTTCCAACCCAAATATCTTTACGAACTGCGTATATCAACCCAGAGGGATAAGGAAGGGCAGGGATTGTTTCTTGACCGATGGAAACTTTCTGTTTGTCAGGAGGGCAGTTTTCGCTATGCGCAGGAGCAGATCACGTTCCAACTATATTTAGATGAAGTGGAGCAGCTGTTGTTGCTTGATATTTATGGTTTGATAGAGCGGTTTTTGGATAAAAAATTTGAACTGGGCGAACTTTCCGGTTATGAAATGATCAAGATGACTGGACAGTCTTGTAAGTCCGTTCTGTTTACGGAGGCATTAAAACAATATATACCAGGTAAACTGATTCAGAATTTGAAGCAGGACAGGGATGGGAACGGGCTGAAGATGTGCTGCCTGGAGGGGGCGTTAGCCTATTTTCTGAACTGTAAACTGGGGTATATGAAAGTAAACCAAAGCTATCAGGTAGGCAGCCTTCCCTATGAAATCATGGCTTACACTCATGAGAATGAGGAAAAGATTCTGGTAAAGAGCCTGGATCCAGAAGACCATATTGGTTATATCTCCCGGTTCCGTATTGGACGGCAGTTGGATCTGTATTTAAATGATGAACAGGGGAAGCGGTTGAGGACTTATTATTATGAGTATGACACTTCAAAATTTCGAAAAACCACCCAGGAAGAAATTGAGCAGAGATATAGAGGAACCATCATCCAGGAAGAAACAGATATCATTATAGAAGGCGAAATGAAATTTTTTGTCTGGGTATCAAAGAAACGTTGGGGATTCGTAGTGCTTCCCGTTCTAAGAGATGGAGAGCAACTCTATACAGATGAGGAAAAGTTTTTTGATTTTGAGGATGATACATGGGAATTGAATTTTTTTGACGGAAAAAAATAGAGATGATTAAAAACAGGCAGGAGGATAAGGATGAACAGGAGCCATATGGATAACATGAAAGAATTGATCCACCGTGAAATCCAATCCATTCCTAATTTGGCGGAGAGAGTAGCTTTTAAGGATATGATGGAAGGGGTATTTCTTGCCCTTTATGAAAAGAATGAAGAGATGTACCAGAGCTTGGAAAACCGCGTGATGGATGATCTGGCATACAATATCAACCGATACCGGATCCGTACCGGGATCGTGGAAAAGCAATACCTGGATCTGTCCCATCATATGATGACACCAGTATGCCTGGAAGATGCAGGGTATGTACAATATAAAATCCATGATATCCGAAAAAGGCTCCAGGAAGAAGGCAGATTCCGTCTTTCAACCGTTTTTATACAGGGGGATTTTCTGGAGATAGAGAAGATGTTAAAACCCGGAAAGACCTATCAGGGTATTTTAAAAGGAGATGATCCATATAAAGTATCAGTTTGTCTGGAACCGGACAGGCGATATCTGAAGCAGATCGAACATCTTTACCATCTTTTTATGAAGAATGGTATTCCATGGCAGACGGTGAACGCCCCATATCTATTCAAAATGATGAATTTGTGTATTCTGGATCTCCCTGATGAGGCAAGAGAACAGGAGCAGGTTTTCAGAATTGGCGTAGATTTTGACGAATACAGCCAGATGGTGCGTTATGATATGGTTCCTGTCTGGAATGTATGGCGTTTGCAATTGGAGGGTATTGGATTCCCCATTGCTTGTGGTGACCATGAAAATTTTGAACATGTTGTATCCATTCGGGATTATGGGGCAGAGCATGCTTATCTGGTGGAAGAAAAGGCAGGAATCCGCAGTGTCCGTCAGAATGGGGAAAGGCTCTTGATCACCGGCCAGGTAGCCAACGCCAAAAAGTGGGATATCTATATGATCCGGAATGGGGAAGATCATAAGATTGACCGATATACCTATCCGATTATGGAAAATCTCAGAATCGACGGATTTGCAGAGCGTTTCCAGAAGAAAAATGGGCAGAGAGTGAAAACCAAGGGAGAATTGGAACGGTTCATACGAGGTTTCGGACTGGAAAACTATATTGAGTATAAGGACTGCCATCTGGAAGATGGCGCTGGAGAAAGAATGCAGACGTATTCCATGAATTTTTTTATGAAAGATGAGATCCGTGACCAGAAGGGGCGCAGGCGGTTGGTTTTGTTGTTTCAGGCGATGGGACAGGAGGCATGGCTGTTGCGTGATATCGCAAGTTTTATCGTGTCTGAAGTCCAGGAATTATATCCAGAATATCAGTGTGAGGGAAGGATTCTATGAATTATTTGTGGGAAGTACTCTTGGAGGCAAGGCAACAGAAAATAGAAGAAAATCATATTCGCTTCATGATGGCAAGCGAATATAGCGCTTATATGGAGGTTTCTCATCCTTTCCTGAACCAAAAAGAGGTAGAGGCCGGGCAAGTTGTAGAGGTAAATCCCTACTATCGTTTTTATGATATTTTCAAAGAACTGTACCATCCCGAAATGCGGGAATATAGGAAGCTTCGTGAAAGTGTGACGAACCTGATCTATCATCAACTGGCGGAGAATGATGCCATGTCCGGCATGACCAAAGAGGAATATTATAAAAAACTCTTATTTCAGGATCTGTTGGATGGTGCGTATGGAACCATGGCAAAAGAAGCGGCAGAAATGCTTGACAGGGATGAAAGAGAGATTGTTTTGAGCGGCCTGCTCAGACAATATCAGACGGGAAGTTCCCTGGACATTTTTAAAGATATGATGGAGGCATTGATTCCAGATAACATTGTTTATCAGAGCAACGAGAATTTCTATGAGATCTTTGTGTATGTGGGAGGAAAGAAAAATAAAAAGACCGAAACAAAGATGAATTTCCTGTTACAGATGTTTATGGAACTGCCATACCAGGTAGACATTTATTATGAGTATCATTTTGGAATTATCGGAATGGAAGAAACCATGAAAATGGATGAGATTACTTTGTGTTAGGGAGGAGGGATTAAATGTTTCAATATATATTGCCTGAATTTCGCGCAAAGCGTCTGCTGCGGGCAGAGATGCTGGAGCAACTCAGAGATTATCCGAAGAACATTGTGGAACTTGCTCTGGGCGGTTTTACGGATGGCCTCCTTTCTGGAGGGGATCTTTCCTGGGATAAAGGGATATTGACGGTTTCCCCAGGCATACTCTACTGGAAAGGGCGGCTGTATTTTCAAGAAAAGTCATGTTCTATTCCATGTAGGTCAATGGATCATATGCAGTATTTAAAAGTACGGTTTGCAGATGAACAGAGGGAAGCAGGGCAAGTAAGGGGAGCCGGAGAGATTGTCCTGGAAACTACAGAAACAGATTCGGTTTGTGAATTGGAACTATGCCGTTTTTTTCTCCAGGAAGGGGCAAGGCCCCGGGTGAGGCATGAGAACTTTGAGGATTTTTCTACCAGGTATGATACGGTTAATCTCCTTTATGCCTCTTATGCTTCCCAGGGAGAACGAGCTATGCCACCAATTATGTTAAAACAGTATGCAAAAGAACTCTTAGCATTTGGCACAGATAATATCTATGATGTCAGTTTTGCCATGAACATCCTGGCTACGGGAGGGAATATTCAGACAGAATGTGTAAGGGAATATTTGAAAGCACGCATGGAAACGCTATCCCCGGAAAAGGTTTCGGGTACAGAGGAATACTATAAAAATCTTTTATTGCTCCTTAACAGGATAAAAAGAGGGGCTATGGGCGTGAGGAGGCAGGCACAGGGAAGACGGGAGATCAAGCTGATATAGGGGGGACAGATGGAAAGACTGGATGAAAAAATTGCGGCTTTGGAACGGCTGCGGAGGATGGAGCAAAGAGAAAACAAGAAAGAAGAAACAGAAACGGAACAGCATCTGTTGTCCATAGAAGAAATGAGGGAGGGTATCCGGGCAGGAAGTCTTTTTCTTCCCCAAAAAGGAAATATGGTTTTTAAAACCGTGACTTGTTTTGCGGAGGAGATTCCATTGATCTATCCGGACGGATTCTATACCGACTGTCAGGAAGCAGAAGAGGGTATGATCCTGGTCAATAACAGGGAAAATATGGGACAGACCCTGATCCGTCTGCCATCTGCAATGGAGTGGTTGGGAATGGAAGCATGGGGAGAGCAGATCAGACAGGGAATGAAAGCGAAGGGTCTTTACGCGGACATCATAAAAAAAGAACCGATGGGAACCTTGGATTATATTGCCTACCGGATTCCTTCCAAAGAAGGCTGGGTCTATAACATCATCTACCGGATACATAAGAAGGATCAGAGCGTGATCGGTGGTTCGAACTGCATGGATTCGGATAAAGATACTTATGGCAGGCTGCTGGAAGCTATGATACAGGAAATGGCGCAGAGGCTTTAAAAAGTTAGGAGGCGGGCCAAATGCGAAATGCGATTACATATAAGGATATTTATCTGTCATTACCTGGATTTTTATGTATCCGGAAGATTGAGATAGAGGAATGGCCGGGAAAGCATGGGACCCTGTATGTGGAAGCGGTCATGGCAGAAGATGCCGATGAATTTTCCTTTTATGAACTCCCGGAAATAGTATCCGTTAATTACAGGGACCATGGGAGTGAACGGATCCTATTTAAAGGGGTGATCAGTCAGAAAACCCTGGAATCTTGGGGAAAATATCAGGTACTTAAGATCCAGGCGCATGACGCGACTTATTGGATGGACATTGACAGGAAAAACCGTTGTTTCCAGGATGTCCGTCGGACAGTGGCCGACATCATAGGGGAGATCATGGGCGGGTATGAAGAAAACGATTCGATCTGCAATATCTCAGATGCACCAGTGGGGGAAATCTTATTCCAATACGAAGAAACCGATTGGGAATTTTTGAACCGCCTGCTATCCAAATATCATGAATGCTTGTATCCGTCAGCGGTATATCCGACGATCCATTATCAGGCAGGTGTTTCCATACAGGAAGAAGCAGTAGACTGGGACAGGCTGCCCTACAGAAAGAGAAAAGATTTTGGCCGTTTAGAATATCTAAGGCAGAATGGCTTTGAACGCCTGCTTTCGGCAAACTTTACTGTATATGAACTGGAAAGCTATGATGTGGTTTCTCTTGGCAGCCAGATCCCTTATAAGGGAATATCATGGTATGTGTCTGGGATCAAACGTGGACTTAAGGAGGGGCTTTTGGTCAATTCTTATGAATTAAGGCAAAAGGATTCTATGCTGAGAGAACGTTATTATAATCCTCGTCTTACAGGAACTTCTGCATACGCAGTTGTGGTTCATACACAAAGGGACAGGGTACAGGCAATCATGCAGGATGAGGCATTGGGAGAACATTGCTATTGGTTCCCTTTTTCCTCGGTATCTTCTTCCTCAGATGGGAGCGGCTGGTATTGTATGCCTGAAAAGGGAGAAAGTGTAAGGATCTATTTCCCAACAGAAAGGGAACAAGAAGCTTATGTGATCACTTGCATCCAAGGCCATACGCCATCTGGAGCAGATGACCCCATGGGAAACCCGGCAGTCAGAAGTATTTCGACAGCAACGGAAAATCTGGTACAGTTTAATGAGGACGGGATCTTGATTGAGGCGAAAAAAGGAGGAGCAAAGGTTTCCCTGGGCAAGGAAGGGGAAGTGTGTGTTTTTGCGCCGGGAGGGATCGATCTGTCGCCAGAGATTACGTGTTCTTTTGGAGCAAAGACCATGGACTGTGAGGCAGCTGCAAGCCTTCAGATTAAGGATGATGCCGGGGCAGGTGTGATCGCTGGTCCTGCGGGGATGTTTCTGAATGGACAGGAAATCTACGAAAATTAGCAGGAGGTATCCATATGGCATATGATGTATCCCGGCTTAAGCTGGAAGGGATCAGGATACAGAAACTGAATGACTGCCGCATAGGTCAGGAAACAGGAGGGCATGGGGAACTTTTTCTACATGCGTATATAGAAGAGGATGTGTTTGAAGAGTTGGAAAGCCTTCAGCCAATCCGGCTTTATGTATCAGGAAAGCAGGAACAGACGATTTTTGTGGTGTCTTGACAGATTTTATAGAAAAATCCGCAGGTGGGTTTAAGGAAATCTGGCTGGAGGCGAAAAGCTATACCTATCTCATGGACATAAAAAAGAGATCCAGGACATTCCAGGATATCACCATGACTTATACGCAGCTGCTTGCCAGTGTCTTAAACGAATATGGTGATGCGGATTTTATTGCTGCCATACAAGACCGCCCAATAGGGGAACTTGCGGTCCAGTACCAGGAAACGGACTGGAACTTTTTGAAGCGGATCTTTTCCCGTATCTATAGCCCCTTGACAGGAGAAATGAGGTTTCCTGCTATTCGGGTTTATGCAGGTATCCCAATGAGGGAAGAGGAGATTGAGAGTTATGAGTTAAAAGAGGTAACGCATGATTTTGAGCGATGTGCAGCCTTAAGGGAGTGGGGATATGAGATTCGGGATGTAGATGGGATACGGTGCAGGATAAAAACAGGGCAGTTATGCGGCATATTTAGTAGCTGCCAGATGCATGGGAGTATGATGGTGGCTGAGTCCCTGCATGGATATTTGGAACAGGGGCTTTTTTGGACGGAAGCTGTGTTGGGCCGGAAAGAAGGGATCGTGGAGATGCCTCGGTTCCCCATGGATCTGGTGGGGCTGGCATTGGAAGGGACTGTTCTGGATGTACAAGGCGAGCATGTGCGCCTGCATTTTAGCATAGATGGAGAACGGGAGAGCGATGATTGTTACTGGTTTCCCTATTCCACCCCTTCCTCCTCCCCAGACGGGAGCGGCTGGTATTATATGCCTGAGATTGGGGATAGGCTTCGGGTATACTTCCCGACCAAACAGATGAGGGATGTCTTGGCGATCAGCGCGGTCAGCAGCTATGAGGGAAAAGACGGGCCAGACCGTATGGAGGATACCAGCACGAAATACCTTCGGAGCGCTTCCGGACAAGAGATGAACTTGAGTGGCCAGGGAGCATATTTTGCCAGCGCAGATGAGATGGCCAGCATGATGGTAGGAAATGATGGCAAGATATCCATCAAGGGCCAGCAGATTGAGATCACAGCAGAGGAAAGCATTGATGTCATGGAGGCTCAGGAGGTCACCTTCCACAGCAAGACAGGCGCGGTCTATCAGTGTTCCCAGGGAGGGAAACTGGAACTGGAGAGCGGAGGGAACCTGAAAATAAGCGGTTCCAAACTAAATATCGATTAGGAAGGGGCAGATCATGGATCGGGAAATGGCTTTAAAACAATTTCAAGAAGAACAATATCCAATACTTAAGCAGTGCGGGAATGATTGTATCCGTAAATTCCAACAGAACGCAGAGGAATTGGCTGCCAATGTGAGAAAAGCCTTTTCCCTGCTTCTAGATAAAGAATTTGCCTATTTTTATTTCTCTTTGCTCCGATGCGACCTTACGAAAAGAAAGTATACCATCCTCTTTCAGGCACAGGATGAGCGATGGTTCTTAGACCCGGAACCTGCGGAATGGAGTTTTCAGGCTGACTTTGTGTTTGAGGGATTTCATGAAGTATGGGATCAACTGTTGGATAGACAAAAATACTACGTAGGGAAACTGAATACTTACGATGTAGATACCATGGTTCGTGAAGCGATTATGGAGTGCTGTCTGATGGTCGGGGATCTGCTGCGGTTTTATTTCAGGGATATAGAGGAAATGCCAGAGTTCATCGCGGCAAAAAAACAGGCAGTTTGGCAGATATACTGGGGTGAATACCGGGGGGAGTCTGTCCTGGTCGCCCAGGCAGACCGGGAACCCAAAACAGAGAGTCAATGGTTGCAGGCGATCCGGGATGATAAGGATGGTTCAGAACTTAAGGAAAGCTATTGGTATCAGGCAGAACTAAGCCAGGGAGATTGTGAAAAAAAGGATCTTTCTTTTGTTATATTTGAAGACTGTAGATTAAAAAACCTGGTGTTTAAGGGTGCTGTTCTGGTCGGGGCAAGATTTAAAAACTGTCGGATTGAGGACTGCGATTTTGAGGGGGCAGACTGCCATATGGCATATTTTGAACATTGCACCTGGGCAGGACCGAAATTAAAGGGTACAAGCTTAAAGGGTGCGGTCTTTACAGAGGATGGAATCCCGGCAGAATGGCTGGATGAAGCTCAGGTTGCAGAAGCCCTGATAAAGGAGGAAGTATGAGGCGGTATTTTATCATGAGGCAGGACAAGACCCTGCCGGGTTCTATCCGGCTGAGAAATTTTAATATCTGCGGGAAGGGGCATCTGTTCCACAAAAGTGACGCAGACCGTTTAAACCAGACAACCGTATTGTACCTGTCCCCGGATGGTGGGGAAGCGACCTGGGACTTTATTCAAAGCCCGGTCAATATGGCGTCAGCCATGCTGCGCCATGTACTGGATATGTATGAAGATGGACTGATCTTTAAAAAGGTGTCCCTGATCCATAAGGAAAAAGATCAGGAACTTCTGTATTACCAAGTCCTCATGGATGAGATCGAGGCGTTATCGGAGAGGGTCGAGAGGTATCCGGATCAGACAGAGAAAAAGATCCTGCTGGATACAGATAAGATCGGGGAGCATAAGGTCTTTCTTCTGGCAGACAGCAGGATGAAGGAGCCAATTGTACATATCGATGTTGTGGAGAGCATCCTGCGGCGCAGTCCGACAGGCGTTGTATTTCAGGAAGTGGAGGTGGACTATGGCGGATAAGGGGAACACCTATGTGGTGCATGGGGCATGTATCCGATGCAATATGGGTCTGCGGCAGAGCCGGCTTGTCCTCAGACAGACCCATGGCGTGTTTTTGCGGAATATCGCGCAGATTAATGCGAAGGATTGTATTGGTACCACGAATATCATTGACTTCTGCGGCTGTATCAGCGCAGAGAATCCCAAAACTTTAGAAATGGCAAAAACGATTTCAGAAAAGATAGAAAACCAAACAGGCGAAAATTTTGACAGCCAGGTGGAAGAGATCTTCTGTAATGGTTCGGCCGGTTCCGTGAAGACCATGGAATGTGCAGGACAGTGCACTCCAAAAATCATATCCACCTCTTGGGATGAGGTGAAGGACGGGGTTCTAACAGAAGGGAATAACCCTGTCCGGGGAACGGCTACTTTAAAGTGCCTTTATGGAGGCGTCATAACGATCGACCTGACAGGGCAGCCGGAAGGGTAGTAAGGAGGTGTCAGATGAGATTATCCTATCACAATATGGAGATTGATATATCCTTAAATGGTTTACTGGAAGTGGAGGCTCTGGAATGGCATGAGGCATTAAACCAGCACGGGATGATAAAGATCCGGTTCCTGGCAGAGGAAGAGCGGATAGAGGACATCCTGTTCCGGCTGGAAGGAGCGGCAGAGATCACTATATCTGAAAAGAGTGCAGATGGCACGTCACGGAGAACTTTTTGTGGAAGGTCGTCTAATATCTGGGGAAGAAAGGAGTGAGGGCTATTTTTTGTATGGGCAGAATTTGTTTCCTATACAAAAGAATGGGATCGAACCCCCAAGAGCCAGAGTTTCTGTCTTCTTGAACAGCCATACAACACCGTGATACAAGAAGTGATCCAGGAATACCCAAGAAAAGATATCAAAGACAAGATCACGGGAGGGAAGAAGATCGGGGATATGCTCCTCCAATATGAAGAAACGGACTGGGAGTTTTTGAAGAGGCTGGCAAGTCATTTTTCTTCCTTCCTGGTAGCGGACAGTGCTTCTGATTGTGGAAGGGCGTTTTTTGGCCTGCCTGACTTAGATTTTGGGACCAGCCTCCAGTATGGGGAATATCAGGTTTCACAGGATCAGGAGGGATATGATAAGATCTGCCGTTCCCGGAAAGGATACGCTGTCACAGACCTTATGCCCCAGGAAATGACCCGGTGGAGTATCCGCTGCAGGAGGAGGCTGCAGTTGGCTGAAACACTGCGGTTCCATGGGATCGAGGCTGTGGTTTCTGAAGTGAGATCCCACACGGAAAAGGGGGAACTGATCTGGGAGTATACGCTGGGCAGGAAGAAAGGGATGTTGTCCGAAAGGAAGAAAAACCCAAGGATTTTTGGGATGAGCATCCCGGCTACGGTGAAAGAACGCAGCGGGAACCGGATCCGTGTCCAGATGGATATCGACCAGGGATACCGTGGCGGGGATGACTGTAAATATTTTACTTATGCCATCGAGAGCAGCAGCATCTACTGTATGCCGGAGGAGAGCAGCCGGGTACATATCTATTTCCCCACCCATGACGAGGCGGATGCCATAGCGGTTCATGCCATCAGCATGGGCGGCAGGACAGGAAGGAATCCGGCGGATAAATCCTTTTCCACCCCGGCAAAGATGGCGATGGAGATGAAGACGGATAGCTATAGCTTTGATGCCGGGGGCTCTTCTCTGAGCATTGGGACCGATGGGATCTTTAAGCTGACCGGAAAGACTATTCAGTTCATCACCCAGGAAGGATTTTCAGTAGGGCAGGAAACACAGCCTGATAATATCCAGGCAGAAGCGGAAAATGAGATGCATCTCCATGTGGGGGACACCTCGATCACAATGACGGAAGATATGGATATCGTTTCTGCCTTTATCGCCCATGCGGCGGCAAAGAAGACAGCCCCATCCCCATCCGCGGAATCGATCGAAAAGGATGTAAAGGCGAATGATGAAAGCATCTTAAGTTCATACAACCAGAGAGCGGAAGGGCATCTGGGTGCCCTGGCAAATGAACGCATCAACGAAAGGGAAAGGGTACTGGCGGAAAAGCAGGCTCAGGCGGAACGGCAGATCCAGAAGGGGATCTTTGGCTTAATGGGGACCCTGCTTGTAGTGGGGGTTGTTGTGGCGACCGGGGGGATTGCCGCCCCGGCAGTGGCGGTTGTTGCCAGTGTTCTGACCACAAATGAGATCATGATCTCTTTGGCGGATATCCATCAGGGAATGACGGATTACAAGAAGGCAGAGCAGGGTGATCTCAGCCCTACAGAGAATTTTTTCCAGTCTGCTTTAAATATGAGTGATGAGCAGTATGATAGCTTTAAGTTCATAAATGGTATACTATTTGATGCCGTGACTATGACAGCAGGAACCGTAAACATATCAAAGATGTTTGACGGCATCTCAAAATGTGCGGTAAAAAAGCTGGCAAGAGGTGTCACTATGGCGACCATCCAGGGAGGAAAGAGCATCCTTGGCCAGATAGAAACAACTGGAAAGGTCAACTTGTTCAGCCTCGCAATAGACAGTGTGATTGGGGGGATCTCAGGAGTAGCTGGCGGTACCGCAGGAAGATATGCGGCGGCTGGGGTTGGGAGCCTGGGAGCAAGGCTAGGGCTTAGCGCAGGTTCCAGCCTGTCACAGATGCTCCAGTTTGGGACTAGGGTAGTCGTAGGCGGGGCTACTGCTGGGCTGAGCGACTTTGCCCTGCACTTGCCGCTTATGGAAAAACCAAAACCAGGAGATTTATGGAAGACCATGCAGGCATATATCCTTGGCATGGGTGCTTCGGAAGTGACTATGGTCGCTATGAATCCAGGGCTATATAGCGTCGATGATCCGGTCAACGCCATAACCGGTGCCTACCTGGCGATAGAAACGGATATGGCTCTGGCAGGGATTCGTTCAGCATTATTAATGGAGAGAAAGTATGATTCCCTGAGAAAAAGATCGGGGATTTTGGGAAAAGGATGGTATTCTCCCTGGGAAGGGCGGCTTTGCAGGGAGGAAGACGGCCACCTTCAGGTAGAGATCCCTGCCGATATATTCCTTCTTTTTGAACAGGTGGACGGGCAATATGAGGAAGCTGGGGAGATTCGGGGAAGGTATGGCTTGGCAGAAGACCAACTGGGAAAAAAGTGGGTACTCACGGACTGCCATACTCATGAGAAGCTGGAATACGACCAGGAAGGTCGCCTGACCGCAATGGTAGATAAAAACAATCAGCGGACCACTTTGTATTATGAAAATGGTTACCTGACCCGCCTTGTGACACCACTGGGACATCAGCTGCGATTTTGCTTCCGGGAAGGACTTCTGGTGTGGGTAGCTGATGATATCGGAAGGACAGTCCAGTACCATTATGAAGATGGGCTGCTGACAGAAGTCGTGAACCCGGCTGGCGGCAGCATCCGCTATCAATATTCCCAGGAGGGGAAACTTGCGACTGCCTCGGACTGCGAGGGCAGTGCTTACCTGGTCAATGAATATGACCGGCAGGGAAGGGTAATCCGCCAGCTTCTGGGAGGTCAGGAGGTTGGCACCCTGGAGTACCGGGACGACCGCCAGGAAACGGCGGCACACAACAGGTATGGGACGGTAGTGTTCCAGTACAATCGGATGAAGCTGCCGGTGCGTATCCTCTATCCGGATGGTACCGATATGTGTTTCCAATATGACGACAACCACTGCTGCGTTTACCAGAAAGATCGCCGGGGATATGAAAAATTCTTTTCTTATGATGGGAGAGCAAGGCTGACCAGATGCAAAAAGACCAATTCCTTGGAGGTCTTTTATGAGTATGACGAAAATGGGGACAAGGTACGGGAGTGGGATAGCGCTGACCGGGAAACCAGGTATGTTTATGACCGAAATCATCTGTTGATACAGCGGCAAGAACGGAAGGAAGTGTCAGGAGAACATTGGGATATCACTGCTTATGAGTATGATCGCCTGGGGAGGCTTACCAGACAGACATCTCCGGCAGGAAGAAGCATCTGCTATACTTATGAGGACGGCTGCGGAAAGCCGGTTACCACCACTTATGGGGATGAGGAGACCGTGCTGCGGGAATATGACGCCATGGAACGGATGATGGCAAAGGAGGATTCCTGCGGGAGGACAGAATATGGGTACAATACCCGGGACGAGATCTCCCTGATCCGGGATGGGGAAGGGAATGAAACCGTAAAACTGTATGACAGCCTGGGGAGGCTGACTGCGGTCTACCCGCCCAGGGCAGACCTCCAGACCGGAGAAGGGGCTACCCGTTTCCATTATAATTTCATGCTCAGGCAGGATGATATCATCTATCCCGATGGGAGTCATGAAAGGAAGGATGTGGATTGGGAAGGGACTGTCCTGAAAAAGATCCATCCTAACGCATACGATCCTGTCCTGGATGGGGGAGAAGGGGAAGCCTATGACCATGACTGGGACAAGAACCTGATCCGGATCCATTATCCGGATGGAGGAGTAGAGCGGTTTTTCCGTGACGGGAATGGTAATTGTATCAAACATGTGCTCCCAGAGGATTATGATGCCGCTGTCGATGATGGATCCGGATATAGCTACCGCTACGATGAGGAGGACCGGCTGACTGAGGTGACGGGGCCGGACGGGACGAGGCTCGCCTGGTATGCCTATGACCTTCATGGGAACATGACTGCTGAAGGAAAGGCGGATGGATCTGTTTCCTATTACTGGTATGATTTGTCCGGAAACCTGATCGAGAAGGCGGAACCGGCTCCAGGAGGAGATGGTAAGGGGTTATTCTGCCGTACATTCTATACCTATGACGGGGATGGCAGGCAGACAGTGATCTGTTTTGACGGAGGGATATGGGCGCTGGTGGGAGAAGGGGACGAGAGAAGACTGGAGGAGGCAGAGGCCGGAAGAACCCTGCGGCTTTCTTGTTCCTATGATGCCAGAGGACGCCTAATCCAAGTGACAGATGGGAACGGGGCCTGTGTCCGGTATACATATGACGTGCGTGGAAACCGGATCAGAGAAGAGCAGAGCATCAGTGAGGGGATCACTAAGACCATCCAGTCCCGCTATGACCAGGCGGATCGACTGTTTGAAAAAAGAGAACTTATTGCCGGATGGGATGGAAAGAAATTTGAAAAATCTATACAGGAGGCGGTCACTGTCTACGGGCGAGATGCCAATGGGAATATCACCCAGATCCGTACACCGGAAGGATATCAGATTTTTCGGGAATACGACCTGCGGGACCGTCTGGTCTGTGAGAGGATGGTGGATGAAAAGAACGGAATCGACCGCAGCACCCTCGTATCCTACGATCACGCCGGGAACGTGGTATCCCTGCGCCGGAAAGGGATGGATGGCCGGGAAACGGAGATCACCTACCAGTATGACTTGAAAGACCGTTTAGTCCAGGTCAGCAATATGGAAGGTGCCGTGTTTGGGTACCATTATGACCTTAACGATCGTCTGGTGGAGGAGAAACGTCCTTCCACAGGCCATACCCAAGGGACAGGGACATGGAACTACCGGTATGACTGCATGGGCCGTCTGATTGAGAGAACGGATCCTGACGGCCAGATGGAGGAATGGAACCAATATGATGAATTGGGGCGGAGGACCGTCCAAAAACTGGCAGATGGGGAAGAGTTCCATTTCCATTATGAGGCACAAGGACTCCTTTCTGGTGTTGCCAGCGTCAGGAGCAGGGAAGAAGGAAGGGAGCTACAGAACTACCGCTATAATAGCCGGGGCCAGGTGACTGGGATCGTGGACGGGAATGGAAATCAGACCGGTCTTGATCTAGACGCTTGGGGAAGGTTGATGAAGATCCAGGCAGCGGATGGTGGGGTGGAAGGATATACTTATGATCATGCCGGGAATATCACTTCCACAACGGACGCAAACGGGGGAACCATCTATTACCGTTATAACAGCCAGGGGAAGGTTTGCGAGATCACGGATCAGGAAGGTTTGCAGGAGCGGTTCTATTATGACCGAGAAGGGCGGCAGATCCTTTCTATTGACCGTCTAGGCAACCGGGTGGAAACCGAGTATAATATAGATGGGAACCCTGTGAGGAGGGTCAGCTGTGACCGGCATGGAAAGAATCGTGATGTGAGAATCTGGAAATATGATTGTCTGGGATATCTAAAAGAGGCGGTGGGCGGGGGATTCCACTACCGTTATGAATACCGACCGGATGGTAAGCTCCTGTGCAAGGAAGTTTCTGGCCATGCTGCGCTGCGATACACCTACCATCCAGATGGCAACGTAAAGACTATGACCGATGGCAACGGCAGGGTACTGTCCTATGGCTATGACCGTAGGGGGAGGCTCATCTCTGTATCGGACGGAGACGGGGAGATCGTAGGCTACTGCCATACCCCTGGAGGGAAGGTAAAGGAGATCCGACATCGGAACGGGGTGAGGACGGCTTATGAGTATGATACGGAAGGGAACATCATCCGCCTGCTGACGGAAACCAGGGACGGGGGGATAATCTGTGACCTGAGATATGCGTATGACCTGAACGGGAACCGGACAGCCAAGAGCGGGACGATGCTGCTCCCAGGGCATCCCGGTGGGGTGTCCGAGCAGATCCGGGATATCCGTTACTGCTATGACAGGATGGACCGCCTGACTGCGGAGGTCAGGGATAGGGAGGAAACCAGCTACCTCTACGACTTATGTGGGAACCGCCTGGAGAAAAGGGAAGGGGGGAGGACTGAGAGATACCGTTATAATGGGAAAAACCAACTGGTCAGACGGGTGGCAGGCGGAGATGCCTGGGACTATACCTATGACCTCCAGGGTAACCTGGTCAGGGAAACTGGGCCAGAGGGGGAGCGCCAGTATCTTTATGATACCGAAAACCGTCAGATCCGTGTCCTTTCCGGCGGGAAGGAGATTCAGGAGGATAGGTATGACGGGGAAGGGATGCGTGCTGGCCTGACCGTGAACGGAAAGAAGAGTACATTCCTGTATGGAAACAGGAACCTGTATGCGGAGTTTGATGAAACGGGAGTGGATATCAGCCGTTATATCTGGGGAGATGGCCTGGCGGGACTGGGATGCCAGGGGCAGCTTTATGGGGTTCATCGGAATGAGCAGCTGAGTACGGGATGGGCCACGGGAGAAAACGGAGTCCCTAAAACATGTATGAGTATGATGCCTTTGGGACGCTTCTGGGAAGGCATGGGGAGGTGCCGAACCGGCTCCTTTATGGAGGCCAGAAGTATGATGCGGAAATGGAGCAATACTGTCTGTCTGCGGTCTAGGTATTATAATCCAGTAATTGGGCATTTCATGCAGGAGGATACCTATCGAGGGGATGGATTGAACCTGTATTCCTATTGTGCAAACAATCCGGTGATGTATTACGATCCTAGTGGGAGGAACACTAACTGTAACCATACTACGAGTGCAGAAGAGAATGTACAACAGGAAAACGTAACGGGTAAGAAAAAAGATCAGGCACAAAATTTTGATATTGTTGAATATGGAGATAAAAATCCAGGATTAGAAAACCATCATTTTTTGGTATAGTAAAATCATAAAACAATGGAGGTCATGCCATTCGTCCTTAATGTTGTCCGGCAGATTAAAAGGGGATGCTTCCGTCAGATTAAAACTGTGAGGCAA
>CANDBT010000013.1 GCA_947383005.1 uncultured bacterium | reverse complement strand
CTAAAGTATTGATTTTTCAAGGTGCGGATCCCTTTTTAATGAGGGAAGTTTGAGTTATGAATATTGCCACGGGAAAAGTTTCCCAGAAAAAAATCAGTCCGCTGATGTATGTCCTGGCAATACTGTTTGTCATAAAATATATTATGCTGTAAATCATGTGTAGCCGTTCAAGGGGTATCTGAACTGTTGCCATAACATAATCCAAATTGCCTGCCAGACAGAAACTGCATTTTTACCTGCATATTTCTGCCCGGCAGGCAGTTTTTTCCTCCTACAGCAACACAACCCCATTGCCTGCGCCGATACGGTCGGCTCCGGCTTCAATCAATGCCCTGGCCGCTTCCGGAAAGCTGCCCGGATACCAGCGGTACAAACCCGCTATTCACACAAACGGAAGCAAATCCATGCTTTTTTGCTTCCCTGCAATAGCGGATAATGGTATCCTTGCTCGCATCTGCTTTCAACATGGTGTGATCAATCTTATGCTCCAATCCCATTCTTCTTCTCCTCTTACAAACTTCCCGCCTGAACTGCTGTTACTGATATTACATTTTTTCTCCTGATGTTATATTTTTTCTCTTGCAGCTTACGGCTTACCCCGTTGGTTTTCCCAGCATACCAATACATCTTTCCAAAATTCCCTGCATATAGGCAATCAAAATACCATAATTCGCCATGGGGATTTCCTGTTCCTGAGCATATCTGAGACGGCAGCCCATTTCTTTGTCATTGAGCATACAGCCTCCGCAATGGACAATCAGTTTGTATGGTTTCAAGTCTTCCGGGAATTCCGTACCGGAAGTAAAAGCAAAATCCAGCTTTTTTCCCGTATAGCGATTAATCCAGCCTGGCAATTTGACCGTTCCGATATCCTCGCATTGCCGATGATGAGTACATCCCTCGCTGATTAATATCTTATCCCCGTCCACAAGCTTTTCCAAAGTCCTTGCCCCCGAAACTGCCGGATACAAAATTCCTTTATAACGGGCAAACAGAATGGAAAAAGAAGTCAACGGTATATCCGTCGGCGTCTCTGCGGAAATCCTGGCAAACACCTGGCTGTCGGTAATGACCAATTGGGGCCTTTTTCCCAAACGAATCAACGTTTCCCGGTATTCTTTATCCCTGACTACCACTGCAGTCGCGCCCACTTCCAAAATATCGCGAATCGTCTGCTGCTGGGGAAGGATCAGCCGCCCCTTCGGCGCTGCCTTGTCAATAGGCACTACCAGAATAACAAAATCTCCGGGAAGCAGCAAATCCTGAACGAGTTTTCGCTGGTTTTCTTCCTGTCCCATTAAATTTCCCAATCTGTTTTTTAACGCTTCAATCCCCTGACGGCTGACAGTGCTGATCCACAAAAGCTTTTCCGCCCCTATTCCCATGCGATGAAAAAACTGGTACATCTTCTGCTTTTCCGTTTTCTCCTCCTGGCAGGGAAATTCCTCTTTTGCCAGCAGATCCTCTTTATTGAAAACAATCAGATAAGGGATCCCTTTCTTTTGTATTTTTTCAATCAGCTCCACATCTTCCTTCGCCGGCCCTTCCAGGGCGTCGATTATCACCAGGGCAATATCCGTTTTATCCAGTACCTGATTCGTCTTTTTCACGCGCAAAAGCCCAAGAGATCCCTCATCATCAATGCCTGGCGTATCAATCAGCATTACCGGGCCTAAAGGAAGCAGCTCCATTGTTTTATACACCGGATCGGTAGTCGTTCCTTTCTGTTTTGAAATTATGGATAAATCCTGTGCGGCAACCGCATTCATTACGCTGGATTTTCCCGCATTACGCCTTCCAAAAAAACCAATATGAAGCCGCAGTGCGGCAGGAGTGGTATTCAATGACATGGTTTCTCCTTTCACTGTCGTTTCCCGTTTCTCCCCGATTTTCTCTTACTTGCCCAAACATGCCTGTCCGGTTAAAAGCGAAAATCCCGATTTCCTTTTTCTATCTCCTTAAGCCTCTCCTCCACAATCTTTTGTACCTTTTCTTTGGGGATATGATGAATTTCTTTCTCAATTAAATCCAAACCGATTTGCCTGGTTTTTTCCGACGCATAATCCAGCAAATATTCCTTCAACGTCATCAGAGCATTGGGAAGGCAGCAATTATGAATCTGTCCGGCTTTGCAAAGGGACATAAAGCGATCCCCCGTTCTTCCCTCCCGGTAACAGGCCGTGCAGAAACTGGGAATATAATCCATCTCCATCAGCCATCTGACCACCTCATCCAGAGAACGCTTGTCGCTTACTTCAAATTGTTCCGAAGATTCCTCTTCCGGCTCCGGCTCCCGATAACCGCCGACACTGGTCCGGGAACCGCCGGATATCTGGGAAATTCCCAAATGCAGCACCCTTTCCCGGCATTTCTGGCTCTCCCTGGTAGAAATAATCATGCCTGTATAAGGGACGGCTATCCGGATACAAGCGACAATCTTAGCGAAAGTATCATCATCAATACCGTTATCAAATACATTCGGGTCAATATCATCGGCACGGCGAATCCGTGGCACACTGATTGTATGAGGCCCTACACCATAGACCGCCTCCAGATGCTCCGCGTGCATCAAAAGGCCGGCAAATTCATAGCGATACAGCTCTAAGCCAAACAATACGCCGCAGCCCACGTCATCAATTCCGCCCTGCATAGCCCTGTCCATAGCTTCCGTATGATAATCATAGTCGTGTTTCGGCCCTGTGGGATGAAGTTTTAAATAGCTCTCCTTATGATACGTTTCCTGGAACAGGATATAAGTACCAATACCTGCCTCCTTCAGTTTGCGGTAATTCTCCACGGTAGTTGCCGCAATATTGACATTTACCCGGCGGATAGCGCCGTTCTTATGCTTAATGCCATAAATGGTTTTAATGCTTTCCAGCACATATTCAATGGGGTTATTCACCGGATCCTCTCCCGTTTCCAGTGCCAGACGCTTATGTCCCATATCCTGAAGGGCAATCACCTCCTGGCGAATCTCCTCCTGGGTCAGCTTTTTTCTGGGGATATGTTTGTTCTTGGTATGATAAGGGCAATAAACACAACCGTTGATGCAATAATTAGACAGATAAAGCGGCGCAAACATCACAATGCGATTTCCATAGAAATCTTTTTTTATCTGTTCTGCCAAAGCAAAAATCTCCTGATTTTTGTCTTCCAGCTCGCAATCCAGCAAAACAGCCGCCTCCCGGTGGCTTAAGCCCTTCCTTTCCCTGGCTTTTGTCAAGATTCCGTCAATCATCTGCCGATTATTTTTATTTTTCTCGGCAAAAGCAAGGGTTTGCAAAATTTCCTCATGGTTAATAAAGTCGTCAGCGCGTGTTGATTTTGGATTATACATATTTTTTCCCTTTCTGCCTCGGGTCAGAATCCGCCCATGGCTAACCAACGGAGTGATTAGCCATAGTATGTACTACTTTCCCTTCAGGCTTTTGTTGTTATATAGTCTCCACGGTCAATGGCCACGGAATATCCGATAGCAGCTAATGAGGCTCTTAATTCTCCCAGACATTCAGCGGCTTCCTTTCCCGTACAGATTTTGTTGTTATAGAGCTGATATTTTTGCCGGACTTCTCCGGGCGAGAGATTTGGCATAACCACATTGGCGCCCGCCAAAATCCCGGCTTCCCGCCCGTCGCGGGCAATGGTTCCCAGAGCGGTAGTCGCCGGAAGCAGCACGCCGGGCAGCAAAATCCGGATAAGGCTCAACAAATATAAAGTTAAATCCAGGCTTCCCGGAGCCTCATCCCCAAACGGCGTATCCCTATGGGGAATAAACGGGCCGATTCCGACCATCTGCGGCTGAAGCCGGGCCAGAAACAGCAAATCGTCAATCAGGGTATCTGTGGTTTGTCCCGGCGATCCCACCATAAACCCGGCGCCTGTCTGAAATCCCAGCTCCTTGATAAAAGCCAGGCAGGACAAACGATGGTCCAGGGAAAGCTCCGGCGGATGAAGCCTCCGATAATGAGATGGGTTCGCCGTTTCATGACGGAGCAAATACCGGTCCGCGCCCGCCTCCCTCAATTTCCGGTAATCTTCCGGCTCAAGCTCCCCCACCGAAAGAGTTACCGCACATTGGGGGAATTCCTTTTTAATCACCCGGACTATGGCAGCCAGTTTATCCGCCGTAAAATACGAATCTTCCCCGCCTTGAAGGACAAAAGTGCGAAACCCCATGGCAAATCCGCTCCTGCAGCAAGACAAAATCTCATTCTCTGTCAGCCTGTATCGTTCTGCCTTTCCGTTTCCCCGGCGAATGCCACAATAATAACAGTTGTTTTTACAATAATTGGTAAATTCAATTAACCCACGGACAAATACCTGCTTTCCGTAAATCCGGCTGCATATGGATACCGCTTTATGAGCCAAAACCTCCTGTCTCTCTTTCGTCCTTCCCTCAAGAAGGATTTTCCACTGTTCCCGGGACAACCGGCCTTCCTGCTCCAAGACCCGTATACATCTATCAAACTCCTGCTGACCGTATTTGCACATGGAATCCCCCCTTTATCGGCTGTTCTGTCATACTTTGGAATACAACGCCTTTGTACTGACTCCGGGAAGCCGTCCCAGCTTTCCCGACAAAGCACTGATAATATCCATCGGCGCATCAACTACAATACTGATAATATTTAACTGCTTTTCTTTATAGGGAATTCCCATTCTGCCGATTATATATGAACCATATTGGTGAAGCAACCCATTAACCTGTCCCGCCTGCTGCACATCTTCCACAACAATTCCGATTACGGCAATTCGTTTTTCCTGTTCTGTCATACTTTCCTCCATGTTCAGTACAATCGAGCAGGGGAGAACTTGCTTCCCCCACTCGCCGCGCGGCCCGCACGCCGCTTTAGCGGCATATTCCTCTCTGCGGGCCTGTGCATAAAAAAAGAGAATCCTCAAAGATTCCCTGTGTAAGCCATAACATAACAACATGCAAAGAACACATGATACAAAAAACAAGCCTGCATCGGCAGACACTCCGCTTTCCATCAGATCCTCTTTTGGTCAGACCATTCTATTCCCGCTTTATGGCAAAATCCATATATCAATAGTAACCCATACCTGCTCTGCAGATGCCACCATAAATAAACATGGAGGTATATTTTATTCGCCATTCAGCTTTTTTGTTATTGTTTATTGTAATAAAAACATCACCGGAAGTCAAGAGCTTATTTAAAACGGTAAAAATGCCCACATTGCCGCTACTGCCACCGCGGGCAGCAGATTGGCTACTTTTACTTTTTTCCCCCACACCAAATTCAGCCCCACGCAGAAAATGAGAATTGAACCAACCAGAGAAAGGTTGTGAAGGGCTTTTTCGGTCATCAACGGCTCCACCAGCCTGGCCAAAGCCGTAATACTCCCTTGAAACACTGCCACCGGAATAGCAGAAAACAAACAGCCCTTTCCCATAGATGCCGTCATCACCAGAATAATCATCAAATCCAATACCGCTTTCGCTGCCAAAATCGAATAATCGCCAATTATCCCATCCTGAATAGCGCCTACTATTGCCATTGCGCCAATGCAAACGGTGAGAGACGCCGTCACAAAGCCATCGACAAACCCGGCATCTCCATCACTTTTCGTCTTCAGCTTCAGCCAATTTCCGAAATCCTCCATATGTTTTTCAATGTCCATCCATTCACCAAGCATAGCACCCAAAGCCAAACTGGCAATCATCATCATGGTACCGCTGCTTTTTAACGCGCCGTTCTCCACTGTCAATATTTTTTCCATAGCGCCGGCAATCCCTAAAAACAATACGCAAATTCCATTTGCCATCATCAAAATATCCTGATAGCGTTTTTCTATCCGCTTTCCAAAAAGCATTCCTCCAAAGCCGCCTGCCAAAATCCCGGCTACATTAATCAAAGTACCTAATCCTGTCATGATTCTTCACTTCCGTTCCCGATATTGGATATCTGTAATCCTGTTGCCATTATAGCATGGGAAGGCAAAAAATTCTATTTAAAAATTTAATTGACAAAATTCAAATCTCATGATAAGATAAAAAAGGTTTGGAAATAAAAAGAAAATTGCTGCTATAGCACAGTCGGTAGTGCGCAACATTGGTAGTGTTGAGGTCACCAGTTCGATTCTGGTTAGCAGCTCTGAAATAATTGAAAATAAAGGCTTTTCAAGGAGATTGCTCTTTGAAACGTCTTTATTTTTATTCTACTATCCAAACCAGCCATGAGAATCGCAAATCAAAGGGGAACAAACATGATTTCTTTATCCACACTCTCTCTGGGAGACTTATCGCAGTTTGACTGGACTGCCTGTTTTGAACATAATCACCATCACCGGCTGCAAGTGGATTTCTCGAAAGAACCGGAACTGACCCTACAGGAAAAGCGCCTGATCTTTCCTTCCATCCAAAGCTTCCAAAAAGGTGAAGCTTCCGAGGGAGCTTTTCTTCTTCGCTGTGCTAAACGCTATGCCGATAGCCATCAGGCGCCGGAATATCTGGAAGCCATGAAAGGTTTTGTCCGGGAAGAGAACCAGCACTCCGGCTACCTGAAAAAATATATGGATTATCACCATATTCCTGTCCGCTCCCGCTCCTTTTTGGATAGCATTTTCCGCTTACTGAGAAAAACAGGCGGCCTGAAGTCAGAAATCATCGTCCTGGTAACAGCCGAAATGATCGCCCTCTCCTACTATCGGGCGCTGGCAGAATGTACAGTTTCTCCTGCCCTAAAAAGCATTTGCCGGCAGATGCTCAAGGACGAACTGCTCCATATCGCATTTCAGTCTTATACTTTACATAAGCTGAAATCCTGCCCCCTGGAAATACTACTCCGCATTTTGCTGATGGAAATTACCATGACCGTCGTCTGGCTTTCCATGAAAAATGTGTTTCTGGCAGGGGGCTATTCCTACCGGCGTCTGGCCGCTGACTGCCTGGGCTATCTGAATCAATCGATAAAAATAACAGAAAGCGGCACAATTTCATCATAAATAAACATACAACTCATCTTATGCAGTAATTTTTCAGGCGCCGGGAAATCAACCGTTTTTCCCTTCTATGATCATCCGTTCTACAGCCTGCCTTATGTATAGCGGGTCCGTAGCCAGGTTAAAGCGCACAAATCCCTGATACCCGTCGCCGAACCACTCGCCATAATCAACCGCCAGCCTGCAGCGTTTCTGGATAAATTCCTGCGTTTTTTCTGCTTTCACGCATTTTCGCAGGTCAACCATGGGCAAATATGTCCCCTCCATACAACACACCTTTGCCCCGGGAAGCCCTTTCTCCAGCGTTTCTTTCAAATAATCGTAATTATCCCCGATCACTTCCAGCACATTTTTCAGCCATTCTCCACCATGCTGATAGGCTGCCATCGTTGCTACCATCCCCATTATGCTGACTTCCGTGCGGTTTAAGGCAGATGCAAACCGGTCATAAATTCCCCGTAATTTTTCATTTGTTATAATGATATGGGAATGGATCAGGGTTGCCAGATTAAATGTTTTCGTTGCTGAATTCAATGTAACCACGATATCCTGGTACTTTCCGCCGGAAACTACCGCCGCCGGAATAAAACGATTCCCTTTGAACACGATATCCTGATGAATTTCGTCACTGACTACAAGCACGTTATGTTTCTTACAGACTGCCAGCACCTGGTCCAGCTCTTCTTCTGTCCATACTCTTCCTGCCGGATTGTGGGGAGAACATAAAAGAAACATTTTTACCTGATTTTCCACAACAGTTTTTTCTATCGCCTCGATATCCATAGTAAAATAGCCATCCTGGTAATGCAAATCTGCCTTCACCAGCTTTCGGCTGCTGTTGGTAACGACATTATGAAAAGGGTAATACACCGGGGTCAGGATCATACAGGCATCTCCCGGATCCGTAAACGCATGGATCATCCAGGCAATCCCGGTTACACAACCAGTGGAAAACCGCAGCCATTCTTTTTTTATCGGAAAATTATACCGCTGCTCCATCCATTGGGAAAATACCGTATAGTAAGCATCCGGTACAATGCTGTAACCGAATACACCATGTTTGGAGCGCTCTGTCATGGCTTCCACCACGGCATCACAAGTCTTAAACTCCATATCGGCCACCCACATGGCAAGCAGATCTTTTTCTCCCTTTCCGAACTTTTCTTCCAATCCATCCCATTTCATGCTGTCCGTCCCATGACGCTCTGCCACGTATTTCTGTAAAAACTCCTGCTTATTCATGTTGCTCCTCCTTATTTATTTTTCTTGAATTATCGGAATTCAGCCAGCCCCTTTGTCGCGATACACGGACGGACAGGCTTTTCCTTTTGATTTTAACCCTCTGATACTGGATTGTTCCGCACTTTGTGCTCCCACAATCCTCATTATACTGAAGAAATTCTTAAATCACGCCCGACCATCCCGTCACCGTCAGCAAGAAAACAATCACACTGGCCAGGGCAATCAATAGCAATACTTTAGGCAATACCCACTGGAACCACTTGGCAAAGGGAACATCTGCCATAACACAGGAACCAATCATCCATCCAAGAAGCGGAGAAAGCAGGTTTGTAAAACTATTACCCATCTGGTAAGCCACAACAGCCAGATTAGCTGCATCCCCAGGGCCTAAGCCACCGGTTTCATAATCGGCACAAGGATCGCCGCCTTGGAAGTTGTCGAAGGAATAAGCGGATTAATAATCGATACAATCAAGGTCAAACCAATACTAGAAACCGACTTTGGCAGAGCCAGGAGCGGCTTCGTTAATACATAGACAATGGTATGGATTACATTTCCATTCCCCAAAATCAGAGAAATCACCTTGGCAAGACCGATAACAAAGGCAACAAAGGCCATGGAACCAAGTCCTCTGGCAAAACTCTGCCCCAGCTTTTCAAAACTCATTCCGCCAATCAATCCGACAATCACCATGGTGCAAAGCATAATAGCAATCATAAAGTCAAAGGGGTTAAGCTGTCGTCCCCGCCCATTAGCGGATAAAAGGCAATAATCAGATATTGAAGGACGAAAATAACAATCACGGCAACTTTTCTCCAGTTCATCTCCACCTGCTTGAGCACCTGGGATTCCTCCGCACCGGAAGCAGAAACTTCCGGCCTCCAGCCTGCGGAATACATCAGGGATGCCTGGGGGTCTTTTGAATCTTCTTCACATAGCGCATCACCATAACAATCGCCACTGCCAGGAAAAAGTTCATAATCACCAGACGGGTAAAAAATGCAAAATACGGGGTTACTCCCATCAGCATCATGGCGTCCCACGGACTTACCGGAGTCTGATGTCCCAGATACTGAAATTCTGTTCCCACGATTTCTCCTGCCTCATTTGTGGCAAACTGCCCTGCGGGAAGCAGATAAGTCGCCAGACAGGAAAGAAGGATAATTCCTGTCATAATCCATAGTAAATGCGGCATCTTAACTCTTTTTTCTTTTCCATTATTCCCTCCGCTTTATGTACATTCTTTTTTCATTCCTCTGCTTTGCCGAGTATCTGGTTCATGGATACTCTGCCCATATAACCTCTGTTACATGACAGCTTATTTACTCAGCACAAATCCAACCTCTGCGCACACGCCCAGATACAGCGAAGTTTCATCAATATCAAATTTCCCATTATGGTGCGCCGCCCCGCTGCCGTAATCTTCGTTTCGGATTCCTAAAAATCCCAGAGCGCCCGGATATTTCTCCAGATACATGCTGTAACACTCCGAAGCGTACCAGCGGTCACATTCACCAAGAACCTCCTTACCGCAGATCTTTCCGGTCATCTCCTGCACCCGGCTGGCGACCCCTGCATCATTAACCACCGGAAGAAGGCTGATTTTATTGCGCTCGGCAAATTCTATGGTACACTTGTGACAGACCGCCGTATTTTCGGCAACGGTATTGATGATTGCCAGGGCCTTCTCCCCTTCTTCTTTATTAAAGTACCGCACCGTGCCTCCGATATAGGCATCTTCCGGGATAACATTCGTGGTTTCTCCGGCCTGGAACACACAAAGACCTAAAGTAACGGTTTCCTCTGCATTAATCTGATTTAAAAATGCCGAGTCAATCTGGGTAACAATATGGGCTGCCGGCACAATCGGATTTGCCGCCTGATCCGGTCTGGAGCCGTGACCTGCCTTTCCCTTAACATGAAAACCAATACCCACCGTCCCTGCCATCCTCGGCCCTGGAACAATATTCACCTTTCCTGCATCCAGTCCGCTGTAAACATGAAAAGCAAAACATTCATCAATCGGATATTCGTCCAGCATCTCCAGCATCGTTTCTATTCCGCAGTTCGTTTCCTCGCCTTCTTCAAAACAGCAGTACACGGTTCCTTCAATCTCTTCCCGGATTTGAGTCAACACCTTCATTGTCCCTAAAAGCACCGCCATGTGAGCATCGTGGCCGCAGGCATGGCACACACCGTCAATCTCAGATACACAGGCTTTCGGCTGCTTTAAATTGCATGCCTCTTCTTTCACAGGAAGCCCGTCGATATCCGCCCGGATCACCCGATGCTTCCCCGGCTTTCCCCCTTCGATAATGGCGATAATTCCCGTACCCTTTAGCAGCTTATACGGCAGGCTCATCGCTTCAATTTCCCGGACAAGAATATCCCTCGTATGCCATTCCTCCCCGGAAAGCTCCGGATGGCGGTGAAATTCCCTCCGCATTTTTACCATGTAGTCCTGATACGCTGCTGCAAGTTCCTTTACCTTGGATAATTCCATCGTTCTTCTCCTTTCCTGCATAATCATTTTTTCTCAAAAAACAGCCAGGACAATTTGCATTTTATGCAGTTTTGACCTGGCTGTTCTTTCCTTTATCACCTGATTTTCATATACCTTTTTACTTTTCCGCTGCAGCTTCAATCTCGCACAGCACGCCCTTAGGCAAGGTTTTTACCGCCACACAGCTTCTCGCCGGTTTTGACACAAAATATTTTCCATAAACCTCATTAAATGCTGCAAAATCTCCCATATCTGCCAAAAAGCAGGTCGTCTTAAATACCTTTGCAAAACTGCTTCCTGCAGCTTCCAGAATCGCCCCTACATTTTTGCAGCTCTGCTGGGCCTGCGCTGCAATTCCTTCCGGCACTTCCCCGTTTTCCGGATTCACGGGAATCTGCCCGGAGGTATAAATAACTCCATTTACCTCAAATCCCTGAGAATACGGCCCGATTGCCCCTGGTGCTTTTTCTGTGTTAATTAACTTCATTTTGATTTCCTCCTTTAATTTTTATCCGTGTTCCTTTTTCTGCTGATTTTATTTATTTTGTCTATTTTTTTATTCCTCAGCCTTCTTCATTTGCCGACGCTCCGGCCATTAATTTTCCGTCAATCAGCACATACCGGATATCACACACGGCCGAAAACAGGGAACCATCCACCAGCACAAGATCGGCATCCTTGCCTTCCTCCAGGGAGCCAACCCGATCAGCAATTCCCAGATGTTCTGCGGCATTAATGGTAATTGCTCTAAGGGCGTCATATTCATCCATCCCCGCCTTCACTGCCATCCCCGCATATAAAGGAAGGCCCTGCAGCGGAATTAACGGCGCATCCGTGACAATGCAGACATGACATCCGGCATTTGCCAGAATTCCCGCATTTTCCATGCTGACATTTCTAAATTCTAATTTTGAACCAGAACAGAAGAAGGGGCCTACTGCCATACTTACGTTTTCCTTTGCCAGTTCATCCGCCACAAGATAGCCTTCGGTTACATGTTCTAACGTAATATCCACATCAAATTCCCTGGCAATCCGCAGGGCAGTAAATATATCATTTGCCTGATGTACATGGGCTTTCAGCGGGATTTCTCTGCGAAGCACCGGAAGAAGCGCCTCCAGCTTCTGGTCGTAAGCCGGATATTTTGCCCTGTCCTCTCCGGCAGCATCCAGTTTTTCCCTGTAAATCTGTGCTTTTTTCAAGATATTTCGGATAACCGCAGCATTGGTCATACGACTGGAAATCCCCTTTGTCTGGTAAAATTTTTTTGGATTTTCCCCAAATGCACATTTCATACCAATCGGGTCCTTGACAATCATACGGTCTGCGCGTTTTCCATAAGTCTTAACAGCAGCAAAGGTTCCGCCAATCGCATTAGAGCTTCCTGGGCCTGTGGCGATGCAGGTAACGCCACCCTTTCTCGCCAGTTCTAAGTGTTTATCAAAGGGATTGAGTCCATCAATGGCCCGAAGCTGCGGAGTAACTGGGTCATTTGTTTCGTTAAATTCCATCCCTGCCGGGCCTCCGCCCAAAACATCCAGCCCAACATGGCAGTGGGCATCGATAAATCCCGGAAAAATATCCAGTCCTTTTGCATCAATTACTAATTCTGCCTCTTCCTGAAGATTTAGGCCGATTTTTTTAATTTTCCCGCCGTCAATCAAAATATCTCCTGAAAAAGCTTCTCTATTCACTGCAGTATGTATGGTTCCGCCCTGAATTTTAATCATTGTCTTTCCTCCTGAATATTCGTCTTATTTGACAGATGAACTTTTATTTTTTCGTTTTGCTTCATTATTTCTGATCTTCTCCCATATTTTCCACATAACTTGGCGTAATGTGGGTGTACTTATAGCGGGCAAAAGCAAAAATCACAGCTCCGATAATCATAGCAATATTTCCCATCAGCATCTTAGGTGACAGCTGCTTCATATTCAGGTAAATATTAAACAGTTCGGCTCCTGTCGCATATACGGCAATCAAAATCAGTACAGCATTTGAACAGCGGAACTTGGAATATTTCCAGCCCGTAGGGCATACTTTGGGCAGCCGGACAATAGCAACACAGGTAATTAAAATCGTAATCCCGCTGCAGATAATGGTCAGATTGGCAATGGTTCTGATTTTCAGCCCGGATAAAATCGTAAATACAGAAATCAGGTAAAACATGGTCAGCAAAACCACAGGTGTTCGGAATTTAGGATGCACGTAACCCATCCACTCCGGGAACCAGCCATCTCTACACGCCTGCAGCGGCGGTCTGGATGCTGTGGCAAACTGTCCGTTCAACGTAGAAATAATGGCAAACATTGCTCCAAATACCATAAAGAATACATACAATGGCTTAGATAATACAATATTGGCTACCATGGACAGGTTTTCCCCCGCCACCTGTTCTACCGGAAGCACACCCGCTGCAACAACAGAGATAATAGCATACAGTAACGATACGGATAAGGTGGCAATAATGATTACCAGTGGAATATCCCTGGTCGGATTCTTTGCTTCGCCGGAAAGAGCGGTAATCATCGATGCTCCGGCTACTGCATTGGTCATCAATGCCCCGGCCTGGAATAAACCCATCCACCCGCCAGTCATAAATCCATTGGTAAAATAATCGGACTGTACATGGCCGATGCCAAAGGCGGCAAATAAGCCAAGGGCTATACAAAGCATCATCACAATAACATTCTGCGCCTTTGCCATCTTGTCAATGCCGAATACATTCAGCAGATAAAAAATCGTTACGGCAATCAGGGCAACCACCTTAGGGCTGCCAAAACCGAAAAAGCTGATAAAATAGGAAGCCAGCGACAACCCGTACATTCCCAGTCCCAGATTTCCCAGAATATTCATAATACATTGTACCCCGGTCAGCCTTGTCCCGGCAAGCATGCCAATCATCGTATACGTTCCGCCCTTTACCCGCGCCACGCTGCAAATCAGGACGTAGGGAAGTGCATAGCCCACTACGATAAATGTAGCAACTAAAAATGAAAACGGAAGCGAACGCCCGGTCAGCGCAATCGCCGATCCTAAAAGTGTCATAACTCCGGCACCGATAATATTTCCTACTGCCTGGGTAAACAGTTCTTTAAATCCTAATACCTGTTTTAACTCTACCTGTTCCTTTGCCATGGTTTTCTCCTTTTTTAATTTTTCTGCTTTTCTTCCCAATCTTCTCCCAGATACTTTTCCGTATGCTTTGTATTGACTGCCTCGCAAATCCTCTTTAAGCCCTCTTCAAGCGTTGCCCTTGGGCAGGCCAGGTTTAAGCGGATAAAGCCGTCGGAATTCTGCACGAACATATTTCCACCTTCCAGAAGAACACCGGCTTTATAGGCAAAGAACAGCGGAAGTTTCTCGTCCGGCTCAAAGTATTCATTTACGTCCACCCAGGCCAGGTAGGTTGCCTCTGAGGGCTGATACTTTGCTTTGGGAAGATGCTTTTCCAGATATTCCCCGACAAAAGCAAAATTTCCATCCAGATAAACCCGAAGCTCTTCCAGCCAATGCTCTCCCTTTTCATAGGCTGCCTGCGCTGCGGCAATACTTAACGGGTTATCAAAATTATAATGGCGGTCAAGCCAGACTGCCCGAAGTCCTTCGTCGCGGATAATAATATTGGAAATCATCATTCCTGCCAGGTTGAAGGTCTTGCTGGGCGCCATACAGGTAATCAGCCGCTGATACTCCGGCATTACCAGTCCTAAAGGAATGTGCTTCTGGCTTCTGCGCAGCAGATCACAGTGGATTTCATCGAAAATTACCCAGAGTTGATTCTTTTCAATAATCTCCGCCAGCTTTTCTAATTCCTCCTGTGTCCACACCCGCCCGCTGGGATTGTGCGGATTACATAAAATCAGCAGGGTATTCTTTTCTTCTGCCGCCTTTGCCGCAAAGTCCTCAAAATCAATGCGGTAACGTCCGTCCTGATAAAGCAGATCCGAGCAGACATACTCCCGCTTGTTAAAGTCCGCCGCATACTTAAAATACGCATAGGAGGGCGTTAAAAACAGCACTTTTTCATCCGGCTTACAGATATATTCCACCAGTTCGTACAGGGCCGGAATAATTCCATTGGACATCACCAGCTCTTTTCTGGGGAAGCTCCATCCGTACCGCCGCTCGCACCAGGCAAGGAAGGCATCATAGTAACTCTTCTCAAACACCCTGGTATAGCCGAAAATCCGCTTATCCAGCCTCTCTCTCATCCCGTCGATAACTACGTCAGGAGTTGCAAATTCCATGTCTGCCACCCACATACGGATAAATTCCTCATCCTTGTAGGGAAAAGTCATGGTTTCATCCGCATGGAAGATGTAGCTGCGGAACCCGTCGGTGTTCATGGCGTTCGTGTGTCTGCGGTCAATTACTTCGTCAAAATTGTACATTTTTACCAGCTCCTTTTGTTAGTTTTTGTGTGTTTCTTTCTTATGTGCCGATTATAACAGAGGAAAATTGCAAAATCAAACAAGGCAAATTTTCTTCACAGTGGAATTTTTATTTATTTTTTTCTTCATAGTAGATTTTTGCCATGATTTATGGTAGAATCAGAGAGAACGCTTAGAAAACCAGAAAAATTCGCTGGTTTATTGATTTATACGAAACTTTTTATAGATAATTTTACCAAAAATCTGTCCGAAAAACCCGGACAAAAATGAAAAAATCGGTGGGGGAAACAAAGGAGAAAAAAATAGTTCACCAATACCTGTTTGTGCGGTGAAACGTGCACAGAATGGAGGAAGAGATGTCAGAAATCAATGTAGAAATCGGAAAGCAGATCCGCACCTTCCGCAAGCGGCGCAATTTGACTTTAGATGATCTGTCCCACATCATCTGCAAAAGCAAATCTACTATTTCCAAATATGAAAAAGGGGAAATTCCCTTGGACATTGAAACTCTTTATGATATTGCTGATGCCCTTCAGGTTCATGTAGAGCAGTTTCTCTATGTTCTGCCAGGGAGAACCGCCATGGCTTCCCGGGAAAACAGCCCGGCTTTTTTCGCCGGCTGCTCCCAATTTTATTCTTATCTGTTTGACGGAAGGAACAATCAGCTTACCCGCTGTGTGTTTGATGTATTATCGGAAACCTCAGATTCTTCCTACAAGATTATGATGTATATGAATTTTAAGGATTACGATAACTACCATACCTGTGAAAATACCTACTGGGGCTATATCGAACATTATGATGCGCTTACCCACATTCAGCTCACCAACCAGGACAGTCCGATTGAAAAAGCCAGCGTACAAATTCTGGCCTCGTATCTGGATGCCGATACAAAATGGGGGTTGTTTAACGGCTTCTCTTCCCACCCCATGATGCCTATCGCCATAAAAATGCTGTTTTCCAAAACAAAGCTTACCGAAGATGCTGCCCTTGTCCAAAAGTTAAGAGTATCCCGCGAGGATATACGGCTGCTGAAACTTTACAATATGTTGTCTGTATTATAGAAAAAGGAGCTGTTGCAAAATAACAGACGTATACAATATATGGCATAGTAGTCACGCGTACTCCTGCCATATATTGTAGAAATACTGAATTTTGCAACAGCCCCATCTTTTACATTCATAGAGCGGAAAGGAATATAGCTGCTTATGAAACGGAGGAACAGCTATCCCCATTTCCTGGGCAGCCATGCTTATCTTCCCCGCAATGATGCCCTTCCTCATGATGCCCATGGCCATGATGGTCACAATGGAAATCCGGATTAAAGACAAGGTTTCCCGCAAGCAGCGCCTCTACTGCTTCATCCGCACTGCCGGACACCCCGCCATAAAGGCGGATCCCTGCTTCTGCCAGCGCAATCTGCGCACCTGCCCCAATCCCTTCGCAGATTAACACATCAACCTTTAAGGCAGAAAGCATCCCCGCCAAGGCTCCGTGGCCGCTCCCTTCCGTATCCACAACTTGCGTCCCTGTAACCTTGCCATCCTCAACATCATAAACCTTAAATTGAGCCGTATGCCCAAAATGCGGGAATACCTTTTCGTTTTCATAAGTAACAGCAATCTTCATTATCTTACCTTCCTTTCTCCCTTTGACGGTTTCAGCCGCATATTCTGCCTTGCTGCATTTCCTGCCACAGCACTTTTTAGCAGAACCGTCACAAAGCACATAATTTCCGCCGGAAATATGCAGTGTTTTTCCGTTGACAATACAATCCGCAATTTTTGTCCGTGCCCTCTCGTACATTTCTGTAACCGTAGTACGGGAAATCCCCATCTGCCTGGCACATTGCTCATGAGTCCTTTTTTCATAATCAATCAAACGGATCGCCTCAAACTCATCTACTGTCAGCAGAACCTGTTCTTTATCCTCCACGCCACAAGGCGCAAAACGGTCATATTGGGGTTCAAAACAGATTCTTCTGCATCGGATAGGTCTGGCCATACACTCACCTCGTTTCCGACATATGACGATAATATAATACTTCAAGATCGAAAAAAAGTCAAGATATTTAAAAAACTCCAAATCCTTCTATTACTTATATTTTAAAAATTTAACCGCCGCCTTTCTTACTCCCGAAGCCGGAATTTAGCAACCAGCTCCCGAAGCATGGCAGCCTGGCTTGCCAGCTCCTCGCTGGCAGCAGCACTGGCCTCTGCCGTAACCACATTGGTCTGCACAACCGTAGAGATTTGTTCAATTCCCCGGGTAATCTCTGCCGTATTGGCATCCTGTTGTCTGGTATAATCGGCAATACCATCAATGAGTTTGTTCATCTCATCTGCATGAGCCACTACTTTAAGTATGGAATCTGCCGTATCCTAGGCTGCACGGACTCCTTCATCCATGGACTCTACAGTCTGACCCAGCAAAACCGTCGTTTCCTTGGCGGCGGAGGAAGATTTGCCGGCCAGAGCACGAACTTCATCTGCAACTACAGCGAATCCCTTTCCAGCAGCTCCTGCCCTGGCGGCCTCCACAGCAGCATTCAACGCCAAAATATTTGTCTGGAAAGCTATATCCTCAATCGTTTTAACAATCTTATGTATCTCTGTAGATTTGTCACTGATACGCTGTATTACCACCGTCATATTCCGCATCTTATCATTACTGGCCAAAAGCCCGCTTCTGACATCCTGAGAAATGCGGCTTGCCTCCTGAGCACCTTTGGAAATATTATGTACACTCTCGGATACGGCACCCATATGCCCGGCCAAAGTTTCCACTTCCGCCGCCTGCTCCGTAGAACCTTGGGACAGAGTAGCTGCACCATTGGAAACTTGTTCGGCGCCTGCAGCTACATCCCTGGATGCCGCACGTAATTGTCCCATTGTGCCATTCAAAGCATGAGATATCTCATCCAACGCAATTTTTATTTTTTCAAACTCACCGGTATATTTGTTTTCCAAAGTAAACGCCAGATTTCCTGCTGCGATTTCCCGCAACTTTTCGGAAATCTCATTGATATAAGCCACATATTCCCGAAGCCGAAGCGTAACTTGGTTAAAGTCACTGGCAAGCACGCCAAGCTCATCTCTGGACTGATAGCGAATAGACTGATCCAATTCCCCCTCGGCAATCCGGGTAGCTACCAGGCTTAATTCTTTAACCGGACGGCCAATAACACGCTGAACCTGAACCACCACCAAAAGAATCAGGACCAACACGGCAAAAATCGCTACAAACAGCATACTGGCGGTCAACTGATGCAGTTCACGCAGAACCTCTGTCCGAGACACATAAGCGACAGCCGTCCAATCGCTTCCGGGAACATGTTCTACCTGGATATAAGTATTTCCATTGAGAAACAGCCCTGTCTTTCCTTCGTGAATCTGCTGGCCGGCATATACATACATGCTCTCTTTCATTTCATCCAGCTTTTTTCCCGTAACGGCCTTGTCACGATGGCCGATAATCGTATTGGTTCGGGTATCCACCAGGAAAATCCCTCCGGTGTCCTCAAGCTGGACTTCACTGACTATTTTTGATATTGATTCCAGGTACACGTCTGCTGCAGCGACACCCCGTATAGATCCGCCGGAGGTCTTCAGCACGCCGGAGGCTCCTACCACATAGGACTGGCTGTCCTCATCAAAATATACGTCACCTAATATAAACGAATCCGACTTAATACCATCCTGATACCAGCTCTTTGCCGTAGCATCAAAGTCCGGACCAGGTACAAAAGAGGCGTGATACAGAGAACCATCCGTCAAAGCTACATACAGCCCAGCGGGATAGGCATCATTTTTCCCTACTGTATGTCGAATATAATCCATCATAGCCGGAACATCCATGTCCTCGTACTCAATGGTGTCTCGCTGAGCTTCCAGCATAGTCAGCGTATTGTTCATCCATGCTCTGGTTTCCTGGAGCGTACGTTCTGTGGTAGTTTGCAGCAAGTCCTCACTCTTGTCCAACAACGCATGCGACATTTGAAAATAGACTACAGCAAACAAAATCGTTACAGCAATCACAACACTCACGACAATGGCAGATGCCAGTTTTCCTGTAATACCCCAGCCTCGCCTGATGGTACCAGCCTGGGAAGCCCCATTCTTTCTGTGTTCCATACTCATACTCCCTTAAGTGACATTTCTTCTTTTTAGTATTGTAATTATACCAACAACATAACAGAATAACAAGAGATTTTTTGTGTAAGGAAAGCCCTAAAACCGCTTTCCCGCTCATTCCAGCCTAAAATCTCAATCATCAAAATAATCTTTTGTCTCTGTCACATATCCATGGCAAAAATAGACCCGCGGAACCCTTTTGCCTATATTACAGGCAATTTCATAGTGAAACCCGCCGCCCCACTGTGCCAAATCCTCCATACGGATTTGTTCCGTCCCATCTGTTCCCAGCAATGTTACCTCCGTATCCACAGCAGCCTGTGGAATATGTGATACGTCTACCATGAACTGATCCATACAGATACGGCCAAGGATAGGTGCGCTTTTTCCTCCGATCAGCACCTTTCCTTTGCCCGATAAATTTCTGGGATAGCCGTCCCCATAACCTACAGGTATCGTGGCAATCCGCATAGGCTTATCTGCCTTAAACGTCCCGCCGTAACTGATTTCCTGTCCAGATTCAACATCTTTAACATAGGTGATAAAACTTTTCAGCCCCATGACCGGCTTTAACGATACTCTTGCCTTATCTACCTCCTTCGAAGGATACATGCCATACAAAGAAATCCCCGCCCGCACTAAGTTTAAATTAGCCTGGGGCATATCGATAATAGCCGCACTGTTAGCACAATGTTTTAGCGGTATCTTTATCCCCTGCCCTTCCAATAGGCTTACAAAATTCCCATATCGCTGCAGTTGGGACATGGCAGAAGCTTTATCTGTTTCATCTGCCCGGGCAAAATGCGAAAACAGGCCCTCGACGCGAAGACCAGGCAAACGGCAAATGGAAACCGCCAAATCCACACCCTTCTGATCCGCGCTCATGCCGATGCGTCCCATACCTGTATCGACGACTAAATGAAGATTCGCTGTTTTTCCCAAAGCTTTGGCTTGTTCCGACAGGGCGCTGGCCTGTTCCATAGTAAATATTGCCGGCCGGATATTTTCCACTACCAGCATCCGATAACAGCTTTGATGAACCGGCCCTAAAATCATAACCGGCTTGCAAATGCCATGACGGCGCAACTGTAGTGCTTCTTCTGCTGTCGCTACCGCATAAGCCTCAACATAAGGCTCAATAGCTCTTGCCACAGGAACCGCTCCGTGTCCATAACCATCCGCCTTTACCACGCCAGCTACACCGACTCCAGGCGCCAGTTTTTGTTTCATAGACTCAATATTAAACATCACCGCATCCAAATCAATGGTAGCATAAATCCGGGTATACTGTTTCATCTCTGTTTTTCTCCCATTTGCTATAAACCAGTACAGCGTTGCATTAATTCTCGAATAAACAGCGAATGCTGATTACTTCAAGATTAAAACAATGCTGTACTGACATGTTCGGTTTTTAAGCAGGAAGCGCGGATTTTAAATGGTTGGCTATATCCCGGGCCAGTACGCTCCGTACCCCCTTGGCGCCCGCCGCCGCTTCTCCAGCCAGTCCATGCAGATATACGCCATAAGCCGCCGCCTCCTGTTCTTTCATTCCCTGAGCCAGCAAGCCGCCAATAATCCCAGCTAACACATCGCCGGAACCAGCTTTTGCCATAGCACTGGACCCGCTTGTATTGATATAGGCTTTCTTGTCCCTGCCGGCAATTACCGTAGAAGCATCCTTCAACACACAGACAGCACCTGTTTCTGCGGCATAATCCCGGGCAGCGCGCATCCGATCTGCTTTAAGCTCAGTCACTGTTTGTTTGGTCAGGCGGGACATCTCCCCCATATGAGGAGTTAAAACCATCTTTTCATTGATATATTTCTTTAACTTGGGACAAACCGCTAAAGTGTTCAGCGCATCTGCATCCACTACCACAGGTACGCCAACACAAGACAGCACCTCTTCCAATAATCCTTCCACATATGGCTCCTGCCCCAATCCCGGACCGATTACCACAGCATCTGCCCAAAGGCACAAAGCTTTAATCTTTTGATGAAATGCTTCCCGCTGCTCCATAAACTGCACAGGCAAAAACAATTCAACAACAGCCTCGGGAATATTGGTCTGCAGCATCGGATAATTCTCCGGTACCGTCAGGATTTTGACAAGCCCGGCGCCGACGCGGTAGGCCGCCAGCGCACTCAGATAAGCCGCTCCGCCCATTCCTGCACAACCCGCCACCAAAAGCATTTTTCCGAAACTCCCCTTATGGCTGTCCGCCTTCCTCCTTGGCAGGTTTACCAGATCCTGTATTTCCAGCACCATCCCGTCCCAGCCGAGCCGAACAGGACTCTGAGCCGGAAACCCGATATCCGCAACCTGCACCTGTCCGGCATATGTCCGGCCTGGATACAATAAAAGCCCTGTTTTAAACCAGCCAAAAGTCACCGTCACCGTCGCTGCAAGTGCCGTGCCCATCACCGCACCAGTTCCTGCATGGATACCGGAAGGAATATCCACCGCTACCACCGACGCATCCGCCCTCTTTTCCCGGAGAATCCGTTCAATCAAGTGTTGGTATGCCCCTTCCACATTCCGCGTCAGACCAATCCCAAACAAAGCATCAACAATCACCGGATAATCATGAGGCTGTATTTCATCTGCCTCTTTTAAGAGAACGCCAAACCGTCTGGCTATCCGTATCTGTGTCTGATACTCTTCCGTCCCGCAATCCTGCTTTCCAGCCAAAAACACATCTGCCTTACAGCCCCGGCCCTGCAAAATCCGGCCAACGGCAATTCCGTCTGCACCGTTGTTCCCTGTACCACAGACAATAGCGACGGAAGCGGCCTTTGCCTTTTTCTGTCCGCTGCCATTTTGCTTTAACATTTTTTCCGCTATATCTGCTACCGCCAGCGCCGCTCTCTCCATCAGCACTAATGAAGGAATCCCTATCCGCTGAATAGTATCCTGGTCAATCTGCTTCATCTGCAATCCGGTCACCGAATATTTCATCGCTGTTCCCCCTCTGCTGTGTAACCGTTTAAGCGAAGGATCTTCTTGCCTGTCTAAACGGTTACGATAATTCTTCTCCCTCATCCTCTTGCTCTTTTTTCTGATCCTGCATACTGCACACCCGATAAGAAAGACGCATAAGGCTTTCTGAGAGATGGACATTTTCCACCACCACATCCTCAGGTACATTCAAATCCACATGGGCAAAATTCCAAATAGCTTTGATTCCTGCATGAACCAGACGATCGGCAATCTCCGACGCCTTGGTCTTGGGAATAGTCAGCGCCGCCATCTGCACGTCATTGTCGGCAATAAACTGCTCTAAATCATCCACGCCGCAAATCTCAATTCCCCGGACTACAAGGCCAATCAAACGCGGGTTAATATCGAACATTCCCTTAATCATAAATCCCCGCTTTTCAAAATTAGCATAGTTGGCAATCGCCTGCCCTAAGTTTCCCGCACCAATAATAATCAAATTATGCTGCCGGTCAACCCCCAAAATCTTACCAATCTCCGTATATAAATACTTGACATTATAACCATATCCCTGCTGTCCAAAACCGCCAAAATTGTTTAAATCCTGACGGATCTGCGAAGCTGTCACTTTCATCCTCATACTCAGCTCATTTGATGAAATACGTTCCACTCCCAGCTCCAGCAACTCACCAAGATAACGGTAATATCGAGGAAGGCGGCCAATAACTGCCTTCGATATTTCTCTTCCTTCCATGAAAATCTCCTCTTTACTTTCTGTTTTCTCCACATATTTGTACAATTACCATTATACTGTTGCACAAAATCAATGTCAAATATGTTTTTTTAGAATACATATATTACAATTCACGGGGCGGGGAAAAACAGATAAAAACAGGCGTCAAGCTTGCTTGTAAGACTGATTTTATCTGTTTTTCCCCATCGGGCGAACGCACGATGCTTCTTGTCCGGCGCAAACGGGCAAGAAGATACCCCACTCCGTGAATAATAACATTTATGGAGCGAGGAAAACCGGATAAAAACAGGCGTCAAGCTTGCTTGTAAGACTGATTTTATCTGTTTTTCCCCATCGGGCGAACGCACGATGCTTCTTGTCCGGCGCAGACGGGCAAGAAGATACCCCCCGCCCGATGCTTCCTGTCCGGCGCAGACGGGCAAGAAGATGCCCCACTCCGTGAATAATAACGCATAAAGAGCAATATTCACCATGTTTTCCAGGAAATCTTGAAAAAAACGAAGCGGTATATTATACTAAAACAGGCAGGACACCAAATCTTTCATGGCTATCCGCCTAACACAGAGCGAAACGGAGTACAAACTATGATTTTATCATGCAACCATATCAGCAAAGCTTTCGGCACAGACCAAATCCTGTCCGAAGTATCTTTTCATATAGAGGACCAGGAAAAAACAGCCGTTGTCGGCATCAACGGTGCTGGCAAATCTACGTTACTGAAAATTATTGTAGGTCAACTGGCTGCCGACCAGGGAGATGTCGTCCTGGCAAAGGGCAAATCTTTAGGCTATCTGGCCCAGCATCAGGATTTGGACAGCAGTCGTTCTGTCTATGAAGAGCTTCGGGAAGTAAAACGTCCCATTATCCAGATGGAACAGCAGATCCGTTCTCTGGAACTACAGATGAAAAACGCCTCCGGCGAGCATTTGGAACAATTGCTTTCTTCTTACAGCCGCCTAAACCATATTTTTGAACTGGAAAACGGCTATGCCTGGCAGAGTGAAATCGTTGGCGTCTTAAAAGGGCTGGGGTTTGAAGAAGAAGATTTTGGCAAAATCGTTTCCACCTTGTCAGGAGGACAAAAAACGCGGGTGTCTTTAGGCAGGCTGTTGCTCTCCAGACCGGATATCATCTTGCTGGACGAACCTACCAACCACCTGGACATGGAGTCCATTGCCTGGCTGGAAACTTATCTTCTCAATTATAAAGGCGCCGTAATTATCGTTGCCCATGACCGCTATTTCCTCAACCGCGTAGTCGGCAAAGTGATAGAACTGGAACAAGGCCAGTGCAGTGTATATCTGGGGAACTATACCGCTTACAGCGAAAAAAAAGCCATGGTCCGTGCCGCGCAAATGAAAGCCTGGCTCAACCAGCAGCAGGAAATTCGGCATCAGGAAGAAGTAATCGCCAAGCTCAAATCATTTAACCGGGAAAAATCCATCAAACGCGCCGAAAGCCGCGAAAAAATGTTAGCCAAAATTGATCTTCTCGATAAACCGGCAGAAATCCATGATGAGATGCGGATTCAACTGGAACCCAATATCCTCAGCGGAAACGATGTACTGACTATCCGGGATTTAAGCAAAGCCTTCGGCAGAAACCATCTGTTTTCCCATATCGATATGGATATCCGGCGGGGAGAACGGGTTGCCCTAATCGGCAACAACGGCACCGGAAAAACCACAATTTTAAAATTGATCAACGGAATGCTTCCCGCGGATTCGGGAAGTATCACCTTGGGTTCCAAAGTTCACATCGGATACTATGACCAGGAACATCATGTCCTTCATCCGGAAAAAACCGCATTTGAGGAAGTCCAGGATGCCTATCCTAATCTGACCAACACCCAGGTACGCAATATCCTGGCAGCTTTTTTATTTACCGGGGATGATGTATTTAAGCGGATTTCCGATTTGAGCGGCGGAGAACGGGGACGGGTATCTTTGGCAAAACTAATGCTGTCCGAAGCAAATTTTCTGATTTTGGACGAACCGACCAATCATTTAGATATTACCTCAAAAGAGATTCTGGAACAGGCTTTGCAAAACTATACCGGGACCATACTTTATGTATCCCATGACCGCTATTTTATCAACCGGACAGCTACCCGGATTTTGGAATTGTCCGGACAAAACCTGACTAATTATATTGGAAATTATGATTATTACTGGAACAAGAAAAATGAACTTTCCACCCGCATCCCTGCCGGTTCTTCTGATCAAATTAAGGAATCCTTAACCGACAGCCAGCAAAAACCTGCCGAAGCCATATCGGAAGTAAAACAAAATTGGAAAGCACAAAAAGAAGCGCAGGCGCGCGTACGCAAACGTCAAAATGATTTAAAAAAGACAGAAGAAGAGATTCAGCAGTTGGAAAACCGGGACAGTGCCATCGATGAACTGCTGCAGCAGGAAGAAATTTATACCAACACGGCCAAACTCATGGAACTGAACCAGGAAAAAGAAGCTGTCCGTGTCCGCCTGGAAAATCTTTATGAGCAATGGGAAAGTCTGGCTGAAATCGAGTAGGGAAGATTTTCTCCCTGCTCGCCGGACTCCCGCGCCAAAGCGCGGCTGCGGTAACAACCATCTTTCTCTGCTCACCGTCCCCTCATATCCCCAAAGGCTTTTACCGCTTATTGCTATAACGCCAAATGTTCATCTTTTCCGCATCGGCAATCAGCTTATCCCGAAAATCCGGATGAGCGACAGAAATTATTTTTTCCGCCCTCTGCCAAGTAGTCGTCCCCTTTAGGTTGACCAGGCCGTATTCCGTCACTAAATACTGAATGTTGGCTCTCGTAGCCGTAATAATGCCTCCGGGGGTAATATAGGGAACCAAACGGCTTTTCACTATACCATCTTTTCCTTTAAAGGTTGAAGGGCAGCAAATAAAGCTTTTCCCTCCCGGGGAAAGATAAGCGCCCAGCACAAAGTCCAACTGTCCGCCGGCGCCGCTGATATGACGGGTTCCCGAGGTTTCCGAGGCAACTTGGCCAAAAAGATCCACTTCCACCGCATTGTTTACCGAAATAAATTTTTCCAGGCTGGAAATAACCCGAATATCATTTACATAATCCACCGGCGCCGCCATAATTGCCGGATTATCATGGACATAATCATAAAGCTTTTTTGTCCCCGCAGCAAAAGTAAATACCTGCCTCCCCCGATTAATTGATTTGCGTGCCCCGGTGACTTTCCCCTGCAAAGCCATTTCCACAAAACTGTCCACATACATCTCCGTATGTATTCCCAAATCCTTTATCTCACTTTGGGCAATTAACATGCCAACCGCATCGGATATACCGCCGATACCTAACTGCAGGCAGGCACCGTCAGGAATTTCCGGCACGATAAAACTGGCCATGATTTTATCGGACTCACCAATCTTCCCCGAAGGCATTTCCGCTATGGGAGGATTCTCCCCCTCTACTACCATCGTTACCTGATCAATGGAAATTCCCGTCTCATGGCCACCCAGGCACACCGGCATATGTTCGTTTACTTCCACGATAATAATATCCGCAACCTCACAGACCGCCGCCATATGAGAAGCACTGATACCGAAATTGAAGTAACCATGCCGGTCCATAGGAGACACCTGAAACATCGCTACATCCACATGCCGGATATCCTCACGATAATAACGAAGCATCTCCGAATAACGGAGAGGCTGGTAAAAGCCAATACCAGCTTCCATCAGTTTCCTTTCAATACCGCTGCTATGCCAGGAGTTCCACGTAATCCGCCCTTTCGCGTCAGGTATTTTTGTCACCTCCGGCTGCCACATAGCAATTCCTCCCCGGAAATTCACATCCTGCAAAGAGGGTTCTTCTGCCAGCCGTCTGGCCAATGCCTGGTCAAGGGCAACCGGATGAATGACACACAAACCGTAATCCACCCAATCTCCTGATTTTACCACTTTTACCGCTTCTGACGGAGTAACCCGTTTTTTTTGATATTTATCCTGAACATTCATCAATCTGCCTCCTATCAAAAATACTATTCCTCTTTTTTTGTCTCAGGAGGCTTCCTCCCCGGCCCGTAACCTTCCTCCTGCAATATTCTTTCCGCCCGCCTTTTAGCATCTTCCCACTCTGCTTCCGCCTTCTTTTTCAACCGTTCTTTTGTCTTTTCGTCATCATTGCAAGACAGAATCTCTTCCATCACCTCACAAGTTTTCCGGGAACTAAGTATTATCTTTTCTCTGTCCTGACTATCCAAATAAGCACAAAAAAGCCGGCCGAAATAAAATTTATCATCATTGGCATAATAATCCGGCAGCTCCAATATGTCTTTCAAGGCAGGTTCCTCTTCCCACAACACCTTCATCCAGGAATTCCCTTCTTCATAACAGCCGGCCGCATAACCCACATACTCCCCGAATGCCTGCTGTACATCCTCTACATCCGTGAATTTCAGCTTTTTATAATGGGTATCTACACTGTGATGAACATAATAAATCCCCTGACTGGTATTCGGTGCGGCAAAATACTCTTTCTGCTTGTAAAACATAAATTCCCAGCCTTCGTCAATAAAACGGGCAATCCAGCTTCTGGGAATATCATAAAGATAGTCGGAAAACAAATCCCTGTCAACATTTTCCGGCGACATTCTGCCGATAATCCGAACATCATGTTCCTGCTGGTGCTGACCGTCAGCATTATAAAATTTCATCCCTACATATTGATTCCATGCCATATGGCCATTAATAAAAAAATAATAAGGTATCCCGTCAATTACGGCATTTCCGTTATCCTCCATCCGGCCCGTGGAATCGAACCAATACCATTCGTTATTATATTTCAACCAGCCTGTATGCCGTGCTTTGTCTTCATTATAATAATACCAATAATGCTTTTTCTGCTCATAATACCATCCCGGCTCCCCATCCCCCGGCGCCTCCATAGCATATGCAGGAACGGCCCGCAAAAAAAACAGAACCAATACAGACAGCAAACTGCCGATTTTCTTCCTCTTCACAGGCTTCATCCTTTCAGCAAACCTATATATGTTTCCTAATCGAGCAGAGGAAGCCTTCCCCCTGCTCGCCGCGCGGCCCGCATACTGCGTCAGCAGCAAACTTCCATACGCGGGCCTGTGCAATCGAGTAGGGAAGAGCCATCTTCCCCTGCTCGCCGCGCGGCCCGCGTGCTGCGCCAGCAGCAAACTTCCATACGCGGGCCTGTGCATAAACAAAAAGAGAGGATAATCCTCTCTTTTTGCACAGCTATGAGCAAAGCAATAAGCCGGATTCTGTTATCCTGAAGATAATGGCCATCTATCTAGGCCGAGCGTCGCCGCCCGGCTCAAGCAACCTACCCGAAAACAGACGGGCCGCCTTATGTTTTCTATTCGGTCTTGCTTCGGATGGGGTTTACATGTGCCCTGCCTGTTGCCAGACAGGCGGTAGTCTCTTACTCTGCCATTCCACCCTTACCGGCAGAAACGCCGTAGCGGCATTTGCTTCCCGGCGGTATATTTCTGTTGCACTGTCCCTGGAGTCACCTCCGCCAGACGTTATCTGGCACCCTGCCCTGTGAAGCCCGGACTTTCCTCTCCCGCCACCTTTCGGCCCTGCGGCAGCGGCCATTTGCCTTACTCACGCGTTTTTTATTTTAACATTGATTAAAATACCTGTCAAGCCAACTCACACGTTAAAACAGCTTCCTCCGATAAACTCCCGCAAAATAGAATTTCTGGGAATATCTTCGCTACTGACCCCCAAAAAATAATCCAAAAACTTCAGCAGGCGTTTTGCCTCCAAATACTCCGCGCTATCCCGGGGCACCCCAAACAGCAACGGCTCCGCATACTGTTTTAGCACAGCCAATTCATATACCAAAGCAGAATTGAACATCACATCCGCATCTTCCTGATAAGGGAAAATATTTTCCTCTTCGCCTCTGCGCACGGAAGGCCACATATTAATGGTACGCTGCGCAGTAGACCCTCTTGTCCTGGCATCCCGGATAATCCGCCGAATCAGCCGTCCGTCCGTGGTAGGTATCCGATTATGTTCATCTACATTTAACTGTGTCAGGGCGCTGATATAAATTTTAAATTTATTTTCCTTAGGAAGGCTGTAAGATAATTTTTCATTAAGGCAATGAATTCCTTCAATAACCAGAATATCGTCCTTTCCCAGCGTAAGGGTATCGCCCCGGTATTCCCTTTCTCCGGTAATAAAATTATATACCGGCATTTTCACGGTTTTTCCCGCCAGCAAATCGCCCATATCCTGATTAAACTGACGTACGTCTATGCTTTCCAGAATCTCATAATTATAATCCCCTTTTTCATCCCGGGGCGTATCTACCCGATTGACAAAATAGTTATCAACAGCAATGGGATGGGGATTTAATCCCTTTGCCCTAAGCTGGACAGACAAACGATGGGAAAAGGTAGTCTTTCCCGAAGAAGACGGCCCTGCAATCATTACGAATTTTTTATCCGGTTCCGATGTAATCTGGTCAGCAATATCCCCCATTTTCTTTTCCATCAGCGCTTCCTGAATCAGGATTAATTCATTCATCTTACCTCTGGCAATCATTTCATTGAGAGCGCCCACATTGGACACCTGCATTTTGCGGCCCCACTCTCCCGATTCTTTTAATACTCCAAAAAGCTTTTCCTGAGGCTTAAAGGTGGCGACAGAAATAGGGTCTGACGCTTTAGGCATCAACAAAACCAGACCATTTTTGTAAAGCTGCAAATCAAAATACCGCAAATAGCGAGTATTTGGCACCATATACCCATAATAATAGTCTTCAAATCCACCGATACTGTAGATATTCACCCGGGAAACACGGCGATACTTAAACAGCCGTTCTTTATCGTGCATTTTGTGTCTGTGGAACAGTTCGATAGCCTCATCCGTATTCACGCTTCTTTTCTGAATAGGCATCTGGGCCTCCACATAAATCTGCATCTGCTCTTTTATCTTGTCCACCATCTGCTGGTTTAACATAAAATCGCCTTCCGGCTCGATAAACAATCCCCCATTGACCGAAAAATCCACGGAAACCTTTCTTATATGCTCTGTTCCTGCCACCTCATAAAAAGCCTTAAGCATCAAAAGCGTCACGCTTCGCTGATAAGTCTGCATCCCCGGCTTATCCTTAGCTGTCAGGAAATGGATATCCACACCGTCTCTTATGGGCTTATGTAGCTCCTGGAGTTTTCCGTTGACTATTGCCAGCAAAATATCATAAGGAAACTGCGTCTGAAATTCCTCTGCCACTTCTTTTAACGGCGTCCCCTCACCATACTCCCGTCTAAGTCCTTCTACCCTCACCTGCACCATATATGTACTCCTCCTTTCCAACAGACATTCTGATCAGTTAGTTGTTATATTACCCTCGCTGGAAACGCCGGTTTTGCCTGGATAATCGTAGCCTCATCGCCCAAAATCTTTCCCAGGTACTCCTTCATGAAGGGAATAAATATATGCTCCAATCCGTAATGTCCGGCATCGATCACCGCCATGCCATTAGCTACCGCATCAATGCCGTCATGATGGCCGATATCGCCGGTTATCATGGCCTGGGCCCCACAGGCAATTCCCTGCCTGAGCATACTCCCCCCCGCTCCCGGAGACAGAGCAACCCGCTTAATCGGCTCTGTTATCTGTTCTGTACCGTACACGGTTACAAAAGGCAGCTCAAACTTCTCTTTTACCAGCTTCGCCAGAGTCTCTATTGTCACCGCCTGACTAAGAAAACCGATTTTTCCTATTCCTACCGGCTTTCCCTCTGCCTCGCCTGTCACCTCCAAAGGGCCTTCTGCGCAAAGCCCCAGGCGGTCAGCGGCCAAATCTGCCATACACCCCGGCGCAATATCAAAATTAGTGTGCATCGCTACATAGCAAATATCTGACTGAATCAGGCGAACCATCCTCCGTCCGATAAAATCCTGGTCATTTACACGCCTTAACGGTTTGAACACCAAAGGATGATGCGTCAGCAATAAATCTGCCTTTTCCTGTACCGCCTGCTCTACCACCTGATCTGTCGCATCAAGAGCCACCACCACTCTGCAAATTTCCTTTTCTCCCCGTCCGGCCAAAAAACCCGGATTATCCCAATCACAAGCATATTGAGAAGAGGCCAGCTCTTCCAGCTTCTCAATCAACTCTTTGCATCGCATCATAAACTCCTTTCACCAAACCCAATTCCCTTTTCAGTTCTGTAAGCCTCTTTTCAGCTTTTTGGGTATTCTGTCCTTCTATCTTCTTCACAAGAGCCGAAAACTGCCGCTCCTTTTTCTCTATATATTCTTTAAATACTGCCGGCTTTTTCCGGATCAGCCAGTATCCGTATTGGTACTCGTATTCTTCCCCATAATGCATCTTTCCCGGAGATACTGCCATTACCGTATAATATTTCCCGTCTTCCTCAACCATCTCCTCATCAAAAATCTCCATCCCCAGCTCTTCAAGACCGTGACGAAACAATCCCAGCTCCGACTGAGGTGAAAAAATCCAACAGCCGATAAAATCCCGTACATGGACGCCTTCTCTGAGAATCTTTAGCATCAGTTCCCCGCCCATACCGGTTATCATTACCAAATCCGCTTCTCCCGGCTTCAGGCCCTCAAGGCCGTCACTTAGACGAAGTTCTATCTTTTCCTCCAAGCCATAAGCTTCAACATGCTCCTTCGCCCTCGCCAAAGGGCCTTTTCTCACATCCATAGCCAATGCATAAGCAGCCAGTTTTTGCTGCACCAGGTAAATCGGAATAAATCCATGATCGGTCCCTATATCCGCTATCCGCCATTTTTTGCATCGGCTGTCTGTTTCTTTTTGCTGCATACAGGATATAGCCATATGCGCAATAGCCATCATCCGTTTTGACAATTTAACCAAAACCGTCTCCTTTTAATCCAGATAATCCTTTAACTTTTTGCTTCTGCTGGGATGGCGCAGTTTCCGCAGGGCTTTGGCCTCAATTTGCCGTATTCTTTCCCGGGTTACATTGAATTCCTTTCCCACTTCCTCCAATGTACGCGGCCTGCCGTCATCCAGCCCAAAACGGAGCCTTAGCACTTTCTGTTCACGCTCAGTCAGCGTGCCGAGCGCCTCCATAAGCTGTTCATGAAGCAAGGTAAACGTCGCCTGGTCCACAGGAACCATCACCTGATCATCCTGAATGAAATCACCCAGATGGCTGTCTTCCTCCTCCCCGATCGGTGTTTCCAAAGAGACTGGTTCCTGAGAAATCTTCTGGATCTCCTGTACTCTCTCTACGGCTAAATCCATCTTCCCGGCAATTTCTTCCACGGTAGGCTCCCGTCCCAAATCCTGCACCAACTGACGTTGAGTCCGGATAAGCCGGTTAATTGTCTCTACCATATGGACAGGGATCCGAATAGTCCTGGCCTGGTCCGCGATAGAACGGGTGATAGCCTGACGTATCCACCAGGTAGCATAAGTACTGAATTTATAGCCTTTACGGTAATCAAACTTTTCGACCGCTTTAATCAATCCTAAATTTCCTTCCTGAATCAGATCCAAAAACTGCATTCCCCGGCCGCCATATCTTTTGGCAATACTGACTACCAGCCGCAGATTAGCTTCCGCCAATTTTTTCCTGGCCTCATCGCTGCCCTGCTCCATCTTTTTGGCCAGCTCCACCTCTTCTTCCGTAGTTAAAAGCGGTATTTTCCCGATTTCCTTTAAATACATGCGAACCGGATCTTCTACACCTACGCCATCGGGCACAGATAAATCAATATCTTCTACATTAATCTCCTCTTCGTCCTCCAGCTCTTCTTCAAGAAACAGGTCCGGTTCAATATCCTCCTCTATCCGCAATACATCCACCTTGTTTTGCTCAAGAAAATCATATATCTTGTCCAATTTATCCGGATCAAGAATTTCCCCATGAAAAAAATCTAAAACTTCCCGATTTTCCAGCACATTTTTTTTCTGTTTCGCCACCTCCAACAGTAACATAAGCTTTTCTTTCAATGTTTGTATGCGTTCTTCCATATTTACCCGCCCTTTCCTGTTTCATCCTTTAATCGATGGTTATCGAAAATGTTTTCAATGCCGCCTGCTCACGGATTATTTTCTGCAGTTCGTCTATATCTGCCGCATGTCGGCTGGCATAGTCCAGGCTGTTTTTCTTCACTCGATATACAATCTCCGAAAATGCCTTTTTCTGGCCCTCATTATCCAGCGATTCCTCCAGTTGAGCGTGAAATAACGCTGCCACCTCTTTGTATTGTTCATCATCATTGATAAAATGATTCAGGATTTCTGCGGGATTTGGCATACCCTGACGCCGTCCGGCAAATACCAGCTCCGCCACCTGATGATACAATGGTTCCACAAAATCCTCCGGCCCTATAATTCCGTCAATTTTTTCAAACAACGCCGGCCGCTCAATAAGCCAAGTCAGCAAAAGGCGCTGGGCTTTCTTTATCCCGTCATCCTTTTCCTTTTTCTTCCGCTCTCCGGGAGAATGATAATCTTCCCGCGCGGAAACCGCCGGCATACCTGCGCCTCCCATCCTCGCCCCTAGCTGGTTCACCAGCCTTCGCAAATCCCCAAAGGGAATTCCCTGGGCTTGCGCTACAGCCTGCGTAAAATTATCCCTCTCCAGTGCCTCGCCGAATTCCAGTAGCTTTCTGGCTGCCGCATGATAAAACCTGGTCTTTTGCTCCGGGTCATCCAATTGGTAATCCTTTTTCATTACTTCTATTTCAAACAAAAAACTGTTCTGTGCCTGATCAATCCGCTCCCTAAACGCATCCACGCCTTTATTTTTGATAAACTCATCCGGATCTTTATACGGCTTCATGTTCAATACCTTTGTCGATATCCCTACCGCTTTCAACATAGGAATTGCCCGCAGCGCCGCCTTCACTCCTGCCCCGTCACTGTCATAAGTCAAAACAATCTGCTGTGTATACCGTTTCAGCAAATTAGCATGGCGTTCGGTGAGGGACGTTCCCAGAGAAGCTACCGCATGGCTAAGTCCTGCCTGATGCATGGCGATCACATCCATATAGCCTTCACAGAGAAGGAGATATTTCTCTCTGCTTGTCCGGGCGTAATTAAGCCCGTATAAATTCTGGCTCTTATCAAAAATTAAAGTCTCCGGGGAATTCAAATATTTGGGTTCTCCGCCTCCCATCACACGGCCGCCAAAACCCACTACCCGATTATTTACATCCATAATGGGGAACATTACCCGGTTCCAAAACTTATCATAAGCTCCCCGCTCTTCTATCGATACCAGACCTGTTTCTTTCAGGATATCATCTTCATATCCTTTTGCCTTAAGGAACTGATAAAGATCATTTCTAACCTTGTTCGAAAAACCCAGGCCGAAATGCCGAATCGTCTCGTCAGTCAAACCTCTTTCTTTAAAATACTCATAACCTACCCTGCCCTGAGGCTGATTGAGCTGGTAATAAAAATAATTGGCGGCAAGTTTATTAATCTCCAAAAGCCGGGCACGTTTGTACGATTTTTGTTGTTCTTCCCGGGAATACTCTGCCTCCGGCAGCTTAACTCCCGCCCGGTCGGCCAACAACTTAAGTGCATCCGGAAAACTGTAATTTTCATATTCCATCACAAATGTTATCGCATTCCCGCCGGCTCCGCACCCAAAACAATAATACATCTGTTTTTGTGGCGACACGGAAAAAGAAGGAGATTTTTCATTATGGAAAGGACATAACCCAAAATAGTTGCTGCCTTTTTTCTGCAGTTTTACATATCCTGAAATTACATCCACAATGTCGCTGCGCATCCTTACTTCCTCAACGACTTCTTCCGGATAAAACATGCGCTTCCTCCCTCCTCATTTTCCTATGCCCGATTAGCCTTTCCAGGACTTCGGCACAAACAGTTCTTCAAATTGATAAATGGCATAGCTGTCGCTCATGCCGGCAATATAGTCACAGACCACCCGTTCCTTCTTTTCCCCCCGCCGTTCAATCAGTTTCCGGTATTCCTCCGGCAAATGGTCTTCATGCTCCAAATAATACTGATACAAGGATGTAATCAACTGCTGGGCCTTACCTTCCTCGGCCTTGGGCCGCTCGTTAAGATACATATGTTCAAACAGCCATGCCCGTAATCCCTGCATGGTTTCCTCCATTCCGGGAGACATGACGATACGTGGCTGGCCAATGCTGCTATTGATGATATCATGAATCATTGTATTCAGCCGCTGCCGCACGCTATGCCCCAGCACTGTCGTATATACCTTGGGAATATCCGTTTCCTTAAAAATCTTTCCCCGGATAGCATCATCAATGTCATGATTGATATAAGCAATCTTATCGGAAAAACGCACGATCCATCCTTCGAGAGTGGAAGGATGGCCGCTGGTCCTGTGGTTGAGGATTCCGTCCCGCACCTCCCGGGTCAAATTGAGGCCCCGGCCGTTTTTCTCCAAAACCTCCACCACCCGTACGCTTTGCCGATAATGGGCAAACCCCTCCGGGCAAAGCTTATCCAATATACTTTCACCGGAATGGCCAAACGGCGTATGGCCCAAATCATGGCCAAGGGCAATCGCTTCAATCAAGTCTTCATTCATCCGCAAAGCCCGTCCAATCGTCCGGGCAATCTGAGCCACTTCCAGGGTATGAGTCAAACGAGTTCGATAATGATCACCTTCCGGCGCAAGAAAAACCTGGGTTTTATGTTTCAAGCGGCGAAATGCCTTGCTATGCAGAATCCTGTCCCTGTCCCGCTGATATTCGGTACGGATATCACAGGGGATTTCTGTCCGGTCCCTGCCTGCCGAATTTCTGCTAAGAGACGCATATTGGCTCAAATACTGCGCCTCCCAGGCTTCCTGTTCTTCTCTGATCGTCATTTTCTCACCTCCCTCGCAAATAGCCGACACAAAAATTATAACATGTTTCCCGATAATTTAATACTGTTTTTTCATTCCACTAAATAGGACGTTTTTTCTGACAGCCTACGGCCTGCTGAAAAAACGTCCCTTTCCCTTTATCATCAAGTCCCTAAAATTTCTCGTATCTTTCCACGTCAGTTACAAAAATTGTAGCGCCGCCCAATTCCACAATAACCGGCATCATCACATATCCTGCGGAAATTGAACCGATATTTGGTGAAGGTATATCACAAGTAATCTTCTGCCGCTTCCCACACGTCTCACGAATCAACGTGATTGCTTCATCCACCCGCTCCTCATCCGTACCAATCATCAGGGTAGCGTTTCCTTTTTTTAAGAATCCGCCCGTAGTAGCCAGTTTTGTCACCCCATAATGATGCTCGTTAAGTACGTCAGTCACACGGTTGCCGTCATCTGAACTTACAATAGCATAAATTATCTTCATAGCCATACCTCCATCCGTGAAAATCTGCTTTTATTTTATCACAAATCAAGGCTGGTGTAAATGCGGATATTCGTCACCGTTCGGACAATGTTACTATTCACACCATGGGCAGACATCATTATGGGAGCAAAGCATATGCCCCATTGCCGAAGGCAATTTAATATGGGCATATGCGGTTACTGTTCACAGGATACCTGTGAACAGTAACCGGACAATAACCCGGCCAAGTCCTCCATTGCCTTTATGTTTTCAGGCTTTAGCGTTGATTTTATTGTCACTACCGGATCTAAAACAGTGATATTCTTCATATCGTCCAGATAGCTCCTCATAACCTTGGCCGCCATTGGCGCCCAAGTGCCGTTTTCCATCATGCCTATTGTACGTTTCTGATAATTTTTCGCTTTTATATGAAGAAGAAATTCCTCCATGCTGGGAAACACCCCTCCGTCATAAGTAGCCGCCGCCAAAACCATCCGATCATAATAGAAGGCTTTTCTAACGGCCAAAGACATATCCGTCCGGGATAAGTCGATTACTTCCACCTGTTCTCCTTTTTCCCGCAGAAGCTCCGCCATCTGCCGTGCGCTATGAGCGGTATTTCCATGAATGGAAGCATAAGCCACCAGAACCCCATGCTTTTCCGGCTGATAAGAACTCCATACCTGATACTTATTCAAATAGTAACCTAAATTTTCTTTTAAAATCGGCCCATGCAGCGGGCATATCACAGATATATTCAATGATGAGGCTTTTTTCAGCAACGCTTGCACCTGGACACCATATTTCCCTACAATATTCAGATAATAGCGGGCAGCTTCCTCTGCCCAATCCTCCTCGGTGTCCAAAGCCCCGAATTTTCCAAATCCATCGGCAGAAAAAAGGATTTTTTCAGCCTGCTCATAAGTGACCATGACCTCCGGCCAATGAACCATAGGAGCCATAAAAAACTGCAGGGTATGATGGCCCAGATCCAGTGTATCTCCTTCCTTTACCACAACTTTCCGGCCATCCAGGTTCAAATCAAAAAACTGACTGATCATGCCAAAAGTCTTTGCATTACCCACAATCCTTGTTTCCGGATGCCGTAAAATAAAATTCCCAATATTTGCCCCGTGATCCGGTTCCAAATGGGAAACCACCAGATAATCTACCGAACGCCCGGCCAATATCCGGTCTATATTATCAAACCATTGCTCCGACGCGCGGGCATCTACTGTATCCAAAACAGCTATTTTATCATCTAAAATCACATATGAATTGTAGCTAACCCCATTGGGAACCGGATACTGGCTCTCAAACAAATCAAGCGTTTTATCATCAACGCCAACATAGAGAACGGAATCGGAAATATAAATATCGCACATATCTTTTTCTCCTTCTTCTTTATCATGATGTTGGGGTCAAAAGGTCTTTTGACCCCTATGATACACGGATTGTTCCGCGCATCGCGCTCACACAATCCTAAAACACCCCAAATTTGCTCATCCATCATTATTACCCTCAACTTTTCCCCATCCATCCCTAAAACGATTCAAAACTTGTACAATATCCCTTCTCGTATAAGGCTTTTCAATAAAAGCAAACGCCTGGATTTTCCACGCCTCCAAAGAAAATCCAGGTATGCTGGACATCAAAACCACTGCCGGCGGCGACGAAAGCTTATGCAGCTCCGATGCCAGGCTGATACCGCTGATATCCGGCATAACGACATCCGTAAATACCATGTCGGTTGGATGTGATTTCACAAAATCCACCACGGCTACGGCTTCCTCAAAACAGCCCAATAATTCCACATCTTCTCTTTGTCGAAAAATCCCCGAAATTTTTTCCAGCAGTTCCGGCGCATTGTCCACCGCCACAACCCTGAGTTTCATGTTCATACCCACCTTTTTCTTATTGATGTACTCTCGGAATCTCTCCTGCACCTGCCTTTGTGGCTGATTTTCCGTCATATGCGCATAAATTTAATCAACGTACGTTCCACGTACGCCTCATAAATTTATGCACATCTGACAAAAAATCATCTCACAAAATCAGGCACAGAGAGACTCCGAGAGTACATTATTGAAAATTTATCGGCAGCCGTGTTTTGTCTGTTGTGGAGCTACCATGCAGCTTCTGTACCTGTCTGTCCCGCCAACACTTCCAATATAGAATGCAGATGAAACAAACGGTTATTTTTAAACTGCCGCTCCAAATATTCCAAATTGGCATCGGAATTTTCCACTTGCCTGGAATAGCGATAAGCAGCAGCAATCAAATCCTCACGGGTAACTGCACCGGTATTTCCATATCGGAACAAGCACCACTCCCGAATCACCTGGCATCCAAATATCATATGTTTAACTTTTCCATATACATCTCCGTCATAAACAGCCCCCAAAAGAAATGTATGAATAAAATACAAAGCCAAATTCTCCCATTCCTGTTCCCACTGCATACATTCCTGCCTAAAGGAACGCTCCAGATCCAGATATTCTGCTGTTTTTCGTTCATGATACAAACTGGTGCAGACCCTGTCTTGTTTTTGCTGCCAATATGGCAAAACCGGCTCCATCTGCTGAGTCAGCCGCATCCAGGCCGCCATACGAACCATCCGCTTTGTGCCCTCATTTTGATATGGACGCATCTGCTCACAAAAACGGGCTGGCGCATCGCGGCTCAAATACCGTTTTGAAAGCCACCTCACCCACCGCCTTCGCCTCTCACCGGACTGCGGATAATCCAATCTTCGGATTCTTTCGTTATGGCACTGAAAATCATGTGCCAGTGCCAACACCATGGCCATCCGCTGATTCCAGCCGACCGCACGGTTTTTGATGAGATTAGTCATGACCTGACGAAGCTCCTGCAAATCCTGCAAAAACGCTTTCTCTGCCACGGCATTTGTGGGCTTTCCTTCCCTATATTGTTCCCGCCAGGCGCCCTGGAATTCATCTTCCAAAATTAATCTTGCCGCCTCCGGGCAGGACAGCGACAACATGATCTCCTGTATCTCCCCGTAATCTTCCCTGTGCCGCGGATAATCCCTGCACCCGCTACACAATCCCTGCCTGCCCATTTCTTTATAAATATCACACATGCCTTCCCTGTTATAAAAAGCGCAAGTCCGCCCATGCAGACGAAAGCTCCTGTTTTTGTGATCAATCTCCCGGAAAAGCCTGCGCCCCCATTCACCGGGCTGCTGCCGGTAGTTTTTATAACTATTCCCATCAATAGCAATCCGCCAATCCTTACAGCAGGTATCCTGGCACTCTGCTCCAAGGCACACAAATTTGTCGTAATAAACAGGAACCCTGTATTTCATATTCTCCTCCATTTTCTGTCAATGAGTACTCTCCGAAAACGCTCGTCAATGTACTTTTCGCCGGGGCCTGCCCTGCGCAGACATATGGCAAGAATCCCTGTGGCAAGAATCTGCACTTTTATTGTATTACCTTCTTGCAGATATCCTTCAGGCAGCATCGCTCACAGTAAGGCTTTGTCCGCGCTGTACATACATCCCGTCCATGATATACCAGCCGATGGCAGAAATCGCTGCCCTCCTTTGGCGGGATGATTTTCCACAATGCCATCTCCACTTTTTGGGGTTCCTTTATGCCATCCACCAGGCCCATGCGATTGACCAAACGAATACAATGCGTATCGGTCACTATAGCAGGCTTACCGAATACATCCCCCATAATCAAATTAGCGCTTTTCCGACCTACCCCCGGCAGCTTCAATACTTCGTCAAAATCTTCAGGAACTTTTCCTCCATACTTGTCCCGTAAAATCTTCATACAGGCATGAATATCCCTGGCCTTGCTGTGTCCCAAGCCGCAAGGCCGTACAATCTGTTCAATATCTTCCACGGAAGCTTCCGCCAGGGCATCGATATCCGGATACTTTTGATAAAGTTTCTCCACTACCACATTCACCCGCGCATCCGTACATTGTGCCGCCAGGCGCACACTGACCAGCAATTTCCATGCCTGGTCATAATCCAATGTACATCCGGCATCCGGGTATTCTTTTTTCAACCGCTCAATTATCTCCAAAGCCAGTTGCTTTTTTGTCATTCTTTCGCACTCCTTTGTATACTTCCCAATCCCCTTCTTCATAGTCCATCTAATGGGAAATTTATGGGAAATTTATCGGCTATCTATGGCTATCCTTACGGAACGCATTAATATCATGCACCAATATGCGGATATTTTCAATAAGGGAATTAAAAAAACCGTATTCATATAATTTTATCGCCAAAATGCCCAGAGGTACTGCCACAATCATACCAGAGATACCGCGAAGCTTAAAACCAAGATAAAGAAAAATCAAAGTATACATGGGAGGAAGCCCCATGGAATCTCCGACAATTTTGGGTTGTATCATCTGGCGCACTACCTGAGTCAGCACATAAAGAGCAGCCATTCCCAACGCCTGCATATATTTCCCGGACAAAATTCTTAAAAAAGCCCAGGGAAGCAGCACTGTACCTGTCCCAAACAAAGGCAGGAAATCCAACATGGCAATCAATATTGCCAAAAGGAACGCATACCTTATGCCCAATACCAGAAAACCGGCCAGCAAAATCGCTGCCACAACAAACATGATTTTGAATTGGGCCAGGAAATATCCGCCAATCAGCCTTTTTATATCCTCTTTAAGGAAATGGACATACTGCCTCCCCTCCTCCGGCAGATATTTCTCCCAAAAGCCAAAAATCTGTTCCCTTTCCGCCAGGAAAAAATAAGAAGACAAAACCGTCACCACCACGTTTACCAATACGGCCGGAATGCCTTTCGCCATGCTCCCCGCGGCTTCGACCGTGGGCGAAGCAATCTTTTGCACCAGCAAACTGAGCATCTGGCCCACATTGCCGGTAAATTCTCTCCACATCTGGCGGATATTGTCCGGCAGCACCCAAAGCAGACGGTCAAAACGCAAAAACAGAGAATCCAGTTCCAAAGACAGCGCTTCGTACAACTCCGGCAATTCCTTGGCCAGACTGACAGCCTGAATCAACAGACGGCTAATCAGAAAATATCCCAGGCCGATAACCACAGCCAGCACGGCTACAATGATCATAGCCGAGCTGTGCTTCCGGACAATTTTCATTCGCTTTTCCAGAAAACGGACTAACGGATTGGCAATCATGGCAATCAGCCATCCAATGACAAAGGGCATAAAAAAGACCAGAAGCTTAGGCCCGGCTAAACAGACCAAAACTATCCCCGTCAAAGGAATAGCGATATTCAACAGAATCCTCATATAATTTTTTACGCTTTCCATCGACCCTCCTGCATATGATGCTTCTATAGAGAAAAATATTAATGCGTTTTCAAATAATCAGCCAGAAAAGCAAACAATTCTTCCATTTCCTCATCCGTCCCTATAGTAATCCTCAGGGAATTCTCCAAGCGGGGCTGTTTAAAATAGCGGACATAAATTTGATTTTGGCGCAATACTTCAAACAGCTCTTCAGCCGGGATGCGGCTGTGGCTGGCAAAAATAAAATTTGCCTTGGAATCGGGAAAAGAAAATCCCAGTTCCCTGAGCCGTATCTTGGCTCGTTCTCTGGTGTCGATAATTTTCTTAACCGTTTTTTGAAAATATTCCTGGTCCTTCACTGCTTCCGCCCCTAAAACCAGGGAAGGGATATTCATGGTATAAGAATTAAACGAATATTTCACATCATTTAACGCACGGATCAAATCCCGATGCCCGATGGCAAAGCCAATCCGCAGTCCCGCCATAGAACGCGCTTTACTGAACGTTTGTACTACCAGCAGATTCTGATACTGCCGGGTCAAACCCAGGCTTGATTTCCCTCCAAAATCAATATATGCTTCGTCCACAACGACTACCACATCCTGATTGTGCTTAAGGATATCTTCTATCTCCTCCAAAGAGAGCAAAAGCCCTGTCGGCGCATTGGGATTAGGAAAAATCACCCCGCCGTTCTCCTGATAATAATCTTCCTTGCGAATACGGAATTCCTCATCCAATGCCGGTGTCTGATAAGGGATGCCATACAGTTTTGCCCACACCGGATAAAAAGAATAGCTGACGTCAGGAAATAAAACCGGCTTTTCGGAGTTGAAAAAAGTCAAAAAAATCATAGCCAGCACATCATCTGACCCGACACCGACAAATACCTGCTCATCCTCCACCCCATAATATTCGGCCAGACAGCGGACTAATAAAGATGACGACGGATCGGGATATTTCCGAAGGCAGGCAAAATCCAACTCCTGCATCGCCTTTTTTACTCCCGGCGCCGGCGGATAAGGGTTTTCATTGGTATTCAGTTTGATTAATTTTGTTCCGGCCGGCTGGTCTCCCGGCGTATAAGGAACCACTTTTCTTATATTTTTTTCCCAAGGCTTCATCCTGCATCCTCCCTATTAAGTCAAGTATTCGAAGTCATACAACCGCTGAACTGTTACAAATATTCCTTAGCCAACGCACGAAATGCCGGCATAGAGCGTTCAATCTGTTCATAAGAAACACAATAAGCAATTCTCACATAACCCGGACAAGCAAAGGAGCTTCCCGGCACCAGCAGCAAATTATGCTTTTCCGCTTTGGCGCAAAAAGCTTTCTCATCCTCCACAGGGGACTTCACGAAAAGATAAAACGCCCCTTCTGGTTTTATGCAGGTAAATCCGCATTCCTTAAGCCCCTGATACAAGCGTTCCCTGTTCCGGTCATAAGCAGCCAGATCTACGGATGCATTCCTCTCAATACATCGTTTTATCACTCTCTGCATCAAAGATGGCGCATTTACACAGCCCAGCACTCTGTTCACAATAGCCACTGCCGTAATCACCTGTGCGCTATCCTTCAATTCATCAGGGATAACCAGATATCCGATCCGTTCCCCTGGCAGGGATAACGATTTACTGTAAGAGTAACAAACCACCGTATCCGCATAATATTTCGTCACATAGGGAACCTCCACCCCGTCATAAGCCAGCTCACGGTAAGGCTCGTCGGAAATCAACACAATAGCGTTCCCAAACTCACATTCTTTTCTCTGCAGAATCTGTGCGATTGCCCGCAGCGTTTTATCCGAATATACTACTCCTGTGGGATTGTTTGGAGAATTGATGATCACCGCCCGGGTGCGGTCGGTTATTTTTTGCTCAAACTCCTCAAGGTTTGGCTGAAAATCGACCGTATTGGGCGCCACCACAACCAATTCCCCGTCATAATTACGTACATAATTCCCATATTCCAAAAAGAACGGGGCAAATACGATCACTTCGTCACCCGGATTTAAAATGGTTTTTAAAATTATATTCAATCCACTGGCAGCACCTACGGTCATTAAAATATTATTGCCGGAAAAATTCGTTCCGAACCGTTTATTTAAGGAACATGCCACCGTCTCACGTACATCTTCATAACCGGCATTGCTCATATAACCATGGACAAAGGTCGAATCCTCCTCTTCCAAAACATCTAAAATCGCTTCTTTAACCTCATCCGGCGCCGGCACATTGGGATTGCCCAGACTGAAATCAAAAACATTTTCAGATCCGTAAAGAGCAGCCAACCTCTTCCCCTCCTCAAACATTACGCGAATCACTGAATTATTCGCTACCAATGGTTTTACTCTTTCCGATATCATGTCATTATTCCCCTTTCTGTCTGCCATCCGGCATAAAAACGATTTTCAAATGTGTCAGCACACTAACGCCGATGTTCATTCGTATGATAATAGGCCGCCATCAGCCCTGTCAAAATCAAATAAAACCAGGTAGTTGCATTGCTGAACCAAGTGGTAAAAAAAGACAACATAAAATAGGCGGCCATTTGGGCATAAAGCAAATATCCCAAAGGGTTTCTCATCTCCCTCAGCTTGACGGATAATACATATGCTGCCAATCCTATTATACAGGAAAATATCAGCACCCCTGCCCACCCAAAATCATAATACGCGTCATAAAACAGAGTCAGCGTAGTCAATTCTTCCTTATCCACATATATAGGAAAATTAATCAACTGCGGAAATAAAAATTTCAGCCCCGTCAATGCCCAAAGAGGGAACATCCCCCTCAAGCCCATACTGTGTTCCGGCAGTACCTCCACCAGGCAATTAAAATTATCATAATTATTGGCAATATACATATAAGGCTGAGTAATAAAAATAGGCATCTTTGCATATTTCATCTCAAAAATCCCATTTAAATACTCCACATCATGGCTTCTGGCCACGGATAAAATCAGATATACCGGAATAATAAACAGCAAAAGCCCCAACAAAAGCAAAGGATTAAATTGTCTCTGCAAAGAAATAAAAACCAGGGCCGCCAGCAAAACCGCAAACAGGAACTGAAACCTGGACACGCAGAGAATGGGAATCGCCAAAGCAATCAAGGTCATAAAAACCGCCGCCACCTCCCTTTGCTCACTTCCCCTTCCTCTCTCCATATGAAAATACAGTACGGACAATGAAGGAATCAGCACACAAGAGATAGTCAGGTAATGGATTCCTGTCAAATGAAATTCGGAATACGCATGGGGCACCCCTCTGACAAACAGAGGAATATATCCCAGGACTGTAGCCTCCAGACAAAACGCCCCTACGGATACAACGGTCAACATAGCCATCATATGAAAAACAGGTTTAGGGTTGCCGGTAAATTTTCTCCATCGGCTATAATTGTCATAACCCGCCCCATACATCCGGCAAAGCGTCTCAAACACTATCCAGAATCCAACATAAGCCAACACAAAACAAAGCCAGGTCATCCAGGCCCACTCTCTCTGAAGCCAGCTAAGTTTCAAACAGGACAGCCCCTGCCCTCCAATCCAAAACAATGAAAACAGCCCCCGTAAATGAATCAGATTCTTTGTATTGCTATAATCCCGGATATACTGCCATATTGCTGTCAAAATCAGCACCGTTCCGGACAAATAATAATGTTCTCTTCCAGCCAGAATAAAACTTATGATATAACCAATCAAATATCCTGCCATATGCCATCTTCCATCCTATCTCCTGGCCAAACCAACGGCAATAATGAAAATTTCCTATGATATAAAAAGTGTGCGTCTTGACGCACACCCGCGCCGGAGCGCGGTTGCGACAGCAACCATCTTCCTTTGCGCGAAGTGCGCATCCTCGCGGAGCGTTTCGTATCATAGACGCGCTTTCCTATGATATGAAATAGCTGCCACATATCGATGTGGCAGCCAAAACACTCCCTCTCAACATCGCCAAAGCAGCTTTTCCTGCGCCTTCTCTTTATAATCCGGCAACAAAATTGCGCATATAATCTTCGACTTCCTTAGTGGTGGCAAAACTCATGGCCTTATCCGCCACTTCTTGCAACTCTTCTGTGCTCAAATTGGTAATCAGCTTCCGGGAATACAAAATAGCGGAAGCACTCATACTGAATTCATTAAGCCCAAAGGCCAGCAACAACGGAATCAGCATCGGATCACTGGCCGCCTCTCCACACATGCCGACCATAATTCCCGCTTCCCTCGCACAGGTAATAATCCGCTTGATACTGCGAAGCACTGCCGGATTAAACGTGGAATACAAATAAGAAATCTTGTCATTGCCACGATCCACCGACATGGTATACTGGGTCAGATCATTGGTCCCGATACTGAAGAAATCCACTTCCTTGGCAAAAATATCGGCAATAAGGGATGCGGCAGCCGTCTCCACCATAATACCAACCTGAATATCCTTATTATATTCAATTCCCTGACGATCCATCTCTAACATCAGCTCATCAATAATCGTTCTTACTTCCCGATACTCGTCAATACAAGTAACCAAAGGAATCATAATCTTAATATTGCCGAAGGCGCTGGCTCGCAGCAAAGCACGCAATTGCGGTTTATAGATATCCTCCTTGCGATCCAGGCACAGGCGGATAGCCCGATATCCCAGGAAAGGATTCTCGTCCTTTTCCAGGCCCATATAAGGAATTTCTTTGTCACCGCCAATATCCAAAGTACGGATAATTACCGGTTTGCCCTTAAGCGCTTCCGCCACTTTCTTGTAGGCTTCAAACTGTTCTTCCTCCGTAGGCATGGAATTCCTGTCCATAAACAAAAACTCCGTACGGAACAGGCCCACGCCCTCCCCGTCGTATTGAAGCACTTTATCCACATCAGCCGGTTTACCGATATTCGCTACCAGCTCTACAGTCACGCCGTCCTTAGTGATTGTTGGTTTGCCAATATATTTCTTTAATTCTTCTTTTGCCGCCAGGAACTCGTCTCTCTTTGCCGTGTACTCTTTCTCGACAGATGCCTCTGGATTGACATAAACATCACCCTGATCACCGTCAAGGATCACCTCGTCGCCGTTCTTGACGCCGCTGATAAAATCTGCCACAGCAACTACTGCCGGAATCTCCAGCGCTCTGGCCAGGATCGCGCTGTGGGAGGTCTTCCCTCCTAATTCCGTAACAATACCCATAACATTTTTCGGATTGATTCCCGCTGTCATCGACGGAGTCAGATCTTTCGCAATTAAAATGGTTCCCTCCGGCAACGCGGCAATATTCACGGATTCGGCATCCATCAGTACTCTTTGCATACGGGTCTTGATATCCCGCATATCTGTAGCACGCTGCTGCATCAGCTCGTCATCCATGCCAGCAAACACATTGGCATACATCGTGCATACCATTTCTACCGCAAATTCACTGCAAATACATTCTCCTTTGATCGTATTTTCAATCTCGCCGGTTAATGCCGGGTCTTGAAGAAGCATAATGTGGCCCTGTAAAATTTCTGCTTCCTTTTCGCCCACTCTGGTCGCCAAATCTGCCGCAAGTGCCTCGGTTTCCTTCATGGTTTTTTCCAGCGCTCCCTTAAAACGCTCCACCTCAGCAGCCGCATCCGCAACAGTCTTTCTCTCAATGACCAGCTCTGTTTCTTCAACAATAACCGCCTTTCCGATACCAATGCCGGAAGAGGCATTTGTTCCCTTATACATTTGTATCTCCTCCTTATTAATATTTATGTAAAACACAGAAATCATTGATACTGCCTGTACTCCTGTGTTTTCCCATCCATTTTATGCCGATATTTACTCTCCCAAACCGCTTTCTACCAAAGCAATTACCGCCGCCAACGCTTCTTCCTCATCCGGACCCTCACAGATAAATTCCACCTCGTCGCCGCTCTTAATACAAGCCCCCAATACGCTTAGCACACTTTTTGCATTAGTCAATTCATTACGAAAACGGAATTTAACCGATGATTGATACTTAATTGCTTCGTTACATAACATTCCCGTAGGCCGTAAGTGCAGGCCAGACGCATTTTTTATGATAATGTTTTGGCTAACCACTTTATCTCCTTTTTCTGTTATCTAAATATTCTGTCTATTGGGAGTGCGCCGGCCCCCCTGCCGTAGATTCCGGCGCCGCCCCGGCTACTACTGCAGCCCCTGACTCCGCCGCAGGTGAGGTTTCTGCCGGCGACTGAACCAACTCTTTCCCTTCCGGACTTTCAGAACCCGGCTCCTGCTCTGACGGCTGGTTCTCCGCCTCGGTACTGCCGGGAGAAGTCACTTCTATCTGAAAATTCGAATAGGAAAGTACCGTATAACTGTTGCTGCTGCCCAACTGCAAACTGCCCGAATGTGTTCCTACAGGCAGTCCCGCAAGATTTACAGAAGCTCTTAAATCCTCTTCCTTCAGCTCATCCAGCTCTTCTTCCAACCCCTGTACCGTTACATCTACCCAAGATGGCATGAACTGGTATTCCCAATCTTCTGTCCGTCCGTCCTGACTAATATCCCTTAAATTCAAACGCAGGGTTCTGTTTACCAGAGGCTCCACTTTCAACCGGATTTCCACCATAGGGCTGTCTGATTCCGCAATTTCTACTTCCTCCGGCAAAAAATCGCGGATATCTACCGTCACTACCCGATCCTCACTGGCCCTTTCAATATCCAGATAAGAGGAGGGAATAACAATTGTATTTAAAGACGCCAGGCTGGATTTCATTCCCATAACCGACACGCTTTTCCTGGAACACTCTACTCCTGTATAACGATACCCGGCCGCAACATTTCCGGATACCTGGAAATCCAAAGGCACTTCTTTAACCTTATTGATAAATACATAATAATCAACCCCGGACTCATCCGCATTGGTATGGACTCGGGAATCCACTTCCAGCTCATTGCCATTCGCATCATAAAATACCGGTTTCGCTTTTCCTTGGTCATCACTGGTCAATCCGTCTATGTCGATTCTTACGCCTACATGATTAATCAAACGGACTTGGGAAATCGGGCCTTCCACTTCCACCGTCTCCGGTGACAATATCACACCGTTAAGAGCATAGCCGTCCGCCGCCTGCCCCTGTATATCAGTCTGCAATTCAAAAGGTTTTAACTGCAGCTCTTCTGTCTTCACCCTGACTACACTTGGTTTAGAAGAAACATTTTTATAAATATCGTTGTTGTTGAGTACTTCTATCTTTACAGGCACCGACCCCGTCACATCATAAAGTTCGGACAAATCAATATACGCGCGGAAATCTGATGCCCGAATCTTATATTCGTCCCGGGTATGAATATCAAAAACCACTGTCACCGTATTCTTGCCACTGATTTCATAAGCCCGCCGCGCCGCAGTCAGTACCGCATCATTTTCAATCTCCAGCGTCACTTCCCTGCTGCTGCTGACCAGAGGGTTAGACACATTCACAACCACCAGCCAGATAAAAAACGCTAAAAAGATAGAAAGAACCTTCAGTCCCAGATTATTAATCAGCCTTGCTTTCATTCTTCCTTCTTCCCTTCAAAATCTTAAACCGGGTTCCGCCGGATTCCTCCTGTTTCTCTATCTGCCCCAGTTCCCTGCGCAAATTCTCTCCGTCGGTAATTCTTCGCAGCAGGCCGCCTTCCACCAAAGACACCCGTCCGGTTTCCTCCGAAACAACGATCGTCAGGCTGTCCGTCACTTCGCTGATACCCACGGCAGCCCGATGCCTGGTTCCCAGATCCTTACTGATCATCATATTATCCGTAAGCGGTAAGTAACAAGTAGCAGCCGCTACCCGGTTTCCCCGAATCACTACAGCCCCGTCGTGAAGCGGCGTGTTATGTTCAAAAATATTAATCAAAAGCTGACTGGTAACCAGACCATTGATTTCAATGCCTGTACGCTCAATTTCTTTTAACGGCATATTTCTTTCAATGACAATTAATGCGCCGGTCTTTACTTTGGCCATTTCAAAAGTGGCTCTCACAATCTCATTGGCTGTTTTTTCCGTAAAGCCTTGGATATCTTTATTATCATCAAAGGCCAGAATATCCGCAATCAGGCTTTGGCTGCCCAACTGTTCCAAAACCCTGCGCAGCTCCGGCTGAAAAATAATAATCAGCGCTGTCACAGCAATAGCGGTAATTTTCTCCAAAATCCACAGGATAGTATTCAAATGAAAAATAGCGGCTAATGCCACGAAAACGCCGATAACCAGCAATCCCCGAAGCAAAATCCAAGCTCTGGTGTTTTTAATCCAGTAAAGAATTTCATAAACCAAAAAAGCAATAATAATAATTTCAAAAATATTAGTCAGGGTTATTCTCGGCATAAAGGAAAGCCAGGAACGGAAAATGCGCCACAGCTCCTCTATCTGAAACCCGTCCGTCATAATCCCGCCTCACTTTCCCGACGTCCGCTTCTACGCACTTTTTTGGGGTCATTGATTCTCTGAACCCGTACATCCGGTTTGGACACTACTACTTTTGGTACTGCTTTAACATAATATACATAGTCATCATCTTCAAACTGAGTATATTCCGTCCTGCTGTAATCCACCGCAAACACAAAAAAATGATACAAACCGGCAATAACCATCGACACTAAAAGCCCAATAATCAGCTCTATCATAGATATATGCACATCAAACAGATAATCTCCAACGAAAACCACGGCAATTTGAGCCACACTTCCCATAATGATAGCCAAAACCCACGCATAATCCACGGAAAGTATCCGCAGCAAATATACAATCAAAATTCCCGCCGTACAAACCGCAATCATGATCATCATCGTCTGATTTGACATGAGGACTTTTATCATCTGTACATATTTTTCCGTAATCTCCACCGAAGTGTCATTAGTCAGCACACCCGCATTCTGTTTCACATAAAGCATGATATAGTGAACCGTCACGCCAAAGCTCACAGGAATGACGCTGTTAATGCTGCCTGACAATCCTGCCAGCAGCGGTATCACAAAAGGGATCTTCAGCGCAAACGCAATGGGCGTCAGGATCAGCCAATAACTGTCCCGCGGCTGCAGTCCGTAATAAAGCAGCGCCACCAATGTCAAAAACACGGCAATCAAAATGGACAATTCAAAAGACACCGCATAAATCTGTCCCAGCAGCAACGCACCCATAAGCAAACTGATAGCGCCATACGGCACAAATCCGCAAACCAACGCCAATAATATTAAAATCAGGGGATTCTTCATCCACACCATATATCCCAGATTGTTATTGAGCAGAATCAAAGCTGCCAAGCTTACGCAAAATTTAAATAACGCATCCATCAACAAAGCATATTTCCCATAAAATGATTTCAGCCATTCTTTAACTTCGAGAAGTACGAGCATAGCGGCCGCCCTCCTTTGATAATTCTTTCGCCCGGTTTTGGAACTCATATCTCTTTTCCAGGCGTTTTAGTTTAGCCACATAGACTTTCATCCCGCGTTTGGCATATTCGTATCTTCTGCGATACACAAACCATGTAATAATAAGGTAAAAAAGCAAACCCGCCGCATAAAAAAATGCCATATCCTGCCCTGTAGCAATAATCTCTTCTACCGTCATCGCATTAAGTATCTTCTCTACATTGTATACAACCCAAACCACCATACAAAGAAAATAACAAATGGTATAAGAAAAAAACGATTGGAATAAATGCCTACTGATATAATCGCCTTGAAAAAAACGATTAATAGGAAAAATCCGCCTTCCTTCCTTTTTCTCGAACATGGCAATTCCGGTCATTAATTTAATTTTGTCTTCATTCAGCATATTATCACCATCCGATTCGCTGCTTTCGTGCTCATAAGACACCGTTTTTCCCTTTTACTCTGCCGCGCACAGTTCGGTTCGGTGTTTTACCGCGCTCCGCGCGGCTCCGAACTGGCGCTGGTATAATCTCTGCCGAGATTATAGCATGTGCTTCTCACATGCTCCCTCCGGGGGATGCGCACAGTTCGGCCCGGTGTTTTGCCGCGCTTCGCGCGGCCCCGAACTGGCGCTGGTATAATCTCTGCCGAGATTATACCATATTTTTCTTCTCAAGGCTACACCTGCTGGTATATTTTTTGTAAATAAGCTACATCATTATGGTACCGTTCACTGGTTGAATTTTCCAAAAGCATAGTAATATAAGGTTTTTCCTTTTTCAGCCATGCCAATAAAGGTTCATAGCAAAAGAGGCCGTTACCTACATGTTCAAATATAGGTCTACCCTCTTCCAAACGGAAATCCTTCACATGTACCATGGTAATCTTGTCCCCGTACAGACGGAAAGCGCGGCCGATTACTGCTTCCTGATCCTGATAATTCTCCCCACTGATCAAATTCACCGGATCCAAAATAGCTTCCACCATAGGAGAACCCACATCATCCAAAAAACGCCTCATCATCTCCGGGCTGTATAAGGTATGGTCATGGACGGCTTCTACACCTACAATCACCCCTATTTTTTCAGCCGCCGCCACAATTTCCCTCATACTTTTCAAAAGCAAGCGATAGCATTCTTCCGTATAGGTTTCCGGCACTACCGCGAAAGAAGAACTGTAACGCCCCGTCTCTGTCCCCACCATGTCGGCGCCCATTATTTTCGCATATTTCAAATGTTCAATAAATTTCGCTACGGAAGCCTGCCTTTTTTCTTCATCCGGGTCGGTCGGATTGATATAGCATCCCAGTACTGCTACATGAATATGCCTTTCCCTGAGCTTATCTGCCAACATATGAGCCAGCCCTGGAGAATAGTGCCCCGGACCAAAATCATATCCGGCAATCGATTTGCCAAGAGCCAGTTGGATCTGCCCCACCCCCAGCGCTTTTACTGCATCCAGCACGGTATCCACATTCCCTTTCGGGCAAATATCGTGACACCTCATTCCGTAATTCATTCCCGCTCCCTCCTCAATCTTCCAGCGATCCGCATCTCTCATTTTCGCACGGTCAGAAGCCAAAAGCCGATCGCTCATCCTGTCTTATCCTGTCAAAATTTGACATCGTACTCTATCAGAAACATCTGTATTCCTTTCGCTATGGAAATTATATCACAAAATGGAGTTGTTGCAAAATAAAATTTCACTTTTGCAACAACTCCATAGTATCCTTTAATACTGTTTATGTTATGACTAATCGCTCCGCTGATTAGTCATGGGCCGGCACAGTTATCAATCCAAGGCATTTAGTCTATTCATCCACGCTATAATTCGGCGCTTCCTTCGTGATATGGATATCATGAGGATGGCTTTCCTTTAAGGCCGCCGCAGAAATTCGGATAAAACGCCCGGTATCCTGCAATGCCTTGATATTTACCGCTCCACAATAGCCCATACCGGATCGCAAACCGCCTAACATCTGGAATACGGTATCTTCCACCAGACCTTTATAAGCCACCCTGCCTTCTACGCCCTCAGGCACCAGTTTTTTCGCGTCAGACTGGAAATACCTGTCCTTGCTGCCGTTTTCCATAGCGGCGATAGAACCCATACCCCGATATACTTTATATTTTCTTCCCTGATACAGCTCATAACTTCCCGGGCTCTCATCACATCCTGCAAACATACTGCCCATCATACAGACACTGGCGCCGGCGGCAATTGACTTAGTAATATCGCCTGAATACTTAATACCGCCGTCAGCAATAATAGGAATCCCATATTCCTTTGCCACTTCATAACTATTCATAATCGCTGTAATCTGAGGAACACCTATGCCAGCCACCACACGAGTCGTACAGATCGAACCAGGCCCAATCCCTACTTTTACCGCATCCACGCCAGCCTCAATAAGTGCTTTGGTTGCCTCCCCGGTGGCCACATTGCCGGCAATAACCTGGAGCTTGGGATATGCTTCTTTAATCATTCTCACGCAACGCAGCACATTCTCCGAATGGCCGTGAGCGGAATCCAAAACTACCACATCTACCTTAGCCTTGATCAGGGCATCAATTCTCTCTAAAATATTGGCTGTAATGCCAACGGCAGCTCCGCAAAGCAATCTTCCCTGTGCGTCCTTGGCGGACAGCGGGTAACGAATCTGCTTTTCAATATCTTTGATGGTAATCAAACCTTTTAAGTTAAAATCTTCATCGACGATAGGCAGCTTTTCCACCCTGGCTTTTGCCAGGATCTTCTTCGCTTCCATCAGCGTAATTCCTTCCCTGGCTGTAACCAGATTCTCGGAAGTCATACATTCTTTAATCTTTTTCGTAAAATCCTCTTCGAATTTCAAATCCCGGTTAGTAATAATCCCGACCAGCTTGCGTCCCTGGGTAATCGGCACGCCGGAAATCCTGAATTTCCCCATCAAATCATCCGCATCTTTAAGAGTATGTTCCGGTGAAAGAAAGAATGGATCCGTAATTACGCCATTTTCCGAGCGTTTTACCATGTCCACTTCTTCTGCCTGTGCCTCAATCGACATGTTTTTATGAATGATTCCGATACCGCCCTGCCGTGCCATAGCAATCGCCATCCGGTGTTCAGTCACCGTATCCATGCCTGCACTCATCAATGGAATGTTCAACTTGATATTCCCGGTCAGATAAGTAGTAAGATCTACCTGGTTTGGGATGACCTGAGAATAAGCCGGGACAAGCAGCACATCATCAAAGGTAATGCCATCGCCAATAATTGTTCCCATTCTTTCTTCCTCTCTTTCTTTGGTTTTTATAAAAATTTCATTTTTTCCTCACTTATTAGTATCCTAGTGTAGCAAATTTCTGTACGCTTGTCAAATACATTTTTAGAATAAAAAAGTGTGTGTCTTGACGCACACTTGCGCCGGAGCGCGGTTGCGACAGCAACCATCTTCCTTTGCGCGAAGTGCGCATCCACGCGGAGCGTTTTCTATCATAGGACGCACTTTCCTATGATAGAACAAAGAATCCTGCTCCGCAGGATTCTCCGCCTGCGGCGGGTCGCTTTAGCGACATGATTCCTCTCCGCCGCAGTGCGATCCTGCCCGGAGGGCTTTTGCTTTATAGGACGCACTTTCCTATGATAGAACAAAGAATCCTGCTCCGCAGGATTCTCCGCCTGCGGCGGGTCGCTTTAGCGACATGATTCCTCTCCGCCGCAGTGCGATCCTGCCCGGAGGGCTTTTGCTTTATAGGACGCACTTTCCTATGAAGCAAAAAAACAGCCACACCGCAAGCATCGCAGTTCGGCTGTTTATCTCATTTTTTATATTTGACAACCTTTCTGGGGGCTGTCTGCGCAATACAGTTAAGCATCTTTTCATTAGGCTCAAAAATAATTTTCAGTGATTCCGAACCAGCCTGAACGATAACCGTATATGTCTTTGCATCGGAAAGCTGAGAGGAAAAATCCATCACCTTTGCCCCCGCAGATTGATAATCTCCAAGCACATGGGAATCCGATGGCGCAATAATCTGAATATCTTCAATCTTCCCCTCCCAGGCTTTCTTTCTTTTTGCCTTGCCAAGAATCTTATCTATGCACAAAGTTTTGTCAACATAGAGATATTCAAACTCCACCCTTGAATTGCGATATAAAATATAAGCCCCAAATCCCGACAAAAACATCAAAATAACTCCGATAACATTAGTCGTAAAGGCAAGCAGGATACAATATGCAGTAACTGCCCCCATTAAAATATTAACTACATATGAATATATGGGGACTCGGCGTCTTACTAGACATTCAGCGTATGATTCATTCATCTGCGTATGCTCCTTTTGCGTATTGAGTATTTGGGGAATTCCGATATCCATGGCTCATTGCAAGCAAGCTTGCATTCACCATGGCTGCCGGGCAACTCTTTCATCATAAACTTCCTTGCGACCTTTGACGTTGCACCTGCCGCCCTATGAAAGCCGATTGTTCCGCGCCCTTGGCGCTCCCTCAATCGCCGCTGCTATTCGCAATCCGGCCTATCGGCCTACTTGCTCATATCAGCTTGGTTGCCCGATATCCATGGCTCATTGCAAGCAAGCTTGCATTCACCATGGCTGCCGGGCAACTCTTTCATAGTAAATTACATCATTCCCATGCCTGCGCCGCCGGCTGGCATAGCAGGGGTTTCTTCTTTAATATTAGCAACAACAGACTCGGTTGTCAACAGTGTGGAAGCAACACTGGTAGCATTCTGCAGCGCGCTGCGGGTCACCTTTACCGGGTCAAGAATACCGGCTTCCACCATATCCACATATTCTTCCTTATAGGCATCAAAACCGACTCCAACAGCAGATTCCTTTACCTTATTAATAATCACGGCGCCTTCCAGGCCCGCATTGGCAACGATGTGGTATAACGGAGCTTCCAAAGCCTTCAGAATAATCCGGCCACCTGTCTTTTCATCCCCATCCAGACCTTCTACAACCTTTTCAACTTCAACTGCCGCATGGACATAAGCAGAGCCGCCTCCTGCAATAATTCCTTCTTCTACAGCAGCCTTAGCAGCAGACAGAGCATCCTCCATATGAAGTTTGGCTTCTTTCATTTCCGTCTCGGTAGCGGCGCCCACGCGGATTACTGCCACACCACCGGACAATTTAGCCAGTCTCTCCTGCAGCTTCTCTTTGTCAAACTCGGAAGTGGTTTCTTCAATCTGAGCCTTAATCTGAGCAATCCGATCGGAAATTTCTTTCTTGTCGCCGCATCCGTCAACAATAATCGTATTTTCCTTCTGTACCTTTACGGATTTTGCACGGCCAAGCTGATCCATGGTTACATCCTTCAAATCAAGGCCAAGCTCTTCCGAAATAACCGAACCGCCAGTCAAAACTGCGATATCCTTAAGCATCTCTTTTCTTCTGTCGCCATAACCAGGTGCCTTCACTCCTACTACGCTGAAGGTGCCTCTCAGCTTATTCACGATCAGGGTGGTAAGAGCCTCACCTTCAATATCTTCCGCAATAATCAGAAGCTTAGCGCCAGACTGTACCACCTGTTCTAACAGAGGCAAAATTTCCTGAATATTGGCAATCTTTTTATCCGTAATCAAAATATAAGGATCATCCAGGTTTGCTTCCATCTTTTCCATATCCGTAGCCATGTAAGCGGAGATATAGCCCCGGTCAAACTGCATGCCTTCCACCAGATCAAGCTCAGTCTTCATCGTCTTGGACTCTTCAATGGTAATTACCCCATCTTTGGAAACTTTCTCCATGGCATCTGCTACCATCTGGCCAACCTCATCATCAGCCGCCGAGATAGCCGCTACCCTGGCGATATCCGCCTGGCCTTTAACCGGGGTACTCATGCCCTTGATCGCCTCAATGGCTGCTTCGGTGGCTTTTTTCATTCCCTTTCTTAAAACGATCGGGTTAGCTCCTGCCGCCAGATTTTTCATTCCTTCATTAACCATAGCCTGAGCCAGGACAGTCGCTGTGGTTGTACCATCACCAGCCACATCATTGGTCTTGGTAGCAACTTCCTTTACAAGCTGCGCCCCCATATTCTCAAACGCATCCTCCAGCTCAATCTCTTTTGCGATGGTCACGCCATCATTAGTAATCAGCGGAGCACCAAAAGACTTATCCAATACAACATTTCTTCCCTTCGGCCCTAATGTCACACGAACCGTATCCGCCAACTGATTAACTCCCGATTCCAATGCTTTTCTGGCATCAATACCATATTTAATTTCCTTTGCCATTGCTTTAGCCCTCCTGAATAATCGATATTCTTCGTTTTCTCAAATAAATTATCTGCCCAACAACTACACTTAATCAATAACTGCTAAAATATCATTCTGCTTAACGATCACGAACTTCTCTTCATCCAGTTCTACGTCTGTTCCTGAGTACTTAGAGTAAATAACCTTATCCCCTACTTTTACCTGCATGGTAATCTCTTTGCCGTCCACAACGCCGCCGGGGCCTACGGCAATGACCTCTGCCTGCTGAGGTTTCTCTTTAGCCTGGCCTGGCAGTACAATACCGGACTTTGTCGTCTCCTCTGCTACCAACTGCTTTAATACAACCCGATCAAATAATGGCACTAATTTCATGGATAATTCCTCCTTGATCAATTCTTTTCATTCTCTTTTTCTTATCGTTATTATGGCAGTTTTCTTATGGCAACCTGATAATAAGGTTCCTTTTTGATTTACAATACCATTTATACCACGAGTTGTTAGCACTGTCAAGTGTTGAGTGCTAAATTTTTGAAATTTTTTTTACAAACCCTTACAAACCCTTATTTTAAAGCATTCTTGACAAATGCGAAGAATGAGAATATATCCAAACCTTTACATACTACTTCATATTTTTCAAAAATTTGAAGTAGTAAATGAAGTAGTAAGTCACCCAACCAGCCGTACTTTTTCCATTTTCCTCATCTCTTTCCAGTTACGTTCCGATAACGTATGGTTATACACTTCCATAGTAATGACAACTTTGCTATGCCCCATAATATAACTTATCAGAATTTGCAAAGCAAATTTTGATAAAAGGCGCATCTTTTGCGCCGTAAATCCGATTATAGGAAGCTGATTTTGCTTCCTATAATATACTGCAATACCTTTGGATCAATTCCAGCTTCTGCCATTCTTGTACAACCAGTATGTTTAAGGTTGTGAGCCGATATGTGTGGGAGAACTAATTCCTTTCCTGCCGTTTTATTGTACTTGTTTACAATATTTTCCAGAACATTGTTTACTGCACTTGGCATCATTGGCAATGTTCTACACCCTCTTAGCATCTGCCTTTCTTTTTGAGGATCTTTCTGTGCTTTGGGTATCTACGTATCCTTTGGTTTTGCTATAAGCCACCAAATTGGCTTAGTTTAGCAAAACGAGAATAACGGATTTACCCAAACATCAAAAAGAACCTTTTATTTCCAAATGCTTTCTATTTCTTTTCTAATTCAATTTTAAAACAAATCGCTGTGCGTTACTGTCCTTGTCAGATATAATATCAATTCTCCATTGTCAATTTCATAAATCAGCAACCAATCTGGCATTATATGACACTCCCTACATCCACTATAGTCTCCACCAAGAGGATGATCTTTATTTTTCTCTGGCAATTGTTCGTCTCTTGCTAATTTTTGAATAATGTCTTCTATCAGTTTTGTATCATATCCTCTCTTGATAATCTTTTTATAATCTTTCTTAAAAGAAGTATGATACCTAATCTTCAGCATTCAAATCCTCCATTAATTCTTCCACAGAAGAAAAGGAACGGCTCAAATTTCTTCCATGCCTTACATCATCAATGGCTCTGTTTGTATCTACGTTAGGTACATCCATAGAAATTGCAAATGGTATTCGTTGTTCTCTTACGGCCTGTTTTGCTGCTACTGTAAAAAAAGTTGTCATATCCATTCCAAAATTAGATACAAGTTCTTGTAACTGAAACTTCAAATCCTCGTCCATTCTCATTGTTATATTAGTCGTTGCCATATCATCAACTCCTTCCTTTACAACATAATATTGCCCAGAAGGAAGTATGTCAATACATTGTTTGTGCAATGCACATAAAAGTCCAGATGATAGGGGAACTAGTACTACCTTGCGGAAATTTCAGTGAATTCGGCACTCGCTATTTCCGCCCTCTGCACGCCTGCAAAGCTAGACGTAGGCACCGCTACGTTGCTAAGCGCCAGTGGCGCTTGTTCAGCAAGGACCGGAACGGAGTGTAGAACGTCGCTTTGCAGACGCACAGATGACGAAAATATCAAGCGCTGTATTCACTGTTATTTCCGCAATGCAGTACTGGTTGGTTATAAAGACGGATTTTATTTCAGCCGGGTATTTAAAAGCTATGCAGGGACACAGACCAGCGAATTCAGGAATTCGCGGATGTAAAATAACCATCCGCTTATCGTTTGTCCCGATCGATAAATTCCAGAAAAATCGTCCCGATTATTCCGTAAGCCAAAGCAAAAACAGACAACAGGAACCACAAAAACAACAAATGAAGAGGTTCGGAGGCATAATCATCCACGGCAAAGAAAGTCATGTCATTAATATTAGCCGTAGCACAGACAGCCGCCAGCCCCCAGCGGCTGACCGTCAATGCGGAAAACCATTTGGCAATGCCTTCCAGCTCAAATACGGCTCCAGCCAGGATCAACTGCAAAATCAGGGCAAAAGGCATAACCGTCATCGCCGTGTTTTCATCCTTTACCGCCGCCGAAATCGCCAGTCCTAAACTATGGGACGCATAGACAATCAAAAACGTCGATATAAAATACTCCATTATCCCCGGCATGATCACGCCCCACAGAGGAAACCAATGAAAATTGGCTATCCACACAAAAACGGTAATAAGCAGGGATTCCACACCGCAGATAAACACGCCGTATATCATCTGCGCCGTCATATAAGAAGACATGTGGAGCCCCACACGGTGCTCCCTCTTTAAAATTGCCCTTTCCCGGCATACCAAACGGAGAGAGTTAAAGATGCCTATCCAGATACTGGCGCTGACCAGAGCAAAAGCGCCGCTTTTGGTTTCGGAAAATCCATGGAACATCTCCTCTCCCGTCACCATGGAAATCATCACGGTAATTAAAACCGCACTGATAAATGTCTTCCATCGCTTTTCATTACAGAAAAGCCGAAAAAACGTCCCTACATAAACTCTTATCTGACCTATTCTCGAAATATGCTTGTTTTCCATAATCAATCCTTTTTATGTAATCCCAGAATTCAGTGAAAGCCAAACCGCCCCGCCGCAAACTTACGGATATACTCGTCCGCCCGGCCGTCCCCGCCTTCGTCGGCGCGGTTAATCCGCCGGACTACTCCCTCCAGACTGTCTGTATCAAAAAAAGCATATGCCTCTTCTACCGTCCCGAAAAATGCCAGATGGCCGCTTTGGTCTTTTGTACTTTTGGCCAAAACCACAACCTTATGAAACAAATCCGCCGCCCGATCCGGAGCATGCGTAATTACCATAACGATTTTCCCCGTATCGGCAATCTGACGCAGATTCTCCATCAGGCTCCTGGACATAATCCCGTCAAGGCCGGAATCCGGCTCATCCAAAAAAAACAGCTTTGGATCACTGATAAATTCCACGGCAATGCTCAACCGCTTGCGCTGGCCTCCGGACAGTTTGGATACCAGGGAATCCTGCTCCGGCTTCAGCCCCATAATGGCTAAAACCTCTTCTACCCGTTCCAAACGTTTCGTTTCTGGAAAAGAAACGGGGAGCCGGAGCATAGCGGCATTTTTCAGCGTTTCATAAACACTGTCCGTTTCCCGGAGCAGATCCTGCTGAGGAACAAAGCCAATCTCATACTTCATCTGCTGATATTCTTCATAAATATTCCGATCACCGTAAACCATGGCCCCGTCCGCCTTCTCATAGCCCATAACCGCATTCATAAATGTCGTTTTGCCCGCACCGGAACCGCCCAAAACCAGCACCATCTCCCCGTCGGCTATGGTTAAATGGATATCTTTCAGCAACGTTTTTTTCTTAAACCTTTGCCATACATTCCGTTCCTCAATCGATATGGACAGATAATTCCCCTCCTCTATGCTGGATGAGGATACCGAAAAAGAAGGTTTTTCTGCTGCCTCCTGCCGGTCCGCTGCCGGCATCTTCCGCCCCATCCACAATCCCTCCTCGGTATAAACAAACCACACATCTCCTATACGGAGGACATCCAGAGGATTTAAGCAGGCATTGCCCTCTACCTTCCGGCCATTACAAAAAACGCCGTTTTTGCTTCCGCAATCCATAATCGCCCATCCCTGCCGGGCGTGAAAAAAAACGGCATGCTTTTCTGAAACCGTCTCCTCCTCAAGGGACAAATCCCCCAAGCCGCGGCCTATGGTAATCCCGGCAATTTTGTCGGAAAAAGGGATGGATTTCCACTCCCTCCGTTTTGCGTCCCCGGTAAGCAAAAGTATGATTTCCTGTGGATTGTCCCTGCCGCCGCCAGGGCAAAAGGACAGTACGTCGCCATCAAAAAGTTCGCATGTGCTATTTTCTCCTCTATAATGCACATCTCCAATCCATGTACCATTCTTGCTGCCCAAATCCCGATAAAAACAGCGGCTTTCCACTATCCCAAACTCCCCCTGTTTTCGGGAGACAATTGAGGAAAACAGCACAATATCCGGTGTGTTCCCAGGAACAAATCTCCCCAATTTTTTGCGCCCGCAAAGCTCATACTCCCCTTCATATCCCTGCCTTCCAAAAACTACCGCCCTGGGGACTTCAAACGCCGGTGGTTTCCAATATATCGTTTCTGCCATTTTATCCTCTCCTCCTGGTCTCCCTGGCGGCGACAGCAGTGACTGTTCAGCTTTTTCCAGGCGCAAACAAGCTCGCTGCTTTGCTTCCGGTATCCTGCAACTATTCAAACAAACCGGCAATAGCCGCGTCTCCTTCCAGTCTCTGAATTTCCTCGCTGCTCTTCTCGTTTAATGTAGTTCGATGTTCTTCCATTTCTTCATCGGCTTTTCCGCCGTCAGCAAAACGGATTGAACCCCAGGAACGGTTAATAACCAGCTCGCTCGCCTGCTTCAGGATTTCTGCCTGTTTATCCAAAGGCACATCCACCATACATAACGTATCTCCATGCCGCAGCTCGCTCATCGCCTGGTGATCCGTTCCTGCCACATAGGGAAGGTACATTTTATCACTCTGAAAATTGTACTCCGTCATCCCATTAAGGACAGACAAATCTCCTATCGGATTATCATACAGAGACAATAAATAATAGCCGGAAGCAACCGGGAGCGGGGAAATATCCCGAATCTGATTATGCTCCAAAAGAACCATCCCCTTGTAGGCAAAGGACAAATTCTTCAAAGGGGCAATATCCTTTATCTGATTCCTCCCCAAATCAAGGTAAAGCAGGTTTGCCGAACCGGCAATCGGCTGGATATTTTCGATCTGGTTTTCATAAGCCGTAAGGGCAAAAAGGTTTTCTTTGTTTTCCAAGCCTTCCAGGCCGGTAAGCCGGTTGCCGTCGACAAAGACAGCATTCAACTGGGAAATCCCCTTTAACGGGGCCAGGCTGGAAAGCCGGTTGTGATTGGCAATCAGATAGCGCAGTTCCGATGATTTTGCCAACGGCCCGATATCTTCCACCTGATTATCACTGATATTCAGCCCTCGCAGCGCAGCAAAGCCCGTATCCAGCGCCCTAATATCCGTCAGCCGGTTGCCGCTTACATCCATGTGTTTGATTGACGTGCTGTTGGCAATCCCGCTGATATCCGTCAATTGGTTATTGCCTGCATAAAATCCGGTCAGGGCAATCAACCCCTCACACCCTTTCAGATCAACCAGCCGGTTGCCAGAAACGTTCAGGGAAATAAGCTTCTGGCAGCCTGCGATCGGCTCCAGGCTGGAAATCTGGTTATCTTGGAGATAAAGCTGGTTCAACTCTTTGCAGTTACCCAGGAAGGAAATATCTTCAATCTGGTTGCCCGCCAGCTCCAGACGGAAAAGGCCGCTGCCCTCAAGGGGAGACAAATCCGTCACCTGGTTTTGGTTAAGGCACAACGTCCTCAATCCCTCTTTCCCCTCCAGCGCGGACAGATCGGAAATCTGGTTTCCGTCCAGAACCAGCGTATATAAATTCGGGCAATCTTCCAACGCACTGATATCGGATATCTGGCAATTCATCGCTTCAATATTGGTCAATTTCTGCATTCCGCGAAGCATGGATAAATCGCAGATTCCCGTATCCGACAGATACAAATCCTGCAGATTCTGGCAATTCCCTATGGGGCTTACATCGACTCCGGACAAATCGTCATGGATCTCTATCTGTTTTAAGTTATCCATACAATTCAAAAAATCCAAGCTGTCAAACCCCTCCATTGACAGAAACATATATTCCAGCGAAGGAAAATGCTTAAGAAATTCCGTATTTTCCATTCGATTGAACCCATAGATGTGGAGCTGCTTGACATTGGGGAAATCCACAGAAAACCAATCGTCCCCGTCAAAACACTTGTCCTGTATAAAATCCTGTATACCGTCTCCATTAATTGTCAGGCGTTCCAGGCCGGCCATTTGCGCCAGGGGGTCTAATGAGGTAAATCCGTAGCATTGGTTAAAGTCAATTGCCTCCAGCCTGTCCAGAGCTGTCATCTGGCTTAACACCTCGTCACTGATTTCACAATTCCACAAATTCAAATCCGTGCATTTTTTATCTCTCTGTATCTGTTTAATTTCCTTGCTGCCCAAAACCCGGTCTTCAATCGTAGAAAGCGAAACAAGGCTTCTCTCCCGAAAAGGATTGAACATTACCGCCAAAATCAGAAACAAACCGAAACAAGCTATAAGGGACGCTGCCCCCACAGGCAAAAGGATCATCAAAATCCTCTTTTTTTTCTTTTTCGCCTTTTGCGCCTGCCTTTTGGCTTCTTCCTGGTATTCGTTCTTTCCCGGCGCCGCCGTCCTTTTCCTTTCCTTTTCCGGATGGTTGCTTTCCGAATTGCTGCTTTCCGAATTGCTGCTTTCCGGTTTACTGCTTTTCGAATTGCTGCTTTGCAAATTACTGCTTCCCGGTTTGCCGCTTTCCGAATTGCTGCTTTCCGGTTTATGCTCCGGCTGTTTTTGTTCCCCTCCGTGTCCTTCCGATTCCCGGCCCGCCAACCCGGAATCCAGCCGTTTTTCCTCTGGCTGCCCACGGCCTTCTTTCTGCTCCTTTATCTTTTGCTGTTCAATCTGATTCCAAATATCCTCGCCCGGATGTTTTTTTGTCTCTTGTTCAGCTATCTTTGCTTTCTCCGGTTCAGCTTCGCCCTTAGCCGGATCGCCTTCCTCTCTGGTCAAACCGGCCTTCTTTGGCCCGCCATGTCCCAGGCCACCATCTCCCAGCCTGTCATCTTCCAAAATGGAATTGCGTTTTTGTTCTCCCGGAAAAAACGCCTCCTCCAATTCTTCCATGGAAGCATATCTGTCCTCTGGCTGAATTGCCAGTCCTTTAAGCAGAGCCTCCTCCTGCCTGGGTTCGATCCTTGCCCCCAGGGCGGAGGGCCTTCCTAACTCATCATGAAACAAGCGCTGAATGCTGTCCTGAGGGGTTTTCCCTGTAAGGCAATAGTAAATCACGCCGGAAAGGGCATAGACATCTGTCCATGGCCCCTGATATGCCTTTCCCCGATACTGTTCTGCCGGCGTGTAGCCTTTTTTTAGCAGAACCGTCATGGTCTGCCCCTCCTCGTTGATATCCCGGGCAGCGCCAAAATCCAGAAGCTTCAGCCGTCCGTCCGCAGCCATGCGGATATTATCCGGACTTACATCCCGATGAATAAATCCTTCCCGATGAATCACAGCCAGGGATTCCATCACCGGGCGCAGTTTTTCCAGCGTTTCGCCGACAGGCATCCTACCACGGGCTTTTACATATTCCTGTAAGTCCATCCCCTCCAAATATTCCATAACAATGTAGGCCGTCCCATTAGACTCAAAAAAGTCCCGCACATTCACAATTCCCTGATCCTGGGAAAAACGGGCCATCATCTGTGCCTCTTTTAAAAATTGGGCCTTGTCCTTCTCCACGGGATTAGTCAATTCCTTTACTGCCACTGGGATATTCAGCAGCTTATCCATCATCAGATAAGTCCGGCCAAATCCTCCCGCGCCAATAAGCTTTTTCACCACATATTTATTATTGAGTATACTCTCATCCGGCAAAATCGCGCCCGCAGCCATGCTCTCCATTTTTCCTGTCCCCTCCCTGTTTTCCCTATATACTCCCGGAGTCTCGTTGTGTCAGCACACCGGTACTGCATTGCGGAAATGATTTTTGTCAGATGCGTATATGACAAAAAATCAGCCACAAAAGCAGGTGCAAGGATTCCGGAAGTACATTCCTGAATATGCCCTTTTACAGCCCTTGTCTGGTCATATTTCTTACCAGATCATCCTTAATCTCAATTCCTTCTTTTTCCAATAGGGCAATCTTTTCAGCAAACTGAGGGAGATGCTTTTTATGAGCGATTAAAAGCTCATCCAATACCCTCTTTGCTCTGTCTCCTGACGGAATCAGGGGATTCATCAAAAACGCCTGCAGGGCCAGCCCGTAATCGCCGGTCACGGCCGCCTCGCACACACACAATTCCATATTTTTCATCAATTGCAGCCAGCCTCTTTCTGCCGGCGGGAGTGGTCCGAAAGCAAACGGAACTGCACCGGCTGCGCCAACCAGGGCGGAAACCTCCACCACACAATCGGGCGGAAGGTCGGGCAGCGCCCCGTTATTCCTTGTAGATACCACAATCGGGCTATTCCTGTCTTCATAGATGGATGCTATCGTTTCACAAGCCACATCAGAATAATTCGCTCCTCCTCTTCTTGACAACTGTTCCGGCTTTTCGTGAAGCATAGGGTCTTGATAGAGGGCAAACAATTCTTCCTCCGTCTTTTTCACCTGCTGGGCACGGGTACCTGTCTTCGGGTCACGATATTCCTCCAGCATATGAGCCAGCATTTCATCCTGACGGTAATAATAGCGATGATATCCGCAGGGAATCATCCCCATTTGAGCAATCTGCTCCCGAAAAAACTCCACATCAAAAATATTTGCCGGCGTTCCCGTATCTTTTCCGTCATACAACCGCTCTGCTATCTGACGGGTCACGTCCGTACCTTTCTTATCGTATATTTTATGCCATTGAAAATGATTCAGCCCGGCAAACCGAAAATTCAGTTCTTCCATGCTTTTTCCGACCAGCTTCGGTTCATTAATCATAACTCCTACGGAGAGATTACATAATCCAATAATCTTCTCCCATTCTCCGTAGCGAAGCACCGACTCCGTAAGCATACCACTGGGATTGGTAAAATTGATTAACCATGCGTCAGGACATAGTTCCTTCATATCTTTTACGATGTCAAGAATAACGGGAATCGTCCGAAAAGCCTTGAAAATACCGCCTGCCCCATTAGTCTCCTGGCCTACCATACCATAAGATAAGGGAATCCGCTCATCTTTGACCCTGGCGTCTAAGAGGCCCACGCGGAACTGGGTAGTGACAAAATCAGCGCCGGCCAACGCCTCCCGCCGGTCCAAAGTCAAATGCACATCCACTTGATAAGGAGAAGCATCCCACATACGCTGCGCGAGCCTCCCCACAATCTCCTGTTTTTCTTTCCCTTCCTCAATATCTACCAGCCAAATTTCCTTTATCGGAAGCCCCCGTTTTATCAGGCCTTCCATTAATTCCGGCGTATAACTGCTTCCTCCGCCAATAGTCGCTATCTTTATCGGTTTTCCCTCCATAGTTGTCTCCTTGTGGTTTCTGCTGTTTCTATGGTTTCTGCTGTTTCTATGGTTTCTGCTGTTTCTATGGTTTCTGCTGTTTCCATGATTTCCATTCATGCTTGTCTTATTATAGCACGATAGCCGCCTAAATGGAACAAAAATTCCGCGCTTTCATGCCAGCAGCCACAAAAAGCCGAAAAAACATAACTTACCATATTTAAACCAGCCAGTCCGTTATCCACCCGGTTATCATCGAAAATGCCATTACATAGACCAGATAAAAGACAAAATGCTTTATCCCCAACACAATTTTCAAAGCGCCCAGATTAGTAATTTTTGTTGCCGGGCCGGTTATCATAAACGCTGCGGCAGAACCCATACTCATGCCGCTTGCCAGCCACTGGATCAGCAGTGGGATAGTCCCCCCGCCGCAGACATATACCGGGACGCCGACAGTTGCCGCCATCAGCACGCCAAATCCTTCATTTTTGCCAAAAAGCCCTGCTACCACACTGCCAGGGACATATCTCTGGAATAATACAGAAAGCAATATGCCCATCAGAAAATACCCCCCTGTAGCCCGGATATTCCGTCCCAGGTTTTTAATAAAGCGCACGGCGATCCGGGGATCCGCATCCCTGCCGTACGGCTCGCCAAAGCCCTTAAAATTAAAAAAGGGCTCGACGGAATATCTCATATGCACGATAAGCCCCGCCAAAACTCCGCATACAAAGCAGGAAATAACCCTAATCAAAAGCGCCGTCGTCCCCAAAGCCGTACTGTAAAAAATAAGCTGCGGATTCAAAAGGATGGAACACATCATAAAGGCCGCCAGCCAATCATCCCTCATCCCATGCCGGAAAAATGAAGCCGCCAGGGGAATCGTCCCATACATGCACAAAGGGGAGGCTATCCCTAAAAGGCTGGCAGGAATAATCCCTGCCAGCCCCAGACGTTTGTTTTTAAGATTTCCGAACATTCCATGAATCGCATCTTTAGCAAACACAGAAACCGCAGAGCCAAGCACCATGCCAAATATCCAATAATGGGCAATCTGGCGGAACTGTATGTCAAAATAATACCACAGATAAATCAACTCCCTGCGGATTACGCCTGTCATCTGTCTGCTCCTTCCTTTCCGTTTTTCTCCTGTTTTTGAATTTCATGATCATAAATGGCAATTTTTTCCTCCATCCGCTTTAGCGTCTCATCCAAATCCTGCCGCTTTTTCAGCAGTACTTCCCGCTGGTTCAGCAGCATCTGCCGCCGTTTTCGGTTGGTCGACTCCCCCTGTTTTACCAATGCAAAATATTCCACCAGCAATTCCACCGGCATCCCGGCGCTGCGCATATATTTAACAAACTCGATCATCCGGCAGTCCGCTACCTGGTAATCCCTGATACCGTTTTCTTTTCTGCCTATCCGGGGCAGCAGGCCAATTTTCTCATAATAGCGAAGAGTATCTGCGGACAACCCATATTGTTTGCTAACCTCCGAAATTGTCATCTTATTCTCCTTTATGTAATCGGGTAGGAAAAGCTTTTCCCTTCCCCGCCACGCGACTCGCACGGCTATTTATGCGGAAAAGCGATAAGTTCCTCTTTTTCCCCTACCCGCCGCGCGGCCCGCTCGCCGCTTTAACGGCATATTCCTCTATGCGGGTCTGTGCATAAAAAATGTGCGTCTTGACACACACTCGCGCAGGAGCGCAGTTGCGACAGCAACCATCTTCCTTTGCGCGAAGTACACAGACCAACCCGAACAGTAACATATTAATTATCTACGGACACCAGATGATAAGACTGGCTGCCAATACCGATCTCTGCAGCATAATCCAGAGTATGGATACCGTTTCTTGACTCTATCCGCTGAATCAGGGAAGCCCCGTCGGGAGCGGCATATACCAGATCCACACAAGCCTGGTCCAAAGCTACCGGATCCAAAGAGGCCAAAATGCCAATATCGTGCATATCAGGAGCTGCCGGATTCCCATCGCAGTCGCAATCAACAGAAAGATGGTTCATCACGCTGACATAAACCATATTTTCCTCTCCCATATAATCGATTACTGCTCCGGCTGCTTCCGCCATAGATTCTAAAAATCTGTCCTGATCGCCGCCCATAAAGCTGGTCTTGCTGGCACCGGCAGTATGAATCCAGTTTTTTCCTTCAGAGGAGCCTATACCGATAGAGATATTTTTTATTGCCCCGCCGAAACCTCCCATGGCATGCCCTTTAAAATGGGACAATACCAGAATAGAATCATAATTCTGCAGATTAGCCCCCACAAAATTTTCATTCAGGTTGCGGCCCTTCGTGACAGGAATGCTCAATGAACCATTTTCATCCATGATATCCACCTGTGCGATAGCCGTAAACCCATGATCCTCCGCCACCTGCCTGTGCATGGCAGTACTGGCACGGGAACCGCCATAAGCAGTATTGCATTCCACAATAGTCCCGTCCATAGACTGAACCAGTTCTTTAATTAAATCCGGTGAGAGATAATGGTTATTCCCTGCCTCACCCGTGCTCAATTTGACAGCGACGCGTCCCTGGGGCGTCCTTCCCAATGCTTCGTAAACCTTTTTAAGCCCGGCCGGGCTGATATCCGTAGTCATATAAACTGCAGGCGCCGGCGAAGCAGGCGTTTCGGAAGCGAGCGCCCCAGCGCTGGCCTGTGCGTCTGTCTCCCTCTCCGCTTCGGTTTCTCCTGCCGAAGCGTCCTGTCTTGCATCTGGCCCGCCGCCCGTATTCTCCTGGTCCGCCTGTCCTGCCTGGATCACAGGCGAGCTGCCATGCTCCACGGTCTCTGCCCGGCTGCTTGCCGCCGAACAGCCTCCCAGCACAGCCGCCGCCATCATCACAGAAAGCCCAAAAAACATTCTTGTTCTCATTCTGCTTCCTCCATTTCTTAATTACAGCCTGGTTATATTACAGGAACCGCTCCGCGAACCCTGTAATCGGATTTACGGCACGAAAAACTGTGCCTTTTATCATAATTTGCTTTGCAAATTCTGATAAGATATATTATTTATTCTAACAAATAGAGTGTACTTCAGGTCAAGACGCCATTTGTGAAAAATTTGTGAACTGTTACAGCCTCCGCCTATGGTGGGTCGCTTCAGCTTCCCCTATTCACCGCGCCGGGCGCCCGTCAGCTTTAGCTGACATCTTTCTTTGGATGCCAATATCGCTTATCAGGTTTTGTTCACAGACAGGACTATCTGGGGGGAAAAAGGACTACCTGGCGGGCTGTCCGCAAGGCCGGTCTCTGCTTTTAAGGTATCTCCCTGTATCTCCACAAAGCCGTCATGGCTGAGGGCGGCTTCTTTGACTTTACGCTGCCAGTAATAATAAGCATTACGCGAAAGACTATGCTGTTCGCAGTAGTCATCAACTTTCAAGCCGCTGGATCGGCAGTCCTGAATAATGGAAGCATTATCTCATAAAGAAAGATAATTGGAAGCTGACAATACTTTCATTCCTTTTACTCTTGCCATTGGTTTTGTTTCTCCTTTCTGCCACTTGTCAATGAAATGTGTTTTTCAATATATGGAAACCCACCAGAAGGCATGACATCCGGGGACATTCGCCGCATGAGCAAGGATGCCCTTCTTGACATGGATTATTTCTTAAATGAAGACGACTTATTTGATAACGACGCTGGAGCGGAAGGTTTTTATATCTTCAAAACCGTGTCGTCTTGCCATCATTCCTGGACAATGCTTTATCTAACATAGGTTCAATGAACTCTTGTTCTTTTTTCTCTCCTCAAAAATCGCAATTTCCTATGAAACAAAAAACATCCCCTGACAAAATTTTCCTTGTCAGGGAATGTTTTCACTGTAGCCACCTATATATGAATCATACGGTTTCGCCTCTCTGTACGGAAACGTCCAAAACCTGCTCCATCTTCACCGCCTTTCCGGCCAGCAGGTTCATCATCGTATCCACACAGGCTCTGGCTAATCCCCGGATATCCTGGGCAATACTGGTCAGCTCAGGGGTGAAAAGCCTGGTCACATCAATCGCATCATAGCCGACGATTTTCAACTGCCCAGGCACCTGTATCCCCCGGTGAGCAGCCATATCCAAGCAATATAACCCCCCGATATCCGTACTGAAAACACCGTCTACTTCCCGATAAATATCTATGTATTGTGCCATAACTTTCCGATAATAATCATATTCTGCCATGCTCCAGCTTTTCTCGACTGTTTTTACCGAAATTCCATGTTCCTCCATCACGCGCCGGAATTCCGTATGACGGTCATTGTCCGGGGTGTCTGTCCGAAATGAGCAGCCAAACTGCAGCACGTTGCGGCAGCCGGCCTCCAAAAGGAGTTTGGCGGCCAGCCGTCCACCCTTTTTGTGATCGGAGTGTATCCTGGGAATATGAGGTCCCAGATTTCGCTCCAGCGCAACTACCGGCTTGTTTAATCCATGATAAGCCTCATTTTCCAGGGAATGCGCACTGGTAATAATGCCATCCACCACATTCTGCTTCAGCATATCAATAAAATCCTGTTCCCTGTTACTAATCCCAATGGTGTTGCAAATCAGGGTTTTGTAATCATTCTTATAAAGCTCGATTTCTATGTATTTTAACAGTTTGCTGAAAAACGGGTTCTCCATATCAGGGACAACAATCCCTACAATTCCCGTCCGGTTATGAATCAAGCTCCGCACCAATTCATTAGGGTTATACCCCAACTCGTCGGCAATGGCCAATATCCGTTTTTTCGTCTCTTCCGCCACATAACCGCTACCGTTTATCGCCCGGGAAACCGTCCCCACTCCAACTCCTGCATGTTTCGCCACTTCCCTGATATTTGCCATAAATCTGCTACTCCTTTTACTTCCTACTCTTTATTATCCAAGAGCCTTGGCGCTGGCAATCAGATAATGTCTTGCATTGGCGGAAGGCGTCTGCGCCGCTCTTCCCAGCAAAGCCTGCTTTTTCCAACCATCAGAATCAGCCAAGCCTTTGCCGTCGAGCAGTCCCAAAAGCTGCAAAGCCATCTGATACTGCTCTTTTTCTATACATGCCTCTATCTTCTCCGTCAATTTCTCCTGGCCAATTAAATCAAACAATACCTGATTATATTCCTGATCGCTGACAGGGAGAAGGTTCGCCGCATTACCGTCAAACCATCCCACATATCCATAATATATACTTTTCACTGACCATTCCACGGTTCCATAAAATTCACCTAAAAAATCTTTCTCCTGATATTTTTCCGGAAGCTTTACCTGCTGAACCGTCTCGCTGACACTCATACCTTTATTCATGCAATCCAACGTTTCCAAAAGCACATATTCTATAGCATCCTTAAAAACGCCCACCTGCTCCTTAATCAGTTCTTTGCCAATTAACGGCTTTGTATGGCCCGGCAGCAATGCTTTTGCTTCGTAAGAAAGAATAACATCCAATGCGTCTACCCATGCGGAAACATCCCTGTACTGAGTACCCCGGATAGCATATAAATTAGGCCAACAGCCATAATAATTGTCTCCCGAACAGATTACCTGATCATCTTCCAGCCAAACAAAAATCTGGTCATCCGTCTCACCGGGCGCACTGACCATCTTCAGCTTTATTCCGTCGATTACCCGCTCCACCTCTTTCACCCGGTAAAGGGTAGTGGGTTTCAGAAAATCAGGTTCTCCTTTTCCTACGGCTCGTCCCTCGCGGATACCGATGCCCTGGCTGATCGTTTCCTCATCCGTCAGTTCATATCCAAATTGATAACTCCCCCGCTGATTCAGCACATCTTTCAGGCGATCAAAATATTTAAGAACCGGTTTTGCAGGAGCGAAAGCAATGACTTCTCTTACCGTATCCCGAAACACCCCGGCGCCTCCCCGATGGTCCGGATGCCCATGGGTATAAATAATCGTCCTCACAGGTTTATCCGTAAGTTTTTTTAACTCTGCTTTCAAATCTTTGGCATAACCCGTACAGTCAAGCGCATCGATAAGAATCACGGATGATTTTCCGATAACTGCCGCTGCATTGCTGTGGCCATAACCCAAAAAATGATAAATATGGTCATTAACCTTTGTCACGGTTTTTTGATAATTCTTCTCCGTAAAAACCCGTAGCCTTTCTTCCCCTGTCATTCTTGCCTCTCCTTTCGAGAATCTGTCTGCTTTAATAATTATAACCTTATTCCGATAAATTTCCAAGTCTTTTCCGCAAAAAAGAACCCTGTTCCCCCAAATGCCAACCCTTGAAAATCACCTTATCGTATGCTATAATGCAATGGGTATTTGACTGATTTGATCTGTTTAAATTTTCCAGAGGGGGATTTCGCCATGAAGAACAGGACTACGCGGTTTTTGATGATCAGTCTTACTTTAGTCTCTGCCTTCTGTGTCTTTATTTTCAGCATTCAAACCATTTGGAGTAATGCCATGGGAGCCAAAGCCATTACTGATATTGGCGTTATTTATATGTCCGGCATGAGTGAACAGGTAGCCACTCATTTTGGCACTACCATTGAACTGCGCCTGAGCCAGGTGGAAGCATTGGTCGACTCTGTGCCCCCGAAGCGCAATAATGACGAATCAACCGCCCGGGTTGCCCTGACCTACAGCGCCCGGTCCAGAGGATTCGAATATCTGGCCTTTTATACTGCCGACGGTGAATTTGATATGATTTACGGCCCCCGCATCGAATCCGGGATGCCCAAAATGTTCTTTCAGTCTTTAATCAACGGCGAGGAGAAAGTCAGCGCTGGCTGGGATGCCTACGGAACGCCGGTAGTTATGATGGGAGTTCCGGTAGCCTATCCTCTGTCCAATGGGGAAACCAGCGTCGCCCTGATAGCAGGGCTTCCGACCAGTTATCTCAGCGATACTTTGTCTCTTAATGTGGACAGTTCCATGGTTGACTATTCCATTATCCGCCGAAACGGAAGCATTATCCTGCAAAGCGAAAACTCCGAACATTACGACAACTATTTTGATCTGGCAGAATCTACGTATGAAAGCACCGAAAACAAAACACTTGAACAATATATCTCTGAACTAACTTCCGCTATGGACAGCGGCAGGGACTACACCAGCGAAATTCTGGTAAACGGCGTACGACAGAATCTGTACTGTACATGTCTGCCCGATTCGGAATGGTATCTGCTTTTATATATGTCTTATGGTATCCTGGATGAGACTATTGCCAGCATGAACAAAAAATGGAGCATGGTTTCCCTCGGTGGCTGCTGCCTGATTTTGGGGCTTTTGCTTTTAATCTTTGTCGGCTATTTCCGCCTGACCAGACAGCAGATTTCCGATTTGGATGAGGCAAGACGCACAGCGGACAAGGCAAGACGCACGGCAGAGCGAGCCAGCCAGGTCAAAAGCGAATTTCTTTCCAACATGAGCCATGACATCCGTACCCCGATGAATGGCATTATGGGCATGACCAGTGTCGCTATCGCCCACTTGGACAATACTCCCCATGTGCTTTCCTGCCTGAAAAAAATTAACATATCCAGTCAACACCTTCTTGGCTTGATTAATGACATGCTGGACATGTCAAAAATCGAAAGCGGGCAGCTTTCCCTCAATGCGGAACCCGTTTCCCTGCGGGAAGTCATTCATAATGTGATAACCATTATTCACCCACAGATACAAGAAAAAAGTCAGCGTTTAAATATTTATACAGAAAGTATTCTTTGTGAGAACGTATTAAGCGACAATGTACGTCTTGCCCAGATTTTGCTTAATCTATTGGGAAATGCCGTCAAATTCACTTCCGAACAGGGAAATATTCAGATTCTCCTCCGGCAGGAACCTTCTCCAAAGGGAGAGAATTATGTCCGCACTCACCTGTATGTCGAAGATGACGGCATAGGGATAGATACGAAATTCCAACAAAAAATCTTTGATGCCTTTGTCCGGGAAGATGCCGCCAGAGTACAAAAAAATGTCGGCGCCGGTCTGGGGCTTACGATTACCAAACACGTCATCGATGCCATGCAAGGCGCCATAGAAGTAGAAAGCACTTTAGGGCAGGGTACTGTTTTCCATGTTATTCTTGATTTGGAAAAAACTTATGTCAATGAACCCGATCTAATCCTTCCATCCCGAAACATACTGCTGGTGACGGATGATCAAAGGTTCAAGGATATAGCGGCAGAAATATTGACAGCGATTGGCCTCAATGCCCACTTTGCTTCCAGCACTTCACAAGCTTCAATGCTAATCAAAAAGCAGAATAACCACAATGACCCTTACCATATTATTCTTTTGGATTGGGCGCTTTCCCAAAATAGCTGCATAACATTAGCCAATGAAATTCATCAGCTAAACAGTGAAATCCCCCTTCTTCTCCTTTTTGACGGAGACTGGGGTGAAGTAGAGACGGAGGCCCGGGCTGCGGGCATTGTCGGCTGCATCACCAAACCGCTGTTCCGCTCCAGCCTCTATTATAGCCTGCGGAAATACGCAGAAACCGTCCCTCCTCAGCCGACAGAAGCCAAAAAAGAAGAGCTGATTGATTTCTCCGGCCGGCGCGTGTTGATGGCCGAGGATAACGAACTCAACTGGGTCATTGCCGATGAACTTCTATCTGATTTGGGACTTGAAATGGACTGGGCCGAAAATGGACAAATATGTGTGGATAAATTCCAGCAGTCCCCCATTTACTGGTACGATGCTATCCTGATGGATCTGCGAATGCCCCTGGTAACGGGTTATGAAGCTACTCAGATGATCCGAAAACTGGATCGGAGCGACGCCGCCGATATTCCCATCATTGCCATAAGTGCCGACGCATTTTATGATGATATTCAGCGCTGTCTAAGCTGCGGGATGAATGCCCATACGCCAAAACCGATTGACGTAAAGGAAGTGGCCCGCCTGTTAGACCAATTTATCCGTCATCGCGAACATCACTAACTAAAACATCAAAACGGAGAGCTATAATATGAAAAGATATTATTCTTTAGCTGTGGCTTTGCTGGCGGCTGTTTCTCTGCCTGCCTGCAGTCAGGAAGAACCTGTACCTGCACCTTCGCCTGAAACCGTCAGCGACACTCTCTTCAATGAAGATATCACTCTTTCTTTATGGACTTATCCTGTAGGAAATTGGGGGAATCCCACCGCACTATCCAGCTTGCTTACCGAGTTCCGTAAAGCTTACCCTCAAATTCATATCTCTGTAAAATGCCTGGATTACACCACTGGAGACGACAAAATTTATGAGGCCCTGAAAAACGGTACCGCACCTGACCTGGTATTCGAAAGTTCCGAGCGTTTAGTTGCTGCCTGGGGGGAAAAAGGGCTGATGGTTGATTTATCTGATCTTTGGGAAAGCAAGTATACCGAACAGGTTTACCCTTTTGTCCGTTCCGCCTGTCAGCACAATGACGGAAGCTACTATATCCTTCCGATTTGTATGAGCGCCCACTGTATGGCTATTAATTATGACTTATTCCAAGAAGCCGACGCCCTTCGGTATATTGATGAAGACAGCCGCACCTGGAGCACGGAAAATTTTATTCATGCCGTGGAAACCCTCCACGCTTTCGGCCAGGAGCGGGTAGGAACTGTCTATTGCGGGGGGCAAGGCGGCGACCAGGGAACCCGCGCACTGGTGAACAATCTCTATGGCGGCTCCTTTACCGATAATACCCATACCCATTACACTGTGGACAGTGAGGAAAATATCCGCGCGCTGGAACTTTTATCCAACCTGGAAGGCATTTCATTCGATCCCTCTCTCGTCGGAAGTGATGAAGTCGATTTGTTTTGCCGAGGGGAATTGGCTATGGCATTTTGCTGGAATGGGACTTTGGAGGTTGCGCAAACTATCCAGAACCCCTACCTGAATTTTGATATTTTCCCTATGGCTTTCCCCACTGATTCAGGGCAACCCAAACTGTCCGGCGGAATCTGGGGACTCGGTATTTTTGACAATAAAGACGAAGCAAAAATCGAAGCAGCCAAAACCTTCATCCGGTTTATGACTGAAAATAATGAACAATATACCAAATGCGTATTGACTTCCAACTTCTGGCCCGTACGGGAAATGCAGGATATTTACGACAATGATAAACTGATGAGCGAGTACAGTATTTTTATTCCCTACATGACAGACTACTATCAGAACACTCCTTATTGGGCTGAAGCCCGTACTGCCTGGTGGAAAATGCTGCAAAAAATCAGTCAGGGAGCGGATATTCGTACCGCTGTAAAAGAATTTTCCACCACTGTCCCCTAAACCATAGCCTGATATTAAAAACTGCAAATAACCAAATACAGGCAATCTCGCTCATTTTTCTGCGAAAAATGGCTACTTTTCGGTGTTTTGCGGGGTCCAAAGTCAAAAATCCTCTTGCAAGCAAGCTTGCGTCGGATTTTTGACCTTGGAACCCTGGTATCATACCACGGATTGCTCCGCATTTCATGTCTACGCTCCGCTTCGGTCGTTGCCAAACGGGCGTCACTGGCGCCCGGCAACCCGCAATCCTAAAACACCTCAAATCCGCTCATTTTTCTGCGAAAAATGGCTACTTTTCGGTGTTTTGCGGGTTCCAAAGTCAAAAATCCTCCTGCAAGCAAGCTTGCGTCGGATTTTTGACCTTGGAACCCTGGTATCATATTATTCCGAATTTTTGGAATGCTTTTTGTATGCCATCCTCACTGACAGAACTCGTTACATAATCAGCAATCTCCTTAAGTTCTTCCACCGCGTTTCCCATAGCGATAGCTGTCGCTGCATATTGAAGCATATCAAAATCATTCATTCCGTCTCCGATACCGACGGAATCTTTCTGTTTGATGCCAAAATACCGAAGCATATGCTCCATTCCTGTCCCTTTGGTAATGCCCTTGCGGGTCAATTCGCCGGAAAAAATATGGTCTTTGCCAAAACTGGAACCGGTAAGCTCAAAATACCCTTCTCTTTGGGCATCCAAAAGACGTTTTGTCTGCTCTATGGTAATATCCGACCCGAAATAAGTGATACTTTCAAGATTTTCTTTTACTGTTTCCCCTTTGGCCAGTTCAATTCTTCCCTGCCTGTCTTCATCAGTCTTACGAGTGACAACAGGAACATCATCTCTGGCATCCATACGTTCATGGAATCCATGGGTTACATAGCAATACTCCTTACTTTGAAGCATATAAGATGCTCCGTGGCAATCAAGAATATCCAACGCGGCTTCCACTGCCCTCTCTTCCAGAATCTGATGGAATACCTCATTTCCTTCTGCTTCCACATATGCCCCCGCCGACGCGACTATCCCATCAAAACCAATATCAATCAGCCAGGGATAAATCATGCCGCGGGTCCTGCCTGTACAGATAAACACTTTATGCCCGTTCTTCCTGGCCAGGCTTAATGCTGCTTTTGCACTGTCCGGCATTTTCCGGTCAAAGCCCACAAGCGTTCCGTCAATATCTAAAAAAATCCCCTTTTTTCCCATAACCGCCTAATCCAGATCCTTTCCCTCTTCATTCCAAGCTCCTTCATATTTGTAAAAACACTCAACAACAAGGGCAGCTCACTACCGGGCCGCCCTTACTATTACAGATTTATTTCATTTATCAAAACTTTCATTCGTACCTACCGATATTTTTAAGCAACGATTACTGTTTATCTGCCAGCTTTTTGTAAAGGTCAATAAACTCTTCCGCAATCGTATGGAAACCTTCCGCACTCATCAACTGATCTTCCGCATGAATCAGAATCAAACCGGCATTGCCCAACTCGCCTCTTGCTTCTTTTGCAAGCAAATCGCCATGGCCATTGTGCCCTTGGACAAAATTCTCTTCGCCCTCTTTCATCAGTTGCTCTGCTTCCTCAAAATTTCCTTCTTTTGCGCTCTGTATAGCATTGATGTAGCAAGAACGAGCCGTTCCTACATAAGTGATAATCTGCATACAGGAAATCATCAATTCATCATTCATGGTCTTTTCTTCCCCTTTTGATTAATCTCATTATTTATCTCACCCTTTAGCCGCCCTCTTACGACCATATACCAAACCGCTTTTATCTATGCAGCCTGTTCTTCAGCCTGTGTATCTTCTTAAATATAGCCGATTTTACCAATCATCATCATCGTCATCATCAGCGCTGCCCGATGCTGCCGCCTGTTCATTCTCCACATTCATCTTATCAATTTTGCGGACAAACGGAAGATACATGAAGAAGGAAATTACCATAGTCACTACCTGCAGCAAAGCAGTCCGCCAGCCTCCTACCAGGAAACCGGATATAATCGGCGGAGTGGTCCACGGCACGACAATACCTTTATACAAAGGACAAAGCCCTGTAGCTAACGCAAAATACTGCACAACACCCACAACCACCGGAGTCATGATAAACGGCACCGCCATCAGGGGGTTCATAACGATAGGCAAACCGAACAAAATAGGCTCATTGATGTTAAACAGCGCCGGGCCGATTTCCAAGCGCCCCAAACCCTTTAACTGTTGGGATTTGGCCATGGTAAACATGTAAATAACAACGCCGATGGTGATACCGGAACCGGTCACCGTAATAAACTGGTCAATAAACTGCTGGGTAACGATATGGCCGCCGTTGGCTACGGTCAATTCCAATCCGCTGTCAAGGATAGCCTGGTTTTCCATGAAGTTTGCCTGGAACAAGCCGGACATGATGCCACCGCAGATGGTGGAACCATGGACGCCAAAGAACCAGAGGAAGGAAACCATGAAAGCGTAAATGATTACGCCGGGGAGCGAATCCGTCAAACCTTGCAATGGTGTCTGGATCACCTTATAAATCGCTTCCATAGCCGTCATCTTGAAGCCCATAACGAAAATTCCATGGATAAGAGTTGCCACGGAAATAACCACCGCAGCCGGAATCAATGCCGAGAAAGCGTTGGCAACGCCTACAGGAACACCTGCCGGCATTTTGATCCGGATATCTTTTATCAGGAACCAGGAATATACTTTACCTACAATCAAACCCACGATAATGGCTCCGATCATACCCTGGCCGGCTGCCCATGTCTTATCAATGACATTGCCTACCACATCTCCGCTGGCGCTGGTAATGGTAGACGGCTGAAGCAGCAAAAACGTAGACAATGCGAGGATGCCGCCGCCTAGGGGTTCCTGGCCTTCATGCTTCGCATAATTGTATGCAATACCGATAACTGCGATAATCGCACTGATGCTGAACGTCGCGCCGTATGCCTGATTCAGGATATCTGTTATTCCCGCAGCCGCCAAAGCGTCAGCAGCCGCCTGAATCGGCAGGTTAGCAAAGATCAAAAATGCTGAACCGACAATCAACATCGGCATACTCAAAACCATACCATCCTTCACCGCCTGAACCGGTTTGGTATTGACAAATGCCATTACTTTTGGAAGTATTTTCTCATTAATAAAGTCGCCCATACACTATCCCCTCACTGAATAATTATATTTTCTTTCGCATATATAACTTCGCTTATTTGTTTTTCGCAAGCTTATAAGCAAATTTCAGTACGTTCATGCCATTGCACATGCCATAATCAGCAGCCGGGATAACATCTACCGGAACGCCCTTGGGGTCACAAATCGCTTTTGCTTTCTTTAACTGGAACCCTACCTGCGGCCCAAGCAAAACAACATCAATATTCCCTGCTTCAACCATACGGTCCATCTCCTGAATCGGGAATGCGGCGATATCTGCATCTTTGCCTTTTTCCTTAGCGGCTTCCTGCATCTTATTCACCAATACGCTTGTTGACATACCTGCTGCACAGAATAAACGAATAACCATATAAAACTTCCTCCTTTATAATTATTTTTTATTTTTCATCTCCCGACATCCCCGGGAAATTACTTATCCGGTCAAAGCACTTCTCCGTTACTCTCAATCACATCTTTATACCACTGGAAAGAATCCTTCTTCCTTCTCTCCAAAGTACCCTTCCCCTGATTGTCCTTATCCACATAGATAAAGCCATACCGCTTTTCCATCTCGCCCGTACCTGCGCTTACCAAATCGATGCAGCCCCATGGCGTATATCCCATCACCGGAATACGGTCTTCCACGATCGCTTTTTTCATTTCCTGGATGTGGCTCTTTAAATACTCTATCCGATAGGGATCATGAATACCGTCTTCCTCCACTTTATCGTATGCGCCAAAACCATTCTCTACGATAAACAGCGGCACCCGGTATCTCTGATAGAGAAGCCTTAAAGAATAGCGAAGCCCCTGAGGGTCTATCTGCCATCCCCAATCACTGGCCTTGACATAAGGATTTTTTGCCATGTAATATTCTTCGGAGAGCTTTACGCTGTCCTCCACTTCCGTCGCGCTTATGGTATTGCTCATGTAATAGCTGAAACCGATATAATCCACACAGCCCTTTTTCAGGCAGTCCAAATCCTCCTGGGTAATATCCAGCTCAATCCCCAGATTTTCCCTGAATGCCGTCGCATATAAAGGATATTCGCCAAATACATGAAGATCGCCATAGTAATATAAGCGGCGCTCCATAGCCGTCATGGTTGCCAACTGATCCTCGGGTGAACAAGTCCTGGGATAAAAAGGCACCATCGCCAGCATGCAGCCAATCTGAAAATCAGGGTTGATCTCATGACCTAAAGCTACCGTCTTCGCGCTGGCTACCATCTCATAGTGAACCGCCTGCTGAAGTACTGCCTGACGATTCTCCCCATCCCCGTATAAAATGCCGGAGTTGGTCCATGCCGACCAAGGCGCAAAAATATCTGCCTGGTTGTTGATCTCATTAAATGTCATCCAATATTTTACCTTATCCTTGTAACGCTCCATCACCACTCTGGCAAAACGGACAAAGAAATCAATCAGTTTCCTGCTTCTCCACCCGCCGTAAGCCTCCACCAGATGATAAGGCATCTCAAAATGGCTCAACGTAATCACCGGCTCAATATTGTAGCTTTTCAGCTCATCGAACAGACTGTCATAAAACCGGAGTCCCTCTTCATTTGGCTCCGCATCATCCCCGTTCGGAAAAATCCTCGTCCAGGCAATGGAAGTACGAAAACATTTAAATCCCATCTCCGCAAAAAGCCGGACATCCTCCTTGTAATGGGAATAGAAATCGATAGCTTCATGATTAGGATAATTGCGCCCCGGCAGAATCCCTTTTGTAATCTGCCTTTCTACGCCGTTCGCCCCGGCAGTCATCACATCGGCAATGGAAATCCCTTTTCCGCCTTTGTCATATCCGCCTTCAAGCTGATGGGCCGCTACAGCCCCGCCCCACAAAAAATCTTGGGGAATTCCTGACGCTTCCATGCAATCCCTCCTTTTCCTAATTCTTTTTTGTAATTATGCCACAACCAACCCCTGATTTATCTATGGCATATAGCTAAATTATACCATATTTTTTTCACTTTTTCAATTGTTTTGCTCATTTTTGACAAACGTTTAATCATTTGAAATTTGTTACATAAATAAAACAAACTATCTTTTTTGTTTTTCCCTTATATCATTAATCCACTGCGACAATGTTTCCAGCAAATAAATCACCGGGATCTGCGTGGTAATATTCATATGCTCGATTGTCTGATGAACATACGTAAGAGGCATAAAATAAGCGAAATTAATATCGGATAACCGGGCAATCGTGCATATATCCGTATTGGTAAGACTGATAACTTTCATCCGCTTTTTCTTATAATTGTCCACGGATGAAACAATCAAGGGGGTTTCCCCCGACACGGACAGCACAAACAACACCATATCTTCCATACTTCTGACCGGCGACGGATAAAACGGATCGGTAATGGAAAAAGCCGTAACTCCTGCGTTGCAGAAAAGGCGCGCGCCATATTCTGCCAGCCCCCCGCTTGTCCCGATGCCTAAAAACAGCACCTGCCGGGCTTCCACACACAGCCTGGCCGCCTTTTCGATCTCTATGCTGAGTTCCTGGTTATCCACCGTGCTTTGCAAATATTGTACCGCTGACCTTATCGACGGATAATACCTTCCCTCCTCCTGTTTTTCCAAAAACTGATGAATCCTGTACTTAAATTCCGTATATCCTTCATAGCCAAACTTGCTGCAAAACCGAAGAACCGTTGTTGTTGACACGCCCACGGCCACAGACAATTCCCGGATGCTCATTGCTTCCACTTCCTGCAAATGCAGGGAAACGTAATTATATACCATGAATTCGCTTTCATTAAGCTTACAAATCTGTTCATATTGGAATAATCCCATATTTTTCTTCCCTACCTCACATAAATTTTGCCTGTTTTTATAAATGGCAAGCATAAATATTTGGTTTTCTTTAAGAACATCATGTCATGATATAAACAGAAAATTTCCTTAACCTGTTACTAAAGTAAATTTTATCATTTTGTTGCTTTTGATTGACGTACCAGATAAGATTTGTTAGATTCCTTGACCATAAAAAGAGTCCGGCCTGCCTGATAATGATTCAGAATTGCCTGCATTTTATCTAAATTTGTTACTTCTACGTAACACTTATTTTAGTATAACAAATATTTGCTTTAAAGTAAAGAAATTCTTATTATTTCGCCCCCTCAACATCTGCTTTACAAAAAATCTTTTATCCCTTATAATTATTCAATATATAACCTATCCAAAAAGGAAAACCATTATGTTTACACATGAACAATTATCCGGCTTTAACGAACTGGAACTTTCGATTTACAACTGTATCCTTAAAAATAAAGACAGTCTTTCGCGAATGAAAATCAAGGATCTGGCGGATGAAGCCCATGTATCTACAGGAACCGTGCTTCGTTTCTGCAAAAAAATTGGCTGCACAGGATACAGTGAATTTAAGCTCCGTTTCAAAGAATCCCTGGACGTGGGAGAGGCGCCTTTAGGCGACCCGGAAGAAGTTACTTTCAGAAATTTTTTGTCATACACCGCCACTTCCCTATTCCAGGAAAGCCTGGATAAAGCTTTTAGGATGCTGAAAGAATCTGAGCGGATTATTTTTATCGGCATTGGTTCTTCCGGTATTCTCGGCAAATACGGCGCCAGATTCTTTTCCAATATCGGACGTTTCAGCTTTTATGTGGAAGATCCTTTCCTCCCCATTCTCCAGGAACTGAGAAGCGATACGGTCACCATTGCCTTGTCCGTATCCGGTACTACCAAAGAAACCTTGTTCTTGGCCGACCAAGTAAAAAAGCGGGGAAGCCAGCTCATTTCCATTACCAGCAACCCCAACTCTACATTGGCAAAAATTTCCGACTGCACCATTCCTTATCAGGTTCCCACCCTGAATATCGATGAAAATGTCAATATCACCACCCAGGTTCCGGTCATCTATATCATCGAAACCCTTACAAGGAAATTATATACCGCATAATTTTACGCAACACTCCATGCGAACTTTTACCATTTTACGATTTTTTCGTCCGTTAGTTTCTGCAAGGATTTCATAATGCCCAGCTTTGCATGATACCAGGTCAGCCCGCCCTGAAAATATACGGCATATGGCGGCTTAATCGGTGCATCGGCGCTGAGTTCAATTGAAGAACCTTGTACAAAAGCTCCTGCCGCCATAATCACCGGAGCGTCATAGCCGGGCATATCCCACGGCTCGGGGACGGCAAAACTGTCTACCGGCGCCGCTGCCTGAATTCCCTGGCAAAAAGCGATAACCGCTTCCTTACTTCCAAGAGTAACCGCCTGGATAATATCATGGCGGGATTCTTTCCCGTCCGGCATTACGGCAAAACCCAACCGCTCATAAATATTGGCGGCAAATATCGCTCCCTTCAGCGCTCCCGCTACCACCGCCGGCGATAAAAACAATCCCTGAAAAAACGCCTGGTTGACTCCCAGGCTGGCGCCTGCCTCCTTGCCTAACCCAGGTGCGCTCAGACGATAAGAAGCCCGGTCAACACAGTCTTTGCGCCCCACAATATAACCGCCGATAGGCGCCAGACCTCCGCCGGGGTTTTTGATCAGCGAACCGACAATCAAATCTGCCCCCACATCCGTGGGTTCTGTCCGCTCGACAAATTCACCGTAACAGTTGTCAACCATGCAAATCACATCCGGCTTGCATCGCTTTACAAAAGCAATCAGCTCACCAATCCTTTTCACTGACAATGTCGGTCTTGCCGCATATCCTTTGGAACGTTGAATCGTCACCAGCTTCGTCCGGCTGTTAATGGCTCTGGCAATATTTTCATAATCAAAAGAGCCATCCGAAAGCAGATCAACCTGGCGGTAAGCAATGCCATATTCCTTTAGCGACCCTGTCGATTCCCGAATTCCAATAACTTCCTCCAATGTATCATAAGGTTTTCCTACCGGTGACAGCAGCTCGTCGCCCGGACGCAGATTGCCGGAAAGGGCAATATGAAGCGCGTGGGTTCCGCTGATTATCTGCGTACGCACGAGGGCGCTTTCTCCATGAAAAGCCCTGGCATAAACCTCCTCCAAAGTATCACGTCCCAAATCATTATAACCATATCCGTTAGTAGCGGCAAAATGAATATCGCTGACGCGGGCCTCCTGCATAGCTTTGATTACCTTCATCTGGTTATATTCTGCCGTCTCATCCAGCGCGGCAAACCGTTCTTTAAGCTGCGCCTCTGTCTCTGCGGCAAATTTCCATACCTGCTGGCTTATCCCCAGCTCTTTATAGATTTCTTCCCGATTCATTTTATTTTCCTCTCTTCTGCCCAAATCCTGCTTTCTTTTATCAACAACAGCTATTTCTCCCGGTTTATCCTCTGTCTATATCCGCCAAAATGTGATCCAGCATTTTATCCCTGTCGTCCCCAAATGCTTCCCAATCCAGCCACCGGACGTCTTTCTCCCGCTTAAACCAGGTAAGCTGCCGCTTAGCAAAATGCCGGGTATCCCGTTTCAAGATATAAACTGCCTCTTCCAGGCTGCAGTGCCCTTCGAGATAATCCAAAATTTCCTTATAGCCCAACCCCTGCATGGAAACCATCCCCCGATGGCATCCCATAGCCCTCAGCCTGTCTACCTCTTCCACCAGTCCCATTTTCATCATCTGATCTACCCGCTGGTCTATTCGTTCATACAGACGGCTGCGGCTGCAAGTCAGCACATAATAATAAAATTGATATGGAGAGGTTTTTTCCCGCTCCTGCTGGTTATGCTCTGAAATGGGCTGCCCGGTCAAGCGAAAATACTCTATCGCCCGGATAACCCGCTTCCGGTTATTGGCATGGATCTGCCCCGCTGACTGCGGGTCTATCTCCTTCAAGAGTTGATGCAGATACAAATTTCCCCTGGCCTCTCCTAACTTTTCCAGTTCATGGCGGATTTCCCCGCTCCCGCCGTTTTCTTTAAAGTCGATATCATATACGAGCGCTTGGATATAAAAGCCTGTACCTCCCGCCACAATCGGGACATGCTCCCGTTGATCGATTTCCTCCATGGCTGCTTTCGCCAAAGATTGAAAACGAGTGACATTAAATTCCTCCCACGGGTCCAGTACATCAATCAAATGATGCGGCACGCCTTCCCGTTCCGCCTCAGTCACTTTAGCGGAACCAATATCCATATGCCGATATACCTGCATGGAATCGGCACTGATAATTTCACCGCCAAGTTTGTGAGCCAACTGAACCGATAAAGCTGTTTTTCCTGATGCCGTAGGACCGGTAATGATAATTAACGGATAATTCATTTTATCCCTTTCCTTTAATATTACGTAACGATGCGTTTAAACTTTTTTTCCATTTCCTGTTTGCTCATCGATATAATCGTAGGACGGCCATGCGGACAAGTATAAGGATTCTCCAGCAGCAGCAACTGATCGATTAAATGATCCGCTTCGGCAACACTCATCCGATGATTGCCTTTTACCGCCGCTTTGCAGGATATGGAAGCAATTTTCTCCTCAATCATCGCCGGATTTGCAGCCAGTGACGATTCTTCTGACAATTCATCCAGCATTCCTATCAGCAAATCTTTTTGTGCAAGAGAAAACAGGTTATCCGGCACGCCGCGTACCGCATATTCCCGGCCGCCAAAATGCTCAATAACAAAGCCCAGACGCTCAAAAGCCGGAAGATGATCCGTCAGCAAAGCCTCTTCCCGGCCGCTTAAAGATAAAATAATCGGCGGAGCTACCATCTGGCTCGTCTGGCTTCGGGAAGCCATAGAAGCCATCACCTGCTCATACAAGACTTTCTCATGGGCAGCATGCTGATCAATAATATAGAGCTGATTGTTAAACTCTACCAGCCAATATGTTGAAAAAAGCTGGCCAATCAGTTTATGGCGGCTGCGGGATTGCGGCGCCAGCAACTGCTCTTCAAACAAATCCAACTGTTTGAGTCCCTGTTCGGGCTCTTGTTCAAACTCCCGCTTGGGTTCCTGCCTGAACTCCTGTTTTGGCTCCTGTCTGAATCTTTGTTCCAACTCTCGTATCGGTTCCTGCCTGAACTCCTGTTTTGGCTCCTGTCTGAATCTTTGTTCCAACTCTCGTATCGGCTCCTGCCTGAACTCCCGTTTAGGCTCCTGCCTGAACCTTTGTTCTAACTCTCGTATCGGTTCTTGTTTTGACCCGCCGTATAAATCCCCTTGTTCCCTTACCTGGCTTTGCCTGCCTTGCGGCTCTCTTAAGCAGCTTTGGCTCATCCGTTTTTTTTCAAACGGCTCCGGCGGCATGGCACGCCTCTCCTGCTTTAATTGCTGCTGGTCTCTTTTCTCCTTTTCCCGCCGTTCTTTTTCATCCAATTCCACCTGGGGAATCAGTTCCTTATGGGCGAGAGCTTCCGATAAGGCATCATAAATTTCCTGGTAAAGCGTCCGTTCATCCTGAAACCTGACCTCCCTCTTGGCAGGATGGACATTCACATCCAGAAGCTTAGGGTCCAAAGCCAGATGCAGCAGCGTAAACGGATATTTATGCTGCATCATAAACGGACGATATGCTTCTTCTATCGCCCTGCTGATCAGGTTGCTTTTGATATACCGGCCATTGATAAAATAATTTTCAAAATTGCGGTTATTCCTTGCCACGGACGGTTTGCCGATAAACCCTTCCACCGACAAAGCCGGTCCTTCTTTCTTTATCGCCAGAAGGCTCAGCGCTATATCCCGGCCGAATACCGCATAAATAATGTCCTTTAGATTATGGTTGCCCGAAGTATGCAGCTTATTCTGATTATTCTGGATAAAGCGAACGGATACTTCCGGGTGGGACAACGCGATTTTTTCTACCAAATCTCCGATATAAGCGCCTTCTGTTGCGGCAGTTTTCAAAAACTTTTTCCGGACCGGGGTATTATAAAAAAGATTTCTGACAATAAACGTAGTCCCCTCAGGCGCACCGATTTCTTCCGCTGCTTTCTCACAGCCTCCTTCAATCTCATAGCGGAGCCCTGTAAGACTTGCCGGGGTCCGGCTGATTACCTCTACCTGGCTTACTGCCGCGATGCTGGACAATGCTTCGCCACGAAAGCCCAATGAAGATACATGAAATAAATCTTCCGCCGAACGGATTTTGCTGGTAGAGTGACGCAGAAAAGCCAACGGCATCTCGTCTGCCGGGATACCCTGGCCATTATCCGTCACCCGGATAAACGAAATGCCGCCATCACGGATTTCCACGGTAACTGCCGTCGCCTTTGCGTCAATCGCATTTTCCAAAAGCTCTTTTACCACTGAAGACGGGCGCTCAATCACTTCTCCCGCCGCGATTTTATTGATGGTTCCCTGATCCAAAGGCTGGATATTGTGCATATTGTTTTTCCTTTCTGCCCCAAAGAAAACTTCGGTTACGATTCACAGCTACCCCGGGCATAGTAATAAATTTCATAACACTTCAGTTTTTCTCCGCTTCCCAACGGTTATTCAGCTTTGTTTGGAAACGGTACAACAGATTCAGGGCATCGATCGGTGTCATCCGCCCCAATTCCATCTCCCTGATTTCTTTAATAATATCATCCTCCCGTACCGTGTCGTACAAAGTCAATTGGCTCATCTCAACCTCGTCCGGTTTGGCCACGCTCTTGCGGGCAGGCAAATTGGCGCCGCTTTGGGCAATTTCCCTGGCCCGGGAAGTAAGATCGGAAGCAACCAGCTCTTCCACCAACTGCTTGGCCCGCTCTATGACCGAATCCGGGACTCCTGCCAGCTTCGCCACCTGGATGCCATAACTTTTATCGGCGCCGCCTTTGATGATTTTGCGTAAAAAAACAATATCATCCCCTTTTTCTTTGATTGCAATGCAATAATTATTTACGCCGCTGATAATCCCCTCCAGCTCTGTCAGCTCGTGATAATGGGTAGCAAAAAGGGTTTTGGCCCCCAGAAGCCGGGTATTACTGATGTGTTCCACGACTGCCCAGGCAATGCTAAGGCCGTCGAAAGTACTGGTACCCCGGCCGATTTCATCAAGGATAAGCAAACTGCTGCGGGTGGCATTTCTAAGAATATTGGCTACTTCCGTCATCTCCACCATGAATGTACTCTGGCCGGAAGCCAAATCATCCGAGGCGCCCACCCGGGTAAAAATCCTGTCGCAAATACCGATATTGGCCTGGCTGGCCGGTACAAAAGAACCAAGCTGAGCCATCAGCACAATCAACGCCGTCTGCCGCATATACGTAGATTTTCCCGCCATATTGGGGCCGGTAATCACGGAAATCCTGTTTTTCCCATTATCCAGATACGTGTCGTTGGCCACAAACAAATCATTTCCCATCATCTTCTCCACAACAGGATGACGGCCTCCCTTAATCTGAATCAAGCCTTTTTCATTGATGGAGGGCTTCACATAATTGTTTCTCGTCGCCACCGTAGACAGAGAAACATATACGTCGACTTCTGCCAACGCCCTGGCTGTCTTCTGAATACGGACTACCTGGGTTCCGATCTGATCGCGCACATCACAAAACAGCTCATATTCCAGAGAAAATAAATTGTCTTCCGCCCCCAGGATAATGTCCTCCAGGTTTTTCAGTTCGTCCGTCATATAGCGTTCGGCATTTGTCAGCGTCTGCTTGCGGATAAAATAATCCGGCACCAAATCTTTAAAGGAATTCGTCACTTCAAAATAATAGCCAAACACTTTGTTGAATTTTATCTTTAGATTTTTAATCCCGGTCTTCTCCCGTTCCTTTGCCTCCAACTGAGCCAGCCAATCTTTTCCCTCCGTCTTGGCCTGACGCAGTTTGTCGGCTTCCTGACTGTAGCCCTCCCGGATAATTCCCCCCTCCCGGACAGTGACCGGAGGATCGTCCACAATAGCCCGGCTGATTAAATCATGCAATTCTTCCAAAGAATCCAATTCTTCCCTGAGCGTCTTCAGCTTCTCCCCCGTAAATTCTCCCAAAAGATTTTTTATCGGGGGGATCATGGCAATCGACTGGCAAAACGCCAGCAAATCTCTGGGATTTGCTGTTTTATAACTGATGCGGCCAATCAGCCGTTCCAGATCGTAAATGGAATGCAGATACTCTCCCAATTCCTCTCGGCCGATATAATTCAAATTCAATTCCTCAATAGCCTGCTGCCGCTTTTGAATCATATTCCGGTCGATCAAAGGCTGTTCAATCCATGTCCTGAGCATTCTGGCTCCCATAGCGGTCCTCGTCTTATCCAGAACCCATAAAAGGCTTCCCCTTTTCTGTTTCTCCCGCATAGTCTCCAAAAGCTCCAAATTCCTGCGGGTAGAGGAATCCAGCACCATATAATTTCCTGTAGAATAAGGGACGATAGACGTCATATGTTCCAAAGTACTCTTCTGTGTCTCATACAGATACTGCAGCACTGCCCCGGCAGCAACCACTCCGCAATCATAATCCGCCAGCCCTATCCCCTCGAGAGCCTCCACTTTAAAGTGCTTCTTCAATATCCTGCGGCAATTCTCATCGTGAAAAAACCGGGCCTCCAATGAGCTAAGCGTAAAATTAGCATGAGCGCTTATCTCTTCCATATTGATTCCGGATAAAACAAACGCATCATTGCAAATAATCTCCGAAGGAGAAAATTTATAGATTTCATCAAATAACTGCCGCTCTGATCCGATTTCCGTTACCAGGAAATCGCCTGTGCTGATATCCGCCACCGCTATGCCCATCTGGCTGTCCAGATATACAATACCCATGAGGTAATTGTTCCTGGTTTCGTCCAGCGCCTGGGCACTGGTAATCGTCCCGGGAGTCACTACCCGTATCACTTCCCGCCTGACCAGCCCTCTGGCCTGTTTCGGATCCTCCATCTGCTCGGCAATCGCCACTTTATAGCCTTTATGTACCAAACGGTTCAGATATGTATCTACCGCATGATAAGGAACGCCACACATCGGTGCACGTTCCTCAAGCCCGCATTCTTTACCTGTCAGGGTAAGCTCCAATTCCCTGGATACGGTTTTCGCATCCTCGAAAAACATCTCATAAAAGTCCCCCAGCCGATAAAACAGAATACAATCCTTATATTGCTTTTTTGTCTCCATGTATTGAGTCATCATTGGTGATAATCCGGTCATGGGCTATACTGCCTCCTTATTTACCATTCCCATATAATAAAAACCTTTTGCCTCCGTCAGCTTAACAGGAAGAATCTGCCCGATCAGCGAGGCGTCCCCTGGAAAATGCACCAGCAGATTGCTGCTCAACCGGCCGCTCACATAACCTTCCTGATGGTCATTGACTGACTCTACCAGCACATCCCGTATTTTCCCCAAATCTCTGGCACAGACCTGGGACGCAATTTGCTGAACCGTCTTTAACAGCCGCTCAAACCGATCCTTCACTACCTCCTCCGGTATCTGGTCCTCCCTGGCAGCAGCCGGGGTTCCGGTCCGTTTTGAATAAATAAACGTAAAGGCACTGTCAAAGCCAACCTTTCTCACCACATCCAAAGTCTCCTGGAAATCCTCTTCCGTCTCTCCCGGAAATCCCACAATAATATCTGTCGTCAGAGAAATCTCCGGTACCGCCTGCCTGATTCGCTCAACGAGATCCAAATACTGCTCTTTGGTATAATGGCGGTTCATCTGTTCCAATATCCGGCTGCTGCCAGACTGCAAAGGCAAATGAAGATGCCGGCATACTTTTTTACAATCCCTCATGGCCTCAATCAACTCATCAGAAAGGTCTTTGGGATGAGAAGTCATAAAACGTATCCGCTCTACCCCGTCGATCTGCGCTACCTGGCGCAAAAGCCGGGCAAAAGACATCGGCTCCTCCAATGTCTTTCCATAGGAATTCACATTTTGGCCTAACAGCATCACTTCCTTGACGCCGTCCGCTGCCAGCCGGCGTATCTCATCCAAAATCTCTTCCGGCTGCCGGCTTCTCTCCCGCCCCCTCACATAAGGTACAATACAATAACTGCAAAAATTATTACAGCCATACATAATATTAACGCCTGATTTAAAAGCATATTTCCGCCTGGCCGGAAGCTCTTCCACACTTTGCTTTGTGGATTCCCAAATATCGATCACCATGCTTTTTCCTTTTAAGCGCCCATAAAGCAATTCAGCCAGCTTATAAATATTATGCGTGCCGAAAACCAAATCCACAAAAGAATAGCTCTTTTGTATCTTTTCCACCACCTGAGCCTCCTGCATCATACAGCCGCAAAGCCCGATAATCAAATGAGGGCGCTTCTTTTTTAAGGTCTGCAAATAGCCCAAATGCCCATAAACCTTTTGGTTTGCATTGTCCCGTACCGTACAGGTATTATACAAAATCAAATCCGCCTCTTCCTGCTGCGGGCTTTCTTCAAAACCTGTCTGGCGGAGGATACCGATCAGTTTTTCCGAATCTTTGGCGTTCATCTGACACCCGAACGTTTGAATAAACGCGAACGGGCGACGCCCGTACTTCCGTTCAAACTCCCGAACCCATTCCCGGCATTTTGCCATGAAATAATACTGGCGCTGCGGCTCAAAATCAGGCGCCTCCAAATTGATGTCTACCGTATCAAGGTCGATTGTTTTCAGTTCTTCTGCTTTTATTTTTCGTAAATCAACTTTTGGTTTCATATATTTATCTTTTTATCTCCATTCCATCTTCAGCTTTCTTTTTGATGCCACACAATCGGACAAATACAAATTAATCAATGTCTGATAAAGATTTCATTATACATTCCTCTTGACTTTCTCCCTTACTGCCACAATAATATACCCGCCAATTATAGCACAACAAATTGCGAAAAGCGACTATTTTTTGCAACCTGGAACTTCCTCCCACATGCCTTGCTGTAATAGTTCGTTCGGCCAGGGTATCTTCTTGCCCGACTGATACCATCATAAATAAAAACTAAACTTATCCTCACAGGTATAGGCCCCTCCCAGTCTCTCTTCCAAAAGCCGGTAGACTAAAAGCACCAGAAAGCAGATCAGAAAGTGGGCTGTAATCCGGTTCTCCATCCGTACAAAGGCCGGCATCCTCCTCATCGGGCTGATTTCTGTCCACAGGCTTGTCATCCGCGAGACGTTTAAAACCTTTGGGGTCCAAAGCCCATTCCTGGCCCTCTTTGGGCAGCTTCTTAATGGACTGGGTGACGATGAAGGCCCGTTTTCCCATATGGTTGAAAAGAGAAAAAGCCAAGGGGATCCCCTTCCCATCGGTGAACAGCCCCATCTGGATGATCGGGTTCGGGCGGTTTTCCTTACTTTTCCCGTATTGCTTGTCCCCGTCGGCCTGCTCAATCTCGAAATAATAGTTCGCGCAGCCATAATAAAGGACGCCATCCATCCGTTTGGTCACGAAATTGCTGTTTTTGTAAACCTCAGCCTGGATCTGGTCACATTCCTCAGCCAGGACATCCAGGGCCTGTAAGCATCTTTTTCATTATCAAACTGTCAAACACCCGAGTAGCAACTATTAATAGTTGCATGTTTTCTTGGTAAATAGTACAATATAATAAAGGTAGTGGAAGGAGAAATATAAAATGCCAGAAATAAGTAGATTTTATGGAATAGTTATTAAAAATGTTCTTTAAACCCAAAGAGCATGAACCAAGCCATATACATGCATTATATGGTGAGTATATAGGTATTTTCGAGTTACGTACAATGGAAATGACAGAAGGCGATCTTCCAAAAAAAGCACAGGAACTTGTAAACGAGTGGATGAAAAGCAATCAAAAAGAACTGCTTGAAATGTGGGATAGTCAAAATTTACGGAAGTTACCACCTTTATAAGTATATTTTCGTGTATATTGGGAGGTTTTTGTATGATACCACGAGTAAAAAGTATTAAACCATTGCAAGGATATTTATTACATGTCATTTTTGATGATGGGAAAGATTGTATTTATGATGTTAATGATGATATAAATACTATAAAAGAATATGAAGATTTAAAAAATGTTTATGGACTATTTGAACAGGTACAATTAGATGAAAGTCGTACATGTGTTTTTTGGAATGATTATATTGATTTAGCAAGTGATACAATATACGAATATGGAACGGAGAAATAAATTTGAGTGATTTATTATCATATAAGAACTACAACGGTACAGTGGAGTATTCAAAAGAAGGTAGTTGCCTTTTGGGAAAGGTGATTGGAATAAAATCTTTGTTGTCATATGAAGGAAATTTTGTGAAGGAATCAGAGAAGGATTTCCAAAACGTGATTGATAAATATTTGAATGATTGCAAAGAAAGAAATGTAAAACCTGAACAACCTTATAAGGGAACATTCAATGTTAGAATCAGTCCAGAACTTCACCGAAATATAGCTGTATATGCGATTGAACACGGAAAGAGTTTAAATGCTGCTGTTGAAGAAGCTATTGATATGATGGCTCATAATCATTCTAACTAAATACATATGTATTTTACGAGAGGACAGTATAGATGAAGGCATACCTTTATATGCAAAAACAAAATTTTCACTTCAGTGGACAAAAGCAGAAATTTTAGATGAAGATTTTCGTGAATTGTTGTTTTATTTATTTGATATTGACATAGAACCAGAGTTAGGAGAAATACCAAAAGATATATTAGATAGAATCTAAGTTTCAAGTGGAGGTAGATATACTATGATTACGAAATGTTTATATAAATTAGACAGAGAAGAACTGGTAGGAATAGTAAATGACATCAAGAATGGTGAAAGTTATACTGTTCTCGGATGGGAAGATGCATATCCAACAGATAATGATATTTCAAATTATTCTGCCGGATGTGGCGTGAGGTGATTATATGATAAGAACAGCAAATTTATTTGTCGTTTCTTATAAAGTCAAATGGACATGCAAGCATGTCTGCTTGACTCGTTGCCCGCAGATATAAATCACACAAACTGCCTATCCGAGGAGAAACCAGATGCCTGCCGTCCTGACAAACGAATTGATTTATGAGATACTTTCTGTGGTGGAAGAAATCCCCAAAGGCAAAGTTGCCTCCTACGGGCAAATCGCCCGGCTCATCGGCAGAGAAAAGAACTCCCGGCTCGTAGGCCGGGTATTGAGTATGGCTGAGTACTATGGAACATATCCCTGCCACCGTGTAGTAAACCATGCCGGCAGATTGGCTCCGCATTTCTGGGAACAAAAAGAACTGCTTCTTGATGAAGGCATCGAATTTAAAGACAATAATCATGTAAACATGAAAAAACATCAATGGCGTTGCTGACCGGTTATCATTTATTCCCGCCAATATACACACCTCATCCGATAGACAACTCCGCCGTGGCGGCTGAGCGGGATCAGGTTTCCCTCTTCTGCAAGGGGATCCATGCAAAGGTATTCCCCGTTTTCGCTGCCTGCCAAAAGGACCCAATGTGGTGCGCCTTTCCCGCCGACTTTGACCTTCACGATAGGATAATGCCCCTGGGCCAGCAAGGATTCAATCTCTTCTTCTGTTACCGCAGAGGCGACAAGCACCTCTGCCTCCGGAAGGGCTTTTACAATCTGGTTCCAGACAATATTCCCGTCACCGTCATAGACGTCTTTCTCCCCGAAAAGCTGATTCAGCTCCCCGGCCGTCAAAGAACGGCCGCAGCCGGAAGCCAGGTATTGGGTAGTCAACGCCGACGCGATACAACTGGTAAGACATCCCGAACCGCCCATACGGTAAACCGACCCGCCCAGCCGATCGTCCTTCCACCGCTCATCCTTCTGCCAATAAGCGGCCACCGTACCTGCAGGATAATCTTTTCCCGGCTTTATCGCAATTTCTTTCTCCCCTCTCTGGAATTTCCCAAAAAACCCCGCCAAAAGGCAAATAGCGGCACAAGCAATGAAAACAACGATCAACGCTCTTTTTTTCCTTCTGGCCATCAGTCAAATAAACCTCTTAAAAAATCTTCCCAATCTTCGTCATCCATGTCCTCCCGGCTGTCCCGGTTTCCCTTATTTTGCCTGTTCCCTGTATTCTGGCCCTTAATATTCTTTCCCTGTTTGACCGGCCGGGCGGCAAAATCATCCATCACTTGATTAAATCGATACTTATCTGCCAGTTGTGATGTGGTTCCGGCAAAACGGATATACATAATCGCGCCTCCCCGGCCATTGGCAATGACATCTTCCACCTGAGGATCAAAGATATACGTCACACCATTATAATCCAACTGACACCAGGTATGAGGGGTAAAATCCCCGTTGGATTTATGGGTGGAACCGCCCGCCGTATATACAGGCACACCGATTTTCCTGGCCATTACGGCAAAAGCAGCCGAATAGTCGTCACACACGCCAATCCCTTCTTCAAAAACCCCGTAAGCATAATGATAACTGCTTCCATAGTAAGGGTTTGCCCCATATACGGTATGGTTGATCAAATAATCATAACAGGCTTTCAGCTTATCATGGGTATCCATATCCTGCGTAATGATTTGCGCAAATATGGAATCCAGCAGGGCATCCAGGTCATCATAACCCGTGGTATCCCGTGGATAAAGGGGGATGGAATCCAATATCTGGCGCGCTCCCCGATAATACACATCTCCTTTATTGCTCGGCAGGCTCATAACCGGCTCAAGCCGCGCCCCGTCTGCCCCGACCTGATAACCGTCCGGCGTGGTTGTATTGGCCAACATATAGCCGCGCTCATCCAGATAGTAGCTTTTTCCGTCCACGTCCGTAAACCAGCCATTCATCTGCCAGCTTCCGTCATCATTTTGATAAGCCCATCCCACGCTGTCCTTTTTCCATCCGCCATAAGCTGCCGTCGTAAACCCCACAGCAAAAACAGCAGCCATCGCTGCCGACCTCACGCCAAGTAATTTTCTTCTTGCCATATGTATCCCCCTTGTTTGTCCTTTAAAACGCTCCCTTTATTTCTGCAACAGTCCGGACGGCATCCCAACTTTTGTCCGCGCAGGCGGGCAGGAAAATGTCCGTTTGGATTGCCATAATTATAACATTCCTTTTTCCTTGAAGCAAGAAAAAACATATTGATAAAGCAAATTCAAAATTATAGCAAATTCAAAATCCCGCTTATGCCGATCACTACATAAGTGACTCTTTTTATTTTTTCCCCGTCTGCCCGGTCCACGATTTTATTGGCAATTGCCAGCCCCAGAATAATACCAATCATGCCAATGCCAATATAGGGCAAATGCAGCGGGGTAAGAATACGATTAGCTATTCTCAAAATCGTCCCATAAACCAGATTTGTCAAAAACAGCGCCTGGATCGTCCCCAAATACTCCTCTTTTGTCTGTGTCCGGCTCAGATAGTACAGCACCATCAAAGGCCCCCCTATCCCAAAAAGCCCGTCGCACACTCCCGAGACGGCAATGAAAACAACGCTGAGCAGAAAATTGGGCTTCTTACTCTGCTTTACAGCCAAAAACAGATAATAAATGGACAAAAGCACTAAAAAAACACCAAATACCTTTTTCATCAATGCCTGGTTTACCATAGCAGAAAAATAAATGGAAATACCGGAAGAACCCATATATAAAATTGCCGGCCAAAGGACTTTTCTTATCTGAATGTGCTTTCTGTACCTGGCTACCATGAGGATGCTCAAAATAATCGCTATCGCACAGGAGACGCCGGCAGCCTGGTTTAAGGGAAAGAAAACCGGCAGTACCACCATCATGGCAATTCCCGAGCCAAAGCCTGTCACCCCCTGAAGAATCCCCGCACATAAAGAAACAACAATAATTCCTGCATAAACCATTTTTGCCCTCCTGTGTATATGGATATACTCTCGGAATCCTCCTGCACCTGACTTTGCGGCTGATTTTCCGTCATATGCACATAAATTTAATCAGCATACGTTCTACGAACGCCTCATCAATTACTGCACATCTGACAAATAATCATCTCACAAAATCAGGCACAGAAAGACTCCGAGAGTACATGTAAATTATCCGGATATTTTTATGATAACATTTCTCACAAAATTTTCAATACGTTTCCTGCAATCAAAAACGCCATTTACCGTTTTTCTTTACTTGACTAGAAATTTGTAAATGGCGTTAGCCTAAAGGTTTCCCTATCATTTCTTCTGTTTTAAAGCAGCAATCCTAACGGAGCTTCCAGCCAGTCTGCGCCGGGCAAAAACTTCGCTTATCTTTGTATTACTCCATCCTTATCTGCCCATCTCCCGTCAGGGACATTTCGCTCTGTCCATAAAATCCCTGTATGAGCATCCAGATAATACCTCTTCCCACCGATATTTTGATAACCTGTCTTCCGGGAACCTAACGGCCCCCCGGATACCGGATCTAAATAATACCAATGGCTATCTGTCAGCACCCAGCCTGTCTTCATCGCCCCCCGCGTCCCGTCAGATACCGGGTTCAGATAGTACCAGCAATTATCCACCAGCACCCAGCCCGTCTTCATCGCCCCCCGCGTCCCGTCGGATATCGGATTCAGATAAAACCAGTTGTTATCCACGTATAACCATCCTGTCTTCATATAACCGCCGCTTCCCAGATAAAACCAGTTATTGTCCACATATAGCCACGTGTTCTGCGCCAGGCTTCCATTTGCCTGCCTGTACGTCCAACCTGACGTGTCCTGGTTCCATCCCACCTGCTTTTGCGTGCCCGGACCAGCATTATTTCCGTTTCCGCTGCCTTGTTCCGGCGATGCCCCTTGATAAACATCGCCGGAACTCAAATAAAATTCCTCGGATTTATCTGTCCAGCCGCCTTTTGCCCCATCTGTACTGTTAAGTGCCCTTACCCGGAAAGTATATTCTCCGCCCCGGTTCATATAGGGGTAAAAATAATAACTGGTGCTGTTTGCCGTCACGGTCGTCACCTGGGAATTTCCCCGGTACAGCCTTACTTCATATTTATCCGCGTCTTCTACCTCTGCCCACCTTGCGCGCCTTCCGTCCCAATAGTAATCCTCTGGCTCTTCTAATGGCCCTGTCACTTTCGGGAACCGCAGCTCTACCCGGAGGACATCACCGCCATCCAATACTTTTTTTGCCTTTACCTCACTACGCCCGCCGGAGGAAGTCACTTTAGTAGATGAGGTAAAACGGTATTTCGTATTTTCTTTTACTGCCAGCTCCATCCGGACTACCGGCACTTCACCACGTACCCACACCTCGTCATCCGTGTCAATGTACCGGGCCGGCTCAAGAATCTCTATTTTATCATCCGAAACGCTGACCTTTACGGTACCTATCGCCTTACCCACCTCCGGCTTTTCTTCAACACTCACCACCAGCTTAACGCTTTTTACTTTCTCCCTGTTGTCTGCACCAAAAGCCGGCAGAACAAAAAGCTGACAAAGCGCAAGCTGGCAAAATGCCAGGCACAAAATAATCGCTTCAATTCTTCGGATATCCGTCGTTTTTCCCATACACTATTTCCCCTTTCCCATCTGATGTACTCTCGGAATCTCTCCTGCACCTGCCTTTGTGGATGATTTTCCGTCATATGCGCCTAAATTTGATCAACGTATGTTCCACGTATGCCTCATCAATTTATGCACTTTTGATGTTTTAAGGATAGTGTAAACCCTGGAACGGTTCCAGGGTCAATAGGATTAAATACATCGTAAGAAACCGTAGGCTTCTTGTAAACTTTCTGTCTTATTCTGTAGCGGGCATATGCTTTCTCCCATAATTGTATCTGTCCATGACTAATCAACAGAATGATTCGCCATAGTATAAACAATAACCTCGCCTGCCTGCGCCGGGCAAAAGTCAGGATGCCCGCTTACTTACTGCACCGGGCAAAATCCGGAATATCTGCTTATTTACTGCCCCCGGCAAAAGCCGGGATGGCCGCTTACTTACTGCCCCCCGGCTTTATCGGATGGATTTACCGGCTGAGAATCCGGCAAATATCCTTTGCAGACATCCACCCACTCCAAATATCCGGAATATTCTTCCAGCTCCGGGATGGTAAGCTCAATTGCGCTGTTGGAACTGCCGCAAGCCGGAAAAACCGTCGCAAACCGCTTCAGCGACACATCCAAATACACCTCTGTCCCGTCTTTTGCCGCAAAAGGGCACACGCCGCCTATGGCATGTCCCGTCAAAGCTTCCACCTGGTCAGGCTGCAGCATCTTTGCCTTTGTCCCAAAGCGCATCTTATATTTGTGGTTATCCACCTTAGCGTCTCCGGCAGCGCAGATTAACACAGCGTGACCGTCAATCAAAAAAGACAATGTCTTGGCAATCCGCTGTGGTTCGCAGGATAATGCTGCCGCCGCAAGCTCTACCGTCGCACTGGATACCTCAAACTCCTGGATTTTTCCTTCTATTCCGTATTGGCTGAAAAACTTCCTTACACGTTCAATTGACATATTAACCTCCGCAAAATTTTCCTTTTGTGTAACTATTCAGATCCCCCTTGAACTGTTGCCCTTTTTTTCTGTTGCCTTCTTTTCTGTTGCCTTTTTTCAATAATGAAACTCCTTGTCAATCAATCCATTCATTTCGGCGAGAGCAATCAACTCCCAACCTCTGTGCTGCCCGAGATAGCAGACACAACTCTCTGCCGGGCCTGGGGGAGCGCTTGGATACATCACCTTTATGATCCGTACCAGCTGATCCATTTTTTCCGGAAGTATTTCATAATAAGAATCATTTCCCGCCTCCACATCCAGGCTGTACTTTATAATAATCCCTTTCACATCCATAAAAGAACTCAGGAAGAACGTTCTGGTCTCCTCCAACTGATAAGTTCTCCGGAATTGTTTCATGGAAGAGTCCCAGCTAATCCTGTCTGAGCCCACGCCCTGGTGATAATCTTTCCCGCCAACCTTACACACGAGATCCGCCAGGAAAGGAAATTCTTCCAAAGCCTCTTCCAAGGTCAAATTCGAGGGTTCTTTCTTTAGGGGGGCTTTCTTCGGGAGCTCTTTTTTCGAGGATTCTTTTTTCGAGGGCTCTTTTTTCGAGGATTCTTTCTCCAAGGACTCCTTTTCCGGCGGCATCTCACCTGCCGGAGCGTGTCTCCCTGCCTGAAGTTTTTTGAATTCTTCGCGAAGGACTGCCGCGCTGCCCACAATCAGCCCCGCTAAGAGAATCAGCCCGCCATAGATGGGGTAAAGAAAGCTTTGCTCTACTCCGCCGCCGATGATTGGCCTGAGTAAGATTCCCCATACCCCGCCTAAGGGGACTACAGCCAGAAACATTGCCGCCATCGCGGCTATCACTTTTTTCATCCGTTGCTCTCCTTGTCCTAAATTCCGATTCAATTTTCTGATTATATCATGGGCTTATCCTCCAATCAATACTTTCTTCCCACTAAATGCAAACCCGTATTTACGTATCCTTTCCACGGGTATTCCTTTTTCCACAAGCAAAGTCTCGTATTTTTGCTTTCCAATTTGATCCAGGGCCGTCCTTACCGTATCGGTTAACTCCTTCTCCTCACTTTTGTCCTGTACTTTAAACTCCAGGATAATCCCGTCATCTCCCGGATTCCTTGGCTCCAGCATCACATCATACCGGCCAAATCCGCTTCCCCTATTTGACGTCAGCACATACCGGTCAGCCAGGTCTACCATCAACCCAAGGACAAAGCCGTGGTAAAAGCGTTCCGGTTCTTCCTCCAAGGGATTTTTTCCCGTATCGAAGTAGCTGAATGTCGCCAGGGCGACTTTATTGTCTGTATACTGGGGTTAAAACCCTCGCCTTCTAGGCGAAACCTTTAGGT
>CANDBT010000012.1 GCA_947383005.1 uncultured bacterium | reverse complement strand
GCGTGAGGTTCACTTCCCCGAAGTGGGGCGGTATGTACCTTCCGACAAAATTGAAGTAAATCTCAACCTCCTGCGTGGTTTCAATGCTGCCTTTCCGGTCACGCTCATGGACAAGGATTTTCTCCACAAACTCATTCAGCATGGTGGTAGTCAGGTTGTCAAAATTCTCGTACTTGTCAACAAGGGCGATAAATTTTTCCGCTGATTTCCGGCTCTGCTCATATCCGTCGATTGCTTTTTCCAGTTCGGCAATCTCGCCGGAAAGGGATTCCTGCTCCTTTGCGTACTGTGCGTCCAGGGCGGCATATCTTGCGTCCGGCAGCTTGCCCAGCACATTGTCCTCATAAATCTTGCATATCAGTTTTTCCAGTTCCCCGGCTCGTTTCTGTGCCGCCGCCAGCCGTTTCCGCTTTCTGGTGATGTCGCTGGCCTGCTGCTCGGCCTGGGTTTCCTGAACCGCTTTGATAAACTCTGCCCGGTCGTTTCTGGAATACTCCGCAATCGCCCGGAGCATATCGGAAACCAGTGTCAGGACAGCGCTTTCGTTGATTCGGTGCTGTGTGGCACAGAGGACGCCAACCGGAACCTTGCTATATTGGGAGCAGGTATACTGTGAGATACGCTTGCCGTTGTTGGTGCGGTGGACGTACATCTTGCCGCCGCAGTCGGCACAATAGAGCAGGCCGGTGAGCGGGGCAGCTTCTCCCCAGCCGTCCGGGTAACGCTTCACATTGGAGCGGATTCTCTGCACATTCTCAAAGGTTTCCGGGTCGATAATGGCGGCGTGGGTGTCCTCAAAGATTACCCATTCATTTTCGTCAACGTAGTGGCTTTTCTTGTCCTTGAAGTGCTTGCGGGTCTTGAAGTTGATGGTGTGGCCTAAATACTCACGCTTTTTCAGGATATTGACGATAGTGGAAGAACCCCAGCCATAAGGGTCTTTAAACGTCTTGGACTGATTCACGCCCTCCCCGTAATGGGAGAGGTGCAGGGAAGGTATCTCAATCTTTTCCTGTGACAGCCGGTTCGCAATCTGGTAGGGGCCGTATCCCTCCAAAGTCATAGCGAATATCCGGCGCACCACGTCAGCGGCTTCTTCGTCCACAATCCAGTGTTCCCGCTTTTCGTCCCACAAGTAGCCGTAAATGACCGTGCCGGTCAGGTGCTTGCCGCTCATGCCTTTTGCCTTGAATACGGATTTAATCTTGCGGCTGGTATCTCTGGCGTAAAATTCATACATGATGTTCAGGAACGGGGTAAAATCATTCTCTCCGTTGGCGCTGTCCACTCCGTCATTGATGGCGATCAGCCGGACACCTCTCTGCCGCAGGATTTCCATGACCTGGCCGACTTTGAGATAGTCACGTCCCAGGCGGCTCATGTCTTTGATGATGATTGCCTCCACGTTCCCGGCCTCCACTTCCTCCATCATGGCGGTGAATCCGGGGCGGTCGAACCGGGTTCCGGAGATTCCATCGTCCGTGAAATGGGTCGGGTTTGGAAAACCGTTGCGGCGGGCGTAATCTTCCAACATGGATTTTTGATTGCTGATGGAATTACTCTCACCTTGGAGTTCATCGTCACGGGAGAGCCTCTCGTACAGCGGGGTAATCTTGGTTTTCGTCATAGCGTCTGCCTCCTTACATGAAATATGCTCTAAATGGGTTCTTCACTAACCATGAGAAAATCTCGTGATTAAGAAGTCATTTAGAGCATATATCACCAAACGACAGCTTGTACGATTTTCGGTGATTTAGCATTAAAGGGAATATATCAGACCATGTAGCGCTACTTCCTCCGCCCTGCTCCTAATGCTGTTCATTTTTGGGAGCCAACAGAGCCAGTCATCGGATTTAAGCTGCTCCGTCACTCCCTCTTTCTTTGCCATCTGCCTTACAATCCTGTCCATCATCTCATTACATTCTTTATCAATCTTCGCAAGATGCTTCCATAAGGTTTCTGACAAAATCATATACGAATAAATGCCCTGTGGTTTTCTTCTAAAAAACGCTTCCTCATCCGTCCATACTTCCCGATCTGATACTCCGTTGTATCCGAAAGTTTGAGGTCGAGAATCAGATAGTCACCTTCCCAATGGTATGTAATCTCCATATACAACCGCCTTTCTTTGTGCTGAACTGTTACCCAGTTTGCAGTTGATTAATTTCCGACAAGCAACTGCTCTGCTACCGCTATATATTCTTCCATCGATCGGGCTTTTTTTATTTTTTTCTTTCGTTTTTCGTCCGCAAAATTCTCCCCCCAATAATGCCACAATTCTTTCATCTTGAAGAGTACGTTTTTGTCTCCGGGTATAGCCTGACGATAACCTTCCAGCACATTATCATGAAATTTTTTCAGCCGCTGTTTTTCCGTTGCCGCCTCATATCCAAACGCTTTTATTTTCTCAGCCAGCGCCGGATTCTGCAAGAGCCCGCGCCCCAGCATAACCATGTCCAAATCAGGAAATATTTCCCGAATTCTCAGAAAATCATCAACGGAAAAAATATCCCCATTATAACATACCGGATTCCTACTGCGCACCAATGCCTCTTGAAACACCTGCAACTGGGGATGGTTTTTGTAAAAATCAGCCTGGATTCTGGGATGAATAATCAGCTTCTCCAAAGGATAACGGTTAAAAATAGCCAGCAAATTTTCAAACTCTCCGCTGCTGTCCTTGCCAATCCGTGTTTTTATGGAAAATTTCATCTCCCTGCGCTGCATTTCATCACTCACCGTTTCCAAAAACCGATCCAATTCCTGAGCCAAAGCAAGAAATCCTGCCCCACGGTATTTAGCGACTACTGTTCCAGAGGGACAGCCCAAATTTAAGTTTACTTCGTCATAGCCCAGCTCCTGTATTTTCTCTGCCGCCCATATAAAATCCTCAGCCCGATTGGTTAAAAGCTGCGGTACCAGAGGTATCTCCCCATTATTTTCCGGCAAAATATCATTCATCTCCCTGGACGTCAGCTTATGGGAACGGTTTGGTGCAATAAAAGGAGTAAAATATTGTGTAATATTATGATAAATCCGATGGTGGGCATTGCGGTATACATACCCGGTAATCCCTTCCATCGGGGCAAAATAGCAGTCCATAGCAGCTCCTTTTTATCCTGTATTTCCAAAATCCATATCAACCGGTATAATCTCTGCCGAGATTATGCTATGTGCCTTGCACATGCTCCTTCCGGGGGATACGCACAGCTCGGTTTTGTATCTTGCCGCGCTTTGCGCAGCACTGAACTGGCGCGGGTATAATATCTGACGATATTATACCATGTATCCCATTTTCCTGCAATTGTCATAATTGATTCTCTTTTTGTTACTGTTCACACCATGGCTAATCAGCGGAGTGATTAGCCATATTTTCTTTCTCTTGCTGTCTGCAGGTTCCGACGCCTGGCTTCTTCATACTGCCTGACAATAAAATCCTGTTTAACATTTGTTTTTTTTATTTTTCCGTTCTGACAATGAAAGATTATCACCATTTTCCCTTTTAAAGACAACACGTGTTACTGGCACATCTCTCCAAATATTTCGTAATAAAATAGCTGTATTTATATTTTTAGTATATATATCTCAAATAATAATATCTACAGTATATTGATTTATCTTTTTAATATTTATAGTCTATACTATAGGAAGCAAAATGAGCTTCCTATAGTCGGATTTACGGCGAAAAAGATGCGCCTTTTATCGGAAATTACTTCACAATTTCCGATAAGTTTTACTATAGGAAGCAAAACCGGCTTTCTATAACCGGAATTACGGCATAAAAGAACACTTGGCCATTTTATCCTATATTCCATCAATGATTTTATATATTTAGAAAGGATGGCTCCCATGCCTTTATCCGTTATCTTAGGACTACGTGTTCGTTTCTACCGAAAACAAAAAGGGGTAAGCCAGGAAAAATTAGCCGAGATATGCGGACTCCACCCTTCCTATGTCGGACAAATTGAACGGGGTGAGAAAAATATTACCATCGAAATTCTGTACCGCCTTTCCCAAGGTCTGAATGTATCCATGGCCGATTTACTGCAGGATATTGATCATCCCGATTCCTCCGACAGCAAGATTTTATCCGAAATTTATGATACCTTATTCCAACTGTCTGAAGGCGACTTAAAACGCATAAAGCGGATTTTCGATGATATTTTGAATTTAATGCTGCATCAATAGCAAACCATCCCTGTACGGACTTACACACAACCGAGCAAGGGAGGCTTTTCCTTTGCTCGCCGCGCCGGGTTCCCACGTGCAATCGAGCAAGAGAGGCTTTTCCTTTGCTCGCCGCGCCGGGCTCCCATGTGCAATCGAGCAAGAGAGGCTTTTCCTTTGCTCGCCGCGCCGGGTTCCCATGTGCAATCGAGCAAGAGAGGCTTTTCCTCTGCTCGCCGCACCGGGCATCCGTATGCATAACAAAAGGCTCCCGATAATTTCCAGAAGCCTTTCCGTTCTTATCCGTTATTGCGTCAAGGACTGAACCCATGCGCCGTCAGTGCCTACATAATATCCGTCAATCCATTGTTCTGCGGCCATAGCGCCTCTTGTACCGTCAGGTATCGGATTCAGATAATACCATGCGTTTCCAATCTGCTGCCATCCGGTCAGCATAGCGCCGGACATATTGGTATAGAACCACTTTTGATAGCTTGGGTCAAAAATCCAGCCAATAACCATCTTGCCCTCATTATCTCCCGGTTCCGGATTCAGATAATACCACTGGTCGCTTACATATATCCAGCCCGTCATTGCATAGGTATCTGCGCCAAAATAGTACCAGTTCCCGTTAATCCATCCCCAGGCATCCGCAGCATAAGACCCTCCGGTCTGCAAAAATCTCCATCCGCGGTCATCTCTCTGCCAACTGCCCGTCATCGTGTCTGTGTTAGCCTTGGCTGCAGAACCGCCACCACCGCCGCTTCCACGTCCGCCGGACGGCCTGTTTTGATTAGTCGTGTTTTCTGACGAACTGCTGCCATTATACCATTTCTTGTCTGATTCGCGATAAAAACCGGCAAAGGCAGTTATATCCTCTGTAACAGCATAGCCCTTCCCATCCAGGCGACCGCTTTCAACACCCACTTTTCCTTTTTCATACCAACCCATAAACTTATAGCCGCCGTACATAGAAATGATGCCTGGTATATATTCTATTGTATAGCTATCTTCCAAAATTTCATCAAAAGATGTACCGCTATCTGTCCAGTCACTTCTGCCGATCAGGCCAGAATGCGTATAATCGCCAGAATATTGGCCATGGTCAATACCAAACTCCACATCTATTACTCCAAGGAAAAGAGCAACAGCGCCATAATCACCTTCAAGCCACTCACCATCCAATTTGCAGAATGCATCAAAACTGTACACTCCTGCTTTTAATGGGACTTTGCTGACAAGCGTCCCTCTTTGGGGATCCGTTACCTCCAAAAGCCCTCCAGCGCCGGCATTAATCTGCCAATCCGTTGCCGGCAACGCTACATCCGAACCACGCTTATACAACTTCAATATACCGCTGAATACTTTTTCACCATCCCAATCTTCTTGATGAGCATTTTCCACTTCAACGTAATAACCGCTATCATCGCCGACATCATAATCTTCCTTCTCAAAAACAGGCTCAAATACAACACTCTTTGCCCCGTCAGGGATCTGATAAAAATATTCCTCTGTTAAATCTTCCTCGCCATCCACAAAAATTTTATAGGGATTGTCTTGGGATAGCTGATAGCCCTCTTTCACTCCACATGCCCTCAAATGCAGTCCCGTTCCTGCAGGAACCTTCACTTCCTCTTCCAACGGCAAATATCTCCGCTCCCAATAACCTGTATGTCTCTGACCGAACTCGGCATAAACCAGCCCAATGCCATTATCCACCTTTTTCAGCGTAACCTTCACCATATCGGCTTCTTTTTTCGCATCGACCGCCGCCAACGCAAAAAGGCTGAATTTGTCCACTTCAAACTGGATAAAGCCTTCCTTATCTCCAATATCCTTTGTCTCGATCAGCTCACCAGCCCCATCACCATGGAAATGAATTACTACAATTTCCTTTCCGCTCTCTTTTGCCTGCAGCAAATTATATGGCAATTGTACCTGAATCGTGACCGGTTTCCCCTGTTCCGGCTGCTTTCCGTCAAAGTTGATTTCCAACTGGCGGATGGAATTTTCAACAAGCCCCTCATAATTTTCTTTCGCCAAAACTTCGCTCAGATCCTCCACCGTTTTTTGTCCGCTTCCGCGGCCGGTTCTACTTTTAAAATCGCATCCGCGGGAAGCCCTATCGCAGAAATCTCACGTCCACCCAAAGCATCCAAAGCATCACTTGTCACAGTCACCACCGTCGCTGCATACAAATGGGTTTCGGCCGCAGATAAATCAAAAGAATTATTTGCCCCCCAATCAATTTTCGAATCCAAATCTCCTTCTTTTGTCAGCCAAATATACTCGACATCGCCATCGGCTTCCACTGTCCGTGCCATCCCTGCAGCATTAACAGCATCTTCCAATACTGCAAGTTCCAGGCTGCCAACCATCCCACTCTCGGAATCCGCATCTTCCTCGCCTCTGACGGCGATGGTTGTCTGCTTCCCCGCCTGGCCTGTCTCTACCAGCCTGCCGGTAAGATTTTCCTTCAAAGCATCCGATCCCGAAGCGTTAGAGGACGTTCTGGCTGCACTTACCGTCTCGAATTTCAGCGGATTGCCAAACTCACTCTGCGCGTCCGCGTGAAGCGTTACCAGCCGGTAATCCTCCCCTTTTTTCCCAAACAGATCGCCGGCATTTATCACCTGGGCCAACGAGCTGATCCCCGTAGAGGATATCAATGTCGTTGTCACCAGCAGCCGTGCGATTTGTTTTCTCAGCTTTTTCACTTCCATAATCCCTTCTCTCCTTTTTTATACTAATTCAGGCATTGTAAATTGGTATAAAAGCTGACCTATTCCTGCCAAAATCGTATTTATAGTATATATTTATTAATAAATAATGTTAATAGTATATATTGCAGGAACCGCTTCGCGAACCCTGTAATCGGATTTACGGCGCAAAAGACGCGCCTTTTATCGAAAATTGCTTCGCAAATTCCGATAAGTTATATTACAGATTGTCAAGATTTTGGCAAATATATCTTAAAGAATTTGTAACAAAAAACGCCAAAACGGAGAATTCCCCGCTGGCGTTTTTGCAAAACATTTAACCTTCCCTATAATCTTTCGGCAAATCCTGCTCCGCTCTCCTGTCAATTGCCGGAAACCTGAAGCAATTTGCCTTGATATCCGTTTAAAACCGTATAAATACAGCCGTTTACCTTCGACTCTATGGTATTATCCGACGAAAACGTAAAATCTATATTGTATGGCTGCACCGTTTCTTCATCCAATGGACACATGATATTATCCATGACAATGGTAAATCTCCCATCAATCATCTCTGCACCTGCCACTTCTCCATATGCCTCTCCGGAAGCAGTACCTGCTCCTGCTTGTGCATTCGCCCATACTTTGCCATCCTGAATCTTTGTAACAGTCAGCCATAAACTGCTGCTGGACAACAAATGATAATTATTTTCGAGGGTATATTCCCCTGTATACCCGGAATAGTCTGCGGCAGGAGCCGAAGATGGAGTTTCGGGTGTAGGAGACGGGATTTCCGGTGCAGAAGACGAAGCCTCCGGCGCCACTTTTGCCCCATGACTATCCACAGCCGATCCGTCCGGCGTGACGGTATTGGTATACATCGCCCCATAAGGGATACTGCCATTGTCAGAATACTCCCATTTCGCCTGCCTGTCATCAAAATAGTAATTCCCTCTGTCCTTATCCGGCTGAAAAAAGTATTCTTTTCCCTCGATAGCCTGCCAGCCCGTCAGCATTTTGCCGTCTGCCAAGTTCAGATAATACCAATGCCCGTCATTCTCATCGTGATGCCAGCCTGTCTTCATCGAACGGTCAGATTCCTGAAAATAATACCAGTCTCCCTGCAGATCGATAAACCAGCCAAAATATTTTTCACCATTTTCACCAACAAGGTACTGCTTGTTGTCTTCACCCACAACTGTCCCTTCCGGCAATGTCTGGACATTTGCCAATACAGGGCTTCCGGCAGCAACAGCCATTACTGCCGCCAACGCTGCTGCACCCGCCTTTTTCATCCACTCCGCCTTTGCCATCTTTTCAAGCTTTTCCTTTTTCATCTGTTATCTATCTCCTTTATCGACTAATTCTGGCGCCATAAACAGATATGGAACTTTCTGGCTGCCAGAATTGTATATATAATTATATATATATATTGTCAATAGAAATCACGGAATTATCATCTTTTTTATCACATTTTATGTAACAGTTCAGACGGCGGGGAAACTCACGATGCTTCTTGCCCGTCTACGCCGGACAAAAACTGGAATGTCCATTCGATGTGGACGGAATCGCATAACTGTATTCACACCTTTTTTGCCGTCTGGCCAGCCGCTGCATCCCTAAGCCTTCCCAACTCCCTGAGCACCCCGATTACCACACCGGTGGCCAGCAAAAATGTCAGCATATCTGCCAGCGGCTGCGCCGCTTGTACCCCCAGCACACCCAAAAAGGACGGAAGGCACAATAAAAGCGGAATCAAAAATATCCCCTGCCTGCCCATTGCCACCAGAGAAGCACGGAAACCGTACCCGATAGACTGAGTCAGCATATTCACCATGATTACCCAAGCCTGGAAAGGCATGGTCAAAAGCTGCAGACGCAAAGCCAGTGTTCCGATTCTGATTACTTCCAAGTCCTCCCTGCGGAACAGTGTGATAATCTGTTTACTGAAAATAAATGCTACTACCCCAAAGCTGGTCAGCATGGCTACCGCCACCTTTACGCAGAACCAATATGCCTCCAGCACCCGGTCATAACGTTTTGCGCCGAAGTTAAACCCGCACACCGGCTGAAAACCCTGCCCAAAGCCGATAAGGCTGGAATTGATAAACATCATAAAACGGGTGACAATAGACATTGCCGCGATAGCCGCATCCTGATAGGGCCTTGCCGCGAAATTCAGCACCACAGCCGCCGCACTGGCCAGTCCCTGGCGGCAAAAGGACGGAAGTCCTGCATGAAGGATTTCCCCATATATAGCCAATGCCGGCTTAAACCGGGAAAGCTGTATGGGAATACAATCCGCATGGAAATTACATTGATACAAAAGAATGGCAAAGCTGATCATCTGACTGGCCATAGTAGCAATTGCCGCCCCGGAAATCCCCATATGGAAGCCGAAAATCAATATCGGATCAAGAATCATATTCAGGATACCGCCCGTTGTAATCCCCACCATGGCCAGCATGGCGTTTCCCTGCGACCGCAGGATATTGTTCATGACAAAAGAACACATCATAAATGGCGCCGCAATCAGAATATAGCGGGCGTAATCGCGGGCATAAGGAGCAATAGTCGGCGTAGCGCCCAACAAATCGACCATCTGCCCGGAAAACAGAGTCCCAAACAGAAAGAACAAAAAACCGATAATCGCCGCCGTGAAAAATGCCGTCGCCGCAAATATTCCCGCCCGCTCCTCATCCTGATTGCCCAAAGAACGGGAAATATTGTTTCCGCTTCCCATTCCCAATGTAAAACCTACCGCCTGAATCATCGCCATCGCCGAAAAAATAATCCCCACCGCCCCGGACGCGCTTGTCCCAATCTGGCTGACAAAAAATGTGTCCGCCATATTATAGATTGATGTTACCAACATACTGATAATCGTCGGCACCGCCAGTTGCGGAATCAGCCGGTTTACCGGCGTCTCAATCATTTGTTTAAACTTTTCTTCCTTTGTCGTTATTTTTCCCACAGTATCCCCCTATCCAATTTTATGTACTCTCGGAGTCTCTCTGTGCCTGATTTTGTGAGATGATTTTTTGTCAGATGTGCATAAATTTATGAGGCGTACGTGGAACGTACATTGGTTAAATTTAGGTGCATATGACGGAAAATCAACCACAAAAGCAGGTGCTGGAGAGATTCCGAGAGTACATTTTTATGTACTCTCAGAGTCTCTCTTGTGAAATTAAGCAGGGAAGATTTTCCTTTTACTCGCCGCGCCGGACACCCGTCAGCTTTAGCTGACATCTTCCTTGGGGTGCCCATGTGCAATCGAGTAGGGAAGGGCCATCTTCCCCTGCTTGCCGCGCGCCCCATGCGCCGCTTCTGCGGCATACTTCCTTTGCATGGGCTGCGCATAGAACAAAGAATCCTGCCTTGCAGGATTCTCCGCCTGCGGCGGGTCGCTTTAGCGACATGATTCCTCTCCGCCGCAGTGCGATCCTGCCCGGAGGGCTTTTGCTTTATAGGACGCACTTTCCTATGAAGCAAAAAAGTGTGCGTCTTGACGCACACTCGCGCCGGAGCGCGGTTGCGGCAGCAACCATTTTCCTTTGCGCGAAGTGCGCATCTTTGCGGAGCGTTTTGTATCATAGGACGCAATTTCCTATGATATGAAAAGGTTTCTGCCGCCGGTTCCTCCGCCGGCAGCAGAAACCTTCATGCAGTAAATCTCTTTCACTCACGATGATGCCGAAAATGCGGCGTGAAACTTACTGTTTTTTCCTGCTCAAATATTCATGGATGCCTTTTGCCCCGTTCTTCCCGGCTTCCATGGCAAGAATTACCGTAGCCGCCCCGGTTACTGCATCACCGCCGGCGAACACCCCTTCACGGGAAGTCTGTCCGGTTTTTTCTTCTGCCACAATACATTTCCGGCGGTTTATCTCCAATCCTTCCGTGGTAGAAGATATCAGCGGATTGGGTGAAGTTCCCAGAGACATAATCACCGTATCTGCTTCAATGGTGTAATCCGACCCAGCTATTTCCACCGGTCTTCTTCTGCCGGATTCGTCCGGCTCGCCCAGTTCCATTTTCCGGACAATCATCCCTTTTACCCAGCCTTGCTCGTCTGTCAGTATCTCCACCGGGTTAGTCAGCAAATTGAATATCACGCCTTCTTCTTTTGCATGATGGACTTCTTCCACCCGCGCAGGCAGCTCCGCCTCGCTGCGCCGATATACGATATGCACCTCGGCGCCCAGCCGTAAAGCTGTCCTCGCCGCATCCATGGCTACATTCCCACCGCCTACCACGGCCACTTTTTTTCCAGCTACAATAGGGGTATCATAATCATCCCTGAAAGCTTTCATCAAATTGCTTCTGGTCAAATATTCATTGGCAGAAAACACACCGTTGGCGTTTTCTCCCGGTATCCCCATAAATTTGGGCAATCCGGCGCCGGAACCGATAAATACGGCCTCGTAGCCTTCCTCATCCATCAATTCATCGATGGTCACGGATTTCCCGATAATCACATCGGTTTCTATCGTGACCCCCAGCTTTTTCACATTCTCGATCTCCGTCCGCACCACGGTTTCCTTCGGCAGACGGAATTCGGGAATACCGTAAGTCAATACGCCTCCCGGCTCATGAAGCGCCTCAAAAACCGTCACTTCATAACCGAGCTTGGCCAAATCTCCCGCACAGGTAAGTCCTGCAGGACCGGAACCGATTACCGCTACTTTCTTTCCGTTTTTTACCTCTGCCGCTTTGGGGACAAAACCATGTTCCCTGGACCAGTCGGCCACAAACCGCTCCAATTTGCCGATAGAAATCGGTTCGCCCTTAATTCCCCGGATACATCTGCCTTCGCACTGGGATTCCTGGGGACATACCCGGCCGCATACGGCAGGCAATGCCGATGCTTCCGCGATAATATTAGCGGCCTTCTCAAAATCTCCGGTTTCCACCTCTTTGATAAACCGGGGAATATCAATAGAAACCGGACATCCGCCCATGCACTTGGCGTTCTTGCATTTCAGGCATCGGGAAGCTTCCGCCTGGGCTTCTTCCTGGTTATAACCATAACACACTTCTTCAAAATTAGCCGCTCTGACCTTCGGTTCCTGCTCTCTTACCGGAACTTTTTTTAATCCATCCATTCTCTCATCCTCTTTCCCTGTACTAATGTGCTGACTGTCGGCTTTCTGCACACTTACCCTAAATCGTAACTGCTATTGGCAATTCCCGCAGCCGCCGTGATGGGTGTCTCCTTCCTGCATCCGCAGCATGGCACGCCCTTCCTCCGTTTTATAAATCTGCTGCCGCTTCATGGCCTCATCAAAATTCACCTGATGGCCGTCAAATTCCGGCCCGTCCACACAGGCAAATTTCACCTGACCGCCCACGCTGAGCCGGCAAGCGCCGCACATGCCCGTACCATCCACCATAACCGGATTCATGCTGACAATCGTCGGTAAATTCAACTCCTTGGTCAGCAGACAGACAAACTTCATCATAATCATCGGCCCAATAGCTACACAGACATCATACTTCTTTCCCTGATTCACCACCAGGTCTTTAATTACCTCCGTAACCATACCTTTATTCATATAGGAACCATCATCTGTGGTTATGTAAAGATTTCCGGCCACTTCTCTCATCGGCTCTTCCAAAATCAGCAATTCCTTCGTCTTGGCGCCTACGATCACATCCGCTTCTATACCATGTTCTCTCATCCATTTCACCTGGGGATAAACCGGCGCCGTACCTACTCCTCCGGCAACAAACAGATATTTTCTCTTTTTCACTTCTTCGATATCCTCTTTGACGAACTCGGAAGGCTGCCCCAAAGGCCCTACAAAATCCTGGAAAGCATCGCCTTCCTTCCATTCGGCCATTCTCTGAGTAGAAGCTCCTACAATCTGAAAAACAATCGTCACTGTCCCTGCCTTGCGATCGAAATCACAGATAGTCAGCGGAATGCGCTCCCCTTTTTCATCCATTTTCACAATAACAAATTCTCCGGGCTGACAGGATTTTGCCACCCGGGGCGCTTCTACATCCATCAAATATATTTTTTCCGCCAACCTTTCCGCTTTTAAAATCTTATACATGTTTTCCTCCATTCTCGACGACTTCTTCTGCAAGGATAATCTCCCTGGCGTAAGGCAGGGAACGAATCCAGGCACAAAATTCATGCCACTCCGCAAGCTTGTGATTCTGCCTCGCATAGTAAATATTTACTAAAGTTTCATAATTCAGCGTACAAGTCCTCATCTGATTATAGCTGGAGGGCAAAAGCTGAATCAGATCATACCAGTCCTCTTTGCTTTTCGTCTCCAGATATTTCTGGCGGATCTGCTCCAAACGGCTGATAACCGTCCTCATAAATTCCAAGGTTTCCGGCGTCATATGGTCGCAGCTGAAATCCTCCAGCTCGAAAGCTTTTTTGTGAATCCGGTGCATGGTACTGGTAGAATTGGCTACCGTGGCTACTTTGTAAGTATCATACTCTTTCCACCAGTACATCGGCGCAGTAATATCCACAGACACAAAAATCTGCCGGATAAATTTTCTGTGATCGCTGCCCGCCCTGCGAAGCCGTCCTGCCAAATCCAAATCGTTGGGGCCCAGCACATAGTTCCCATCTTCATCATAGGCGCTGTCCATCCGGTGCCAGCTATTCAACGGATTCCGGGCTCCCCTCATCGCGTTTTCCAGATTCATCACACTGGTACGCTCCAATTTTATCATATTTCCCTCCCACATTGCAAGAATTGTCGATATTCAATTCATGGTAACAATCCAGACGGGTTACTGTTCACTGGTACCCAGCGAACGGTAACTCCAGCAGGGACATCTTCTGTTACTGATAACCATAATTTTTCAGCAGCAATTCGCTGTCTCTCCATTCCTTACGGACTTTTACCCAAAGCTGTAAATTCACCTTAGTCTCCGTCATCCCTTCTATGTCTTTCCGGGCCGCCGAGCCAATTTTCTTCAGCATTTGTCCGTCTTTGCCGATAATAATCCCCTTATGTGTTTCTCTCTCGCAGACAATTGTCGCCTGGATATCCGTTATCCCGCTTTTTCTCTCCTTCATTTGTTCTACCGTCACGGCAATCCCGTGGGGAATTTCCTCGGAAAGCAACCGCAGCGCTTTTTCTCTGATCAATTCAGCCACAATCTGACGCATAGGCTGGTCGGTAACGGTATCTTCATCATAAAATTGCGGCCCATAGGGCAAATACTTAAAAATCAATTCTGTCAGCATATCGGTATTTCTCCCTCTAAGAGCCGATATTGGTACGATTTCAGCAAAATTGCCAACATCCTTATAAGCAGCAATGAATTTCAGCATCTCTTCCTGCTGCTTCAACATATCCATCTTATTAATCACCAAAATCACCGGCCGTTTCACCTGCTGAAGCTGACGGGCAATATACTGTTCTCCCGCACCGATGTAAGTAGTTGGCTCCACCAGCCACAAAACCACATCTACCTCCTCCAGGCTGTGTTCCGCCACACTTACCATATATTTGCCCAGCCGGTTTTTGGCTTTGTGTATACCCGGAGTGTCCAAAAAAACAATCTGTCCCCGATCATCTGTATACACGGTCTGTATTCGGTTGCGGGTGGTCTGAGGCTTCGACGAAGTTATGGCAATCTTCTGCCCGATCAAAGAATTCATCAATGTGGATTTTCCCACATTGGGCCTTCCAATCAACGCCACAAACCCCGATTTCCCCTTATCTTTATCCATAACGTCACTTATTCCTTCCCGGATTTATTGTAACCGTTCAGACGGAACATCTTCCTGCCCGCCTGAACGGTTACGTTTTATAAGGTATGCAGATTTTTGACTTCCCCAAAAAGCTCCTTATTCGCTTCGATTTTATCTTCGTTTCCCACCACGCAGAAACTTCCCGTCTCCAAAATTGCCTGCACGAACTTAGCCAGCGCCCGGATATCTTCTTTTGTGGCTTTGAGCACCTGATCCCGCTCTGTTTGAAGCATCTCCTCCGTCACCTTGGACAAATAAGCGGACAGCGCTTTGCCGCCCTTTGCCGAAGGCGGAAGCGGTGTATCCAGATTACTGATGGTTCCGATTACATACTTCGTCATATCCCGCTCATCCGGATCAAATTGCTCCAAATACTCCACAATACCTTCATATACTTTATCCGTTTCGCCCAGATTGGGATCACGGTAAGAAACGAGATATCCTTCTCCTGAACGGCCAAATCCGCTCATACACCCATAAGCGCCGCCTTTCACCCGGATATTCAGCCACAGATAGTCATAGCTTAAAATCACCTGCAGGATTTTAAGCGCCCCTGTATAAGAATAGCCGGCCTCCCGGAAATTGCCGCAGCGAGCTACATAATTTACCTTGGAAGAAGTTTTAAATCCTTCGTTTTTATTTTTTATCGGATGGGAAAACCCATATTGCTTCCCTGTGCCTTCCGGCAGTTTTTCGGTCAGCTTTTTCATTGCCTGAGGAAGACGCCCATAGCCCTCCTCGTCAGCCGTATAGCTGATCAGCATACGCGAACGGACAAACAATTTCCTGCTGACTTCCTCCAATTTAGCGATGAGCGTCTCTTTTTCCTCTGGGTAATTCCCCGCCGCCTTTTCCAGGAAATGATAATAAGTTGTCCCACCGGTCATCTCGTTGAAATAAGACGTGGGAGAAAAATAAGAAGTCGCGCGGGAAACTGCCGTGCTGTGGCCTGCATTTTCCAAGCGCATCCTGGCGCGGGAACGGTTCTCCTGGATAACTTCCTCCAACCGCTTTTCGTCTGCGAAAGAAGAGTGGCACAAAATTTCTTCCAAAATCTCAAAACCAAAATCCAGCTTGTCATACAGCACCCGGATATTCGCAACAAACGCTCCGGTGAAATGTTCCGGTTCCTCCAAATTCCCATAAGCAGCCGTGGAAAAATCCACGCCGCCGCTGTTTAAATAAATCTCGCTGGTTAAATCCGAATATCCATAATGTTCCGTATCCACATTTCCCAGTACCGCTTTTAAAAGCCCAACATAGACCAAATCCTCCTGAGGTACGGCATCGGTCATAAACAGTACTTTCAAATAGCCGATACCAGAAGTAAAGTAATTGTGATGGAGCACATCAATCCCGTTTTCCCGCCTTTTAACCCAACGGAACCTTTCTGCTTCCTTTCCGATATCCTCTCTTTTCAGCAGGGGGATTTTCTGCAGATCCTCCGGGGAAGACGGGGTATCCTGATACTCTTTAAGAATTCTAGCCTCCTCTGCCAGATCTTTGAGCCGTTCCTGGCTTAATGATTCCTTATAGCGGGCTAATTTCCCGGCCGTCTCCGCCTCCTGGCGGGCCGTCAGATTCTTTTGCGGACTGAGCACAACCATTGCCTCAAAAGGATTATCCAGCAGATAATCCCGGATTAGCTGTTCAAAATATCCCTGGCTGGCGGATTTTTTCAATTGATCAAAAGTAGCCTGATATTCCAGATGCATCATCGGATCACCGTCATAGAGCCAACTGTCCAGACTCTGCAGGCCCCAAATCAGCCCCTTGGGCGTAGCTCCATAATCCGCCTCCCGATATTTAAATTCATAAAAATTGATGCCGGCCAACAAACTTTTCCTATTGATCCCTCTGTCAGCCAGCTTGCGCAGCGTGCCTTTGATTACGGCCAAAAACTCGCCTTTCTGATCCCGGTCGGCATCTTTGGCTGTCACGGTAAAATATGGCTGCAGTATACCATTCTCATAGCCGCCCAACACGTCCTTGCCAATACCGGCATCAATAAGCGCCTGTTTCAGCGGCGCCCCTGGCGCGCTAAGCAGCGTGTACTCCAAAATTTGAAAAGCCACATAAAGCTCCGGTTCCAAATCCGTTCCCACCACCGTACTCAAAGACAGATATGTTTTATTTTCTTCCGGCTCCCCTTCGGTAATGGAATAATGAATCTCCTTTTCCACCCGTTCTTCGAAAGCTTTTTGCATAGGGATACGGGAATCTACCGGCCGCTTCTCATAATGGCTCAAATACTCCTCGTCCAGCCATTGCAGCTTCTCAGCCATGTCCATATCTCCATACAAGTAAATAAAGCTGTTGGACGGATGATAATAAGTCCTGTGAAAGTCCAAAAACTTCTCATAAGTCAGACTGGGAATTTCCTCCGGGTCCCCGCCGGAATCTTTGCCATAACAATTATCCGGAAACAAAGTCCCCTGTGTATACCGTTCCAACATGCTCTCCGGCGCGGAATAAGCGCCTTTCATCTCATTATAAACAACACCGTTGTAAGTAATGGGCTGGCTGATATCATCCAGCTCATAGTGCCAGCCCTCCTGCCGGAAAATCTTCTCTTCCTGATAAATATTCGGATGGAGCACCGCATCCATATATACATCCATGAGATTTTGAAAATCTTTATCATTACAGCTAGCTACCGGGTACACAGTCTTATCCGGATAAGTCATCGCATTCAAAAAGGTATTCAACGAACCCTTTACCAATTCCACAAACGGGTCTTTCAAAGGAAACTTCTCCGATCCGCACAACACACTATGCTCCAAAATATGAGGCAAGCCTGTATTATCATCCGGCGGCGTACGGAAACCAATACAGAAAACTTTATTTTCATCATCATTGGATAGCAAAAATATCCTGGCTCCGGTTTTTTTATGCTCCAGTACGATCCCTTCCGACTGCATCTCCTCAATTGTCCTCCGGTCCACAAGCCGATAAGTATCCAGCTCTTCCAGCCGCCCGTGCTGCCCTTGCCCTTTATGCTCCATTTACTATCTGCTCCTTCCTGTTTTGCTGCATATCTGCGTGATTTTAACTTACCATTGTCCAAGGAAGCGCTGATTAAATCAGCATTTCCCAAAAAATTCGTAGCAGTTCAGACGGGTATCTTCTTGCCCGTCTACGCCGGACAAGAAGCATCGAATGTCCATCTGATGTGGAATTTAACATAAATTTTGGCTTACAAGCAAGCTTGACGCCAAAAATTCCCCGCCGTCTGAACTGTTACAAAAATTCCAATCAAACCGTCGTTATAGATTCCCTGCCAGCCGCTCTTTTAAAATCGCCAGCCCATCCCGAAAACACAAATGAACGAACAAAATCCTGTCCGAGGGGGAAGCAATACCACTGATCTCTTTCATCCCCTGCTTTTTTGCGATTTGCGTCGCCCGGTACAAGTGAAAATTGCTGGTCAAAATACCAACCTGATTTGTATGGGAAAATCCATGGTTCATCGTTGAAGGGAGATAAGCAGGAAGCACCCGCTCATCCTTGATTTCCTCCTGTTTTCGCTCTTTTATCTCCTCAATCATCAGACGGCTGTATGCGATATTCTCCGTGGTGCTGGTAGACTGACACTCCAGTGCCATCCGTTCCCTGGGCACTCCTCTTTCCATCAGATAATCCATCATCACCTGCGCCTCCGGCTTGGTTTCTTCCCTGGTCTTTCCCCCGGAAAGGATCAGCAGCGTCTCCGGATTCTGCATGGCATACTCTGCCGCCTTGTCCAGCCGTAGCTGGAGTGTCCGTCCCGGGCGTCCGTTTTCACCGACATGGGCGCCTAATACAATCAAATACTCCAGACCGGAATCTGCGACCTGAGGTACCCGGCTGATAATCAATATCTGAAGCAGCAGCATAACCGCTGCCCCGGCCCCGCACAAAGTCACCAGGGATACCGGCAGGCGCAAAGGCATGCGTTCCGGGAATTTCTGATAATACCAAACACTAAAAGCCGTAACCCCAAATCCTCCGGCAAAGAAAAGCCACATCACCGCAGAAACGGTTTCCATGCCTGAATAAATGAGAATAACAATAAAATATGCCAGGCATAGCGCCGCCCCTGCCGCAAAAACCCCGATCAGCATAAATGCCCATCCCCTTCCTCTTCGTTCCGGCGCAATATATCGTAAGGCGTGAGCCCAGCTCCCAAATCAGCATAAAAAATCTGTCCCGCATGGGGGACGCTTTCTATGGCGCCCCCCTCCGCATCGGTCAAGGCCCGAACCTTCACGGGCAGATTGCGCCCGTCCGGCTTCATCACTTCAATTGTTTCCCCTACGGAAAATTTGTTTTTTTGCACAAGACGCACCCACCCGGCCGGCGTCACCTGCTCTACTGTACCCAGATAGGTATAATTCTTTATATAAGTACTGCTTCCATAAATCTGAGCCGATTCATCCGGTTTCCCAAAATAAAACCCCGTAGTAAACTGACGGTTGGTACATTTGGCGATTTCCGCCTGATACCAGCCCAAATTGGCCCGATATTTATTCGGATCTTCCTGATAATCATCAATAGCCTTCCGGTAAGCCCGGGTTACTACTGCCACATAGAGAGCCGTCTTCATTCGCCCTTCTACTTTAAAACTATCTATCCCTGCCTCTATCATCTCCGGAATATGGTCCACCATACATAAATCTTTGGAATTAAAAATAAAAGTTCCCCGTTCGTTTTCTTCCACAGGCATATATTCCCCTGGCCGGGTTTCCTCCATCAAAAAATACTTCCATCGGCAGGGATGGCTGCATGAACCGCGGTTGGCGTCTCTGCCTGCCAGGTAATTGCTTAACAGGCACCGGCCGGAATAAGAAATACACATAGCACCATGGACAAAGCTTTCAATCTCCATCTCAGACGGAATATTGTCACGAATCTCACGTATTTCCGTCAAGGTAAGCTCTCTTGCCGATACTACCCGTTTTGCCCCCAGGGCATGCCAAAACCGATATGTGCCATAATTGGTATTGTTGGCCTGGGTGCTGATGTGAATATCCATGTCCGGCAGCACTCTTCTGGCAACAGAAAACACCCCGGGATCAGAAATAATCAGCGCATCCGGCTGAATTGCCCCTAATTCCTCAAAATATTTTTCCACCTGAGGCAAATCCTGATTGTGAGCCAGGATATTCGCCGTAACATATACCCTTACCCCTCTCCTGTGGGCGAATTCAACGCCCTGGCGGATTTCCTCGTTGGTAAAATTTTTCGCCTTGGCGCGAAGGCCAAACGCCTCGCCGCCCAGATAAACCGCATCCGCGCCATACACCACCGCTACCTTCAGCACATCCAGACTCCCCGCCGGAATCAGCAGTTCAACCTTTCTCATCCTGCCTTGCCTCCTTTTTCATGTAACAATTCAAACACCTTTGCCTGGCGCAGACGGGCAAAAAAATGCCCGTCGGAACTGTTACTTTTTTACACTCAGGGCCACACCATCCCCGATAGGGATAATGCTGGTTTCCAGCTCCCTGGTATTCTTTAATACATATAAATACTCTCTCATCCTGCTATGGATAGTCCGTTTTCTCCTCTCAACGGCAAACCGGGATTGAAAAATATCTCCGTCCTGAAATACATTATCGGAAAAAAGCACGCTGCCCTCAGCCATCAGCGCTAAAATCCGCGGCAGCCAGTGGATATACTGGCCCTTGGCGGCATCCATAAAAATCAAATCATATGTTCCCGGGAGATTTTCGAGTACCTGGCTGGCATCTCCTTCAATCAAATCAACCCGTCCTTCCATTCCCGCCTGCCGGAAATGGTCGCGCGCTTGTTCTGCCCGCTTTTCATCATTCTCAATAGTCGTAATCCTGGCTCCCTCCGGCATGGCCTGCGCCATTACCAGAGCCGAATAGCCTACGGCAGTCCCCACCTCCAAAATCCGCATGGGGCGAACAATTGTCACCATTGTCTTTAAAAAAGCTGCCGTTTCCTGCCGTATCACCGGCACAAAGGCAGCTCTTGCCTCTCTGGCAATCTGGTCGCACAACGTACCGTGCCCTTTATCCAGAGAATGAATATAATCAGCAATCCGTCCCCCGTCTTCCATTCCGTACAGACAGGTCATGGCGTATCCCCCTCTATCTGGATATCTATCTGGCTCTCCGTCAACCCCTCCGAAGGCTCCTCTCCAAAATTTTCCGTAAGCCCTTCCAAAGATTCCTCTCCTGAACCCTCCGTAAACTCTTCCAAAGATCCCTCTCCTGAACCCTCTGTAAACTCTTCCTGACCTTCTGGTTTCTCATTGATAATCTGCAGGATTTCTTTGGAAGTCATGGCTGTACTCAGCTCGTAAGTTCCCGGATATATCTTATAATCATAAAAATTCATCTGTATCTGTAAAGCATATTCATTGCGAATCAGCCCTATCTCGCGCAATAGCCTCGCCGTATCAGAAGCCTGCTGTCCGTCAGGGATAGTCACCGAATACCGGGTTCCAGGCTTCGGCTCCATTGCCGTCGCATAAAAAACCTCATGCCCAAAAGCATATCCCCGGGACATTCCCTCTACCAGCAAAAGAATCACCAAAGCATAGACAATCAGTTTCCCGGATATACCAATGATGGTTCCTGTTATTTTATTGATTTCCTTGGTCATCTGGCTCATATTTTCTCACATTCCTTTCGCCTGACACAATACGGCCTTCCCCTACTCGCCGCGCGGCCCACACGCCGCTTTAGCGGCATATTCCTCTGTGTGGGCCTGTGCATATAAGATAGAAGTTCACTCCACTTCCATAATAATCGGCAAAATCATCGGATTTCTCTTCATCCGCTTCCACAAGAAGTCACTCAGGCTGTCACGGATAATATTTTTAATCTTCCCCCAATCAGTAAGATGCCTGTCCAGACAATCCATCACCGCGTCATCGACGATTTGCCTGGCCTCGTCCAGCAAATCCTCGGACTCCCGCACATAGACAAAGCCCCGCGATACAATATCCGGTCCAGCCAAAAGCTGGTTGCTGTATTTTTCCAAAGTCAGCACCACAATAATAATCCCGTTTTGAGCCAGGTTCTGCCTGTCACGCAGGACAATATTTCCCACATCGCCTACTCCCAGCCCGTCTACCAAAATGCCACCCGCAGGCACGCTTCCTGTAACTTTGCAGAAATCCGTTCCAATTTCCACTACATCGCCGGAAGACATCAGAAGAATATTTTCCTTGGGAATCCCCATAGACTGGGCAATCGCCCTATTAGCTACTAAATGACGGTATTCTCCGTGAACCGGCAGCGCATATTGAGGACGAAGCAGCGCATACAATAGCTTGATTTCCTCCTGACAGGCATGTCCTGACACATGCGTGTCCTGAAAAATCACTTCCGCCCCCTTTTGGTACAATTCGTTAATCACCTTGGATACCGCTTTCTCATTGCCGGGAATAGGCGTCGAACTCAGAATCACAACATCGTTGGGCCTTATGGAAACCTTCCGATGAAGATTGGAAGCCATCCGCGACAAAGCCGCCATAGACTCCCCCTGACTCCCGGTGGTAATCAGCACCGTCTGTTCGTCCGTATAATCCTTCAACTGCTCAATATCAATCAATGTCCCCTCGGGAATCTGGATACATCCCAACTCGCTGGCCGTGCCAATAACGCTGACCATGCTGCGTCCCTCAACCACAACCTTACGCCCGTATTTATAAGCTGAATTAAATATCTGCTGTACCCGATCTACATTGGAGGCAAAAGTAGCCACAATAATCCGGTTCATTTTATGCTCGGCAAAAATCGCGTCGAAAGTCTTGCCCACCGTCTTTTCCGAAGCGGTAAATCCCGGACGGATAGCATTCGTTGAATCGCTCATCAAAGCCAACACGCCTTTTTTCCCCAACTCGGCAAACCGCTGCAAATCTGCAGTATCTCCAAATACCGGCGTATAGTCAATCTTAAAATCACCGGTATGGACAATAACTCCCGCCGGTGTAAAAATCGCCAGGGCTGCTGCATCTACAATACTATGGTTTGTTTTAATAAATTCCACCCGAAAACAACCAAGGTTAATAGACTGACCATGTTTGACTACCTTCCGCTTGGTCGATTTCATCAGATTGTGCTCTTTTAATTTATTTTCAATCAAACCAATCGTCAGCTTAGTCCCATAAACCGGCACATTGATTTTCTGCAAAATATAGGGCAATGCCCCGATATGGTCTTCATGTCCGTGAGTAATCACAAATCCCTTTACTTTATCCGCATTTTGCTCCAAATATGTGACATCCGGTATCACCAAATCAATTCCCAACATATCATCCGTAGGGAAAGACAAGCCGCAGTCTACCACGATTATGCTTTCTCCATATTCGAAAGCAGTAATATTCATGCCAATCTGCTCTAATCCTCCCAAAGGGATAATCTTCACTCTTGGCTTTCCCTCTGTAATTTCCTTTTTCTCTATCCGCCGATCCTCTCTTTTCTCCGTCTGTTTCCGATCATTTTGTTCTTTTCCCAGCTTTGTCTCTCTATATTCTGCCGAATCTTTTGAACTTTTTCCGTTTTTTCCGTTTTTTATGTCTCGTTGATTTTTTCCGTCTCTCTGATTTTCTGCTTTCAATGAAATTCCTCCATACTCCGATGTGCCAGCAGCACTCTAAACACCCATGGTCTTATTCTTTCTGTTCTTTCTTTTTTGTACATTCCCGGCAATAGCCCAACAGCTTAACTTCATGATCGGTTACTGTAAATCCCTCGGTATCATAGAGAGCCTTTTCCAGCTTCTCCAACAAATCCCCTTCAAAAGAAATCACCGCACCACATCTCTGACAGATCGCATGGTGATGGTGATGGCTGTTACTGTCTTTGCCTGTCTTCCCCAATTCATAACGAACAAACCCGTCGTCAAAACTCACCTTATCAATCACCTGCAGTTCCACCAGAACCTGCAATGTGCGGTAAATTGTCGCCAACCCGATTTCCGGATTCTTTTCCTTTGCCAAATCATGAATTTCTTCTGCCGTTAAATGTTCTCCCGGATGGCCTGCCATCGTTTCCAAAACCAAAAGGCGCTGATTCGTCATCTTCAACCCACGCCCATGCAATATTTCTTTAAACCATCCTTGTTCCATACAATTTCCTTCTCCTTTTTACCGGCGTTCCCCTGATAACCCGTCGGGCAAAAACACCGGAAAACCGTCAGCTACTTCTGTATCTCTACATCCATATCCTCCAGAAGCTCTGAAAATATCCGGTACAGATAATCCAGCTCATCGTCATTTTCCACAAATTCATAGACCGCTTCGCTGTCTTCATCCCCGGACAAATCTTTAAGCAAATAGCATTCGCCATCCTCATCCTCTTTTGAATCCGTTACCATCAAATAGTTCATTCCATTAATCCGGGTTTCTTCCAATACATAAAAATCCACTTTTTCCCCATTATCTGTCTGCAGCGTAATCTTTTCTTCCTGCATCACGTTTGTCTCTCCCGTGCAAAGTCCAGGTAAGAACGCAAAATCACCGTGGCGGCAATCTTATCAATGACTTTCTTTCGATCCTCCCTGCGGACCCCGCTTTCTATTAAAATATCATTAGCCTCCATAGTTGTCAGACGCTCATCCCACAGGATAACCGGCAAACCAATCCGGCTTACCAGCATATCGCGAAATTCTTCGGTCTTTCTCGCACGCTCACCAATGGAACCATCCATATTTTTAGGATAACCTAAAATGATGGTTTCAACCTCATATTCCAAAACCAGCTCTTTAATCCTTGCTATAGTCCTGCGCAGCTTATTCTCTTTTTCGCGGGTAATCGTCTCCACTCCCTGCGCGGTGATGCCCAGAGGGTCGCATACTGCTACACCTACCGTCTTGGAACCGTAATCAAGTCCTAAAATCCTCATCCGGTAACCGCCTTTTTTCTTGCCAAACAAAGCGCCCTGTCTGCCCGGTCCTCACCCCAAAGCGAGGCTGTAACATCGGCCGTCTTTCTAAATGAAATAAAAATTAAACTCACCAGGAATAATTTCTCATGGATTTTGCGTATTGTAACAGACACAGCAAGCAGTTACGCAACAGGATAAAGAATCCTGCCCGAAGGGCTTTTTATTCCATAAGGTGCAATTTCCTATGAACTAAAAAACCTGCATATCGCCAAAAAGGCTTTGCCTAGTCATAAGGCGAACCTTCCTGATGATACGAAAAAATATCACAGTACGCCTATCCCTATCCCTCTTCTTCCTCCGGTGTCAGCCTGGCCTCGATATAAACCGACATCAGCTCCTCAATAATCTCATCCCGTTCCACCTTCATAATCAGGCTCCTGGCACTTTGGTGGCTGGTGATATAAGTTGGATCTCCCGATATCAGATATCCTACAATCTGATTTACCGGATTATATCCCTTTTCCGTCAGGGCAATGTACACCTTCTCTAAAACCTGGCTTACATCCATCTTATTCTCTTGTACCGTCTCAAAAAATTGTGTATTATGAATTTCGCCCATGTTTTCACGTCCTTTAACTATTCTTCTCTATTCTATACCAATTTGTCCAATTCGGCAAGGGGAATATTTTAAATACAGGACAGGAACCGCATATGTCCATTAGAAATCGCCTACGGCGGTCCTAAGCGCCAGTGGCGCTTGTTTAGGACGGACCGAAACGGAGTATAACAAGAAACTGGGATGTCCATCCGATGTGGAATTTAACATGAATTTTGGCTTACAAGCAAGCTTGACACCCAAAATTCACGTTAAATTTCTCGCCGTCTGAACTGTTACAACATAATTATTCGGCCAAAATTTCCGGCGTCACCAGTCTGGAAGGAACTAAAAACGCCATAGTGTTAGGTGATTGCCCACTAAAAGGGACTGCCGCCTTAACATATTCTTTCGTAAATCCGACCATATAATCCTTCCCGTTTATACTCATTTGTTCTTCCAAAAGTATCTGCAATTCCCGACCGATAAATCCGCGGCGATAAGCTTCCGACATGCTCTTTTCCAGAGTGATCAGCTCGTCGCTGCGCCGTGATTTTATTTCTTCCGGTATTTGGTTCGGCATAACCGCCGCCCGGGTACCCCCGCGAACAGAATATTTAAATATGTGCATCTCATAAAAACCTATTTTTTGCAGGAATTGTCTGGTTTGAGAAAATTCTGCCTCTGTTTCACCGGGAAACCCGACAATAACATCTGTAGTTATCGCCGGAACAAAAAACGCCTCCCGCAGAAGAATGCACTTTTCCTCATATTCCCCGGCGCTGTAATGGCGGTTCATCCGCTTCAAAGTACTGTCACATCCGCTTTGCAAAGACAAGTGAAAATGAGGACAGAGCCTTTCCATCTGAGACAGTTCCCGGACAAAGCTTTCCGTTATTATACCAGGTTCCAAAGATCCCAAACGGATACGGCTCAACCCTTCAATGTGATGCAGGCGCCAAAGCAGCTTTATCAGTGCCTCGCCCCTTTTCTCTCCCCGATCGACTCCGTAAGAACTCAGATGTATTCCTGTGAGCACAACCTCCCGATACCCGGCGAGAGCCATTTCCCCCACTTCCTGCTCTACCTCTTCCGGATTTCGGCTGTGTATGCGGCCCCGAAGATAAGGGATCAAACAATAACTGCAAAATTGATTACAGCCATCCTGAATCTTGATAAAACCGCGGGTACGCCCGGCTTTCAGCCCTGTTTCATGCCGTTTCCCCTGTAATAGTTCTTCCCCTTGCGTGTTATCCTTTCGTACCCTTTGCTGTTCCTTTTCCTGCTCCTTTTGCTTTTGCCACCTTTCCTGTTCCCTTTGCCCTACCTGTTCCTTTTGCTTTTCATTATCCCTATCCTCCCCATTCGGCTTACTGCCGCTTTTTCCTGCCTTCTTAGCAAAATAATCCGCCAAAATGGATACCAGATCTCCTTTTTTATCATTTCCGATAAGAATATCTGCTGTCTGGTCTTCTTTGAGCTTTTCGCCAGCAGCCTGAACATAGCAACCCACAGCAACGATTACAGCATCCGGGTTTTGTTTTTTCGCCCGATGGAGCATCTGCCGGGATTTCCGATCTGCCATATTCGTCACCGAACAGGTATTAATCACATACACGTCAGCCTGATCACAAAAATCCACGATCAGGTATCCGGCCTCCTCTAAGGCCCCTCTCATAGCCTGCGTCTCATACGCATTTACCTTACAGCCCAAATTATGCAACGCCGCCTTCTTCATCTCCTTTTCCCTCCTGCTTATCTTGCAAACGGTTATTGTATTACTGATTACTGTTCACAGGTACCCTGTGAATGTAAAGGCATATGCCCATTTGAAATCGCTTACGGCGGTTCTAAGCGCCAATGGCGCTTATTCAGAACCGACCGAAACGGAGTGTAGACTGGGGCATATGCTTTAGCCCCATAACTGTAGTGGCTCATGACTAACCAGCAGAGTAATTAGTCATGGTATGAACAGTAATAGCAAACTTTCTATTGACTTTTCTGCCATATCTAGGTAGTATGATATCAGGCAGAGAGCAAAACCTGCCCCCCAACATACAACCATTAAGGAGGTTTTGTACATGAAAACAGTTCGCATTTCTTTAAATTCTATCGATAAAGTGAAATCTTTCGTAAACGACTTAACCAAATATGATGTGGATTTTGACCTGGTATCCGGCCGCTATGTTATTGATGCGAAATCAATTATGGGTATTTTCAGCCTGGATCTCTCCAAACCCATTGATTTGAACATCCATGCCGAGTCTGGCATTGAGGAAATTTTAGAAACACTTTCCCCTTATCTGATTTAAGAAAAATGTAACCGTCTGAACTATTACGAAAAATCAAAAAAGTATACAATCGAGTAGGGAAGAGCCATCTTCCCCTGCTCGCCGCATCCCCATACGCCGCTTCTGCAGCATACTTCCTCTGCATGGGGCTGCGCACAAAAGAAGACGCTCCGTCAGAAGCGTCTTCTTTTGTGCATGTTTGCTTGCTAGTACATCGTTGCATTAATTCTCGAGTAATGCAACGATGTACTAGTCGCACCAGATCATTTCTGCCGTATCAATAGCCGTTCTCACTAACTGGGCGATTTTTTCTTCCAGTTTTCTTTCGGACTTATGTATCCGTTCCAAGTCCGGCTTAATCACCGGATGCTTTGCCACAAAAATCGTGCAGCAATCCTCAAAAGGCTGGATAGATGTATCAAAAGTCCCGATTTTTTGAGAGATATCCACAATCTCCTGTTTATCAAAACCAATCAAAGGACGAAATACCGGCATTTTACAAACCTCATTGGTGGCAGCCAGGGATTTCACGGTTTGGGAAGCCACCTGCCCGATACTCTCGCCGGTTATCAATGCCAATCCGTCATTGGCCCGGGCAATCTCCTCGGCTATTTTCATCATATAACGCCGCATAATGATCGTCAGCTCTTCATGCGGACATTGTTCATAAATATACAGTTGAATATCCGTAAAATTTACTACATGAAGGGGAATCGGTCCGGAAAATTTCGCCACCTGCCTGGCCAGATCCACCACTTTCTGCTTTGCTCTGTCGCTGGTATAAGGCGGCGCATGGAAATATACCGCGTCAATCTTTACTCCCCGCTTGGCAATCATATAACCGGCCACCGGACTGTCAATCCCCCCCGACAACAAAAGCATGGCTTTGCCGTTCGTTCCCACCGGCATCCCTCCCGGGCCCGGAATCATCAAAGAATAAATATTTACCACCTTACGGACTTCCACCTTCAGCAGCACATCAGGCTGATGGACGTCAACCCTGGTTTCGGGAAAAGCTTTAAGAATCTCCTCGCCGAAATCCCGGTTCATCTGTTCGGAATGGACAGGATATTGTTTGTCTGCCCGACGGCTGTCTACCTTAAAGGTAAAATGTTTGTCCGGATAAGCCTGATTGACATAGTCTACCACAACATGTTTTAAATGGTCAAAATCTTTATCCTCTATCTGCAGCATAGGGCAAATCCAGGCAATGCCAAACACCCGCTGCAGCGCCTCGATCACCTCGTCATAATCGTATTGGCCCAAAGCCTGAACATAAATCCTGCCAGATTCTTTAGAAGCAAGAAAGGAGCCTTCTACCTTTTTTAAAGCATTCTTAATCTGATGCACCAGCGCATCCTCAAAGAGATATCTGTTCTTACCTTTTGTGCCGATTTCTGCATACTTAATCAAAAACGACTGATATTCCATAATACCTTTGCCCCCTCCCTAGCTAAATCGGTTACTAAATATGTACATTTTTGCATGGCGGCTTATCTCCGGGGACGGTATTTTCTCAATACCGGCAACAGCTCCTTCAGCACATCCATGCAATAATCTATCTCACCTTTGGTATTAAACAAACCAAAGCTAAATCGAAGAGTCGAATCTAACAGACCTGCAGGCAAGCCAATGCCTTTTAATGTACCGCTGACCCCTGGATGATGGGAAGAACAGGCTGAGCCGGAAGATACATAAATACCTTTATCCTCCAAAGCATGAAGAAGCACCTCGCTGCGCACCCCGGCAAAACTGGCGCTGACAATCTGCGGCGCGCTCTCTCTTCCTCTCTTGCTGTTGACCGTCACCCCATCAAGGCTTTCCAGACAATCTGTCATATAATCTTTCAGTTCAATCATCTGTGCAACCTTCATCTCATGATTTCGGTATACCTCTTCGGCTGCCACGCCAAGACCTGCCACCCCGGGAACATTTTCTGTCCCGGAACGCATTCCTCCCTGCTGGCCTCCGCCATAAATCAGAGGTTTTATCTTTACTCCGTCCCGTATATATAAAAAACCGACTCCTTTGGGACCATGGATTTTATGGCCGCTGACAGACAAAAGATCTATCCCTTGTCTTCTGGGGCGAATCGAATACTTCCCATATGCCTGAATTGCATCTACATGGAACAACGTGCGGGGATTTTTCTCTTTTATCACACGAGAGATCTCTTCCGGTTCCTCAACAGCCCCTACCTCGTTGTTCACATACATCACGGATACCAGAATTGTATCTTCTCTAACTGTTTCCCGAAGTTCTTCCAAAGAAATATGGCCATTCCGGTCTACTGCCAAATAAGTAACGGAAAAACCCGACTCCTCCAAAAACGCCAAAGTATTGTATACTGACGGATGTTCGATGTTCGTAGTAATGATATGGCTGCCGGCTCTTCGGTTAGCAAGCGCAGCGCCGATAAGAGCAGTATTATTGGACTCCGAACCGCCGGAAGTAAAAAGAATTTCCTTTTCTGTCACCTTCAGCGTTTTGGCGATCCGGCTTCGGGCCGTCCGAATATATTGCTCTGCCTCCATGCCCTTGCGATGCTTTGCCGCCGGATTTCCGTAATCCACGGTCATGGCCTCCACCACCACGTCTTTTACCTGATCTAAAACCCGCGTTGTCGCGGCATTGTCAAAATATACTTCCATTGCTTTCCCGCCATCCTATCCACTCTTATCAGAGCGCCAATCCCTTTTCATGCCTGAGTTTCTTCCAAACAGAACATCAAAACAGATAAAGCAGCCATCCCCGCCGTCTCTGTCCTCAATATCCGCCGTCCTAAAGTCACCGGCCGGATACCCGATGCCTTAGCCTGCTCCACTTCCTCTATATCAAATCCGCCCTCCGCACCAATAAAAATCCCAATCTCCATCCCCGCCGAAAGTTCCTTCAGCGCGGCTCTTGTGTCCACCATATCGGCAGCCAATTCATAAGGAATAAAACTCTTGTCAAAGGCTTCTGCCCGGACGCATGCCTGAGAAAAAGTCACAACCTCCGTCACCTTGGGAATAATCATCCGCCCGGACTGTTTAGCCGCACTTTCGGAAATGGCGTTCCAACGGCGAAGCTTTGCTTCCTCCTTCTTCCGATCAAGTTTCACTACCGTCCGCCGCGTCTCCATAGGGATAATCTGATAAACTCCCAATTCTACCGCCTTTTGAATAATCCAATCCATTTTATCCCCCTTAGGCAGTCCCTGAAACAGATAAATCCTGGCCGGCAGCTCGCTGTCTTTGCTCTCCTCCGATAAAATGCGAACCTCAATCTTCTCTTGGCCTATAGTTTGCAGCTCACCGATATAATTCCTGGAAATACCGTCTCTGATACCGATTTGATCTCCCGGCCTCATCCGCAAAACCCGCCGGATATGCTCCACATCCTGTCCGGTGATAAAGCAATAACCGTCCTTAACCTGATCCGGTGTGACAAAAAAATGATGCACGTTTTCACCTCTTTACCTTCTGCGGGCCGTAATCGATACCCAGTCTCCCTGGGTACAGGTTTCCAGCACTTCCAACTCCGGATTTGCTTCCATCGCATTTCTTACTTCTTCCTCTTTCGTATTGATAATACCAGAAGTAATGAATATCCCGCCATGTCTTAAATACTGTCCAATCTCCGCCTGCAGCATAATAATAACCGGCGCCAGAATATTGGCAACTGCCACATCATAGCACTCGCTTCCGGCCAGCCTTCCGATTGCTTCATCGTCAATAATATTCCCCTGTACTACCTGAAAACTTTCCGCTGGAATCCGATTCGCCTCCATGTTTTCTTTTACCGCATGAATGGCATTCTCGTCCAAATCCGTACCGAACACCTGCCGGGCGCCCAGTTTGAGTGCCGTAATTCCCAAAATTCCGCTTCCGGTTCCCACATCCAGCACCTTAGACTGGCTGTTTACGTACTTCCCCAACTGCCGGATACAAAGCTGAGTCGTCTCATGCATACCCGTACCAAAAGCAGTACCCGGATCAATTTGAATCAACAGTTTGTCCTTATGTTCCGCAGGCACTTCCTCCCAGGTAGGTTTAATCAAAATATCATCTACCGTAAAAGGTTTAAAATACTGCTTCCAATTGTTAATCCAATCCTTGTCCTCTGTCTCCGATAAGACAATCGTCCCCTCGCCCACATCGACAAACTGCCGCAAATCGTCCAGCCCTTCTTCTGCCTGGCGCAATATCTGCTCGATTTTCCCCGGCTCCTCTATATAAAAACTAACCCGCGCCGTACCGTCATCCGGCGGCAATTCCGGTAAAATATCAATAAACATTCCCCGGGTATCCGCCTCTGACAGGGGGATATTATCCTCTATCTCGATTCCTTCAATTCCCATTTCATCCAGCATACAGCTAATCAAATCTACGGCATCAGATGTCGTCTTCACAGTAAACTTTGTCCATTTCATGAGAGTATCCTTTCTCGTATATGCCTGCCGGAATAATATACTTATCGGAATTTATGAAGCAAATTTTGATAAAAGGCACACGCTTTTCGTGCCGTAAATCCGATTATAGGAAGCGGATTTTGCTTCCTATAATATATAACATATCCGATTTATGTTATTCCGACATGCTTCCTGGGAAGTAATCATATCACAGAATACCCCTATTGACAAGGCTTACTCTCGAAAAAAGCCTGATGGATTCCCTCGGATATCGTAAAGCTTAACTGGCCGATTCGCTCGTCAATATCCGGCGGCGTCACATAAAGGCTGCCAAATTCCGGTTCAAGCAACTCCCGTATCAAAGCATACTGTTCATCAGAAGACATTTCCTGGACAAAATCTCCCATACCTTTGGTGGACATACTGCTGGCCAGCGTCTCGACCATGGTGTTGACCGTATCATGAACGATTGCCGCCGCCCCGACTACCGTGGGAACCCCGATAGCCAGAACAGGAATCCCCAGACTGTCTTTGGTCAGGCTGTGGCGATGATTGCCCACCCCTGACCCGGGATGGATTCCCGTATCTGTCAATTGAATCGTTGTTCCCAGACGACGAATACTCCGGGCCGCCAAAGCATCAATGGCAATCAGCAAATCCGGCGCCGTCTCACCGATGATTCCTTTTAGGATTTCTGCGGTTTCCATGCCTGTCTGAGCCATAACCCCCGGAACAATGCCGCTTAAAACCGGCAGACCTTTTCCCCGGCAAAACCCTCTTCCGTATTGCTGCTCCAAATGTCGTGTCATCTGAAGCTGGTTTACTGCTTTCGGCCCCAAAGCATCCGGCGTAACCGATGGGTTCCCCAACCCTACGACAAGAATTTTTCTCCCTTCCAACTGCCAGGTATTCTCTTTTTCCTCTATCAAATTGCCAATCAGCCGCCGAATCTGATTTGCTAGCTGCACCGACACTTCCCTATGGTAATCCTCGTCCTTTTTTGCCAGTTGATCTGCCTCCAGGGTCAAATATATCCCCTGAGGCTTTCCCATAGCCTTTGCTCCCCGTTCATCCAGGATTTTTACCTCGGTAAATTTCACCTGGCTCCTCTCCTCATTCCATTCCCGCAAGGATACCCCGCCAATCTCCCCGCCATTTCCCGGAAAACTTTCCCTCTCCTCCAAAGCCAGATCTGTCCTTACTGCAAAATCCGTCTGCTTCTTTTTTCTGATTCTATAATTCGCTGTCATAACAATTCCATATTCCTTTCTCAATTACCGGTGTCAGATATTGTTAGCAACAGATATCCCGTCTGAACCGTACTGTTTTCAGGTATTCTGTGAACGTAACGGCATATGCCCATTTTAAATTGCCTTCGGGTTCTAAGCGCCAGTGGCGCTTGTTTAGAACCGACCGGAACGGAGTGTAGACGGGGGCATATGCTTTGCCCCCATAACCATATTTGCCATGGTATGAACAGTAACTCTGAACCATAGTTTTCGCAAAATCCTTACGATTATGTATTGACAATTTCTTTCGAATTCGTTAGAATAAAAAAGTATGTTTACATTGAACTGTCCGTGTCCAGACTTTGATGCAAACCAGAGATTATACCATATGGTTCAGCCGAAGCTGAACCGCCTCGCTGCAAAGCAGCATGAATTAAAGGGTACCCAAAGGGTATAAATTAGTAACAGTTCAGATGGGTATCTTCTTGCCCGTCTACGCCGGACAAAAGCTAAGATGTCCATCCGATGTGGAATTTAACATGAATTTTGGCATACAAGCAAGCTTGACACCCAAAATTCATGTTAAATTCCCCGCTGTCTGAACTGTTACATAAATTATGATATTGGAGGTGAACCGATTGGCTAATATTAAATCTGCCAAAAAGAGAATTCTGGTTAATCAGACCAAGGCCGCAAGAAATAAAGCGATCCGTTCTAAGGTAAAGACTGCCTGCAAGAAAGTCGAGGCTGCCATTATCGCCAAAGATAAGGCTGTTGCTCAGACATGCTTAATTGCTGCAATTTCTGAAATCGACAAAGCTTGCACAAAAGGGGTATATCACAGGAATACCGCTTCCAGAAAGATATCCCGTCTGTCCAGAGCAGTAAACACCATCGCATAATCTCAAATCATAAATTAGAATCTGATAAAGCACCAGGCGCGTGGCTGCCGCGTTTTGGTACATATCAGAAATGCGATGAATAATTGACGAACAAACCATAAACTGCCCCAGTATCTTACCGGAGCAGTTTTTTTGATTCAATAAAACATTTCCTTAAGCAAGCCGAGCTTGTATCGGATTTTTTGACCTTTTGATCCGGGTATCATCATTATATTCAATCATTAGTTTCTATACGCATATTATACCCCATTTATGGATAATATACATTATCGGATAATGCTGGTTTAATAGAAGCTGAGGTGAATAGAATGGTAATTTATGATCGGCTTTGGGAAACCATGAGAACAAAAGGAATCAGCCAGTATCGATTAATTAAATATTATGGTTTCAGCGCTGGCCAGATTGGCCGTTTAAAGAAAAATGCGTATGTGTCCACTCACACCATCGATGTACTTTGTACCATCCTCAACTGCAGAATAGAAGATATTATGGAGTTTCGTCTCGATGCTTCTCTCAACCCCAAACTGGGAATTGATCCGGCTGTGGCCACCAATCCTCCCAATATTTCTATTGATAAGAAATAGTTGAAGGTAGAGTCATTTCCCTCTCGCCGCCCCTTCCGCTACATGGGTATAACGGCCGGAAATCACCAGATTTACTGTTGATCCAATAAAACTTCCGATACTGCTGATTTTTTCTGGTTGCGCCGCCTAAATCACCTCGAAATATAAACCACCTTTTGGGATGGAACAACACATTGTCCATTAACAATCACGATATCCTGGCACGTAACATGCATGAAACCCCATAAGTGCTGCGGATTTCCAAAATATTGCTGCCGGTCCGCGCCAGATAGTCAACCGCTGCCAACAACATAACACCAACTCTAGGTAAAGTTTTCTCGCACTGTGAAACCGCTTTGTGACTGCTTTTTCAGACTATTTATGGTAAAATCAAGAAAAAGTTTTTCACAAAGGGGGGTTTTATAACCTGAGTTTTACACTTATAATGGCAAAAAATCCTTGTATCGCCTTAAAATAGCGACTTTACAAGGATTTCTTTTTGTTATGCCCTTTTGACCAATTTCATCTCTTTGAAAAAACGCTTGAAATCTTCCTGTTTTGCATATGCATAATAAAACTTTGTCCCAAACGTCCCTTGCAGTTCCTTATAATCCTGAGCTCTCTGGCCTTCCTTGCTAAAACCCAATGTCGGAACCTTCTTTCCCGTTTTCTTATCTATCCGTTCCTGATATTTGATCCGCCACCCTACATCGAGCAGCCGCACATAGCCTCCTCGTTCCGTCAGACAGTTCGCTTCCCGCAGAGTCTCGGCAATCCGTTCTGCTGACAGTCTCTTTTCCTCCATTTGATACTGGATCATCCTTATGATTACCAGTGATACGAAACAGATCAAAAATAGGCCCGGATATGCTCACGTGTATTCACATAAATGAGGCGCGCGTCAAGATCCGATTTCATAATGCGGAACGATTCTTCAATCCTCCATAATCCGAGGTATACTTCCCGTATCTTCGCAGCGTCATACTCCATTTCACTTGTGATGATTGCAAAGTATCCGTCAAATTTCTCATCCTATTCCGCTTTTTGTTCATCCACTTCCTGTACTTTTGCAATCTGTCCATCTCCCAGTATCTCCCCTGTTTCCTTTGATACTGATTTTTCCATTACATACTGGTCTTTTCCGTGGACGATCGAATATGCATGTTTTTTGTGGATTTCCTGGCCCAGGCAAGCTTTTCTTCCCGCTTCCGGGCAGCCATTTGTGCGTCCGCCCTGGACCAGTATAGGAGACCCTTCCTCTTTCGCTTTACCCAGGTCTTTTTTTTCTGTTTCTTCCCCGTCCTGCATTTCAAAATGAATATCATAACCCGTGTATTCTTCTTCTGCCAGTTTCCACTTATAGCTTCCGTCTTTTGAAGCATGCCAGCCTTCCAGGCTGAACAGCTCCTTATGATAGCGTTTTCCCTTTGTCCCTTTCAGGATCTGGGAAAAAACATAGCCATCCCACTGGCTGCACAAAAGGTCGATATTGTGGGAACAGTTCATTCCTTTGTCGGCTACAACAACGGTTTTCTCCACCCCATATTCCTTTTTGAAACCGTCCAGGTTTTCTCTCAGGGTAACAGAATCGCTCATATTACCCCGGAACACATCCATGCAGACCGGAATCCCATTCATGAATAACCCCATCTGTATGATCGGGGTAAGCTGATGTTCCTTTGACACTTTTTTCTGCCCAAGCGCAAAATCTGTGACCAGATTGCCGTTCCGGTCACGGCAGGATTCATCCGGGTCGGGAAAATCCTTTTCCGTATAGTAGTTTGTAACATCATAAAAGGAATAATCCAGTTGCCGCCCCGTCAGGTTTTTCATTGATGTGGGTTTGCAGTTCATAAAAAAACCATCAAAGCTGTCCAAGGCCCTCACGGGCCTCGACAATCCAGCCGCCGATTTTGGGCTGTTCTCCAATATTTCAATCCACAAGGCCCTCACGGGCCTCGACTCAACCACCTCCAAACAATTTCGATTTCATAAATATTTCAATCCACAAGGCCCTCACGGGCCTCGACAGAAGAGGCGGGAAATGCAGAGAAAAACAGAGGAATTTCAATCCACAAGGCCCTCACGGGCCTCGACGCCCTTTCAGCAACATCAAGCGTCAATTTTTCGTCATTTCAATCCACAAGGCCCTCACGGGCCTCGACGATGTTCCGTCAAACATATCCGAATTTTCTCTGATATTTCAATCCACAAGGCCCTCACGGGCCTCGACCCACAGCGGTCTTGCGTCATGTGGCGCACTTTCATTTCAATCCACAAGGCCCTCACGGGCCTCGACTTCTCCCATTCTATCACTCTACCGCACCACGGACATTTCAATCCACAAGGCCCTCACGGGCCTCGACTAGCTCCCTCAGTAAGGGCAATACCGCCAGATAATATTTCAATCCACAAGGCCCTCACGGGCCTCGACTTTTTAAATCCATTAATATCATTATTTACTTCTATTTCAATCCACAAGGCCCTCACGGGCCTCGACAGTGATATCAGTTCTCCATTTCCAAGCTTCTTTACATTTCAATCCACAAGGCCCTCACGGGCCTCGACATACCACTTCTCGCCAATTTCCTGCCAGTCGGTTATTTCAATCCACAAGGCCCTCACGGGCCTCGACCATAAACAACTGCCATTTCTTCCACATCCTTCCTATTTCAATCCACAAGGCCCTCACGGGCCTCGACAAACCACATTTTTTACACCGGAAGGGGCTGCGCTATTTCAATCCACAAGGCCCTCACGGGCCTCGACTATGGTGTCGATACCGCTCTTTTTATCAATGGCATTTCAATCCACAAGGCCCTCACGGGCCTCGACGGCCTTCTTCTGCCGAATGGAAAGCACCTGGGAATTTCAATCCACAAGGCCCTCACGGGCCTCGACTATCTCTCCACAAGATTTTCCCGAATCCATTCACATTTCAATCCACAAGGCCCTCACGGGCCTCGACATATTAGTCGCAGACCCTTTCCGCCATATGTGTTATTTCAATCCACAAGGCCCTCACGGGCCTCGACTTAACGGCTCAATTTTTTCCTTCCAAACCTGGGTATTTCAATCCACAAGGCCCTCACGGGCCTCGACTGATAGACAACACGGCCATCCAAATTCACAGTTATTTCAATCCACAAGGCCCTCACGGGCCTCGACGGCTTTCTTTTGCCGGATAGCAAGTACCTGAGAATTTCAATCCACAAGGCCCTCACGGGCCTCGACCAAGCACAAAGAAATCCCCATCCGTATTGAGGGTATTTCAATCCACAAGGCCCTCACGGGCCTCGACCAACGAGGACGGATTTAGGGAAAATAGTTCTAATGGTATTTCAATCCACAAGGCCCTCACGGGCCTCGACTTCAAAAGGCCGGCTCTTTTTATAGCTTCAAACATTTCAATCCACAAGGCCCTCACGGGCCTCGACTGATAGACAACACGGCCATCCAAATTCACAGTTATTTCAATCCACAAGGCCCTCACGGGCCTCGACGAAGAAATTGCTGTAAACAATTATTCAACTTTTTCATTTCAATCCACAAGGCCCTCACGGGCCTCGACGCAATAGAAGGTAATTTTCTTGTATACGGGAAAAATTTCAATCCACAAGGCCCTCACGGGCCTCGACTCAATAATTCCGCCTATCTCGCCAAATATGTCAATATTTCAATCCACAAGGCCCTCACGGGCCTCGACCTTATTAGCTGCTTCCACCACTTTTTCATCGGTATTTCAATCCACAAGGCCCTCACGGGCCTCGACAGCAATTTTCACCAATTTTGTTTCAACTTTTTCCATTTTTCTAAATATAATGCTTCATTTTCATCTTGACAACCTCCTTTCCCTATCCAAAAATCCCTATTTTCCATGTCCTTTTCCCGTTTTTTCAAGTGCGAATATCCCGTCTTTTCCATGTCCACTTCACATTCGCATTAAAAAATCAACGGTTCTGTCACATCAAATCCGGGCTTTGCTCCTATATGCTCCACCTTATTTTTATATTGGTTCCCCAGATAATAAAATCTCAGGCTGTCTTTATCTTTATCGATAAGATCTTCTAAAATTGCTTTTACCTGCCTGCATTTTGCTGCGTCCAGATTGCATTCAAATACAGAATTTTGCACACGTTGTCCATAATTTACACACTGCTTCGCCACCTTTCGTAAACGTGCCTTGCCTGCCGCCGTCTCTGTATTCACGTCATATGTAATCAAAACCAGCATTCTCACCACCTACTTCCATAAAAACGAAGGATATTCATCCAAATCTCCGCGTAAAAACCTGGACAGCAAAAGAGCCTGGACATAAGGAACCATTCCCCATTCAATCTTTTCATCTAAGAATGGATGTTTTATCGTTTCTGCCTTTTTTTCCTGCCAAAGAGCCAGAAATTGTTTTCTCGTATCATCTTTCATAATCACAGCGCCATCTTCTTTTTTTAGAAAGCCTCCTGCTCCGATCATTCGCCTATTAATCAATGTCAATACAAAACGATCCGCCATAACGGCACGCAGTTCCTCCATCAAATCCAGTGCCAACGACATTCTCCCCGGTCGATCAGTATGAAAGAATCCCACATATGGATCGAGTCCAACTGCTTCTAAAGCAGCACCGCACATTCCCGCCAGCAATGTATATGTAAAAGAAAGCATCGCATTTGTCAAATCCGTCGGCGGCCGCTTATTTCTTCCATGAAAATAAAAATCCTGCTTCTGCTGAAGGATTAAATCATCAAATACGGAAAAATATACAGAAGCTGCCTCGCCTTCCAGTCCTAACAATTCTTCTGCCGAATGACTCCCACGAATTTTCGGTATTCCGGCTGCCAGAAAAGAAGATTTCAACTTTAGTTTTTCAACATCCAGTCTCAAAGGATAATCTCTGGCCGCCCGCTCCAGTATCCAACGGGAATTGTATACTTTCGCCGCAATAAAATTCTTCGCGATTGCCAGGGACTGTTCTTTATTATCACTGACCCGATACTGCTCTTTTCTCAACGTGACATTTCCTCTGACTTCCCCGGAAACTCTGGCCAGAAAACGGCCACTGGGTGAAAGAAAAGATAAATCAATGCCTCTCTTGGCACAGGCACCCATCAATGCAGGGCTGGCTCCCGGATATCCAAAACTCACAATCGCTTCCAGATTATGCAGCGGAACCCGGCCGATTTCTTCGTCCTGATTCTTGACTACAATATTTTCGCCATCCAACGACAAATATCGGTCTTGTGCCGTCACATAAAGTGTGTTAAGCAGCCTTTTCATGACTCTTCCTCCTCCGCCAATATCCTTTCCATATACGCTTTAGCCGATTTTTTCTTACCCAGTACGGGAAGGCAGACATCTCGCAGGGAACACGCATTGCAGCTCTTAGTCCACTTCACACGGGGCGTATAGCGACGGCTGTAATACTCATGCATCTCCAAAAACATTGTCTTTACTTTATCACGCAGTTCTTTACTGATCTCCACCTTTGTTCTGCGCCTTGTTTCACCATAATAAAGGTATCCGCAGGGAATCTGACAGCAAAGCATTTCTTCCAGGCACAAAACCTGTGCCGTCAACTGCAGAGTATCCACGTCTGTAATCTTTGGCCTCCCTCTCTTATATTCAATCGGTACCACCTGATACAAACCGCACCTTCCTGTCAGAGAAATCCCTTCATCACTGCGGTGAAATTCTACAATATCACATTCTCCGCTGATTCCCAATTCTCTGGATCGTACAGGCATCGCCCTGCTGATCATACAATCGCCCCGTTTTTCCACTGCCGAAGCATCATGTGCCTTCAGATGCATCAGTTTCCCTTCCACGGTTCTCACATTTTCCTGCCACTGCAGTTCAATATATGCTAACGCCCATTGTCTCCGGCAGAACGCAAAATGCTGAATGCCGGAAAGCTGGAGAAAATCTTCCTCTTTATACAAGATCATACACCTCTGGTTTCACACAAGGCAGATCTGCCAGATGAATCTCATAATCGGCAAAAGATTCCGGTCTATCCTTTTTTTCGTTAATTTGAATGCTTCTGTGTATTTTTGCGGTGGATACTGCCGGTGTCTTTTCTTCATGCTGCCACCAGTATAGACGACATACCTCCATACTCCCCTCCGGCCGCGCCGATGAGGCGTATTTTCAAACAGCGTTTTCAGCGCTTCCTTCAAAAGTTCAGCGTCCTCCTGAGAAAATCCCGTCTTTTCTGCCAGTTGAACATTTACGCTTCCTTTTACTACATAGAGGCCAAAGCCTACCCGGTGTTTAGTCCCCATGGTATCCGACGCCTTTCCTTCTTTTCCATCCTCACTGTTCACACTTTTTGTAATCTGCATACTGATAATATCCACCGGAGACACGCTGACCGCCTGTTGAACCGATACCGGGCCGCGGACTCCTACCGATACATTCACCCCCTTAAAGGCAAATACCTGCCCGAAAGCTCTCACATCAATCCACTCCCTGCATGCTGCCTGGCTGAACTGTTCCCGATCTGGATTTTTATTTTTGCTCAAGATTGCCTTCAGTTCCCCACACCCCTCTGCTCGTGCCTTCAAACTGGCAAATCCGTCATCGGCGCGATCATCTGACTGGACAAATACACGCTTTCCTAGATCCTGAAACCGGTTTCTGATTTTTCGCTTAATGCAGACATCGGATATCTCTCCATATCCGTCAAAATTTTCTCTGGGGCGGTTTCCATTAAGGGGATCTCCGTTGGGGTTTGCGTTCGTTGCAGAGATAATCACTGCAAAATCAATTTTCCCTTTTAAATTTGTCATACTTTTACTCCTCTTCTTTCTGTTCATTTACCGCTTTCTGCTTCAGCGCAATTGCCTGACTGTGAAATCCCAATAAATACAGTCCGCTCAGACTCTCGTCTTTTTCATATGCCTCAACGGTAAACTTATCAAAAATTTCGTCAATTAATTTTTTGTAGACGATACGCTCGCCAGGTTTTAGTTTCCCCCAGTAAGGCTGCAGTTTCTCTTCCAGCACTTTCCAGGTTCGCATAGGTTTCTGAGCAAATACCGCCATATACCGCTGCGCATTTGTCTCGCGCCAGTCATCCTTATCATAGGTACGGTACTCCACCCGATCCGCCACTGCCAGCAATCGTCCAAACAGATAATCCCGCTTATCACATCTTGTATCCAAAGCCACCTTCCATACCTCCTTCCCAGAGTACTCATATCGCTGTTTCTTCACAAATGAACATGCCACTGCCAAAATTCGTTCCCAGTTATACCGTTCTTTAAAAGTCATAGGCGAAGAAGCCCTCTGCACAGCCAGCCTCACCAGATCCAGCGGAATTTTCCGCCGCTCTGAAATGCATGGCAAAAGCCTTTTTAACACCTCTTTATACAGGTTCTGATTATTTTTTCCGGTAATCGTCAGCCTGCCTTTTTCCTCTGTAGCATACAAAGCTTCTGCAATTTCATCAACCCCAACCATCCCCTGAAAGATAAACGGCCCGCCCTTTTTATATTTTACATGCTGCCATTCACAACTCATGTGCCAGTAAAAAATATTTTGCAGATACGTACTTGACTCAAACTGTTTGCATTCCGTCATCGCCAGGCGCCCAGGCGTTGCGGAATCGAAGGCCAGCAGTACGGTTCTGGATGATTGGCCCAGACACTTTCCATATCCTCGCATTGCCGCCGCAAACCTGGAAGCCCCTATCTCATCCGTTCCCAGATATTCTGTTTGTTCCTCTTCATCTCCCCAGCCTTCATAGTCTTCCCGTATCTCGTCCATGTCTGCGTCCCCGTCTGCGATAAGTTCCGCTTCGCACAACCCTTCATAGTCCTCCCCTATCTCGTCTGTGTCTGCGTGCAAACACGGCAGAGGTTTCATATCGGATTCCCAGATCACCACATACAGGCTGTCCCAACTATACCCCTGCTTGCGGATAATCCACTTCAAAGCGTTATGTGCCTTTTGGGAGTCTTCATATCCTATGGAAAACGCCTGGGATTTATCTGAAAACCGGCCGCGAAACGTAAAGTTCTGCTCATCATTAGACGAAATTAATTTTGCCCCGTCTCCTTCATTCCGAATTTTTTTCGGCTGAAGAAATGACAACGCTTCCACATTTCCGGACAAATAAGACAAACCCTTTTTAGTCTCAAGAGAACGGTAATATTCTATAAAGCATTTCTGAAGCGTCTTGTCTTTCCAGCATTCCGCGCGGCTATTTCCAGACCTGTCCGCCAGCGCCCCTTCATCCAGTTCCCCAAGATCCCAAACCCGAAATCTCACAAAAGCGTCTTCCTGTGCAACCGCCTGTATTTTTTCTTTCTGTGCAATCTTTCCCTGCTCATCCAGGCGGATCACTCCGGTGCCAACCAGATCCTGAATCAGTCTCCCTTTTCTCAAATACCGGTATATGCTGTTTACCTTCTCATGGCTGTATTCCGATTCGCTCCAGCACTGCAGCGCTTTTATATACATCTGATAATTCTCTGAAAAATTCTTCTCTTTTCCATTTTTGCCGCCGCCATAGTAATCCATGTAATCCCCGGCCAGATACTTTAGATTATCACACAGCGGATGAGGCGCTTTGCCTGCCGTGCGGCTCCCAGATTCCTCTGTGACCGGAATGATTGTCAATTTATCCTCTTCCGCCACAGGCTCCGCGGAGATAAAATTGCCATCGGTATCAATAGTAACGGTAATCTGCGCCGTTACTGTCGTATGAGAAATGGGAAGCAGCACCAGACTTGTTTTTACACTCCCATTCTTGGCCTTTTTGTCAACAAGTTCGATTTCACCGGCAAGATACTGATTTTTTTCATACAGATCATAAAGCTCATTCAGCCAATTCACAGCCCCGCCTCCTCGTCACCAAACTCTTCTGCGCCACAAAAATTTTCCTGGTGGAATATTTTTATTTCCATTTCTTTAATGTGTCGCTTTTCCATGCACTGTTCCGGACGTAAAAATTCAATCATTCCTCCCCTTGTCATCTTGGGACGCCAAAAACGCACGGTCATCTTCCCCGTATCCTCCGGCAAAACAGCTTCATCTGCATAGGTAATTCCATGATACATAAATCCGTAAGCAATCTCTCCATCCAGATCGTCATAAGCACTTTCTCCTTCACCGAACACACATGGCTCCACATATCCCTGACATTCCCTGGTCCCGAGAAACACATCCCGCCTTCCTCCGCGGGCAATCATCCGTCTGGCAATATTATGATGCTTATGCTCATTCCTGTCCTGTCTCAACTCCGGCCGGTTTTCATTCCATTCGAAATGAGCGCATACCTGATAACAGACATTTTTCAAATACGTATAATATGCCAGCTCATTTCCCCCATTATAGCAAATCGGCCGGATTCCTTTCGTCTCTGTCCGAATCGGATTCATAACACGCACAGCATCAATGATCCATACAAATGTGGGCTTCCAGTAAACGCTCTGCAAAATTCCCTTCAGTGCCTCATAAGTAGGAATATGGTAGGAACATTTTTCACCCCCCACTCTGGTGACAGGATCAGAAAACAGTGCGTAATCCCCGCTCACCTGAAACTCGACTGTATTCCGATACTTCAAATTAATTCACCTCCCCATATATTACATACTCAACAGCTCCATACCAACCGGTTCTGTGCTGACGCCGGTTTCCTTGCTGTAATAGTTCATGCTCAAAACATTGACAAGTCCTCCGCACATAGAAGTAATCGCCCTGCCTAATTCATTTCTCATCTGTTCAGAAATTCCAACTGATGCCAACTGCAGACTGCGCAGAATTTCCTTTTGCCTTCCGTAAAAAATATAGGGATCTTGAAGTTCTTCCAGCATGGAAACAACATCATGGTTATACTCAACCACCACATTCATTTTCCCTTCTTCGGAAATCACCTCAAACTTTTCACCGGCAGTCTTAAAGGACTGTTTCATCATGCATTTCAAAGGTTTCCCCATATGACGCCTGTACTGGTGCCTCGCCGTTTCATTCTCTGAAAGTAATTCCACCAGAGTTGTATCCGCACCATGTACATTTACGCAAAACTCCGCCTGCCTCGTCTGATCGCGCAGATATCTGAGATAGTACTGCTCTTTTGCTTTTGCCGACAGCAAATCATTTCCAACCGTCTCCGGCGCCTCTCTATAGCAGCGTAAAATTTCCTCCATGGCAGTTTGTGCGGTTTTAATCTCTGTAAGACGGGAAACGTGTTCTGCCTCACCTGACATTTTTACAATATAAACATTTCCATTTGCCCATTTTCCATGACGGTTGCACCGTCCAGCGGCTTGTATTATATTGTCCAGGCCGGCAAGGGAACGGATCACACATCGAAACGATAAATCCACCCCTGCCTCGATCAACTGTGTACTGACACAAATCACCGGCTTTGCAGGATTCTCTGTCTCCAGACACAGCTTAAGACTGTCCAGGACTTCCTTACGATTCAATGCACACATATTTGTGCTTAAATGGAACAGCTCTCCCTCCCGGTCAGAATGCTCTTTCAAGTAAAGATAAAGATTCCTGGCACATGCCTTGGTATTTACAATTACCAGAATCTGTTTTTCCACAGCAAACTGCTCCAGGACAAAATTCCCCAATTCTTCTACTGTCAGGCCGCCTGAGGTTATCTCTGTCCGATCAATCAGCGTCACCCGCCGGAACTCTTTATCATAACGAACATAATCTTCTACCAGTTCCTTAGGAGGAAGCAGCCGATTCTTCGGAAGTTTATCAAATACCGGCTGGGTAGCGGAACATAAAACAACGGTTGTATCACAAAACGTCGTAAGATAATTTACCGCCAAATTAAACAGGCAAATGGTGCGAACAGGAAGTGCCTGTATCTCATCAAAAATAATAATGCTGCCGCATAAACTGTGCATACGACGAACACTACCTGTCTTCGCTGAAAATAAAGTATTCAGAAGCTGCACCGCTGTCGTCGCAATCACAGGACTCATCCAGTTTTCTGTCAAACGCCCATATCGTTCCTGTGCTTCTTCTGTGTCAGGAATCACATTACAGTGATGTTCCAAAACAAGCTCCGCCTGTCCAACAGCCTGGCGGATAATTTCCGAATTTTGCTCCAAAATACTCGTGAAGGGAGCCACATAGATAATCCGCTGTTTACAAAATTTTTTCGCATGATGAAGAGCAAAGCGCAGACCGCTCAGCGTCTTTCCCGAACCTGTAGGCAATGTTAAACGATAAAGCCGAGTCTTCTCAAATGCGGCACGAAGACATGAGTCAGATATTTCTTTTCGAAAAACATCAATTTTTGTTTTAACCTGAAATCCTGTTATGTAGTGTTCAAAATGAATAATACACTGCTGCCAAAACTGAGTTATGGTTTCCTCCGTTTGCTGTTCTTTCTTAGGCGTACCGTTCATAAACTCCGATGTATTGCTGCGGTCCGCATCAATCAAAAGAGACAATAGCATCCGTTCATGCATACCCATATAAAAGTCCCTGCTCCCATAAACGCCTGCCGGAGTCTGTTCCATAAATGTTTTAATTTGCCGCATCAGCGTTTTCATGGACTCACACGCCGTACCGCACACTGCATTCAAGAGATTCTTATCCGTATACTGATAAAACCGCTTTCTTACGTGATCTATTTCAATTTTTTCATGTTCCTGATACTCCTTACTCTGACGCCTTTCAATCAACAAACCGCCTGTCTCCAAATCAACTGCATCCCGGAGCCCATGATGCGAATAAACCGCTATTTGAATTATCTCCGAAAGACTGGTCCTCGGTGCCAGCTCTTCCATGAGTATCCCGCCCGCCGTTGAATGATTTACTTCACCCCTCCGAAAAACAGACATCTCTCCCTGACGAATATATTCTTGAAAACGGTCGCTGTATTTACCGCAGTCATGAAGCAACGCTGCCAGATAGCTGATGGCAGTCAGCTCTTCCATCGTGCAATAAGCCTGAGCCAGCTGCGCGGTTTCCTTATTATGTGTAGAGACAGATTGAGTCTTATGCAAATCATCCTTGCAGTGTGCAAGATAAGGATCGTCTTCTATACGCTTTATTTCCATGCGATTTTTCCATTCTTAGTTAATTTTTCAACTATTTGATTGTAAATTTAATTTATTATATTATCTTATAATATAGATATCAAAAGTCAGTTTTTCTGACGACTTTTGATACACATACCATTACTTTTGTCCTTTGCTACGAAAATAAAACTCGTAGCCAAGAACTGAACCTTGACAACAAATGTTTTCAACAATCATGGAAGCATCACGATAAAACAGTCATAAATTGGCTGCTTCAGTGAAATATTGGTATTACAAAAAAATCAGGCTTGCGCTTCCACATGGTAGCCATGCTTCTCTAATTCACGTATGTATCGGGAAAGCTGTTTTTGTTCGCGGCTTTTACGTCTGGCTTCAAAACAGGATTCATCGAAAAGAGTTCCTTGCTTTAGCATGGTGTAAATTATTACAAGAAGTTTTCCTGCAAGGGCAATAATAGCTTTTTTAGCCCCCTTCTTCTGTTTGATTCTCCAATACCAGGCGGACAGATAGGTATTGCGTTTTCCGGCGATTACCCAGGCAATTTCGCAAAGCATACTTTTTATGTAAGGATTGCCTTTCGTGACAGATGTACTTTTCCGTTTCCCGGCGCTTTCTTTATTGCCGGGGCACAGACCTGCCCATGAGCAGATATGCTCCGCGGTTTTGAACGGCTTCCTATCAATGTCGATCTCAGCAATGATTGCACAGGAAGCCGTTGTGCTGATTCCATAAATGCTGCTTAACTGCTCCACCTGCAAAGCAAATGGGGCCATGTCCGCCTCAAGGCTCTTTTCGATTTCGGCAAGATGTTCTTTTAAGGAGTCATAATGGTCCATAAGAATCTTCAAGAAGGCTTTTTGATGTTCTGACAGGGTTCCATTTACGGACATGAGGATTTCATCTATACGGTTTCTTGTCTTTGTTTTTAAGCAGGAATCCAAAGCAGACCGATCAATCTGTCCATGCTCAGTGAGATGCCGGATGATGTTCCTGCCAGAAGCGCCAAAAATATCAGAAATAAAAGAGGAAAGGCGAAAGCCAGAGCTTTGCAGGAACTTCTCAACTCTGTTTTTCTGGGATGTGATGTCACGGATGACGCTCTTACGGTAACGGTTTAAATCACGGAACTTCCGGATTCTTTTTTCCGGAATAAAGCTGCCATTCAATAGCCCGGCACGTAACAGGGTGGAAATCCATTCAGAATCCCGCATGTCTGTTTTCTTGCCAGGGACGTTTTTCATATGGCGTGCGTTTACAACCAGCAAAGTAATATCGCCGCCAAACGCTTCTTCGAGTATTTCATAAATAGGCATCCAGTAAATACCTGTGCTTTCCATAGCAACATGATGGCAGTTTTGAGAAACGATCCCGTCCTGTAAAGCGATCATATCCGGGATTAAGGTGGTAAACTCCCGGATTTCAGAGTTTATCGGCTTACCCAAAGGGCTAGTCAGGATACAGGCAACAATTTTATCTTTATGGACATCCAGCCCACAGGAAATTTCCAGAAGGTCTTTCATACAGAGCATCTCCTTTGCAATAGAATGGGCAGGAGATTTGCCCGGGGTAATACGGACTTTGCTACTCGTGCTATCCATGACAACTGAATAAAACTATAGAGTGATATTTTTATCAACAGCCATTTTGAAAACAGGCTCTATAAAGCCTGTACTTTTAAAGTAAATCCTTCTCCGCATATGGCTTATTGCATGAGCCAATTTCAATCAGATTGCCTTCTGGATCAGCAATGTAGCAGGTTCGCTGTCCCCATGGTTCCGTTGTGGGTTCCAATACTGGCGTGGCGCCATTTTCCACTGTACGTCTAAATGCGGCATCCACATCTTCAAATGTATCAACATAAAGCGCAATTTCAAAATGGCCATTTAACCCTTATCCGTCCAACCTCATACATAACCTCCATAAATTTCGTTTGCCGATTTAATTATATACTTTTTTGTGTTATCATACAAGCAGAAAGATAAATCGGGTTTACAGCGCAAAGGACACGCCTTTTATCATATCAGCCACCATCATTACATATTTAGTCGATATATTCTATTTCTATTGGTTCCAAGCGCTTCAACATCATCCATCTCTGAAAGTATCACTCTGGTTCTCGCTACACTCAAACCAAGCAATTTGGCAATATCTCTTGTTTTCGCTACCTCTTGTTCTTTCAGATACTGTCTGATCTTTTCCACATTTTTGTTTGTTTTATTCGCTTGTTTTTTATCGCTTGTTTTTATCGCTTGTTTTTTAACAAATCTTAATATTAATGATGTTCTGTCTGGATCGAAATTCTCCTCTATCACAGGTTCTTCCCATCCCTCATCTTCCCATACATTAAAAATATTAGGTACTCCGCTTCCTGCATGTTCACCAATATCTATCAATTAAAAATATTGTACTATTCAGCCTTTTTTCCGACATAAAATCCATCTTACCTTTCTATAGCTAACATTTCACTTTAAACTACACATATAAATATTTCGATTCAGTATTATTGTAGTCTTTCCTTACCTTTAGAACGACCACATGCGTGAACTATGCCACTGGCGCACAGCACCCTCGCAACCTACTATCTCCATAGGCGTTAATTCGGATAGTCCCTGCCCTATATAAGTTTTGCCAAATGATGGTTTTTTACCATGTTTTTTATCTGTAAGTTCTCTGAAATTTAACAAGGTAATTCGTTCCGGCGCATCCGGTAAAGATTTTTTGATTGGGGGCGATTTATGGAAACCTTTGCCAATATTATCATTTAGCTAACTCCAAAAATGCCTCTTTATTATCTTCTATTAATTGCTCTGTCATTTCTGCAATTCTTTTTTTCCTGGATTCTTGAATCGTTTTTATTTCCTCATACTCTTTAAAATCTACCACGATATAAAATGATTTGTTATTCTTTAAAATAACAGCCATACCTTTCTCGTCTACCATGTGAGCTACCTTAGAAAAATTCTGATTCGCCTCTGTCATAGAAACAAGCGTGTCTGTATTCACCATCATATTTATCACCTCTCTTTGTAGTATACGCTGTTTCAAATGTTGTTTTTCCACCAGTCCCTACGCAGCATAGGAGATAGGCCAGGGACATCATCAGCCAATACCGCCGATCCCTTGGGAAGAACAGAGCTGGCACTGGCTACTCTCCCCACCCAAACTCACAATCTCCTGTTCCAGCTTCACATTCTTCTCCAGCATATACCGGGCCGTCTCCCGGTACTCTGCCCTGTCAAGAAGCATCCCAAGCCTCTTTTTGTCATTTTCCGTCAACTCCTGTAGACAGCCAGAGAACCGTTCATCCTTAAGTTCCCTCACCGACATTCGATCCAGCCCAAAGGGAATCTCTGTCACCCGGCACAAATGCTCATGAATATAGAATCCCCCCGCGTCAATATCACCAAAATGCAGATACCGGACATGGGGATTGTCCTGGTAAACCTTTTTCAAAAAATCCCTCTGAAACCGGGTGGCATAGCCGCCCAGATAAAAGAATGAGACACCTGATCTTCCACATCGGAAGTAAGCGGTCCGGTTTTCCACTGTCACAAAATCAGTTGTGCGCACTCTGACAGATTCCAGCTTTTCAAGCCCGTCAACAAAAAATTCGATCCCGTCTTCCAGCGCGCCGACCTCCAGCACCTTTCCGGCGATTTGGATCGTGATGTCCCCTTTCAGACATATTTTCTGCTTTTCTCTGGTGATATGGTATTCCTCCAAAATCTCATCGAAAAATTCCTCTTCTCCACACGGCCGGTTCCAATGTGCACGTAAAAGACGGCACACGCTTTCCAGAGTATGCTCCTCCAGATATTTGGAACTTCCATAAATCAACATGGAAGCCTCCCGCAGATACAAATCCCGTTCATTGTTCTCAATAAACACCAGCGCTTTTAGGATCTCCTCCGTCTGAAGATAATCTTTGGGCACTCCGTTCCGATCTAGTATCCGTTTAAGTTTCTCACACTCTTTGCCGGCCACCGGGGATTTCCCACCGTAGGTTTCAATCATCCGTTCCACATATTGCCGTTTCACATATTTGGGTTCGTACTGATAATGCTCTGCCAGATACTGCTCCACTTCACTGATTTTCTCATCCACCAGATAGATTTTCAGGATTTCACTGCTGAATCCATTCATCTCATAGGTAAGAAAGCCTTTTTTTCTGCATTCTTCTGCCGCCTGGTTGACCGCCTCGATCTGTTCCAAATCCGCGTCATTTCGATTATAATTTTTATAAAGCTCCGATGGCTTTGCCTGGGTTCGCCTGGAAATCATGCCGGTTTTGTTGTCCTTTTTACTTTTCCTGTATTTTTCCGCCAGCAAAACCAACAGTTTTTCTTCATACTGATTCATTTGCTTTCTCCTTATGGGTAACAGTTCAGATACCCCTTGAACTGTTACGGCATACGGCCATTTAGAATCGCCGAGGCGATGGGCCGTATGCCCGCGACCGCTACGTTTTCGTACGGTCAGCGCGGTGAACGCGCAGACCTATCTGAACTGTTCTCCTTATGGAACTGCACAATTCCAAGCAGCATACTGTCCGCCCGCACACGCAGCACCGGAAGAATGACCTCACATTCATTTCCGATGGATTCCGTCTTGTCCGGCGAACAGAAAATCACCTGCATGTTCTGTTTCTTCATGAAATCCAGCATCAGCTTTACATTTCCCGGATCCATCTTGGCAAAGGGCTCATCAATAAAAACAAGGCGTGTAGAATTAACCCTCTGATTATAAATCATCAAAAGCGCCGATGACAGGATCAGAAGATAGGGAATCTGTACTTCCGCTCCGGAATTGAAGCCGGTCTGCCGGGAAAGCTTCGCCCGGTCTAAAATCTGGTTGCTGATTAAAATTTCATAGGTCATATAATTCCGGTAATCGGCAAACCGGGCGATAGTTTCTTCGCTATTTTTTTCAATAATCCGGTTAATAATCTGTTTTAAATCCTTTTCCAGCTCCTCTCCCGCCTCATCAGTAACCGAGGTAAACATCCCAAAGGTCATCTGTCCGTCCGCGGTGCCCAGCTTTTCCCGCTCATCCAAATATTCCGCAAACTCAATGATTCTGGCATATTCGGAGCTGTCCTTTACATAGTGGACATCAAACTCGTACCTGGCAGAGAAATTCAGCCGGGAAAGCTCTGAATTCATCTGTTTTAAATCTTCCCGCGCCTTTCTGCAATACTTCAGAATTGTCAGCACAAATTCGTTTTTGAAAATATCCTCATACCGTCTTGTCTGCTCCTCCAGCTTCTTGCGCACCTCCTGCAGATTATCCATCCAGATGCGGTCTTTCCTGGCCGCGAAGATTTCCCGGCCCTCCTCGCTGGTGGGAAGTTCCAAGTCCGCGTGCTTTGCGTTATAGGCCGCCTGCAGTCCAAAAAGTGCTTTTCTATGCTGCTCAATGCTTCGCTGGATACGCCCTCTTGTCTCGGTCGCAAGAAGTCCGCCGGAACCATTTTTCCCATTCTCCAGATACTTCTCATAGGTCTCCACCGCTTTCTGTACTACAGAATAGGCCGTAATCTCAAACTCCCCAAAGACAGCCTCCTCGCTCTTAAGCCCTGCCGCCTTTTGGTCAATGTCCTTTTCGCAGACCTGGATCGTGGTTTCCAGATCGCTGCTTTCCTGAAGCTTTTTCTCCTGCTCCTTCTTTACGGCCTCCTTCTCTGACTGGAGCCTCGCCACCGTCTGGCTCAGTTCCAGATACTCCCGGTTATTCTGCTGGGCCTTCTCCAACCGTTTCAGTTGAGTTTCTGACTCTTTTGCCGCCGCTACCGTCTCCTGATACTGCCGGTGTACATCATACTGGTATTCCTTAAATGCCTCCCGGTTCATTTTCAGCTGGTTTTTCCGTCCCTCTGCCTTTTTCTTTTCTTCCAGGTACTGCTTCTTTTCTTCATTCAGGAGCTGCATCTCTTTTTCGGCCCGGTTCCGGTTAAGCTCAAAGGTCTTCTGCCCCAGGTAGTAAGCCCTGATTTTCTCAAACCGCAGGAAAAAGCTGTCCATGGCCACAGACACACGCCCCTCTCTGGAAATGGCATTCTCGAAATTCCGGACCTCATTCAGCTTCACCCCATGCATACGTCCCAATTGGAAATCAAAATATTTCTTTGCCACGGGATTTTTGATCTCCAGCATATGTACCACCGAATCCTTCTCCGGTTTCATCTCTTTTCGCATCAGCAGCTTTGTATTGAACAGATGGGCGTACTTATACTGGGAACGGTTCAGCACATCATCCGCAATATCGTAATATTGTGGTTCTACCAGAATACTGTAGCGCCGTGGGCCCAAAAACGCCTCAATGGCATCCCGCCAGCTCTCATCAGAAATCCCGATCACATATTCACAGGCGAACTGCGCCTTTTCCGGAATACCCCGTTTTGCAAATTCCTTGTTGATTTCATCCCGCAGTCCCACATATTCGGGAATCTGTCCGTAGGCATTCCTATGCTTTTTACACTCTTCCACAATTGCCAGTTGTGCGTTCAGCTTTCTGCCAAGCTCTCCCAGCCCCTGGTCCAGGCGGACAAGGACCCCGATTTGTTTCTCATGGGCTGCATCCACAAGCTTTTTCAATTCCTCAACTGCATGGCGCTTCTCCGCCGCCGGATACCCGCTGTTGCACAGAGAAGCCAGAACCTCTTTATCCCCGACTGATTCGCCGCCCTCCTTCAAAAAATCATGAAGAATCTCACTGATTTTTATCTGGAAATCCTCCAGTTCCCTGCATTGTAATGCCAGTTCCTTTTTCTTCCCTTCCAGATCTGCCAGACGCCGTTTCTCCTCCTCGATCATTTTGGCACTGTCCAGTTGATTCAGGCTGACTCTCGCATCCATCAGCCGGTCATCCAGGCTTCCCATGCGGTCATTTAGCACCGCCAGCACCTGGTCTGTCTCTTCCTTTTTCTGCCTTGCCAGCACCTGCTCCCGGGTCAGCCTCTCGATTTCCCCGTTGAACCCCTTGATCTTCTTATAACTGATTTTAATGTCATCCGTCAAAAGACGATTTTTCTCACTTTCGCAGTCGTCATACTCCGCAAGAATTTCCTCCAGCTCTCCAATCTCATTCTGAATATTGGAAAACATACCGTTTAACCGTTCAATGTTTTCCCTTGCCTCAATCAGTTTGGAAAAGTCCACATTCTTTTCTTCCAGAACACTTTCCCTAATAAAACGGTCAATTTTCGCATTGGGGTCATAGGACATGATTCCCCGCAGCTTTCTCAAATAGGTGGGAAGCTGGTCGATGGTCAGCTTCAGGCCCGTCATCTGCATAAACCGGGGAAGCCCTTGTTCCCGGTTCAAAAGAGTCAGCCGATACCGTTTCTGCAGCTGTGAAGCCGTATAGGGCCTGACGATCCCATTTTCCACACAGACATGCTCCACCTCCTCCAGACTTTTCCGGTCCATCACATAACGGTAGGACTGGCAGTTATTGGCCGCATTAGTCTCGATCGCTGTCCCAAGGATAAAGGATTTCTCCTCCGCCTTGTCATAAAATTCCAGCACAATATGACTGTATACATTAGGCACCTTACCTGCCGGGCGCATATAAGTCCCCGCCGTGGCATCAAGAAGTCCCCGGGTGTATGAGGAAAGCGTCCGGCTTCCCTTACTTTCCGAGGATTTATTGAACACCGTATCACCATAAGCCGCGTATTTGATGGCATCCAGCATGACCGATTTTCCGTTTCCATTCTTTCCGGCAATCAAGGTAAAAAAGCCGATGGGGGCTGTTTCATTGGCAAAGCCATACCAGTTGATCAATCGGAGCTTTTTCAGCAAAATCATAATTCTTCCTCCTCAAACTCCGCCAAATTCTCAGCAATGTCCGACTCCTGCCTTGTTTCCGTTTCCGGAACCGCCTCGGCGTCTTCCTTTAAATACTCCCGCGCAACCGTCTGAAACTGGGGCAGATCCCAGCCAAACTGTAGAGATGGATAGAGCTTGATTTTCATATCCTCCCCGTCCTCATCCTCAGCATAATTGATGAGACTGTACTTCTTAAAAAGCTTAAACGCAGCGTTCAGCTCCGTGCGCACCGGCATCAGTCCGTAGGACTTGATCTTGTCAATCAAATCTCCTTTGGTAACAAAATTCCCCTCATTGTAACCCAGACCTTCCAAATATACTTTCCAAAGTGCCAGCAGCAAATGGTACTGAAGCGTTGTAAAGGTAACCACATTGGCACGCTTTAATCCCACAGTCTCCGAGTCCTCCTCGCTGGCAATCAGCATCCCCACACCGATCTTTTCATCCACCAGAATATCAAACCCGATCATCCGCAGATATTCGGAAATATCCTGCCGGTTTGATTCCCGGGATATAAATGCAAACAGCTTTTCATCCCGATCCCGCAAAATAAAGGTAGCCTCCAGAAGCTTCCGGATGCACCGCTTAAACAAATGACCGCTTTCTTCTTTGATTGTAAGCTGCAAACTGATATCACTCATGCTGTTTCCTCTTTATCTGTATTCTGCTGATGGCGGCCACCTCTGTCTCCACCATTCCGCTTTCAAACTCCACCTCATAGGGAAATCCAGCCGTGCCGGAATAAATCATGCTGGCGGCAATCATCATCGCATCGTCTCTCGTATGTACTTTGCATTCCTCCACCGACAGCCTGCCCTTATCAAACGTCATCTGGTCAAAATATTCTTTTACATGGTCCATGCTGTACCGGTCTGGAATTTCCGTCAGCAGTTCCTCCGTCAGCCGCCGTTTTTCCTCCTCTGATAGGGTTCCGGCAGGCAGGCCTGTATGTTCCATGTTGGGATTTGGCCGCTGACGCCGCTCTATGGATTTCCGGCCAATATAACCAACAGACTGCAGACGGTGGGACTGCCCAATCTCCCTCAGCGCCAGTTCCCGGTCTTCCTCATCCATATCTTTTAACAGCAAAAGCAGACGGTTCAGTTCACTTTCCAGGTTCGTCCCATTGCTCAGCACCATCAGCATGCGGGTGGAATACAGATTATAGTAAGTGTTGATTTTCCGGTCAATATAGCCGATCTCCTGGTCATATTCCAGATTAATAAAGCTGTCCAGCTCGTCAAACTGCCGGTTGATCCTCTCCCTGGCCTGTGCTTCATCCGCATTTTTTATTTCCCTGTATTCCTTAATCATCTGGCCATACAGGTCTGAATTTCTCAGCTTTATCAGCATCCGGTCAATATTGGCAATGTAGGAGGGGATCAGGCCGCTTTTTTTGATAAAAAAATAGTCGCTGAAAAACCGGTTCAGCAGCTCATCCTTAATCAAAAACTGTCCAAAACTGTTGGCACTGTCTATTTTTATCACTGTCCGCATAATCTCTCGGATGCTGTCCTTCAAAACCAGGAGCTCATTTTTTAAGTCACATTCATTTTCAATTAACGGCACCAGAATATTGGAATAGGGACGGATGGCACGGGCGCTGTCCCTGGCAAGGGCCGCTTTCAAGATCTCATAGATCGAAAAAATATGATTTGTGATCGCGCTGTTGACATCCGTATCAAAAATTTTGTGTACCGCATCAATCAGACGCCGGCAGTAGGCGGACACGGAAGCGATATTATCACCACTCCGCCCGATTTCCTGGGGCGTAATCCACCCGCACATCCGGAAATAGCGGAGAATAGAGGAAGCATTCTCCTGCGGCGAGCGCACGCAGCTCACCTCCTCCCCGATATTCTCCGTCTCAATGGAATACCGGCAGTTCTGCAGATACAGAATCAGACAGCTCCTCGCATCCGTTTCATAAAGGACCGGAATTTCCTTTGATTTCTCAATCAGAAGGCTGATGCACTCAAAATAGATTTCCCGGTTCCTGCAGCAGAAGGGGTTAAAAAATTTATCGTTGACATTTTCAAAAAATGGCATAATACCGTTTCCTCTTTCTTGTTCGCCGGCAGATGCTCCAAAAACAGAAACTGCCTGCTGGATCTCGCTTTTGTAAATCAATTATCGGAAGCAAAAAAAGCTTGCTATAATTGATTTACGGCGCAAAATGCGCACCTTTTATTCAAAATTACTGCGCAATTCCGGATAAGCTTTATTATAACCCATAATGCTCCATTCGTCATTCTATTTCTTCATGCAATGCGAAAACTTAGAATAAAGCAAAGGCTCTATTGGCAATCCTTCCGTATCCCCGGACATAAAAAAGCAGGCTAATGAATTTTTACATCCGTCATCCTGCTCATAAAACGAATTACCATTCCTATCCGCTAATTAAATAACCCCCATCACCCCTCCAACCCAATAAATTACCCCAAGCACCCAGCTTGCCAATATCCCATACAAAATCACCGGCCCCGCAATCGTAAAGATTTTACACCCAATCCCAAATACCTGCCCCTCGGCCTTATACTCAATCGCCGGCGCCACCACCGAGTTGGCAAACCCGGTAATCGGCACCAAAGCCCCGGCGCCACCCCACTTCACAATCTTGGGATACACATTAAACCCCGTCAGCACAATACTCAATAATATCAGCTCCAACTGAGTCCAGGTCATCGCCGTTTCTTTTTCCATTCCCCAAAAGCTCATCATTCCCATTGTTGATATCTGTCCCAACAGGCATATTCCGCCGCCAACCAGAAAAGCCCTGATCATATCCGCTCCCAGCGGATGGGTAGGCGTAACCTTTTTTACATATTTATCATACTCTTGTTTATTCAGTTCCATAAGTAATTCCCTCCGTATTCCTTTACTTCCGTTTTATTGTTCTTTTTCCGTCTACATACACAATCCCTGCACAAAATAAACCAGTGATCCTCCTAATTTCCCCAATGCAATAGCCAAAATCAAGTATTGCAGCCCTACTGCCAAATGTATTCTCCGACTGATAACCGGAAGGGATTTTAGCGTTTCTGCCAAGGACATTACCAAACATCCGACAAATATTCCTGAAGCCAGCCCAAACACGCCCATTGCCAGATTCCCGCCAAAACGGATAGGAATTTCATAAATATCTGATATATTCCCCAATACGCCCCCTACAATAATTACCGTTTCATAGAGCAAAATCCTTTTCGTCTTTGATTTTCCCATAAGACGGGGAAATACACCAATTATAGCCAAAAAGGCGAATATTCCTGCAGCCACAATTCCTCCGGCGCTCAGGCCAAAAAGACTTAAAAGAGCAATCTGCCAAAAAGGGAGGGATAAAAGGTCATTGAACATCCACATCCTGCTCCTTTCTTCCCTGATTTTGGATTAAGGTTTTGCTGATATTATCCTCGTACAGCCGCATTTCTACTTCTAAGGGAGTAGGATCAGTATTAATTTTCCAAGAAGAAAAATGATTAAAAAAGAGAGTAATACCTAAGGCCAGACCAATAGAATAAGTAAGCTCCAATATGGTAAAACCTTCCGGTTCCTTTCCGACAATCAATCCATAAAATTCCTGGAATACATCCCGTACACTGGCATCATTATTAAATGTCATAATGGCAAAAGCGGCTCCGCAAAAACAGACAACGGAAACAAATAGTGTTTTTGTCCATTGCCATGGTAAATTTGACGGCTTAGGCGGCTGGTAATCAATAATATAATCCACTTTTCCCACGTTATTTACTTGTATAACCGGATCAAGCATTTCCATTTTTTTTATTACATCCAATACATTTTCCACATATCGCTTGCTTTTGTCCTCCTGGATATGCTTTACTTTTATACATTCACATTTGCTTTGAATATTTGTGTCACTGCAGTAAACTTTTCCCACATCTTTAACGAATACGTCTTTTTCATGTACTTCGGTAATCTCGCTTAAATTCAGATAGACGGTTTTTGACTGGCCGCTCACAGCGCCACCTCCCATGCCTGATTTACTAAAGTACCGCCCATCCGGGTTTGCCTTGCAGGGGCAAACAAACAAAACCAAATGATCAAAAATGCTACAACCATACACAATAGCACAGTTACAATGCCTGCTAAAAATTTTAATCCATCCATACTCTCACATCCTTTTCTCTCTTGAAATTCAGATTCTTGTACCGTTGTCCTATACCCCTCGGGCACCCCTTAACTCATGCTGCTTCGCAGCGGGGCGGTTCAGCTTTCGCTGAACCATATGGTATAGTATGTGAAATTATGGATTCAGATATTCTCTCATTTTACGGAGAATCTTTTTTTCCAATCGCGATACCTGAACTTGGGAAATATGCAGATCGGCGGCAATCTGGCTTTGTGTCTGATTTTCGAAATACCGTCGCATAATGATTTCCCGTTCTTTTGATTCCAGTTGATTTAAAAGCTGATTTAATACCATACGGTTTAAAAGCTCTTCCTGCTCTTCCCGCTCATCAGGCAGTCTGTCCAAAAGCCGCAAATTCTGCTCCTCACCAGCTCCCACATTTTTATAAATCGACTCTACCTCTGTTGCGGCTTCCATGGATGCAGCAACTTCTTCCCGGCTGGCTCCTACCCGTTTGGCCAGCTCGTCCAACCCCGGCTCACGCCCCAATTCCCAAAGCATCTGTTCCCGAACGCTGTTGACACGAATGCCTAATTCTTTCAAAGAGCGGCTTACTTTTATCATTCCATCATCCCGCAGAAATCTTTTTATTTCTCCCGTAATCATCGGAACTGCATACGTAGAAAATTTTACATCAAATTCCAAATTGAACTTGTCAATTGCTTTAATCAGTCCGATGCAGCCTATCTGATAAAGATCGTCCAGTTCATGGCCCCGACCGGCAAAGCGGCGCACAATGCTCCAAACTAACCCCACATTGCCTAACACAAGCTGTTCCCGAGCCTGTTGATCTCCATCATGAGCCAGCTTGATCAATTTTATGGTTTCCTCCATGCTTTGTCACCTGCCGATTTTCTTTTTCATCGTTACCAAGGTTCCCTTGCCTGGTTCTGATTCCACCTGCACCTGATCCATAAACGCCTCCATAAACGAAAATCCCATGCCGGATCGTTCACCTGTCTTATCTGTAGTATACATTGGTTCCATCGCACGTTTCACATCAGGAATCCCTACTCCTTTATCACGCACCATAACCGTCAGTTGTTGATCCTCTGCCTGCAATTCCATATAAATAATGCCTTCCTTCCCTTGGTATCCATGGATTTCCGCATTGGTTACTGCTTCCGAAACGGCGGTTTTCACATCATCCAACTCTTCCAATGTGGGATTTAAACGACTCATAAAAACAGCCGTCACTACCCGGGCAAACTCTTCATTTTTTGATAAACTTTCTATTTCCATCCGAAAACGTTCCATTTTTTCTCCTTTTCTGTGCAATCTCTAAACGTATTCTATCAAGCACCCTATCTCCCTTAACTCACGCTGCTTCACAGCAGGGGGCTTCAGCTTTCGCTGAAGCATAAGGTATACCCTTCGGGTACCCCTTAATTCACGCTGCTTCACAGCAGGGGCTTCAGCTTTCGCTGAAACATAAGGTTCACCCTCAGTTTATTCTATTATCCGGCTATAGCCGCCTCTTTTGTCTCATAACTGTCAATTAATTTGCCGATACCGCCAATAGACAGGACGCGTCCGATCTGCCTGTTCACCCCACAAAGGGCTACTTTTCCTCCGTTGGCAGTCATCTGTTTATAGCGGTTTAAGAGAACGCCAATTCCGGAAGAATCCATAAATTCGGTTTGAGAAAAATCAAATACGATTTTACTGATATAATTTTCTGATAAAAGCAGGTCGGTTTCATATTTCAAGTTACGGCAATTGTGATGATCAAGCTCTTTGGGAAGATGAATCACCAGCATATGCCCTCTGGCTTCGTAAGTAAATGATTGTTCCATAGTAACCTCTCCTTTCCTTTCTGAACAACGGTATAGCGATAGATTAAAAATCTTTTTCAAAATTCCGGCAATCGAGTAGAGGAGGCCACTTTCCCTACTCGCTCCCCTACTCGCCGCGCCGAGCGCCCGCCAGCTTTAGCTGGCATCTTCCTTTGGGCGCCCGTGTGCATAAAAAAAGATACAACAGGCATTGTTTTGTCTACTGTATCTTTTCGCTAAATACTTCTTTCCTCTTACTGCATCTCCTTGATCGATGATAAAAGGCACATGCTTTTCGTGCCGTAAATCCGATTATAGGAAGCTGATTTTGCTTCCTATAATATCAATATCCCCGCTGTTCTTTGGCCTGGGCCGCGTATTCGGATTCCGGATGATTCATGATAATATCGCCAAAATACTGGTTAGCCTCATCGGTATTCCCTGTTCCTTTATAAGCCAATCCAATCTTATAGATGACTCCAATGTTATTTGGATTTATGGTCAGGCTCTTTTGATAATAGTCTATGGCTTGAGCAGCATCCGACTGGGCGATGGCTTCGTCTCCCATTTGCTCCAAAACCGGGAAACCGTTGGCTGCCATATCCTGCTGTACCCAAGCGGCAATGTCATTGAGAACCCCATCATTGAGAACCGTAAAATCCGTGTCTAAATAGAGCTGAACAGCCGTTCTCATATCTTCAGCCCGGTAAGCCTGCAAAATTTGCACCAGATGCTGATATTGGCTGATTACCCCTCCGCTGCTGCTCACCATATCTGCCAGGCTGTTTTCTGCCTCTTCCTGAGCGGCACTTGCTTCCTCCATTTGACGTTCCAACTGATCGATCTGGAGACTCTTCTGGTTTACTAATTCCAGGTTCTGCCGGATTTCCCCTTCGTATTTACTGACCACGGAATCCCGGACGGTGGGAGTCACCAGAAAGAAAACCACTACTACTCCCAATATCAACCCGGCTAAAATATTTAAAATTGACTGCCAGCCGGTATTCTCTTTATATGTAGGCGGCAGGATAATATCATCATCCTGCATTTGGCGGTGAGAAAAGGCATTTTTTAATTTGCGCCGTTCTACCTCAGCCCGGCCTGTGTTCTGTTTTACCACCGTCATATAACGCTGAGCCAATGGGTTATAATGGTCGATTTTTAATGCCTGGTACAAACAGCGGCCAGCCTTAGTATAGTCCTCATTTTGGATATATAATAAAGCTAAGAGTTGCTGAGCTTTCAGGTAATTAGGCATTTCTTCCACCATCCGCATCAAAAGCAATATCGCCAAATCCGCATTCTCACCGTGGGCGTAAGACAATGACTGATTGTATTTCTTTGCCGCCTGATCAGCCATATCCAGATATCCGCTCTCGTTTTGCAATATCTGCAGATATTCTTCCGCCAGATTATTCTTTTCCTGCAGATTAAGGCTAATAATCCATTGAGCCAGGGCTGCCCCCACCTCGCCTATTTCGTGATAAATCAACCCCAGCAAATTCCTTGCATCTGTCTGGTATTTATTAAAACGAAGGCTCATTTTCAGTACTTCCACCGCCCCGGTTAAATCCCGCTCCTGAGCCTTAGCCAGCCCCATATTATAATACACATTGGAAAGCCGGTGATTTCTCATTGCTGTATCCATCTTTATCCCCGTCTAACTTTTTTTCTCTTTCAACAGTTCCGTCATCAAATCAGTCATGTCGGTCAAATCTTCTTTGCTGATGGCATCTTCCACGTTTCCGATTTCCAAGCTTGGGCGAAAACGTTTTAATTCTTCTTCAAAATTCAGCATGTGCCCTCCTTATATTTTTCATGTACTCTCGGAATCTCTCCTGCACCTGCCTTTGTGGCTGATTTTCTGTCATATGCACCTAAATTCAATCAACATACGTTCCACGTACGCCTCATCAATTTATGCTCATCTGACAAAAAATCATCTCACAAAATTAGGCACAGAGAGACTCCGAGAGCACATTTTCCGTAATTGTCCAGCCATGTTCTTCGTATTCTCAATAATCACGAAAATAAGAAACCTTAGCTGTCTGCTCTGCTTTCTTAATTTCCCCGATTAGATACAAAGAACCCACAACATACAGCCTGTCCCCTTTTCGTCTGTAACTTAATGCGGCAGGCAGGGCTTCTCCGATATTTTCATAAGCTTGTACCTGGCTGCAACCCCACCGGCAAAATTCCTGAGCCAATTGTTCTGCCGCCACTCCCCGCTGATCTCCCAAACGCACCACCGTCACATGGGAAAATGTCAGCGACTGGCACAGCATACGGATCATCTGTGGATAATCCTTGTCCGACACGGCGGCAAAAAGAAGATGAAGCGGTCCCTGATACTCTTTTACCGCCCGAATAAAAGCCTGAATTCCACCAGGATTATGAGCGCCATCCAACCAGACCCCCGGCCCGATCTCCTCCATTCTTCCTGGCCATTGTACCTGGGAAAGGGCATCCTTCACTATATTTTCATCTACTTTGTCCACTTTAAGGACTTCCAGAGCCTTCACCGCCAAAGCGGCATTCATCGCCTGATAGGGTGCGGCAAACCCCGCAGCATCTATCCAGACAGCCTTTTCCTTTCTATCCTTGGATAATAAATATTCCTCCTTTACACCATATGCCGGTACCCCCATATACGCTGCTTGCTTGCGAATAACCTTGGAAGCCGCCGGAAGATTATCGTCGTAAATTACCGGCGCTCCCGCTTTGATAATTCCCGCTTTTTCTCCGGCAATTTCCGAAATCGTGCTGCCCAGATATTGGGTATGGTCAAAACTGATAGAAGTGATAATACAAGCAAGAGGGTGACGGATAGCATTGGTAGCATCTTGTCTTCCTCCAAGCCCGGTTTCCAAAATCGCATAATTCACTTGTTCCCGATCAAACCAGACCATAGCCATCAAAAAAACAAATTCAAAAAACGAAGGATGACAATACCCTTTTGCTGTCATTTTTTTCGTCACATCCAGCACTTTTTGAAAACAGTCTTCAAAAGCCTGGCAGCCAATCATCTTTCCATCCAGCAAAAATCTCTCCCGGATATCAATTAAATGAGGAGATACGAATGTCCCTACACGATATCCGGCTGTTTTCAGAATAGCCGTTAAATCCGCACATACCGAACCTTTTCCGTTGGTGCCAGCTACATGAATCAAGGAAAGGTTCTGCTCCGGATCTCCCAATTCCTTTAAAAAATCCCTCACCTGATCCAAGCTGTTTTTTTTCTTCGTCCAAAATGGTATGGTTAAAAGATAGTCTTTTGCCTCTTCCTCCATAATCAAACTCCCAGACAACACTTTCACGTTATAATATATGCTTTCTTTCTGTTCTTATGACTGTTTTCTCTCAAGCTGCGCCAGCCTTACCTCCACTTGTGCCATCATCTGCCGGTATTTCTCCTGTTTTTCTTTTTCCTCATTAATCTTGGATTCCGGCGCCTTAGCGACAAAACGTTCATTAGAGAGCATGCCGCTGGCCCTGGCCAGTTCTTTTTCCAAACGTTCTTTTTCCTTAACCAGCCTATCCCGCTCTTTGGCTATATCTACCAATTCCGCAAAAGGCATGTACAGGGTTGCGCCGGAAATTACCGCGGATACGGCATCATCATCAATTCCGGCTTTATCTTGCTGCAAGCACACCTGGCTGGCAAAACCCAACATGGCAAAAAACACTTTACTATGAGCAAATATATCCAGCATTTTTTGATCTTCTGACACTACATACACTTTAGCTTTTCTGCTGGGTGGGACATTCATCGCTGTACGTACATTTCGGATCGCCCGCACGGCTTCTTTGATTGTCTCCACTTCCCGTTCCTCACGGGCAAAACTCCACTCCTGTTTGAACACCGGCCAGGAAGATACCATAATGGATTCTTCTTCATCCTGCAGATTGCAGAAAATCTCCTCGGTGATAAAAGGCATATATGGATGAAGAAGCTTCAGCGCCTGGATCAAAACCGTTTTTAGTGTCCACAAAGCCGCTTTTCTTGTCTCATTCTTTTCATCCCACAGCCGGGCCTTCACCATCTCGATATACCAGTCGCAAAACTCTTCCCAAACGAAATCATAGACCTTCTGCAACCCAATGCCCAGCTCATATTTGTCCATATTTTCCGTCATATCCTTGGCCAGGCTGTTGACCTTGGACAAAATCCACTTATCCGCCATAGTCAATCGATTCAGGGGAGCCTCTTCCACAGGCCCATTCCCCATATTCATCATAATAAACCGTGACGCATTCCAAATCTTATTGGCAAAATTCCGGCTGTTTTCCACCCGTTCCCAGTAAAAGCGCATATCATTGCCCGGCGCATTGCCCGTCATCAACGTCATGCGCAAAGCATCCGCGCCGTATTTATCAATAACCTCCAAAGGATCGATACCATTTCCCAAGGACTTGCTCATCTTCCGCCCCTGGCTGTCCCTCACCAGTCCATGAATCAACACAGTATGGAAAGGAGTTTTGCCTGTCTGCTCCAAACCGGAAAATACCATACGGACTACCCAGAAGAAAATAATATCATACCCTGTCACCAGCACGTCTGTCGGATAAAAATATTCGAGTTCCTTCGTGTTTTCCGGCCATCCCAAAGTAGAAAACGGCCACAAGGCAGAAGAAAACCAGGTATCCAAAGTATCCTCATCTCTCCTAAAATGACTTCCTCCACACTTCGTACACGTATCCGGCATATTCTTGGCAACCAATATTTCCCCACAGTCCTGACAGTAATAGGCAGGAATTCTGTGTCCCCACCAAAGCTGCCGGGAAATGCACCAGTCACGTATTCCCTCCAGCCAATGTAGATAGGTTTTTCCGAAACTCTCCGGCACGAATTTCAGCTCGCCGCTCTGTAATGCCTGAATGGCCGGCTGGGCCATCTCCTCCATTTTTACAAACCATTGAGGCTTTATCATTGGTTCCACAGTAGTTTTACACCGATCATGGATTCCCACATTATGAGCATGAGGCACCACTTTTACCAAAAGCCCCATCTTCTCTAAATCCTCCACTATGGCTTTCCTGGCCTCATATCGCTCCATACCGTCATATTTGCTGCCTGGACAATCAATCCGGGCATCATCATGCATAATGCAGATTTCTTCCAAGCCATGGCGCCGGCCCACCTCGAAATCATTCGGGTCGTGCGCCGGAGTAATTTTTACACAGCCTGTTCCAAACTCCTTGTCCACATATTCATCGGCTATCACCGGAATCTGACGGCCGGTGAGAGGCAATTCAAGCGTCTTTCCTATCAGTTTCTGATAACGGGGATCTTCCGGGTTTACGGCTACCGCCGTGTCCCCAAGCATAGTCTCCGGACGGGTGGTAGCAATCTCCACAAAACATCCTTCTTCACCAACGACCGGATAATTGATATGCCAAAAAAATCCGTTTTGCTCCTCATGCACCACTTCCGCATCGGAAATGGACGTCCGGCATACCGGACACCAGTTAATAATGCGCGAACCTTTATAAATATACCCCTTTTCATACAGCTTGACGAAAACCTCCAGCACGGCATCCGAACAGCCTTCATCCATGGTAAAGCGCATCCTGTCCCAGTCGGCAGAAGAACCTAATTTATAAAGCTGCTTTACAATCCTGTTTTCGTATTCTCTTTTCCAGTCCCAGCATCTCTCCAAAAAACCGTCCCGGCCTAAATCCTGCTTATCAATCCCTTCGGATTTCAATTTATCGATAACCTTAACTTCCGTAGAAATTGCTGCATGATCTGTCCCCGGCTGCCACAAAGCTTCGTATCCCTGCATCCGCTTGTAACGAATCAAAATATCCTGCATCGTATTGTCTACCGCATGCCCCATATGAAGCTGCCCGGTAACGTTAGGCGGCGGCATCATTACCGTAAACGGCTTACGTCCCTCTTTTTTGCCCCTTGCGGCATCTGCGTGAAAATATTTATGATCCAGCCACTTTTGATATAGTTTCTCCTCAATCTGAGACGGATTGTAATTCTTTTCTAATTCCTTCATGTAATCTCCTTTCCCATTATATCCATTGCAGTCTGATTCCTATACCCGTGAGCCAAATGATTTGCCAATGCAGCTCCCCTATTTCTGTAGAACTACCCAATCATTTGGCAAATCAGTATGCCCGTGGGTATAACTCAAAGTCCCAACCTTCAAAAGTCCGCATCGGATGGACATCCGAGCTTTTGCCCGGTGTAGACGGGCAAGCAAATGCCCCGACTGAACTGTCACAATAGAACAACAACACCCAAGACTGCCTCCTCCAAACCCGCACAGTCTTGGGCACTGTTCTTTTTACACCGGTTAATTGTAACCGGTCAGACGGATATCTTTCCTGACCGTCTGCACCGTCTGAACGGTTATGACCAATTATGTCATATTTCGGTATTCCTGTTTCCATTTATGGAGCAGTGCCGCTTCCCCCGCCCTTCGTTTTACGGCATCTTTCTTAAACAATTCCTCCAATTGTCGTACCGCCTCGGACTGAGCCGCCTTTTCTCTGGCTTTTGCCAGCCCTTCATCCCAATTTTGTTTCATCTCGTCCGTAATCCGTCCGCTGAATTTATCTTTTAACACCAAACGGCTGTCCAGGCGGCTCAAACTGTACAACTGCCTCAGCGCCTGCTCCTGGCCGGTAGTCTCATATACCGCTTCATAAGCCTCAAATGCCTTGTCAAGCTGGAACATCCTGGCATAACAGGAGGCCAGGTTGTTCTGCACCCGCCCTAAAAATGCGGCATCGCCCCTGACTGGTGAAGGGGACTCCACAATTTCCTTATATAATGCTACCGCCCGGCCATACTGACGCAGAGAAAACAGCTCATCGGCCTTCATCCGCTTATACTCCAGCGGATTTTTCTTGCGAAGCATGGCAATCATTTTCCGGTAGCGGCTAATCTCTGCTGCCGTGTAATAGTCGCATTCCTGTAGGATAATCGTCAACGCATCATCGGTATTGTCCCTGGTTTTCAAACAGCGTTCCAACTTTGTCACCAAAACTTCCTGTTCCAGCTCTTCACGGAGGAACTTAAGCAGCATCTCATCTACAAAACCATCCATCACCAGCAGCGGATGGTTAAAAATCACATAAGACAACTCCTGGGAAGAATATAAGTGAATTCCCAAGGCTTCCATAAAATACGGACGCTTTACATGCTCCTGCCTGCATAATAATAAGCTCATAACATAACCTCTTGTTTAATCTCCACGTTAGTTGCCGGAAACAATTCACCAAAGCCCCTGTCCTTTAACGTAACCTCCATAGTTTTCTCGTCCAAAAATGCTATCTGGATTTGTACCTTCATGGTACGGTCAAACCGCTTGGGAAATCCTTCTAAAGGAATAGAGACTATCTTTTTCTTTTTTGTATCGACAGGTGTCATCACAAAATCCACCCGATTCTGGTGATCCGGAATAACATCAATCACCGATACCCTGCCATACCAATTATCTCCTGCCGAAGCCACAACTACCGGATTTTCCTGCCCCCGATGAAGTACATTCATCGAAATTGTGGTCCTCAGCCTTCCTTCGCAGATACAGGTAAACGGTGCGGAAGCGCCCTCCTGAAGGCAATCCGCCGCTTTGCTGGCGGCCCCTTTCGCAAACAGCCCCTGCTCCATATATACCCGGCGTTTTGTGCATAAAAGCTTCATAAATTCTGCTGCCCATTCCCATTTTTGAAAACCCTTGCCTGTCAAAAACACCGCCGAATAAGACTTGCGCGCCATCAGCCGCTCTGCGCAGGAACAAAGGATCTTATCTGCCAGCCGGCTCCCCGATGATGTATCCAATATATCCAGATTAAATCCCTCTTCCAATTCCTCATACTCGGCCACTACCATAGTCTTTTTCATTCCCAGTTGAACCTTCATCTCATAATATCTGAGACCGGCCTCCGACAAATCAAACATACCTATGGTATTGTTCCAAATCTCTCTTTTCTGATTAAGCGTATAATAAATATATGCTTCCGAATGGCTGACAATCTGAACCCGTTTCTCGGAAATTCCCAATTTCACGGCGCATTCCCGCAGCAGGGCATTCAGCTTCGGCTCCATCTTTTTTACGGCAAATACCGCCTGCCGGATATTCTTCTCCTCATACTTCTGTTGAGGGAAACATAATGCCTGTTTTAAAAACAGCAGCAAAAGCTCTTTCCCCTCATATCGCACGTCACCTAAGGTGGCGGTTCCATCCCTCAGCGCCAAATTCACCAACTTGTCCACGATAATTCCATCGCCTTTTAATGTGTGTCCGTAAGCCTCCTCTCCCACATACCATTCGTCCGTATTTTTATTCCGGCAGATCACTGTGGGAATCGTCCAGACTTCTTCTTTATCCGGACAACTAACCTGCGTATACTCGTCACACAGGTCGATCCCTACCACAAGTCCATCCATAATTCTTCCTCTTTCTTGTATACAACAATTCAAAACACCGCTTATAAGGTAAACAATTCTTCCATCATGGCATTGTCAACCACATAATTTTTCATTTTTTCCCTCAACGCCGCTTCTTCTTTTAAAGACAGACAAAGCCCCATCTCATTCAGCGCCGCAAAACGGCTTCCCTTATCCTTTGCCGGTCCCGGCTCCCAGCTTAAGCTTCCTTCCTCAGCCAATACAAGCCCTTCATCTTTCCGTTCAAAAACCTGATACTCTAAAATCTCTCCTTCAAACAATACCTTCTGCCTTATGAATATCCCCATACAAACCGGATGCAATTCCTCCCAATGATACTCTTCCTCATCCGGCAAAACACGAATCTGCAGTTCAGGCTTGGAGTCCCATCTCCCATGATACTCCACAGTCACCTGATTCATTATCCAATCCGGCAGGGGAACCCACTTGCCCAAGTTTCGAAGCCAGGAAAAAATCTGCTTCTTCTTCAACAGATGACTGGCCATCGTCCCGCAAAGGCTTTTCTGCTTATCATCCAGCGCCGGCAGCTCCGCATAATACCGGGATAACGCCAGAAGATAGATTTCCGGCATTCTCTCCCAGTCTCTGAATTCTCGGACAACCCCCTCCAGATAAACAAAAACCCTGTCCCCGGTTGCTTTCCCCTTTAGGAAATAATCCACGGACTTCATCGTAAAATAAGCTTTGACCAATTCCTGCAGAATATCCTTTCCTGCCATATACCAATCAAAAACCTGGTCTATCCGGTCTGTCCCACCGGTAAAAAGCATCTGTGCGAGCAAGCGTTCCGGCAAATCATAAACCTTCCCATGTTCCCGTATTCCCTGATTCAAAATCCGAAACATCTGCTTTCCCGAACCGTTAAAATTCCGGCATAAATAGTTCAGCGATACACTGTCATATTTTCCTTCGGAAAACAGCCGGCAGACCAAAAGAAGCAACTTCTCATCCTCATTTTCCTGCCTTTGGGAAAGCATCCTGCTGCACATCTTATGAAGCATGGTATTCCCCACGCCCTCACAGCCATATCGGCGTATCCGTTCCCAAGCCTCACGCATGTATCCTTTACGAATAAGGATCTCACAAACCCCTGCCCGCTCTTGTCTGTCCATCTGCTCCATGTCCAAACCTATCAGGTAATCGACAGCCGATCCGCTGCTTTCCTCTTCCTCCTTGCTGTTCTGATAATATTGAATCATCCGTGCAAGAATTTGCTTCTGATAAAGAGGGCTGAACTTCAAAACGGAGGAAAAACGCTCAAGCAACAGCACATCCTCCTCCCCGGAAATCCCCCTGTCCATAATCTGGCTGCATTCTCTCAGCCGCAGCATTTCATGTCCGGGATAGACGGCATAACACTGTGCCTCCAACTCCAAAATATCCTTATTCTCCATAACAGGCTGTTTCCTGCAGGGAATATTGGCATAGCGGTTGCCGTAACCGTCCTGAAAAAGCATTACCGAGTCTTCCAGAAAAAGCGGTACATATGCCGTTCCGTCCACAACCGGGAAAACATCCTCCTCATCCAATTCTCCGTAGCTGACAGCTACTTGCTTTATATTTGCATTATCCAGACGCACCCGGTAAGTCTTCAAAATCGACGGCAGTACCCGGGCCACCCGCTGATCCACCATTTCTTTATAAATCATATGCCGGTACAATACTACCAACCGGCGGTTGACCCTGGCATTCAAAAGCTGTTCCATGGTAAACTGCTCAATATCGCGAATATAATGTTTATAAAGCTCCTCCTCCGGGTTCATATAAGTCAATATATTGGTATACAACCGCAGACGAATATGTTCATCCATCACTTTTTCATAGGAAAAATACAACAGCACCTCCCTGGGGAGCAGCTCTTTATAATCTTCGGGGAGGGAATACAAAAAATGCTCGTACAACCGGTTTAAACTTATCGCCGCTTTCAATGCCTTCTGATACCAGGGAAAATATTTTGTACCCCGGCAATCCCCATTGAGAAGTACCGTACATATCGCACACAAAATCCCCTTTTCCGGATACTTCCTGTATACCCCTGTCAGCAGCCGGTAATACAGCTTATGGCTGCTTTTAACCGTATCAGCCAACTCCGCTGCCCGTAAAACCAATTCCCGATCCAAGAGTCCGTATTTAGCGGAAAAACTGAGCACCTGCAGTTCAAGCTTCCCCATCTTCTGCATCAGGACAGGAATCTGTTTGTAAATTCTTACTGCCTGCAGATACAAAAAAGGGCTGCGGCATCCCCGGTCAAAAAGACGCCGGATTAAATCCAGCAGTTCCGAAGGACTATCCCCCAATTGAGAATCCATCTTTATCCAAAGCAAAAGCAGATAAGGATGGCCCCGGTCATCCATCAGGCATTTTCTCACCATACGCACCAGAATATCTCTTTGCCCCTCTTTTCTCTGCAAAAGCTGCAGGAGATACAAGTAAAAACAATACTGATCCTGACTGTCCTGACGCAAAGCCAACAGCCGGCCGGCATGGTTATCCAAAAGAGTGCCTGCGCGGTCTTTCTGCCCTTCCAGAATGCTAAGCTCTGCCTGCAGAAGCACATTCAGCTCCGTTTCACCGCTTTTCCTTCGCAGAAAATCAAGTTCCTGGCGCATCTGGCCAAGCATCTGCTGATCCTTTCCAAAAACAATCTCATAATTCAAACGCAATTTTAAATAACGTCCTAAGTTCTCCCGGCTCTTGTCATGAGGCAAGGCAAACTCCTGGTCGTCCCCGCTGGCTGTCACTTGCACCGTTAAGGATTCCCTCACGGCAGAAATCGTCAGCGTCCCCATATTGCGTCCTCCATGCAGCCGCGACGGATTTATCACATAAGGCACCCGGCATAAACCGTCTTTAAAATCCTGCAGGCTAAAAAATTTTCTGGGAAGCTCAATAAAATCCCCATCTGCCACAACCTGAAATTGTATATATCCCCAGGTGCTGGCATGTACTTCCAAAAATTCTCTCACTGGCTGATCCAGTTTCTCATATGTGAGATACCGTTTTTCCAGCTCAAGTTTCACCGCTTTTTTTGACCTTAACGCCACCAGGAATTCCTCCATCGAATTCTGACGGTTTCCCCTGCCCTTAAGGCCATCATACAGCGCGCGAACATGGATATTCTGCATAAACGGCGCTTCCACGAAATCCTGATATTCAAATAACCGCAATGCCGTCTCCTGGTCTTTCCTGGCAATGGCAGCAAAATCCGCCGCTGTCTTTAAGCTTCCCAGGGTTTTATCGGAATCTTCTGCTTCTATAGAAAAAGAATAAGGTATTTTCTGCTCTCCGGCACTGGTTACAAGATAAAGAGCCCCCGTAATCACATCCTCCTGGGTCAGATACGTACTGTCGATCTCGAATGCAATGCGATTGCGGAGGCCGCCAAATGCGCTGTTGAGTACGCGAACTCGCATATGGGAAGAATACGCCAGACCTTTGAGCGAACGGCCGCATTCATCCGATACATTTACTATCTCTCTCGTCACTTCACCAGCCGGCACCGATTGTGTAAACGATGTCGGCTCAATAACCAACTTCCGGACTTCCTTATCTATAATCCCCTGCGCCAGCTGGTTGATCCTTTCTCTCATAGTACCACCTGTTTACATTTCTCGTTACCGCTTATGGGTTTGTCTCTGAATAGCAATTTGTCCTGTTACTGTTTGCCGGTTTGCCCATTTTCAATTGCCTGCGCAATGGAACATATATTTTGACTCCAAAATCTATTAGCCCATAGCTGACCAGCAAAGTGACAGCCACGGCATGAACAGTGACCATTTCTTGCCATTTCATCTATCTTAGCATATTTTCACTTGATTTAAAAGATTTAAATTGGTATGATATAGAAAAAGTTTGGAAAAGAGGTACCACTAATGTTATCGGAACCTATGACTCTTTATAAATTGATGAACCTCTATATGCTAAAGCAGGTGAATTTCCCGCTGACAAATGCTCAATTGTCAGACTTTTTTCTCCAGCATGAGTATGCCAGCTACTTCACCCTCCAGCAGGCTTTAAATGAACTGGAGGAATCCGGGCTGATCCGCGCCGAGTCTTCTCACAACAGCACCCGCTATGAAATCACGCGGGAAGGGGAAGAAACCCTGGGGTTCTTTGGCAAAAACATTGCCCCCGCTATCATCGAGGATATGGATCAATATTTAAAAGAGAACCGGTTCCGTATGCGCAACGAGGCAGGTACTCTCTCCGATTATTATAAATCCACCACGCAAGACTACATAATCCACTGCGAAGTACGTGAAGGACGCAGTACTTTAATTAACCTGGAACTTTCCGTTCCAGACAAAGAGCAGGCCGAATGGATGTGCTCCCGATGGGAAGAGCGAAGCCAGGAAATCTATGCTTTTATCATGAAAACATTAATGAGAGACGACGAATAATCAGCGAAGCGATTAGTCATGAGGTGGGCAGTAACATAATATCTCCCACCAAAATGCGGAAGAATAGGGCTGTTGCAAAAAGAATTTTGCGACAGCCCCATTCTCAGGCGCACAATCACCTCTGTTTCCTATTCCTCATATCCATTGGGGTTGTTCTTTTGCCATCTCCAGGAATCCTCACACATCTCCCGGATACCGTTCTGAGCTTTCCAGCCCAGCTCCTTCTCCGCCTTGGCCGGATTTGCATAGCAGGCAGGGATATCTCCCGCACGGCGATCCTTAAATACATAATTGATCTTCAGATCATTGGCCTCTTCAAACGCATTGATTACGTCCAACACACTGTAGCCGGTACCCGTGCCCAGATTATAAATCCAAACACCGCCCTTCTCACCGGCCATCTTATTTAACGCTTTCACATGGCCATCTGCCAAATCTACCACATGGATATAATCGCGAATGCAAGTTCCGTCCGGCGTATCATAATCATTGCCAAAAACTCCCAAACACACCAGCTTTCCCACCGCCACCTGGGTAATATAAGGCAATAAATTGTTAGGAATGCCTCTTGGATTCTCGCCGATCCTTCCTGACTTATGGGCGCCGATCGGATTGAAATAGCGCAGCAGCATAACCTTCCATTCCGGATCCGCAGTATGCAAATCGGTAAGAATTTGCTCCAACATACCTTTTGTTCTTCCATAAGGATTGGTGATATCCCCTTTGGGACACTCTTCTGTAATAGGAACAAATGCCGGATCTCCATACACCGTAGCGGAAGAGCTGAATACAATGCTCTTCACCCCATGCTTGCGCATCACATCACACAAAATCAGGGTTCCCGTAATATTGTTGTGGTAATATTCCAACGGTTTATATACCGACTCGCCAACCGCTTTCAAACCGGCAAAATGAATCACCCCGTCAATGTTTTCATTGTCAAACACATGGGTCAAAGCCGGCTCGTCCAGCAAATCCACCTCATAGAAAGTCACGGGCTTCCCGGTAATCTCTTCTACTCTCTTTAATGATTCTTTGCTGGAATTACACAAGTTGTCCACCACAACCACATCATAATCTGCCTGCAAAAGCTCCACACAGGTATGGCTGCCGATATATCCGGCGCCCCCTGTAACCAAAATAGTAGCCATATGGCATCCCTCCTTATTCTGCATAAAAGGATTATAGCCCATTGCCCTCAATAATGCAAGCCTTTTGACCGGGCAGAAGGTATTTTTATGTTACTGTTCACAGGTACCCTGTGAACGTAACCGCATATGCCCATGTTAAATTGCCTTCGGGTTCTAAGCGCCAGTGGCGCTTGTTTAGAACCGACCGGAACGGAGTGTAGACGGGGGCATATGCTTTACCCCATAATGATATCTGCCCATGGCTAATCAGCGGAGTGATTAATCCTAACGTGAACAACAATCTGTCCCGTTATGTTTTTTATGAATTACCGTCACCGACATATCATTAAGGCAAAGGCAGTTAAGCTGGCCGTCGTCAAAAAAACCGACACCGCCGTCGATACCGATTTTATCCTCATGAACCGGATCAAACCACACATCAAACGACCGGTCGCTGTTGACATAGCACAGCGGGGTATGCCCGAAAACAACCGTTTTCCCTTTTATGCCCGGCGCCAGATAAAACCAGTCCCGCAGCCAGGTACAGAGTTCCTCGTCCTGCTTATCAAGGGGGACTTCCGGATTTACTCCTCCGTGGACCAGCACCACGCTCTGCCCGCCCACATTGATTTCCAGGCACGCCGGCAAAGAATCCACATAGTCAATCAGCCAGCGCTGGAAGCTTTTCCTTTTATCACAGAAATCCCGTTCGTTTTCACACCCTTCCCGCAAGAAACGTTCCATATTTTCCATGGTTTTTGCCCCGCCGTCAGACTGCCAGAGACTTCCGCAAAGACATTCCCTGTCATTTTTCAGCAAAAAATCCCGCATCATCAGCTCATGATTACCCTTCAGCAAAATGATGTTATCCGGATTCTGCCGGATAAAATGATAAATCTCCATGGCTTTCTCGCCCCTGTCATTGCAATCCCCCAAAATATACAGCCGGTCGCTACTGTCAAAATGAATTTTTTTCAGCATAGCCAAAAAAATCTCGTAATGGCCGTGAAGGTCAGATATCGCATAAACCTTATTAGCCATGAGCTTCCCCACCTTTCATCAGAATATACTCCTGGAACCTTTGCCATCCTCCCATAAACATTACCGCCACCAAAAACTCCCTTTCCTCATGGATTCCCAGACCTCTTCTATACTTCCGCAAGCAACCATAGCCCCCAGCAGCATATACTCCTTCACATGGTCAAGATGACGGAACTCGGGAATATAACTTTCGGGAATAATCTTGGCCAGCTCCATCCGAAGCTCTTCCACATCCCAAAATAATCTGCCATACAGCAAAATCATCTCTGGCCCAAGAATACTGATAACCGAAGACAAATATTGGCTGGCCAGCTTCCTGGCGCCCTCCGGAGTCTTCCACAGAGGATTGGTCAAAGAATCATGGACAATAGGCATATACTGAATCTCGCCGGCCACATTGCGCAGCCCTTTGATCAGCTTTCCCTCGTGAAGGCTTCCCATACCGCCTACCCGCCCGATAATCGGCTGAAACAATACGCTGATCGAGCTGTACTCTTTATGACAGGCATAATACCCCAACGCAACGCAATTGACATCATTCTCAATCGTTACCTCTGCCTTGTATTTCCGGGAAAGAATGCCGACCATATCCAGATGATCCAATTCAAGCGGCTTTAACGTAACTCCCTGTTCATTAATAATCCCGGGCATGGCCATGCACACTTTTTTTATTTTCGGATGCCTGGCAAAAACCGTATCACAGATATCATAGATATCATTTATGGAAAATTTGTCTTTAATAATATCTTTATTGTAAACCACCTCACCGTTTTTCCCATAAATCCGGACCAGCGCATGATATTTCGCATAATCGCGCCGAAGCAGGGCAATCGCAAGCACCTGACAGGCCAAGCGGCAATTATGGCATACTGGTTCCTGATGCTCTGCTGCCGGCTTGGGAAAATTCCTGGTTATCTTTTCTTTATTTAACGTATTCTCCACCAATTCATAAAACTGCCGAACGTCATATGCCGCAAACAGCTTAGGCGGTATTGTCTCCACGCACACATTAGGCAAAGTCTTTTTCACAGAATCACACATGTAAGCAATCTGCGGCGCAAGAAAAATGGCATCATACTGGCTGCCCTCACTGTACAGATTCGTATAAGACGCCGCCGAAAACTCATAATCCAAATTTAACAAGTCGGAAGTCTGATTCAATTTATCCACAAAATAATAGGTAGTAATCCCACAGGAGCAGCTTAACAAAATTTTTGTCGGCGGCTTTACCCTAAGGCTCTCTATGGCCTCCCGCATCTCCTGGAACCGCTCTTTGGCGTATTCCAAACTTCCCATTTGAAAATGCAGATAAAAAATATTCTGCTCATTCAGTTTACTGACAACACACAACTCGACGATTTCCTCAGGATAAAATGCCACTTCTCCCCGGCAATATTCAGCTTCGAGAGCAATTTTCTGTTTTTCCAATCCCGACGGGTGCATTTGATAATCTTCACTTTCCTGCTTCCAAACCCACTGACGAAACAAATCCAGATTTTGTTCTCTTTCTATCTTTTCCATCTGTGCACGATTTTCCTTTCTTTTATGGTAATCTTAGTGATTACTGCTCATATCCAAATATTGCTCTCCGCCAAACAGTCATATAAGGATATAGATTACGTTTCACGGGGCGATTTCTAATGGGCATATGCGGTTACGTTCACAGGGTATCTGTGAACAGTAACACTATAGCTATGGGGTCAAAACATATTGAGATACTGCTGTTTGCACTTTGTTAAAAATATGATATGATACCAGTATAAGCCAATTTAAATACCTTGCTGTTTCGCTGAGGATGCTTTTTCGAGAATACACAGGAAAAAGCAGAGGCGTAGTGGTGCTATGCTAAGCATTTTTCCTATATGCTATCGGAAAAGCAGACCAGCGAAACATAAGGTTATTTAAATCGGGTTGTACTAGAGTCAAAAATCCGATGCGAGCTTGCTTGCAAGAGGATTTTTGAACTTGAAACCGACAAAACGCCTCGCCGGCACGTTTTTCCAAATACCCCCAATAAAAGGAGACTCCTCATGGCAATCAATCCAATGTTATTTATGCAGCTCAAAACTTCCTGGAACCGTTTCGTCCAAAATCATCCCAAATTCCCTCAATTTTTAAAAGCAGCCTATTCTCATGGGCTGGCGGAGGGAAGCATTGTTGAATTCAAAATTACTACTCCGGAAGGAAAAACAATCAGCTCTAACATAAAGCTGTCCCGAGAAGATATGGATACCATCCATCTGTTTCAGGAACTAATAAAAAACGGCTGAACAATTCCCCTCTAATCGATTAACGGCTTTAAAAGACTTTACAGAGAGAGTTTCTGTATAAGTTTACCATATTTTTCGATGCTTTACCATAAGTTTATTGTGATTTTATTTATCCTTATAGCGATTCAGACAGGACATATCCTTTGGTCTGACAACTATGCTTATTCATGGTTAATTAGCAAAGCGATTAATGTCTTGACAAAAATAGTGATGTCAGTTGTTTTATGTCTTTTGTCAGACATAAGTTGTCACTTTGACCATATAGTCAAGCAGAAATTCTTTATCTTAGAATATGTGTCTTAAGCAAAGTGTTTTTGTTTCATGAGACGAGCATTCCTATAGAGATTGAAAAAGTCCGGCAAAATACGTCATTGGCGCATTCTGCCGGATTTTCTGCTATTTTCTCAAAGCCACAGCACCTCTTTAATTACATCCTCATCTCCAAAACCACAAACTGCCATCCCCCCAGGCAAACCTCGCCGTCTGCCTCCCCATCCAGGCAATCCAGATTATTGATCAGCACCTTTTCATACGCACCCGGAAGCTTCACCCTCTGGGGCGTTTCCTGAAAATTCCCCATCACCAGCAGGGTCTGCGAATCGCCTTTGCGCAGATACGCCATCAGATTCTTCTGCTCCCTCAGCCAGGGAATGCAGGCCCCATAAATCAGGCTGTCCTCATACTCCGGGTTCTTGCGCAGGGCAATCAGGCCGCGGTAGAACTGAAAGACAGAATCCTCCCGTCCCCGCTGCTCCTCCACATTAATCTGAAGATAGTTGGGATTTTCCCTAATCCACGGCGTCCCTTTTGTAAATCCTCCGTGGCTTTGCCCGCTCCACTGCATAGGCGTTCTGGCATTGTCACGGCTGTAGCGCTTCACCGCCTCCATCGCCTTTTCCTCTGAAACCCCTGCCTCCAAGGCCGCCTTGTATTCTGCTTTTGAGGATATGTCATCCACCTGGTCAATGGAGGTAAAATCCACATTCTCCATGCCGATTTCCTGCCCCTGATAGATAAAAGGAATGCCCCGCAGCATAAAATACAGTCCGGCCAGCATTTTCTTTGACGCCTCGCACACCTGTCCCTCTGGCAGATAATGGCTGACTCCCCTGGGTTCGTCATGATTCTCAATGATATTAGAGTAGAATCCTATCCCGGCGCTTCTCTCCTGAGACTCAAAGCATGCTGCCTTATACTCCTCCCCCGTCACCGGCCGGTTGTCATACCATCCCTTCGGGCTGCTGCCCATGACCGTCTCGCGAAAATCAAACATGCTGGAGAAATATCCTTCGTCCCCGATAAAAGCCGCCAGCTCCTCCGGTTTCTCATTAAATACCTCTCCCACTGTGAAGGCATGGTGCTTCTTGAAGGTTTCCTCTTTCATTTCCTTCAAAAACGCGCCGATTCCCTCCGCATGGGCCAGCATCACTGACGCGTCCGCTAAGCCGTCCGGCCGGTCTGCCGGATAGTCCTTTACCGGCAAGGCCTTTTTGATATTGATGATAGCGTCCAGGCGGAATCCGGCCACGCCCTTTTCCAACCACCAGTTGATCATCTTATAGATTTCCTGCCGCACCCTGGGATTTTCCCAGTTCAAATCCGGCTGCTTTTTGTGAAACATATGAAGGTACTGTTTATCCGTACCCGGCAGCGGTTCCCACACAGAGCCTCCAAAATAGGAACGCCAGTTGCACGGCCTCCCGGCCTTCTGATCCGCCAGGTAAAAGAAGTTCCCGTACTCCCCCTCCGGATCCGCCATGGCCTTCTGAAACCACACATGTTCATCCGAACAATGGTTGATCACCAGATCCATCAGTATATACATCTGGCGCTTTTTTGCCTCCGCAATCAATGCTTCCATATCCTTCATGGTGCCAAAGCGAGGATCAATCTCATAGTAATCGGAGATATCATATCCCTGGTCCGCCAACGGCGACTGGTACACCGGAGAAATCCAGAGAATATCCACTCCCAGATCCTTTAAATAATCTAATTTTTCCATAATGCCGGGAATATCCCCAATCCCGTCCCCATTAGAATCATAAAAGCTTTTCGGATAAATCTGATACGCAACCTTGTTATGCCACCATTGTCTCTCCATTGAAAATTATCTCCTTCACAAAAATATGCCTCTTACTTTTTAAACGACAGGAAATGACAAAGCTATTTGTCGCTTCCTGTAACAGTCACTTCACCGCGCCGTTTACAACCCCGTTTAGAATCTGCTTCTGACAGAACAGATAGAAAATCAGAATCGGAATCAGCGCCAGCAGATAAGACGCAAAGGCAAGATTGTAATTGGTGCCGAACTGCGTCTGGAACGTCATCTGCGCCAGAGGCAGGGTGTTCATGCCGCCGCCGGACATGATGACAAGCGGAGTCATCACATCATTCCAGGTCCCAAGGGCCGTCAAAACAGCCACGGTCGCATGCATGGGCTTCATAATCGGGAAAATAATGCTCCAGTAGGTTCTCCAGGTGCTGGCCCCGTCCACCCGGGCCGCCTCCTCCAGTGCCACCGGAATATTGACCAGATATCCCGAATACAAAAGCATGTTCATCGGCATATAGAATACCACATAACAGATAATAACGCCAGCCACATTTGCGATTCCCAGCTGAGCTGTCTGCTTCACCAGAGGCATCATCAGGATGGCAAAGGGCACGAACATACCGCTTACAATGTACAAGTACACAAAATTATAAAATTTGCTTCCGGCCTTGTTTCTTCCCACCGCATAGCCGATCACCGAATGAACCGCAATGGAAATGACAAGGTTCACTATCGTAATAAGAAAACTGTTAAACAGAGAGCGCCAGAAATCCGTCACCCGCATTGCCTCTGCAAAATTGGCCAGGCTCCAGCTTTTGGGCAGGGAGAGAATGCCGGATATGCTGTTGGTCATATCGCTCGGCTGCTTAAACGCAATTACAATGGCCATATAAAGGGGAAACACAATAGTAATCAGTCCCATCATCAAAAGAATCGTTATGGGCCAGTTCACTTTTTCCTTCACTTTTCCATTCTCTTTCATTATAACTGCTCCTCCTTTTTCCCACTGAAGGTCATCTGGGCTACGGAAAGTATCACAATCAGCACAAAGAACACCACCGCGTTGGCGCTCTGGAAGCCAAACTGGCCTCCTGACATGCCGTTATTATAAATCAGGTAAGAGATCGACTCCGTACTCTGAGCCGGGCCGCCCTTGGTCAATGCCACGATCTGATCAAACACCATCAGGAAATTCTTCATGCACAGCACCATATTAATGCTGAAAAACGGCAGAATCAGGGGAAATGTCAAGGTTCTGAACTTGAACCACCCGGTAGCGCCATCGATAGCCCCCGCCTCGTACACATCCGCCGGAACCGTCTGGATACCGGATATGTAGATGATGGTGTTCATGGCAACCGACTGCCAGGCGCAAACTGCCACAATCGCCACCCAGGCCCACCTTGTGCTTGCCAGCATACTGGTTCCCGGACCGCCCATCATCTTAAAGACGGCAGGAAGAATATAGGTAAAAAAGTAGTTGAAAATGTAGCCTACTACCAATGCGCCCAAAATATTGGGAATAAAGTAAAGGCCCCTGAGCGTGCTCTTGAATTTAATCTTGCTGTTCAGTCCCAGAGCCAGAACCAGGCTCAGCACATTCACCACCAGCGTGGAAACCACCGCCATCTTGATGGTAAAAAGATAAGACTTGCCCACGCGGACATCCTGGAACAAATCCACATAATTGCGCAGCCCCACCCAGTCATAAGAGCCATATCCCTTAAAATTTGTAAAGCTGTAAACAAAACCCTTGATCAAAGGCAGCGTGTTAAAGCAGAAAAACAGCGCCAGAATCGGGAGAGTCATGACCAAATAAGTACGTTCCCTGTCATTCATCTTTTTCATCACAATTTTCTCCTTTCCAAGTAGACCATCCGCAACGGACGGTATCAATCCGAGCCGTGCCGTTTCTGGTAATCCTCTACCATCCGGATAATGTCACGGTTGTAGCGCAGCCAGTCCTTATCAAACTTTTCCAGGAATGCGTCTACATCCTGGTTGATCAAAAATGTCTGAATCTGCGCGTCCACGGACATTTCCGAAGGATAGTAATGATCCTGGTAGTCCGCCATTTTTCCCTCCGTAATATAGCTTTTCATGCCGTCCAGAATCGGAGCCAGCTCAAACTCCTCATCCTTACAGGGAACCGCGTTCTGATCGTCCAGATACATCTGCACACTGTCATGGGCAAGCAAAAAGTCAAGGACCTCATAAGCCGCCTCTTTGTTCTCACATTCCTTCATCACACAGAACTGCAGGTCAACACCGGAATTGAGGATATTTTTCTCCGCCACATCATTGCCCGGCATAACGAAAGAATCAATATCCATATCCGGGTTCACAGACTTAATCTGAGGAACCGCATAGCTTCCGATGGTAAACATGGCCGCCTCCCCATTGGCAAACGCCGTGCAGGCGTCATTATATCCATAGGCAAAGGGTCCCTCCTGCCCGTACTGCAAAAGCTTAAGTGTCTTGACCGCAATCTCCCTGTACTCTTTGGTAAAGTTCGTCTCTCCCCTGTTTACCTGACGGCACACATCCGCAGGCGCCAGATCAACGGCAAGGGCATTCCAGGGCGCCAGGCAGGTCCAGGTATCCTTAAATCCAAAGTACAGAGGCTGGATTCCGGCTCCTTTTATTTCCTCGCACAGAGCAATCAACTCATCCCAGGTGACAGGAATCTCCCAGCCATGCTCCTTGAACATTTCCCGGTTGTACAAAACTCCTGCGGCATTGGCAACATATGGCACCCCGAAGGTTCCTTCCGTGGGCACAAACTCCAACCCTTCCAGAATCTCCACATAAGCAGGCTTTATGGAAGCCAGCCCCGGATAATCCGACACATCTGCCAGAATATCTGACTGAACAAAATAGGAATAATTTATTTCCCCTCCGATTCCGATGATATCGGGATAATCCTCCCGAATCAGCCGGGTCTTTAAGATCGTCATCGCATCATTGGGCGATTCAATCGTCAGATGAATCTTGTCATGGGTCCGGTTAAACTCTTCCTCCAGCCGCTCAAATATTTCCACAGCCTCCGGCTTGTACTGAACCAGTTCAATTTCAATCTTTCCGTCCTTTGAGCCAGTTCCCCCGCATCCGGACATCATCATTACCGATGCCATAAGGCCTGATAAAAATAAGCACATCCTTCTCTTCTTATTCTTCATCCCTGTTCCCCCGTTCCTTTTATGAGATAAACCGTTGCTTCATATGGACGTATCCTGTCATCCTGCCTCGTTAAGTAGTTGCTGATGACCACATCCGTATCCGGAAAGATCCGGTCCGATAATTGCTGCGGCACAGGCAGCTCTCTCTTGGTAAAATTGCAGATTACCAGAAGCTTCTCATCCTTCCATGTCCTGCTGTACACAAACAGATTCTCATCCTCCGGCTCTAACAGCTCATACCTGCCATGGACCACCACATCCATGGTATGCCGGAGGTGAATCAGCCTTTTATAATACTGAAAAACCGAATCCGGATCCTCCCTCTGCTGCCTGGCATTGATTTCGGTAAAATTGGGATTCACCCCAATCCAGGGCGTCCCTGTGGTAAAGCCGGCATTGGAACTGTTATCCCACTGCATTGGAGTCCTGGCATTATCCCTTCCGATCCGTTTCAAATAGCCCAGAACCGTCTCCGGCGTCTCCCCCCGTTTATTCGTCAGCTCTTCAAAGGCATTGAGCGTTTCCACATCCCGGTAATCCTCCAGCTTCTCAAAATATGCATTGGTCATGCCCAGCTCCTCGCCCTGATAAATGTAAGGCGTTCCCTTCATCATATGCAGGCAGGTGGCCAGCATTTTGGCCGAACAGGCCCGATACCCGGGGCTGTCGTTTCCAAATCGGGAAACGGGTCTTGGCCGGTCATGATTGGACAGATACAGGCTGTTCCATCCTTTTCCCTCCAGGCCGGTCTGCCATTTGGATAAGCACCTCTTCCACTGAGGCAGGGACATTTCCTTTGCGTCCCACTTTCCGTACTTGCCAGGATGATCCGGATCCCCTTCCATATGTTCAAATTGAAAAATCATATTCAACTCATGGGCATTTTCCCCGGTATACCGTACTGCGTCCTCCACCGATGCTCCCGGCGTCTCCCCAACCGTTATCAGCGGATATCCGGAAAACACCTGCTCATTCATCTTTTGCAGATATTCATGGACCCTGGGACCATTGATATAGAATGGGCCGCCGTCCCCATACAATCCCCCATTCATTTTCCCGTCAGGCAGGCCAGGAACCTTTGAGATCATGCTGATGACGTCCAGCCGGAATCCATCGACCCCTTTCTCACACCACCAGTTCATCATCTGAAAAACCTCCCCGCGGACAGCCGGATTTTCCCAGTTTAAATCCGGCTGTCCCGAAGCAAACAAATGCAGATAATATTGCCCGCGGCCCTCATGGTATGTCCAGGCACTGCCGCCAAATGAAGAGCCCCAGTTATTGGGGGCGCCACCGTCCTCCTTCGGATCCCGCCAGATATAATAATCCCGGTAAGGATTCCCCGGATTCCCGCTTTTCTGACTTTCTATAAACCAGGGGTGCTCATCCGATGTGTGGTTCACAGCCAGATCCATCATGATCTTAATTCCCAGGCCATGAGCCTTTTCCAGCATCCGTTCAAACTCCTCCATGGTGCCGAAATCCTCCATGATTGCCTGATAATCACTGATATCATAGCCATTATCCACATTGGGAGAACGATAAACCGGTGAAAGCCAGATCACATCAATGCCCAGATCCTGTAAATATTCCAGCTTTTCTATAATTCCCCCGATATCTCCGATCCCGTCCCCGTTGGAATCCATAAAGCTGCGTGGGTAGATCTGGTAGACAACGGCTTTTTTCCACCAATCACGTTTCATGGTTAGCCTCCTTGTTGAATTCGTAGCAGTTAAGACAGAGTATCTTTTTCCCTCCTGCGCCAGGCAGGAAGATGAAGCAAACCGTCTTTTAATTCTGCTTTCTTTATATCAGTTTCGCGCAAAACTTATATCAAAAAAATAACACAGGCAAGTGCCTGTGTCAATTAGTTTTGCACAAAACCATCAATTCTAACAAGGGATTCATTGCTTTTTACAAGGCGGGGTTTGGGGGGACGCTCTGGATGTCCATGGGACATTCTTTTACCCGGCTCTGCTGAATAAGAAATGCTACAAACTGTCATCCATTTGTCACACCCGTCTCACAGACTCCCTCTCAATCAGTTCCACCGGGAGAACCCAGTCTCTCTTCTCGCCTCCCTCCATCAGACAAAACAAAGCATCCACCGTCATTCTTGCCTTCTGCTCAATATCCTGCCGGATGGTTGTCAGCTTCGGAGTCATAAGCCCGGAACAAAACAGATCATCAAATCCAGCCAGAGACAATTCTTCCGGTATCCGAAACCCTGTCTCCCGTAAGGCAGAGCAGGCCTCAAGGGCGTAATAATCGGACGAGAAGAAAAGAGCCGTCTGCTTGCGGAACAGTTCCTTATACCGTTTATACTGAACCATCCGTTCCCCGGATATATTGGAAACAAGCAAATGCTGTTTATCCGAAACCGGAACCTTCGCTTCCCCCAGCCCCTTTTTAAAACCCAGCCACCGCTGATGGTCCACCCCCTGATCATTATCCGATATCATTAAAACATTGCGGTGTCCCATGGCTGCCAGATACCGTCCCATCTGATATCCCCCTCCAAAATCATCAACCGCTATATTGATATAGGATTCCTTATTTTCCAGATAAGCGTCCAGAGACACCAGAGGATTCGGATAAAGTGCATAAAGGTGCCGGATAACATCCGGCTGCAGATTGCAGGCGATTAAGCCATCCAGATTCCACGCCTTCGCCTGGCGAATGATCTCCTCCACATTGGACACCGTCAGCATCAGCATATAATGCTTTTTGTCCCTGATGTACTGTTCCAGATATCCTACCAGAGAGCCATAGTAAGGGTCCGTCAGGGTCGGCTCATTCCTGCTGCCCTTATCAAACAAAATAACCCCGATTATGCTGGATTGTTCCTTGGCCAGCATCAGCGCCCCCATATTGGGAACGTATCCCATCTCCCGGATAGCCGCCTCAATCTTTCTCCTGGTCTCCGGCGATACCCGCTGCTGCTTCCCGTGAAGTACATTGGATACGGTTGTGGCGCTTACCCCTACCTGGTCGGCAATGTCTTTAATGCGTATCATAGATTTCTCCGCCATTTTTCTGCGCTTCCAGCCAGCGCATCGCCGTGTACGCATATACCGCGCTGCCATTTACAAGAGCCTCTTCATCAAATGTCACCATGGGATGATGTTGTGGATAACAATACCCCTTTTCTGGCTGTCCGGCGGCCAGCGCTATCATAACAGAAGGTACTTCCCGGCTGACATACGCAAAATCTTCCGATCCTGATGATTTCGAAGCCTTCTGTTTCCCTCCCATGCCATTCAGTTCCTCTGCCGAAAATGCTTTGCCCTCGCTTAACAATTCTTTGACATACGTTTTTATACATGCGCATAAATTTTTATCATTTACTAAAGCCGGGCACCCGCTTCCCCAGATCACTTTTGCCTTTGCCCGAAAAGACTTTGCAATTCCTTCCGCAATCTGAGTCATCCTTTCTTTTATAAATGACCGTACCTCCTCATCAAAAGTCCTGACACTTCCTCCCATGACCGCTATATTGGGTATCGCATTAGCAGCAAATCCTGCATTCATGGTCCCCACGGTCAGGATAGCCCTGTCATCCATTGCCAGTTCTCTGGCGTTGATCTCCTGAAGGGCAATCAAAATGTGGGCTGCCGCATTAAGCGGATCCACCCCCATGTTGGGCATAGACCCATGGCACCCTGTCCCCTCCACCCGGATCTCAAAATAATCCGCGGCTGGAGCGCTGGTTCCCGGAGCCGAGACAATAGCGGTCCCAACCTCAAAAGGCATTGCGGCCATAACATGAACCATGAGCGCGGCATCCACATCTCTTAATAATCCAGCTTCAATCATATCACGGGCGCCTTCAAAAATTTCCTCCGCGGGCTGAAACATAAGCTTTACCGTCCCCTCAATCTCCTCTTCATGCATCTTCAGTAGCTTTGCGGCCCCAAGCATCATGGACGTATGCATATCATGCCCGCATGCGTGCATACATCCGTTGGCAGAAGAAAACTCCACTTCCGCCTCTTCTTTTATGGGCAGCGCATCCATATCCGCCCGGATCAGAAAAACTTTTCCCTCCTTTTTCCCGCCGGCTAAAGCCACAATACCCGATCTTCCGCACTCTCTGGGTTCATACCCCATATCGGCCAATTCTTTTTTTACAAAAGCAACGGTATCATTTAAATCAAAGCCTGTCCCTGGATGGGAATGTAAATACCTCCTGTTGAAAACAAGAGTTTCCTTAAGCTGCCGGGCTTCCTCCAATAACTGTTCTGCTGTCATTGCTGTTCTCCTTCCTGGATATCATATTAACTTTTTATCAAAACTTCTTTCCCTTCAAACGCAAAACCATATTTATGAATCCGTTCTGATGCAATTCCTCTGCTTTCTAATGCTACCGCATACTTCTTTCTTTCAATCTGTAGCAAAGCCTCTGATGCCGTCTCTTCCAAGCTTTTTTCTTCCATAGGATCCCGCACTTTAAACTCCATAATAACAGCACAATCCTCCTGCCCCTTAGGTTCCAGCACCACATCATATCTTCCATAACCGCTTTCCCTGTTTGATGTGATCACATACCTATCTGACAGATCCACTGTCAATCCCAGCACAAATCCATGATAAAATCGTTCCGGTTCCGACTCCTCGGATGGTTTCGTCCCACTGTCAAAATAGCTAAATGTAACCAGTGCCACTTTATTCATGTATGCATTCATGGCTTTTATGTCTCCCAGAAGCATAGCTTTCACAAAATCATTATATTCTGGAACACAATCCCTGAACCACCCATCTATCATATGGCCAAACATAAAACAAACTTCCCTGTTCGTTAATGTCAGTTCATAGATATTCCGTCCCCACTCTTCATCAATAAAATAACTATTCACCCTTAGATAGCCACTTGCCAGCAAAAGACTCCATACTGCATCCGTTCTACCGTCTAATTGACTAAATATGATCTGTTCATCAATCCTGGTTTTAAGAATTCCTCCTTTTAAAAGACTCTCCAGCCCCATCTTTATATCCCGATTACCTCTTTTAATTAATCGGTTAATAAGACCATTGCTGCTGGTATTGACCCAGTACATGGAAAGCCGTTTCTTATCCAGAAAATTTAAGATAGACCATGGATTGTAGATATCCTGCCTTTTTCCAAAAGTAAAACCATCATACCAATCTTTTACCTTCTGTCTCTTATCATACGCTCCATACTCTTTTAATGCCTCCCACACTTCCTCCTGTGTGAACCCAAAGCTACTCTCATATTTCTCTGAAGTAGTGGTCACTACTTCCAGATTGTTCAAATCAGAAAAAATAGACTCTTTGCTGACTCTGGTGATCCCCGTCATAACCGCCCGTTCCAGATAAGGATTTGTCTTAAATGTCGAGTTAAATAATCCTCTGATAAACTCTGCCATTTTCTCCCAATAACCATAAACCCAGGCTTCTTGAAGGGGGGTATCATATTCATCCAGCAGAATTATCACTTTTTTTTCATAATACCTGGAAAGGTAATTGGCAAGTTCTCGCAAGGAACAGGAAGCTACAGAATCTGTGATTTCCGAAAATATCTTATTATAAAATTTTCTTTCCTCTTCCTTTAGTATATTGGTATCTAACAAAAAATCAAATCTGCTGTACAATTTTTGTATAGCCATACAGATTTTTTCTCTTGCTAAAGAAAAATCACTCGCTTTAATATCTGCAAAACTTAAAAAAATCACCGGATATGTTCCCTGAAGCTTTTGATATTTTTCATCACTCCATATAGATAATCCTTCGAATATCTCTCCCTTATCTTCATATTCTATAGAAAAGAATCTCTCCAGCATATTCATATTTAGAGTTTTCCCAAAACGTCTGGGACGTGTAATCAATGTTACATCGTCTTTATTTTCCCACCATTCTCTAATAAAATCCGTCTTATCAATATAAAAGCAAGACTCTGCTATCAATTTCTCAAAGCTCTGGATTCCAATCCCTACTACTCTTGCCATTATACCCTCTCCCCTATATCCTATATTACGCCAGTCATTCTTTAATATATTTTCTCTATTTTGCAAAGCTTCTATAACTATTTATTGGGCCAATGATTTCTTTATTAAGATTATAATTGATTTTCTATCTCTTTACAACTAAAAAAGGGACAAACCAAGTCCTTGCTTTATCCTCGCCTCATTCTGTACTCTATCAATTATACCTACCCAGAACACTCCATCTCCACCCGCAATTTCTCCACCGCCTTCTTCTCAATCCTCGACACATATTCCCCTGTCAAGTTAAGGCCAAAATTTATGTATATTATCCTTTATTACTCTTTTTATGATCCCGTTCAATCCGTAATAACCGAAAGCGATTTCCTTTCCGATATCCGAAACATCTCATTCTTCTGCTGAACCTAAATTTCATCATAGTCTGGTTGCTATAAACCGAATTGCGAAACCAATCTTCCTCGTCCGAGGCCGGCGTATACTTTTTATATTCCAACCCATCGTCCAGACCAATACTCTCCCAGGATTCATGTCTCTCAAATTTGTCCAGGGTTCCCAGAAGCAAAAGATATTCTTCTTTCTGGCTTCTCACCAGCTTGAAGCACTGCAGATTAGCCTCCAGACTTTTCAAAAATTCATCCACGCTTCGAAACTGCCCATACAGCGAGGCAATCCTCTCCAATCCCCACTGTACCTCACATCTTTTTTCCCGGCACATCCATACTACATTATATAATAGCTGAGTACCTTGGCCTGCCGTTCCTTCCCCTTATCTCTCTCCAAACCATAGTGCACCCTCCGCTCCCAGCTCAAAAGCTCTCTCGTTACTTCTCCAAACGCCTCCGCTGTCTCACTTATCCACTGGCTGTTCTTTTGCAGCACAAGTATTGCCGTCCGATCCAACAGCTGTTGCAAATTCAGGATTTCTCCCCATCCCTCCTGGATTTCTCCCATTCGCACAAAACGGCACATCAGAATCCGCAGTACCATATATTGCCGATTCAGGGAAACTTTGCTTAAAAATTCCGAAAATCCCCAAAGCATTTGCTCTAACTTGGCCAAACGTCCTTCCAAATCTTCTCCATATAATTCGTTCCTGATACCCTGTTCCCTGGTAAAGTTCCATCTCTCAATATAGTTTCCCATTTGCATATGCATATAACGTGGTGTCGTATATTCAATAATCTGAAAGGAAAATCTATAATCGTATAACCAGGATGTCATTCTGGGAAACTCCTGTTCCAGTTGTTCTATCCCACGCTCGTCCAATTCCGGATAGAATTCGAGCCTCCTGACCGGATAGTATCCTTTCAGGAACTCAATAAGGCACCGCAGCCTGTCATCTGCCTCCAAAACCAGCAGGCTCCCGTTCTGCCTCTCCGATACATAGACAGTCGGCAGGGCCAATCCCAATAAAATGATTTCCACTATTTCGGAAATACGTTCTATCTTCGTCACCCTTTTCATCGAGGTAGCCGCCGGAAACACAATCTTTTTTTCCTGATACATCTGGTATATCTGTCAGACAGGTATTTTCTTTTCATAACTGTCAATATAATTGCCGGAAAATCTCTCCATATAGACCTCTTAGTCTGCTTTCTGCACAATTCGGTATCCACTTTGCTGATATTACTATTATTATACCGGATTCCATTACCCTTTACAACAAAAAAATAGGAGCAACACAGGGGGCTGCTTGCTATAAGCTGCCCCTATTACTCCTTACGATTTATCCCTGCTCAAACTTCTCCCGCAGCTTCCCCAGAGCCTTCTTCTCAATCCGGCTCACATACGACCGGGAAATCCCCAACGTCGCCGCAATCTCCCGCTGAGTGCGCGGCTGCTTTCCGAACAAACCATACCGCATGCCGATTACTGCCCGCTCTTGTTCTTTAAGGCAGGACTGATATGCCTCATAAAGCTCCTGGATGTCCTGTCCCAGGATTAAATCTGCCAAAACCTCCTTATTTTCTGTCTCAATCACATCAACCAAGCTTACTGCTTCCCCATCCTTGTCTACTCCGATAGGTTCATACAGGGATACTTCCCTGGTATACTTTTTGCTGGCCCGCAAAAGCATCAAAATTTCATTTTCAATACACTTAGCAGCGTAAGTGGCCAGCCGGGAACCGCGGTCTGCGTGGAAATTGTTGACTGCCTTGATCAGCCCGATCGTTCCCACTGACAGCAAATCTTCCATATCATAATCCGTATTTTGATATTTTTTGGCCACATGAGCCACCAGCCTCATATTTCGCTCAATTAGAATATTGCGTGCTTCCCGATCACCCTCCCTGTATCGTTCCAGATATGTTCTTTCTTCCCCGGGTGACAAAGGCTTTGGAAATGTCTTCAAAGAAAGCCACCTTCAAGCTTACTTATTACTAATGTATGCTGTTGCAGCTTGCCTCGTGCCGTATAATGTACTTCTGACACTCCGCTCAGATTTTGCCGCCCCCTATGGTTTTCCTGTTGGTAAAAAAAAACAAATTATGGTATAATGTCGTCAGAAATTATATCAGCGCCAGTTCGGTGCTGTGCAAAGCGCGGCAAAACGCCAAGCCAAACTGTGCGTATCCCCTGGAGGAAGCATGTGCGGAGCACATGTTATAAGAACAAAGAATCCTGCTTTGCAGGATTCTCCGCCTGCGGCGGGTCGCTTCAGTGACATGATTCCTCTCCGCTGCAGTGCGTCTACGTCCCACTCCGGTCATTGCTAAACGAGTACCACTGGCACTCAGCAACCTAAGCGGAGCGTTTTGTATCATAGGACGCACTTTCCTATGATACAAAAAAATATGTCCAAAAGACATGATATCATTTACCCATAGGAGATAAAAATGGGAACAAATATTTTATGCGAAAATAAAGAATCCGCTGCTTTAAGCGATTTATTTGAACAGCTTTTTTCCTTGCTTCAGGGCAGCGATGACCGGCAAGAAAAGGAAAAACTTCAAAAAGCCTTGAAAAATTCAAACAATCAGACTTCCTATATCGTTTTGGGAGAATGTCAATCCGGAAAAACAAGCCTGCTGCATCTTCTTTTTCAGGATATCCTCCCCCCTCAAGATCATATGACTGGAGATATTTGCGAATACCGATGGGGCCAGCAAAACGTTCAAACTCCCGTATCCGACGGAATGCAAAAAAGCTTTCTGGCTTCTGACGCCATGAAAGGCATATCCATCATTGACACCAAAGGCATTGATCAAATGGAAACAGCTTCTTTGGCTAAAGCAAAAGAACTGGCCTCTGATTCCCATATCCTGTTGGCTGTTTTTGATGTCGGCAATATCCAAAGCCCAAAGCTATGGGATTTACTGGAATGCCTGCCTCATCATAACATCCTGTGTTTTCTCACAAAATGCGATACCATTTCTCGCACAAAATTGACAGAATCGGTCAATAAGCTCAAAACCTACATGCAGGAAAGCCATATCACCGGGCCTGTATTTCCTGTTGTAACCGTCAGGCATGGAAACATGTCACAAAAGAAGATTGAGGGGATAGCCGATTGGGCGGCTGTCCGCTCGTACATCCGCGAGCAAATCATAGGAGAAAACCCTCTCATCCATATGCAGCAAAACAATATCGAAGAAATCCAAACTACGCTCACACAATTGCAGCGTTCCTTTTCCCTGCGAAAAAAACAATATGAATCCGACAGGGAAATTTTACATAAAATCAATACTTCTTTGGACAACTACATCGGCTGCTATAAAAAAACACTTTCGGACTTTATCTGCAAACTGACGGAAGACATTCATCAATCCATTGACAACTACCAGCAGGAAATTATCGCCAAGATGGACCCTTACAAAATCAAAGAACGTTTTCAAACTAAAGAAGATTTCATCGCTTATCTGAACCTGGTCAATGAAAATTATAAAATCATGATGAATGATTCCATTAACCGAAAAACTATCGAAGCAATGAAAAATTGCCTTCATGACCTGGAAATCCTTTTTCAGGAAGCAGTCGGCTATTTCAATCAACGGGAAAATATCCTGGCTCTCAACGACCGCTTTTATGGCTCTTTATCCCAAAGCAGACGGCAAATCGTGGCGGAAACCAAAAATTCTGCTTTCCTTGCCGGGGAATTTTATCAGCTCATGACGGATTCTTCTGAAGATTTATTTCTCAAAATCTGGAATGAGCGAAAAAAATATGAATCAAAAGTAGGGATAAGAAAAGCACTCTCTCTGGCAGGGGGCGCTGGAGCCGGCAGTATGACCGGCGCCGCAGGAGCCGGAAGCCTGGCCGCCTGGACGAGTGCCGGCATTGGCAACGCTCTGGGCAGCAGCGCCGCCGCCAATGCTGCCAGCGCTTTGGCGGGGGTATTTGTGGGAAGTATCGCAGCCGCCGGCCTGATTGGCATCGGGGTAATTGCCGGTGCTTTCGTCGTCAATTCTCTTGCCAAAAAACTCTATGACCCCAAGGCTGCCGGAAAAATGGAAAAGGCTTCTCAAGAATGTATCCGGCAATTCAAATGCGAAGTGGAAAAAGCAAGAGAAACGATAAATTTACAAATTTCTTCACAAATTACCGAGTTGTTCGAAAAGGAACTTTCTTCCGTGGATGGCTGCTTCAATGAATTTCGTTTATCCGTAAACCTGGAAGAGCAAAAGCTTCCGAATCTCGAAAAAAAACTCCTGCACACAGAAGAATTGCTTCATCATATTGAAACAATGTCCAAGAACAAAGAATCTCTTATAGAATAAAATATAACTGGTCAGACCGTCTGAACCATTACCGCAAACGTTGCTGTTCACTGGTACCCAGCGAACAGCAACTCAGGCCGCCATTTAAAATCGCCTGCGGCGATGGGCGGCCTGGTTCGCTGCCATTACGTGCATCCCCCATGCCAAGCAGCGTGGTGCTTGACATGGGAATGAACAATAACCGCAAACGTTACTGTTCACTGGTACCCAGCGAACAGCAACTCAGGCCGCCATTTAAAATCGCCTGCGGCGATGGGCGGCCTGGTTCGCTGCCATTACGTGCATCCCCCATGCCAAGCAGCGTGGTGCTTGACATGGGAATGAACAATAACCGCAAACAACATACAGAAAGGAACTTGACAAACAAATGAAAAAAAACACATTACTAAGCTGGACGGAAAGGCTAAAAGCTATGCCAAAGAACAAAACCTTCCCACGCGAATTCTCGACAGCATAGAAAACTGCCAGAGGCATATTCGCTTGGATAACCGTCAATGGCCGGAAACCCGCCAATCCATAGAAAATATCCTGGAAAGCATACGTCTGAAAATTTCAGATTCCCAATCTGTACCAACAACCGAAGTAGAAACTCAAATAAAAACCATCGCCGAACAATGCCATAAGAAAAATTTATCTTCGCTGACAAATATTGAACAGCGAAAGATTTTGTCCATTAAGGAGTGCCTTCGAAAAATGGATGAAATCGCCTTTACCAAAGCCCATCTGGACACAATATCCAATGAGGGGATGTACCTTAGCTTTTTTCAGCAAATTCAACAATCCTATGAGGAAGATATGCTGCAGACTTCCCGCCAATTGGTGAAAGACGTAGGTGAAAACTGCAGTCATATGATGGATCATATGCACAGTATGTTTCACCATATCGGCGCTTATTCAGAAGGTATCGGACATGAGAAATTTTATAAAGAGTACGAAACTCAGCGAGATACTTTAGAAAACAAAATTATGGGAGAAGTAATGACTGCCGATTTTGGCAGCAGCGCTGTCATGTCTTTTGCTCACAAAACAAAAAACGGCGTCCGGCACATCGCCAAAAAGTACCAACGAAAAAAAAGGTTTTTTCTTTGGATGCCTGTACTTTTATTGTTCATCATGTTCATAACCATAGCCGGCGCAACGTCGCTGCAATATTCTTCTCAAAAAACGGCAGCAAAAACACAAACGGTTTCTGCTAATGAATCCGCCAACGAAAACAGCGGACACGATGAAAATAAGGAATACTCACTGATTGATCCGATAAAAAATCAAGTCGCAGGCAAATTGATTACCCCGGGAATATTCGCATCATCTGCTTACTTTTTCGGGGGGCTTTCCGCTGGCCTGGGGATTTTACTTGCCTTTTTGCTGCTGCTTTTTGTTGTCGCTTATACGTATTATATCCATAGGCTGCAAACCTGGTGCCGCCATCAAATCTGTGAGAAATGCGAACTTTATCTGAAATCAGAACTGGAACAATTTAAACAGAATGATGAGATGAATCAAATAGCAGATAATACAGTACAAGATATTGTAATCGAATATGAACGTCAATATCTGACAATATTAAACCGTATTCTCAAAGGGACACGGTATGATCAGGAAAAGCAGGAAAATAACGCCACCTTTCAGTCTCTTTGGGAAGAATGGATGAACTTAAAATAACTGTTACCATTTAATAGCCAATAAACAGGACAAAGGAGAGAAAATGGACAACATTAAAGGATTAATCAAAAAAGTAAAACTACCTGATGCACTTGGACAATCATCGGATAAAAAAAACCGGAAAACCATAAGCAGACTTTTGGAAGATAAAACCAATGAAAAGATAAAACTTTACGGATTTATAGGCATGGAAGTTTATGATTTATCCAAAGAAAATAAAATCGAAATCGTTCAAATTAAACATTATCTGGATAAAATCCAGTCATTAGAAGAAGAAATCCAGGAATTGGAACAGCAAAAAGCAGAACTGGAAGCAAAAAATGTCGGAAAAAACCTTTGTTCCTGCGGATACAAATTAAATCCCCAGGACCGTTTCTGCCCGAATTGTGGCGAACCCGTCTCTAAATCCGCAACTTATTGTATATGTGGGGCTGAAATTGTAAAAAATTCCAAATTTTGCGGATTTTGCGGCAGAAGCCTGGAAACTGCCACCAGTGAAACACAGCCGGTAAAAATAAGACCTCCCAGAGAGTGCATCTGCGGCGCTAAAGTACCGGAAGGCCAGTCTTTATGTTTTGAATGCGGGCGAAAAATAATCGAGTAGGGGGAAATTTACCTCTACCCGATTATCTCCCTCTGTATTCTGCAACAGCAAACTTCCGTATACGGCGCTAAGAACGCGCCTTTTATCAAAATTTGCTTCGCAAATTCTGATAAGTTATATTACAGGAACCGCTCCGCGAACCCTGTAATCGATTTACGGCGCTAAGAACGCGCCTTTTATCAAAATTTGCTTCGCAAATTCTGATAAGTTATATTATCCAAACTGAACCACCTCTTCAATCGGCTGGGCCAGGGCTATATTTTCCGCATAAAGTACAGGTCCCTCGCCTTGATAGTCCTGCCAGTATTCCAGAGCAATCTTGGCCTGAACCTTCACCCATTGGCCGGTTTCCAGCCTGCGCGCTTCCCTGGCTTTACAGATATAGCCCAAAAAGGTCATATCATCCGCACAGCAGGTCATCGCCATTCGGCCTGGCACAAAATAATTTTTAGGAAAGTTTGGAGATTTTAACACCATGGCAGTAAATTCCACCGTTTTCCCCACATAGCGCTGAGGCTTATCCATGCAATCAATGTACCATATTCCATACGCTTCGGGGCGTATTTCAATTACCGCCGCATTTAAATCATAAGGAAGGTCTTCTTCTGACAATTCATCAATTTCCCCGTTTTCATCCTCAAATACAATATCGCATTTTGTATTCATAGACTTCAGCATCCGCTTATATCGCTCCAAATCTTCAATCCCATCACAGCGGTTTCCGATAATCAACTCTGAGCCTTGTACCATCGCAGACAAAAGCGATTTCATATTTTTTGCATAAACCTCAAAGGTAGACATATCAATTATGGTTATTTGTTGATAAATCATCCAGTCAGAAGGCAGTTTAAGCTCTTTCTGATCCCACATGCCATTCCATTCAATCAACACTCTTTCCGGATTGTACAAAAGCTCCAACTCCGTCAATCGTTCCGGAGATATCTGCTCCAATTCCTCCACATAGACTACCGAGGTCCGTGTATCAGCCAAAAGCTCTGAATCGAATTCCGTCTCTCCCTCTTCACAAACAATCAACAAAGTTTTCCCGTCTGTCTGAAAATACTCCTGTTCCATAGTAAAAGACAAAAATTCAGTTTTTCCTGCTTCCAAAAATCCATTAATCAGGAATACCGGCATAATCTCATCATCAATCTGCGGTCCCATATGATTTCACGACCTTTCCCGTTTTCTTCTGCTTATTTTCCAAATGCCTGATTAAGCTCTTTCTCATTTAAACGAGCGCCGATTACACATACCCGGCCTGCATAATCCGGAGCTCCTGTACGGATTTCATACTCCTCCGGTACTAAGTCAAAATAATACCACTGTCCGTCTTCTTCCCCAGGCAGCATTCCTTTCGCCCGAAGCACATCTCCATAATGATTGCCATAAGCCAACTCTTCCAAAATTTCCTTGAGTTTTTCCCGGCTGCAAGGTACAATCGTTTCTATCCCCCAACTGCTAAATATCTCATCTGCATGATGGTGATGATGATCGTGGCCTTCATGATCGAGACTGTGAGTATGGCCTTCATGGCCCTCCTCACCATGGCCGTGAACATGATCTTCATGGCCCTCATGACCATGGCCGTGAGCATGATCTTCATGGCCCTCATGACCATGGCCGTGAGCATGATCTTCATGACCCTCATGACTATGGCCGTGGGCATGACCTTCATGGTCATGATCCTCATGGCCATGTTCATGACAGCCGCATCCGCAGCCTTCATGATGATGGTGACGCTCGTATTCTTCTTTAGCCTGCGCCAGCAGTTCCTCCATCATCGTATCAGGCTTTTCGATCAGCTCCAAAAGCTGCCCTCCGTTCAGTTGGCTTATCGGCGTAGTCACAATCGTCGCTGCCCCATTATGTTCTCTCAGCAAATCTACCGCTGCCTGCACCTTCCTCGGCTCAGTGACATCCGTGCGGCTCAGCACAACGGTACCTGCGTTTTCTACCTGATTGTTAAAAAATTCACCAAAATTTTTCATATACATCCGGCACTTATTGGCATCAACCACCGTCACTGCACTATTAAGCTTTACCTCCAGATTTTTGGCAACGTTGCGCACCGCATTCATTACATCCGACAGCTTTCCCACACCTGAAGGCTCAATAATCACTCGGTCGGGCTGGTACTTCGTCAGCACCTCCTCCAAAGACTGGCCGAAATCTCCGACCAAAGAACAACAAATACATCCTGAGTTCATCTCCCGGATTTCAATGCCGGATTCTTTTAGAAACCCGCCGTCAATGCCAATCTCACCAAATTCATTCTCAATCAGCACTACTTGCTCTCCGGCAATTGCCTCTTCCAAAAGCTTTTTGATAAATGTAGTCTTACCTGCTCCAAGAAACCCGGAAATAATATCAATCTTAGTCATTATCATTTACCTTCTTTTCTAAACATTCATGCAACTTTTGGCGTTGCACCAGCCGTCCTGATCAGAATATCTTTATTATCGTCTGGAAATCTATTTTGTCACAAAACTCTCAAAAAGTCAAGCGGGAGCTATGTTACTGTTCACACCATGGCTAATCACTCCGCTGATTAGCCATGGACAGATATCATTATAGGAGCAAAGCATATGCCCCCGTCTACACTCCGTTCCGGTCGGTTCTAAACAAGCGCCACTGGCGCTTAGAACCCGAAGGCAATTTAACATGGGCACATGCGGTTACGTTCACAGGGTACCTGTGAACAGTAACGGAACTATTCCTGTGCCACCCGCACACCTCTCTCCTCCAGAAAACGGGTAATTCCGTCCACCACCTCCTGATCCAGGATATGTTCCATACGGCAGGCATTTTCTTCTGCCACCAAATCAGACACTCCTGCTACATTTTTCAAAAAAGCCGTGAGCAGGCGATGACGTCCATAGATATCTGCCGCCTTTTTTTTCCCGCTTTCGGTCAAAAAAATCTCCCCTGAAGGCTCCATCACAATATAACCGTTTTCCTTCAAAATACCCATGGCTCTGCTTACACTGGGTTTGCTGAAATTCAGTTCCCGTGCAATGTCAATAGAACGCACGGTTCCTTTTCTTTCCTTAATCATAAGTATTGTTTCTAAATAATTTTCACCAGATTCGTGCATATACCCTCCTGCTAATTGCTGCTCCCACATGCCAAAGATTATAACCGTCCTCCGTTATCTGCTGTAAAAATGTAACAGTTCAGACGGGTATCTTCTTGCCCGTCTACACCGGACAAGAAGCATCGGATGTCCATCCGATGGGGAATTTAACATGAATTTTGGCTTACAAGCAAGCTTGACGCCCAAAATTCATGTTAAATTCCCCGCCGTCTGAACTGTTACGTAAAAATCACCTTTCTGCATCACATAATGTTGAGGACTGCTGCTTTTCGGTGTTTTTGCAGATCCTAAGTTCAAAAATCCTCTTGCAAGCATGCATCGGATTTTTTGACCTTTTGACCCTGGTATCATCATATACGATTTTTTTTATTCCGTCCACCATTTTCTTCATGCACGCAATCCATGGTTATTATTGTTCACGTGCGTTCGCAGCAACTGGCAAAAATCCATGAAAATCGCCTGCGGCGGTCCTAAGCGCCAGTGGCGCTTGTTTAGGACGAACCGAAAAAGAGTGTAGAGTGATTTTTGCTCGCCGGCCCAAGTTATACCCAAAGGGCACGACGTCGTACGATCAGCGCAGCAAGTACCCTCGCTTCGCTGGGGCAGACTCTGCGCAGACCTATCTGGACAGTAACCCATGGTTATCTGTGAGCGCAACCGCATATGCCCATTTTCAAGTGTCTACAGCAATGGGGTATACATCACAAAAAGAGCAGCTTTAGAAACCTTTCTGTCTCTAAAGCCACCCCGCTCTGCTGATGATACAAGACTTTCCCTCATGCACTGGTGGCCGCAGCCTCATAATCGATCTGATACATATTTTTCCGATGAATCAGCCCTGCATCTTCCAGAATTTTCACCAATCGGTATACCGTCGCCATTCCAATAGTCGGATCCACTTTATTGGCGCGGTAATAAATCTCTTTGCAGCTACTGCACTCATCCTGTAAAATAATATTAATTAGCACCATCCTCTGGCTGGTAATGCGGCAGCCGTTTTTTCTTAATTCATCCATAATATAACGTTGCTGAGCCTCTACTGACATCCCTGTTATTCTCCTTTTACCGCCTCTCTCAATGTTTCCTGCAATCTAAATTATTCACTTTTACCGTTTTCTAAAAAATCAAATGCCCTATTACATTAATCAATAATGCCACTACATAAGCCGTCACCATTTGGAATCCTACCGCCCGCAAAGTCCATTTCCATGAACCCATCTCCCGCTTGATTGCTCCGACCGCCGCGAAGCAAGGCATGCACAGCAAATTAAACGCCATATAAGAATACGCGGAAACCTGATCAAATACCTGGCCTATAGCCGGCAAACCTTCCTCACCTGCCATCACCGCTTCGACGACTTCTTCACTGACATTGCCAAACAGTTGCCCGAAAGTGGCTACAATATTTTCCTTTGCAATCCATCCGGTCACAACTCCCACAGATGCGCGCCAATCAGCCCATCCTAAAGGAGCAAAAATCCATTTGATTCCGTTACCAATTGTCGCCAAAAAGCTTTCTTCCATATCGCACATGCCACTAAAATTAAAGTTAGATAAAAACCAAATCAACACAGTGGAAGCAAAAATCACCGTACCTGCCTTAACGGCAAATCCTTTTACCTTCTCCCATGCATGGATCAGCACACTCTTTATCGTGGGAACACGGTACTGCGGCAGCTCCATAATAAAGCTGGATGCATCACTTTTAAATGCGAATTTGTTTAAAATCAAGGCGCCGATTACCGCCACAATAATCCCCAGCATATATACGGAAAAGACAATCATTGTCTGATTTCCTTCCGCAAACAGCGTCGCTGCAAACATAGCATAAATCGGCAGCTTCGCCCCACAGGACATAAACGGAGTAATCATCATCGTAATTTTCCTGTCTTTATCGCTTTCCAAAGTCCTGGAAGCCATCAGTGCCGGTACAGAACAGCCAAAACCCATGAGCATAGGGATAAACGAACGTCCGCTCAAGCCAAAATGGCGGAAGATCCTGTCCATGACAAAAGCCACACGCGCCATATATCCGCTATCCTCCAGAAATGACAGCAGCAAAAACAGAACCAGTACTAAGGGCAGGAACCCGGCAACGGCTCCAATACCATCCAGGCAGCTTGCCACCAGGCCGACCGCCCACTCAGAAGCTCCTAAGCCTTCTATTACGCCAACCACGCCTTCCGCGATCATTCCCCACATGGTTTCCACAATTCCGGCCAGCCACACGCCCGGGCTTGGCAGCCCTTCAATGAAAAGGAAATTTTCACTGAAAGTACAGGCAAACATAATATACATGACCACGGCAAATATAGGCAGAGCCAAAATACGGCTGGTAAGGATTTTATCCAATTTATCCGACTTCGTTTCCACATGCCCCCGATGAGCCTTTTTTACACATTCTTTGACCAGTTGGCTTATGTACTGATAACGGGTATCGGCAATCTTCGCCTCCGCATCGCCCCTGGCGTTTTTATTGGCTTTCTCCACCAAAATTTTTATGGCTGCCAATTTTGCCGGATCTACAGCCTTTTCCACCACCACGTCATTTTCTATCAGCTTGATCGCCTTCCACTGGCTCTCATCCTCATTATTACCCCCCAATACATCCGCAATCCCGGCAATGGCATTTTGTAAATCCTGATCGAAAAGATTTAATTTCTCCGGTTTCTTATGGCTCTGAGCCGTCTCAATCGCCGTATCCATCAAATCCTTCAGCCCTTTTCCGCTCCGGGCTACTACAGGCACTACCGGCACGCCCAACGTTTCCGAAAGCTTTTGACAGTCAATCTTATCCCCTTTGGTTTCCACTTCATCCATCATATTCAAGGCAATAACCATGGGAATTCCTGTTTCCATAATTTGCAAAGACAAATACAAATTCCGCTCAATACTGGTTCCGTCTACAATATCGATTACCGCATCCGGCTTATCTTTTACCAAATAATCTCTGGCTACAATCTCTTCTGCTGAATAAGGAGATAAAGAATAAATACCTGGCAAGTCTAAAATCGTTACTTCTCTGTTCTTTTTATATACGCCATCTTTTTTATCTACCGTAACACCTGGCCAGTTCCCCACATGTTGTTTGGAACCAGTCAATTCGTTAAATAATGTTGTCTTGCCGCAATTTGGATTCCCTGCCAGCGCAATTGTTATACTCATCGTTTTTCTCCTCTTGCTTCTGTCATTTTTATCGTATTTCTGTCAGGCCGTCGGGTTTGCCCCTCTGCTTTTCCGTAACCGAATTAGCACTTGCTAACTTAATGTCAAAAAAGAAAGGAATACAGCCAAATAACCAAGTATTCCTTATTCTATTTGTATCTGCTGCGCTTCCTCCTTACGAAGGCTCAACTCATACCCCCGCACATTTATTTCTATCGGATCTCCTAATGGCGCCACCTTAATTACTTTAATTCCCACCCCCGGTGTGATTCCCATATCCATAATCCTTCTTTTCATCGGACCGACAGCGGCGACAGAAAGCACCGTTCCTTCCTGACCTGGTCTTAAATCTTTCAGTGTCATCGTTCATCCTCCCTTAACATACGCTTAATCCGCTACCATAATCCTGTTGGCCAAAGCCCGGTTCAAGGCAATCTTCACCCCCTTAACCAGCAAGATCATGCCACTGGGGTTCTCTCCTACAACACGAACCTTCTCGCCTTTGATAAATCCCAAATCCTGCAGATGTCGTTTCATCTCCTCTTGCCCCCGAAATTCCGTAATTTCCCTGATATCTCCTTGCTCCACCATTGATAACGGCATATTCCATATCCTTTCTGCATTCGCATGCGTATTTATTTTAGTTTTGAAATTGATTATCATTTTCGTAACAAGTATACGTGAATAAATAAAAAAAGTCAATCATGCTTATTGAGAAAATTTTTCAACACCAGATGCCTTTTCATGGCATACCTTGCATTTTCTCCAATTTGCGTAAAAATTCTTTATATCGGTTTCAAAATTCATTTCATTTAGAATGTTTTTGTTAAAAAAATAACTATCTTTCGTCATACATATTGCGTTTATCGTCGATTTTTCATCAAATTTAGTTAATATTTCCATAGATTTTTTTGTTTTCTCTATATATAATAAAAAAACATTGTTAGTGTTTTAACGGCTCTGTTATTTCATTGACAATAATACACTGTTGCTGTTCACCGCCACCCTGTAAATGTAACCGCATATGCCCGTTTGCAATTGCCTGCGGGTTTCTAATCGCCAGCGGCGCTTGTTTAGAACCGACCGGAACGGAATGTAGACAGGGGCATACACTTTGTTGCCATAAACCATATTACAGGAACCGCTCCGCGAACCCTGTAATCGGATTTACGGCGCTAAGAACGCGCCTTTTATCATAATTTGCTTCGCAAATTCTGATAAGTTATATTACAGGAACCGCTCCGCGAACCCTGTAATCGGATTTACGGCGCTAAGAACGCGTCTTTTATCATAATTTGCTTTGCAAATTCTGCTAAGTTATATTTACCTGTCCTGTAGTTAATCAGCGAATTGATTAGCCATGGTGTGAACAGCAACAGCATATTCCCTATACTAAGAGGAGGTATTATGAGTACAAAAAACAAACCTGTCACTCCATCCCCTGCCAACGATGATGTAGTAGTCGCTGAAAAATTCCATCTGGCGGACTTGCTGAGCAAGGAAGATTGGCTGTCCATCTGGGGGGCATTCATTATCATCATCATCGCTTCTATCGGCGTAATCACCAAAGCCTATGCATTTAAGGCCGGCACTTTCGGCAAGTGGGGCGATGCCGAAAGCGGTTCCATCATGAAGTTTTTCAATGGCAGCGTAACTTGCCTTACCACTTGGGGCGGTATAACGCTGGCTCTGGTTGCGCTAATCGTTATTTTTTCTGTCTCTAATAAAATGATGGGTAAAAATATCGGAAAATATGCTGTTGCTTTTTTCGCTTTGTTTATCCTGACCTGCGTCGTCCGTCTGATTTCCTCTCAGGTCATTTTCAGCAAATATTTGGAATATGCGTTCTGGGCGTTAATTTTAGGACTGGTTATTTCCAACCTGCTAAAAGTACCGGAATGGCTTAAACCGGCTATCCAAACAGAATTTTACATAAAAACCGGACTCGTGCTCATGGGCGCCTCCGTCCTCTTTTCCAATATCCAGAAATTTGGCCTTTACGGATTAGGCATCGCTTGGGCAGTTACTCCGATAGTTATTATTTTCATGTGGATTTTAGGGACGAAATATCTAAAACTGGAAAACAAACGAATGGTCATCACTATTGCTGCCGCCACTTCTGTCTGCGGAACCTCCGCAGCTATTGCTACGGCAGCCGCCTGTAAAGCAAAAAAGACTGACCTGACCTTCGCCGTCGGCATCTCCCTGATTTTTACGGTTTTAATGATGGTAGGCATGCCTGTTTTTTGTAAAGTCGTTTCTATTGACCCTTTAGTCGGAGGCGCATGGATTGGCGGCACCGTCGATTCCACAGGTGCGGTAGTGCTGGCTGGCAACGCTCTGGGCGATGTGGCTGGACAAGTAGCCGCCTTGGTAAAAATGATCCAAAACATCCTCATCGGCTTTGTAGCTTTCGCCGTAGCTGTATTTTTCACCACCAAAGTGGATAAAGGAGCCAACCAGACCGTAGGCGCTTCCGAGATCTGGCACCGCTTCCCCAAATTCATCCTGGGCTTTTTGGGCGCTTCCCTGTTCTTCTCTTTCGTATTCCAAAACACCATTGGTGTCGACGCAACCGCCCAGATTTTATCCGACATTAAAGAATTCCAGACCTGGTGTTTTGCTTTGGCTTTTACCTGTATTGGCCTGGAAACTAATTTTAAAGAAATGGCCTCCCAATTCCAGGGCGGCAAACCCTTCGTTCTCTATATCGTAGGGCAAGTATTCAACCTGGTATTAACCTTTGTCGTCGCATGGCTTCTTTTGTCCGGCCGGTTTTTCCCGATTCCGAACATAATGGTATAATCTCGTCAGAGATTATACCCGCGCCAGTTCGCGTCCGACCAGAGAGAGGACAAATTCCTATGCGAACTGTGCGACATTATACCTATGAAAGGATATATCCATGAGCAAAAAGAAATCTTCTGCACCATGGACTCCCATGCGGGTCATCTGCACCGCCGGCATAATTATTTTTATTGCTGCGGTAATCATTGCCATTTATATGATGGCCAATAATATGGGACAGGCGCCAGGTATTGACTTTGGCCCGGGGCAATATTACTATACCGACATCCCCGGCTGGCAAAAATATTTTCTGCCCAATCACTATGACAATCCTGTCCCTCTGGGAATCCTCATTATCCTGTTTTTCGTCTGGGGAGTTCTCATGTACCGACTTTGGGACTTTTTAGACAGAAAACTATAAAACCGCAAAAACATCGATAAAAGTAAGTTAACTCAAACTTCCCACATCGCATGGTGTGTTGAACCTTGAAAAATCAATACTTT
>CANDBT010000011.1 GCA_947383005.1 uncultured bacterium | reverse complement strand
ATTATCCAATCCATTTGATTTTCATTGGAGTGCTTCGCATCTGTATTTATGGAGACGTCGGTTTATTGTTTTAGCGAAGGACAAAACAGTTTACGAAATAGCAAAAGAAATTGTTGGGGTATAGATAAAGACAGCTTCAAATTTGCAAAGGGAGGATATTGTGCCACTCAATACAACAGAAACATTTGAATTATTATTCGACAAAAATAATAATGTCGCATATAAAGCATTACAGAAATTGCAAAAAGAAAGCATTGAAACAGATTGTGTTTATCCTTATATGGATAGATTAAGCAATATGCTTGACAGTGATAATACTTACATTCGTACAAGAGGGCTTACATTGATTACCTATAATGCAAAATGAAATAAAGATTGTAAAATTGATGAAATCATTGATAACTATTTAAAGCACATAACAGATATTAAACCCATTACAGCAAGGCAATGTATTAAGCTGTTGCCGCTTATTGCAAAGGATAAACCAGAATTGAGGAATGATGTTCTTTCCGCACTTCATAAAACTAATATATGTATTTATGATGATAGTATGCAACCATTAGTTTATAAGGATATCCAAAAAGCATTGAAAGAAAAAGAAAAATTATAAAATGCAGATTCCAATTTATAAATCAATTTGCCAACTGTTCCGAAAGTACTGACAGATAAACATTCATTGCTGTAAAGACATTGGGAACATGAAAAAGAATTTGGAAATATCCATAACCTATAATACACCAGTTTACAACTTTTTGATTTTTTTAAATACAAACTCGGTCTCTTTGCGGTATAATTTAAGCGTCCAAACAAAAATCTACACGAAAAGAGATGAGTTTGTATCTACCGCTTATTATACCTTAAAGATTCCGTTTTTAACAGACTGTTTTTATATTTTCAGGATATTTTGCTACTCTTTGTCATAGAAACGATTGTCTTAATGACATTGAAACTATTTTCGATATTTTTTCTCAATCACAAGAGTATAAAATACCATAGCTCCAATACTTTCCGCCATAACTCCCACAACTGATAGCATCACCCATGCCGAATTTCCCACAAGAATGGGAATCCCCAGGCCAATCATCACTAGTCCATAAACACCGAAAAGCCCGCCCACCTCCCGGTTATACTTCTTCACGTCCGTAACCTCAAACATCTCCACGTTAGCCCAAAATCCCACCGGTTTCCTGGCAAACCACGTATACACAGCCAGGCACAAAAACAATCCTCCCACCACACACCACATTACAAATCCCCATGTGTTTTCTTCCATTTCCATGTCCCCTTTTCCTGAAACTCTCGATATAAACCCGCAGTTCCGGCTTTTCCGCAATCAACCTGGAAGGCGCTTGGGACGGGGTTTTCCATGATATAAAAATAGGCTAATCCGGCAGCCTGCGAGGAAATTTCCTGTACCCGCTTTCCCTTATTAATTCTAATTTCTTTGTCCCTACAGATCTATATAGAATCAAAGATTTTACCGCCGTCTTTTTCTTTACCTGCAAAATCCGGTTCTCACTTAGCGTCTCCGGCAAAGCTTTTTCCGATGACTTTTTCACACAATTTATCATGCCTGCTTTCCAAACATCTGAAAATACTCTTGGGCCTTCTGTAAAGGGATATTCAGCTTTTTCTGCAAATGGCCTAAAATATCCTGATTTGCTTTGCAAATTCTGATAAGTTATATTATCTCGGGATGCCTGGATGCTTTCTGTATATTCCCGGTGCTCTAATAGGGAAGATTCCTCCGTGTCCATATCCTCCAGCTCCTCCGCCCGGATGACGGTCCTTCCCTGAAACAACACTGCGTTAAAAAGATCGGCAAACTGCTCTTTATTGTTCCAATAATTCTTCAGTATGATATCTGGTTTTAAATCCTGTATTTTCTTCGCCATATTGGGACTCCCCTTCCTCTTCTGGCTTTAGTATAACTGAAATACTGGGAGCTATCAAGATGAAACATTTTGGGATCATGGGTATTCTTCATGAATAAGCGGAAAACCATATATAATAGGGAGAAATATTCTATCCATTATTTGTTTAAATTTCTTTTTGCGGATTTAACACAACAAATGCCCTGGCAGGATGCAGACGCCGCCAGGGCATTCCTCTTCATGGACATATAGTATTAATTTGGTTTTACATTGCCGAATTCATATCGGAAAGCATTTTCTGGATATTTTCTTCATTTAATTCATGGGTTGTATCACGATTTACCTCTATAAAAGAACGCCCGCTTTTCATCGCATTCAGTTGGCTTTCATATTCTGACCTTGATACCTTATTATTATTAATACGGTGTTGACCATAATTTGCACCAGAAAACGCTGCTGTGGTAACTAACTTTCCCTCATTGATCGTATGGAAGCTCTCGTCGCCTATCGAACTGCCGCTGCCTATATATTGGGATTTAATCCAATTTTCCTGATGCACATAAGAAAAACCTATCGTGTCAAATCCCCTCAGCATACACACATTCCCCTGATAATAGGTATATAAACAAATACTGTTATGATAACTATGTGAACCTGACCCGAAAATAACAAGTTCAGGCACTGTATCGCCATCCACATATACAAGCTGGAATTTATGATCATAATCCCCGAAATCATATTCAAACTGCGGAACCCCATTCATCACATTGCGCAGCACCTCCGCATACTTTTCCAAATACCCCGTATCCTGCGTACCTCCATCCTGGATCCAAGCCCCATCCGCCCCGACCCGGTAGCCGTCTGGCGTCGTCGTATCCACGAGCATAGCCCCGTCCGACCCTAAATAGTAATTCCCTATCCAGGCGTTCGAAACCATATACCCTTCCCCGTCAAAATAATACCATTTCCCCTTATCCTCAATCCATTCACCTGCCGCATAACCACCATCCTTAGCATACCACCAGCCCTTCGCATCCGACTTCCACTCACCAGCGTAAGAAGTCATTACCCCGCTCAACAGAGTAAACACAACTGCACATGCCATAATTTTGCTGCTTTTTTTCATCTTGAAATCCTCCCTCGTATAATAAAATGATAATCATTTAAATCTAACAATTCTGTACAACCCATGCTTTTTCATCTTAGTAATCTCTATAGCTTACCAGCCAGGTAACATATCCTTTTGATCAAAATATCCTTTCACAAACTACAAAAATTTGCCATAATTTCTTTTTTACTATAGCATAAAAATGTTGATTTTTCAACGAATTAAATGGCTTAATATAACTTATGAGAATCACGCTTTTGATTCTCATAAAAGGCGCATGCTTTTGCGCCGTAAATCCGATTACAGGGTTCGCGAAGCGGTTCCTGTAATATAAAGAACCAGGCCATTTTGTAAAAGTATACTTTGTGTATTTTCCCATACAATGCACTTATAAAACGCAGCAACCCAGACAGCAATATTCTGGCTAATCCCCTGCGGATCATCCAGGATGCAACATAATCTTTTTCCGTAACAGCGCAGACAGCCTATCTTCTTGCCCGCCTGCACCGGCCAATCAGCCATCAGTCAGATACCTGGCTGCCATAACCTTTTACTCAAAGACCCGATACCGAACAACCAACGCGGTAAACTCGCAGATATGCCTGAGCGGTTACCTCAGAATACCCTCCGGGATATCCCCTACCCCCGAAGAAACGCCAGCAGCAAATATCCCAGCGTCAGGCAAAGCCCGATACAAACCAGCATCAATCCGTAAGAAAAGCTCTCTTCCACCAGCCGCCCGCTCCTCCGGAGGCGTCCAACTGACAAAAGTAAAAACTGCGTCGTCCACGACGGCCGCATCCAATGCCATCTCCGCCTTTTTCCATAGACCTTTCCCTTGCCGGCCGTTGACGGAACAGACGGAATTTGCCTGTGCGTAGTCTTCCGGGCAGCCAAGATCAGCCCGTCCGTCATGTGTTCCAGAATACGGCAGGCTACCAGCGAAATCACCACCATCAGCCGGATTGCCGGGCGGTAAAGTACCTCCTCCAAATCCATCCATGCAGGCCACCGGTCCACATACCTCCCGCTTCCTTTGTCCATCATCCAAAGCCGGACAACCAGGCTATATAGAACCATGCCTATGCCAAGGGAAATCATGCCGCCGCTTAAATTTCCCGGGGAAAAATAGGCTTCCAGGCTCCCCTGGCCTTCCCAGCGGAAAAATTCCCGTCCCAGATACGCCAGCCGATCCATTTTCGAAGAGGCAATAACACCCAACGCCAGGATAATGACTGACGGCAAAGCCAGCACAAAGCCGCTCAAAGGGCGCATATAACTTCCCGACATATCGTCAAATTCCTTTTGGCGGGTAGGATGGATATCGATAAACAGGACAAAAAACAATTTCAGCATATACGCCACAGTCAGCCCGCCGCTCAGCAAAAACAGCCATTCTGCCCCCCGCCAAAAGGCAGGGCCGGCCATGAGCTGCCCTGCAGCCGGCCCTGCTTCATTTACAGCCTCCGCATATTCCACAATACTCTCATGAATCAGGGTTTTGCTGATATAGCCGCTCCACAAGGGCACGCCGCTTATTCCCAACGCCCCCATCAAATAACAAAACAAAAGCATCGGTTTCTTCCGGCCGAACCCCCGGATATCATTCAAATCAAGCTGATGCAGGTTCATGAATACCGCTGCCGCACATAAAAACAAAACCAGTTTAAACAGGGAGTGGTTCACCATATGCAGAAACGTCCCTTCCACAGCCAGCCCAATATCCTTCCCGGCATATCTCAGCAGACAGCTCATCCCGATTCCCGTCAGGATAAAACCAATCTGCGAGACGGAAGAGCAAGCCAACGTACGTTTCAGATTAATGGAAAACAACGCCAGCAAACCGCCCAAAAACATAGTAACCAACCCCAGGCAGGCAACCAGCATTCCCCATTCCCCGCTCGTGCCCAGCATAACGCAAGACACTACAATCACCCCGAAAACACCTGCTTTGGTCAAAATCCCCGACAGCAACGCACTGGCTGGCGCCGGCGCCACCGGGTGGGCTTTCGGCAGCCAGATATGAAGCGGGAAGCAGCCCGCTTTGGCGCCAAACCCAAAAAGCAGCAGCCCGGAAGCTACATAAAGCTGCGTCCGCGGCGAACCCAGGGCGCATGCCTGCTGCCGGATTCCCAACTCGCCCCGGAGGATTTTCCCTGCCTCCGTCCCCAGCTCGTCAAAAGCCAAAGTACCAAAAAGATTATCCAGCAAAAACAGCCCCATCAGCATAACCATACCGCCGATTACCGCTACCGCCAAATACGTTTCCGCCGCTCTCAAACTTTCTTTCCTCTCATCAAAAGCCACCCAGACGTAGGAAGTAAAAGACATAATCTCAAAAAAGATAAAGGTAGTATAAAAATCCGCCGATAAAAACACCCCCGCCGTAGCAATAAATGTAGCCCAGAAAAACAGGTAATAACGCCGCTTTTTCTTATAATGAGCCATGTACTCCAGAGAGAACACGCCGCTTACCGTCCACATCAACACAGCAATACACAGATAAACCAGGCGGAAACCATCAAGGCGAAAATGCAGTCCCATCGCGCATATCTCCGGAATCATCCAATCCATCTCCTTCAACCTGCCTCACCTCCTATCGCTGTCAGGACTGCCATTACCGGCGCCGGGCACATCCCCAGCAAAATAATCATCACCGCAAAAACCACCAGCGGGAACAGCATCATCCAATTGGGATCGAGGCTGGCCGCAAATCCTTCTCCTCCGCCTTCGGTTTCCTCAGCCGGCTGCTCCCGCCGGGGAAAATACGCTCTCACAATGACAGTCATCATATAAATCCCCGTCATCAACGCCGAATATAAAATCACCGCCACTCCGGCGCAGAGAAGGCCGCTGATAATTTTATCACTTAAAGTTCCGCTCCCTGTCATCCCCATTGCCCCGAAAGCCGCCTGGGCCAGATTCCATTTGCTGATAAACCCTCCAAGCAAAGGCATTCCCATAAGCGACAAACTGGCAACCGTCAGACAACCGAAAGTCAGCGGCATCCGCCGCCCTAAACCGTCCAGCTCATAGACATAGGTTTTTCCTGTCTGGTGCATGACTGCCCCGGCACAGAAAAAAGAACATATTTTCATAAAAGCATGGATGAGCATATGGCTGAGGGCCGCTGTCAGCCCCAAAGGCGTCATCACCGCCGCCCCAAACAAAATATAAGACAGATTGCTGATAGTGGAATAAGCCAGCCGCCTTTTCCAATGTATCTCCCGCACAGCCATGGTAGAACCGAAAACAATCGTCACCAGGGCAGCCGTTATTACCACGCCTTGAACCCAGGTCCCGCGCAAAAACGAAACCCCGAAACAAAAATAGGTCAAACGCAAAATGGCAAACGCACCGGATTTTACTACGGCTACCGCATGGAGCAAAGCCGTCACCGGGGTAGGCGCTACCGCCGCCCGGGGCAGCCATCGATGGAGAGGAAACAATGCCGCTTTAACGCCAAAACCGAAAAACGCCAGCAAATAAACAAACAGCAGCAGATTCTTCCTCTCTTGCGCAAGAGACAGGTTTAAAATCCCGCCCGGAAGGAAATCTGTATTACCTGTGGCAGAAAAGCTAAGAACAAACACCAGCCCGATAAAAGCAAACGCCGCGCCGCCGATAGAATAATACAGATATCTCCGGCTGGCCGTCTTAGCTTCCTTCGTCATCGGATAAAGCACCAAAGGAAAAGTAACCAGCGTCAGCATTTCATAGCACAAATACATAGTCACCAGATTTCCTGCAAGGGCAATCCCGGAAGTCACACCATAAGTCATGACATAATAAGCAAAAAACGTCCTTTTTCGCTCCTCATGAATCATATATTCCCAGGCATACAGCGTCGCCAGCGGCCATAAAAAGGCAATCATCCCGGCAAATACGCCGCCCATCAAATCCAGCTTAAATCGGACAGTCAAATTTCCAAACAGCCGGAACAGCACCAGGCTGCCGCCCATCTTGTTCCCTAACAGCCAAAAAATCACCAAACTGTTTATTAAAACCAGCCCTTCGGCAATAAATGCCAACTGACGCCCGGCCTCCTTTTCCTTCGCCCGCAACTGCCGGATCAGTATCCCCGCACCGCCGAGAATAGGCAGCAGCACAGGCACCGCCAATATCATATCGCTCATAGCAATTCCTCCGTCAAAGCACTGCAGATGCAATGGTTTTCAACATAGCAAGAATCCCGCCGGGAAAACAGCCAAGGAGCAGAGAACCCGCCGTCAGCGCCAAAACAGGAACCAGCATCCATGCTGAAAGTTCCGGCTTTGTTACCCGCTCTCCCTTTTCCGGCCGGCCATCGGCTAAATCCGCTCCCGGAAAAAACCCCTGGATTGTCAACGGGAGTAAATAACCTGCCGTCAAAAGTGCGCTGACCAGCAGCATTACCGGTCCAATCCACGCCCAGGCCCCTGTGCCGGAAGCCAAAGCCCCCGTCGCCAGATACCATTTGCTGACAAACCCGCTGGCCGGAGGAATCCCGATAAGGGCCAATGAAACTATGGTGAAGCAGCTCAGCGTAACCGGCATATCTTTTCCCAGGCCAGCCATATCCTTCACCTTCGTTTTTCCTGTATGCAAAATCATCGCTCCCGCACAGAGAAACAGAGCATTTTTAATCAGCGAGTGAAAGACCACATGGGAAAGTGCACCCACAAAAGCCGTTGGCTGCAGCATACCAAGCCCGAATAAAATATAAGACACCTGGCTGACCGTCGAATACGCCAGACGTTTTTTCAGCAAAGGCTCCTTGTAAGCAAGCAGCGAACCCATAAACACGGTCAGCAGGCTCAAAAAAATCCAGCCGTCCTGCACCCAGGTGCCACGGATCGCTTCCGGCCCCACGACAAAATAAACCACCCGGATTACCGCCAGCACACCTGCCTTGGTAATCACACCGGACATCAGGGCGCTGGCCGGAGCCGGCGCTACCGGGTGGGCCGTGGGCAGCCATCCGTGAAGAGGGAACATTCCTGCCTTTGCCCCAAAACCGATCAACAGACAAAATACCGCTGCCAAAAGCAGCCCTTCTTTTCCGGAAAAAACTGCATTCTGTACACCGGGCATGCCTCCCGGAACAAAAGTCAGATTATTCGCTGTACCTGCCAAAAAAAGTATGCCGAACAGCGCCAGAAACGCGCCGGCAACCGAGTAAAACAGATATTTCAGCCCCGCCATGGAAGCTTCCCGAGTACGCTCATGAAGCACTAAAGGCAGGGAAGTCAGAGTCATCAACTCATAAAACACATACAGCGTGATCAAATTCCCCGAAAAATCCAAACCGATAAGTACGCCCAGCACAATCAGATAAAACCCGAAAAACCGCTGTTCCTCCTGCTCATGGGACATATAGGAAATGGCATAAAGACCTACCAAAAACCAGACGGTCACGGTCAGTGAAGCAAATATCCTGCTTACGCTATCGATCTGAAAATCCAATGTCAGCATATCCGTCATCCGCCAGACGGCCAAGCTCTTGCCATTCCCCAAAGCCACAAGCACCAATACCATTTCCGCTGCCAAAGCCAGAACCACGGTACCAGCCAATAAGCTTCTGTTTTGCCCGAATGCCTTTGCCAGCAGAATCAACAGCCCTGCCCCTATGGGAACAATCACTGGCAGCAGCAAAACCAACTGTCCTTCCATCACATTCATGATTCCGATTCTCCTTTACGCAAACATTGCCAGCCCGTTTTCAATGGCTCCTACTATCGGCTGTGAGTACAGCCCCAAAAACAGATTCAGCAAAATGAAGCTCAATACAGCCAGCCGCAGTTTCCATGAACTGTGTATCGGCGGTTTTTCTTTGCTGCCATTGTCCAATGGCTTCTCCAAACCTTTTTCCGGTATGGAATACAAAGTAATCACCAACCGCAAAAAATACACGGCATTAAGAATCGTACTGATAGCCAAAGCAATCACTGTCGGCAGCATTTTATGAGGGCTTTGCAAAGCTGAGGTTGCAAACAGCAGCTTGGAAATAAAGCCAGCCAGCATAGGAAAACCCACCATGGACAGCGATCCCACGGAAAATCCGATGCCGGCCAACGGATTTCTGTATCCGGCGCCCCGCAGGCTGCGGAAATCCTTCTTATCATCCGACACCTCATACAGCCCGACAGCACTGATAAACAAAAGGGCCTTTGTCGCCGAATGAGTAAATATATGAAATACGGCGGCCACCATGCCGGCCGTGGTTCCCAAACCAATACCCATATAAATATAACCGATTTGGGCCACCGATGAATAGGCAATCATCCGACGGGTATCCTTCTGCATAATCGCATGGACGGAGCCCAGCATCATTCCCGCCAGACCAAACATAAACAGCACATTGACTATCTGGCTGGCCACTACGTTTTCCCGCCCCAAAACACGATAAAAAATCTTAATCAACAAAAAAATATATCCTTTGGACACCAAGCCTGACAATATGGCGCTGGCTGTCGGCGTCGCATATCCGTAAGTATCTGGTATCCAGGAATGAAAAGGATAAAGGCCGCTTTTAATAGCCAGGCCCACGCTGATTACCGCCACGATAACCAACATAGGGAGCGCATAAATCCCTGCCGCTTCAATGCCGGCTACTGCCTCCTTTGCCGGGCTCATCAGCAGATGGCCGGTCACATCATACAGAAGGCTGAGACCGATAAGAAACAGGCCGGAACCCAACTGGCTCATAATCATATAACGGATAGCCGCCAGTAAACTGCGTCCGATTTGCCGAATCATAATCAGCCCGCATCCGGCAATCGTATTGATTTCCACGAATACATAAGCCGTAAACAAGTCATTGGTGTAAATTAACGCCAACAGAGAGCTAAGCATCAGATCGATCATAATAAAGAAAAGATTTTGTTTTGTCTTCTCCACATCTTTAGCCGTATGATCCAAACCGCCGACCACAGATAAAAGCATTACCACGCCGAAAAAAAACGCCGTCAGCCCTTCCAGCACCCCTGCCCGGATCTCATTTCCCCAGGGCGCAGGGAAATGCCCCATCATATACGTATAACTCTCCCCTGTCCGCAAGCAGAAAACGAGTACTGCCGCCGACATCCCTGTCGTCACCATAATAGCCGCAAGGCTCAGATTCCTGGCTTTTTTCGCGTCCAGCACCGAGGAAATTATCCCGGAAAACATAGCGATAATGATGGAGAAGAAAGGAAAATTCTGAACAAAACTCATGGTCTTTCTTCCTCCTTCATCCTAATCAAAATTTCATCCAAATCCAGGGAACCATACCGCTCGTACAGGCGGATGGTCAACGCCAGCATAAGAGCTGTCGTGCTTACGGATACCACTATTCCCGTCAATACCAACCCGCTGGGTACCGGATTAATATATGCCGAGACATCCTGTATGCCATCCACCACAATCGGTACCATCCGGCCGTTTATATATCCTTTTACCGCCAAAAACAGATAGACCGCCGTATCCATAATATTCATCCCCATGATTTTTTTAATCAGGTTCCGATGCAGCAGCAGCATGGTAAAGCCAATTCCAAACAGAATAATCGATATGGTTTCTTCCATATTAACAAACAATGGCGCCCCCATGCTACATGCCTCCTTTCCTGAATAACGTATAAAACGCATACATCGTACAAGCCACTACCAGGCCGACGCAGATATTCAGCGGCAAAATCAGGCCGCTGCTGAGGATCGCACCGGGAGTCCCCAGAGGAATCCCGCTGTGCAGATGATTAGCGCCAGTAAAAAACGAATAACTTTTTGCCAGACAGTAAAAAGTGAGGGCAGATAAAGTCACTCGCCGATAAACCTTTTCGGTAAAAAAACGTTCTGTTTCTTTAAAGCCAAACGCATTGAGGTAAAGAATCAAACCGGAACCCAGTACTGCCCCTCCGGAAAAACCTCCGCCCGGCGACAAATGGCCATTGAGAATAATATAAATCCCAAATACCATAATCAACGGCACCATCACGCAGGCACAGCGCTGTAAAATAACATCATTTTTAGGTTCAAAAACCCGGTCATCAGCCTCTCGCAGCCGTTTTCTGGCCCGTGCGTCTCCATCAGCCGCATCAATCCGCAAAAGCACCAGCACACAACAGGATGCGATAAACAACACACAGGACTCACCAAAAGTATCGAAAGCCCGGTAATCCAAAATCATCCCGGTAACAATATTCACCGCACCTGTTTCCTGCAAGCCACTCTCTATATAGCGGGCAGACACTTCATTGTTATCCGGATTCCCGGCATTTCCAAAAGCCGGCAAATAGGAGACCGTCCACAAAAGGATAAAAATAATAGCGAGGCACAAAAATACCGACATCAATTGATATATCCTGCGAAAATACCGGATATCCCGGCCGTCCCGGTTGCGCCTGCGCCGCTTGGCTGCTTTTGGCCTCCTCATCCCCGGCTGCCAGGCGGGATTTGGTAAATCCGATTCGGGCAAAGCCGCTTCTTTTGCCTCTTCCGGCGCCTCAATCTCCACACCGGAAGCCAACAGATCCACTTCTCCGTCAATCCACTTTTTTATCTTCAGACAGCGGCTGTTTTCATAATTATCCCTTATCCTGCTCATGCCGCCCCTCCCTCCGAATTGCCCGTATCTTCTTCAATGTGACAAAAAACAAAATACTGGTCACTCCTGCACCTACTGCCGCCTCCGTGATTGCCAAATCCGGAGACTGGAGAAGGACCCATATCACACACATAATCAGGCTGTAAGACATGAAAATTACAATCGATGTCAACAAATCCTTCGTAAGCCCCACGGATACCGCACAGACAATCAAACTTAACAGCAAAATCATCTCAAAAAATCTCATCTGCCCTTTTCCCCCTTGTCTATGCTTTTCCTTTCCTCTTTCTCTATATCATCCTTATGAATAACGGTTAATTCCCCCAAATCGTCATTGGTCATGGCCTCCAGCCGGGAAATCATATGGCCTGATACCGGGGATGCTATCCAAAAAAAAGCAATGACCAAAGCCAGCTTTAACGTATCCATAGATAATCCCCGCAAAACCATAAGGCTCATCATCACAAACAAAATCCCCAAGGTATCTCCCAGCGCAGCAGAGTGCATGCGGACCAGTGCCCGTCTGTAACGGTTGACGCCAAAAACTGCCAACGCCATAAACACCAGGCCTGTAATCAGAAATATGACAAAAATCACCACTCTAATCCATGCAAGAAGCATCCTCCCTCACCTCCTTTACTTCTTTTCCCTCCAGGCTCTTTTCCTGATGGCCCAGGTTATCTTCCACTGCTGTCAAATCTGCCCTCATATGCTTTTTCTGCAGGTATACGCCCGTGTAAACCTTACACAATACCACCACGCCCAGGAAACTGATCATGGCATAAATCAGACACACATCCACCAGATAATTTTCATCCAAATACACGGATAATATGGCAATAATCATAATAATCATGGTTCCGGTCATATTGACGGCAATGATCCTGTCGGCAATCCTGGGCCCCAGCACAGAGCGAATGATACTCAGGATAATCAACACCGCCAGCACAATTACCGCACCAATCATCAGCCTTCCGCCAGCTACTCCGATTAACTCCATCTTGCTTCTTTCGCCTCCATCTCCTCCAATAACTCAACAAATACCGAATCTTCCATACCATCAGCCAGTTCCTTATCCAAACAGTGAACACAAAATCGATTTCCCTCCACCGATATGGTAATCGTACCCGGTGTCAGGGTAATGGAATTGGCCAGCATCATTTTGGCCAGGCCGGTCCTCAATGTGGTATTAAAATACAAAAGCGCCGGTTCCGGCTGCAGTTTTGGCGATAAAATAAGTTTTAACACACATACATTCGCTTTGACAATCTCTTTTACCAACACCCACAAATATTTTATAAAAAAAGGCGCCAGCCGAAACAGCATAAGCTCCTTTTTGCCGTTATAATCCATAAACCGGCACATAAAATAAAAAATCGCGGCCGAAATAGCTAATCCAAAAAGACAAATTTCCACGGTTATCTTGCCATTGAGAATCAGCCAGACGGCGAATATCAGAAAAAACATCCAACTCCCCCTTATCTGTCCCAAATTTCGAGGCTAATTATAACTCCGATAATCAGAAAATGCAAGTTTACACATTGTTAAAAAGGCGTTCACAGGGCGCCTGTGAACAGTAACCAGTAAATCCCCATGCGGTTTTCCGGCACCGCCATAAATTCATGAAAAAAAACGCAGATAATACCCCGGAAGGAAAAATTTCCCCCACATGCCAAACTCTGGCAGATACCGGCCCACATCGAAAAACACCGGACAAAAAATCAAACTTCCGATCAGAAAAAAAGGAATCAGGCAACAAACAATTCCCTGACGGCGGCCAAGCAGACGAATCGCCCAGGAAAACAGGACTACTGCTGCCACATATCCGGCCATAACCGAAATTTCCTTTACCGCTCCTTGTTGGCACTTCCCCGTCCACAAAGCCGCCAGCCCGGATACCGCCGCCAAAGCAACCGGAGCCGTCATGGCCGCCAATCGGCACAAACTCCTTCTCCCATATGGGACAGACAAAAACAGTCCCCGTTTTTCGTCTTCCAGGCTTATTACCGCCCCGTAAAGGCCAATCACAAATACGTAAACTGCCACGATACCCCTTACCGGAAACACGGGCAAAGACTGATCCGGAAATGCCTTTTCCGCCAATTCCTTCCCATCAACAATTTCGTAAACAAACCGAAAGGTACTGCCGTTTTCCTTCCACTGGTCATAAATCCCGCCAGACAATTTCTCATCTGTCTCCCAAGCGCCGAAAGCATAATTCCGGAACAACTCCCGGTCGTATAATTCAATCATTGCCGCAAAAACCGTTTCGGAGGAAAGCTTGGCTGTAACTGTGGACGGAGCCGAATAAACCCGTATACAACGTTTGAAATCTTTCCGGTTCAGCCTGTCTCTCAGCCCTTTGCCGAACACATACCCACATTCTGCCCGGCGGGAAGCCACCTCGTCTTTTAGCTGTTCTTCACTCCCGCATTCATAAAAACGAAAAAGGCTGTCCCCTGTCTCACGGATAACCAGTGCATCTCTCAGCTCCTGTTCCAAAGGAATTTCCCTCCCCGCGCCTGCCGCTTGCCCTGAAGAGATTTCCCTGCCGGAACCTACTTCCTGCCCCAAAGGAGCTTCCCTTCCCGCGCCTGCCGCTTGCCCTGAAAAAATTTCCCTGCCGGAACCCACTTCCTGCCCCAAAGGAGCTTCCCTCCCTGAGCCTGCCTCCTGCCCCGAAGGGATTTCCCTGCCGGAACCCGCCTCCTGCCCTTCCGCAAATACGGCAATACGGATTTCTGCCGGACTTTGCCGTTCCTGGCTGTGAATGAAAAATGTGCCCAGGGGAAGCAAAAACAGTATCCCCAAAAACGCTGGCCGGTATAAACAACGCTTAAGCGAAAGCCAAAACCAAAGCCACCCCCTTCTCATGTTTCCCTCCCTTCCATCACCGCCGTAAGGACAAAACCAACGGCCAGAAGCAGCAATACTTTCCCGCAGGCCATCAGTTCCCAATCCGCGGTTAACATCACTTTTATGCCGTCGATCAAAATAGCCGACGGCATCACCGGCGCCAGTTTTTGCAGCACGGAAGGCAAAAATACTGCCGGAAGAAATCCTCCTGCCAAAAAATGCTGCGCCGTAGCCGCCAATACCAACAACATTGTTCCGCCCAGCAAGCTTCCCGCTATCTGGTACAGAACCGATACAAAGGAAGCAGCAGCCAAACAGACAAGCAGCAGCATTGGCCATCCTGTTATCAGGCTGCTAAGCTCCCCGTATCCCGCTGCAGCGAAAAAGCATTCTTTTACTCCCCATGCCACCACGCCCATCAACAGCGACACGGCAAAAAACAGGCTTCCCAGACCGGCTATCCTTCCTGCCGCCCGGCTCATCCCCCCGATACCGGCAAGTTTAAGTTTCTTTTTCATCACCGGGGAAAAGGGCAGAAGGTAATCGGAGGCAGGAATCGCCAACAGCAGGAGAAACAATACAAAAACACTGATTGCATAAAAAATTTTCGTTTCCACATCCCCGGTAGCCTTGACAAGCATATGACGAAAATAATGTTCCCTGGGAAGGCTGTAAGACAAAAAAATCTCGTTCAGCTCTCTCTCCATTTCCGGGATTTCCCCCTCCCGTCCCAAGCGGCGGCACAATTCGTTTCCTCCATAAATTCCCGCCTGAGCCGCACTTAAAGTCCTCGCGCCCGCCTCGGTCAGCTCCCTGAAAATCCGGCTCTCCGGCCCGGCGTCAGACGGAAATAAAATCCTCACGGACGGGTTGCTTCCGTCCATAATCCCCTGCAAAAGCCCTTCCGGCATGTCCATCACGGCATAAAGCTCCCCCGCCTGCAGTTTTTTCAGGCCCTCCGGCCGCTCAATATACTGAAAATCGCAAATACTTTTCACACTGTCCAGCGAGCTGACCATAGTAACCATCTGTCTGGCCAGCAAATCATCCTCCGGCATCACCACACCCACGGCAACCCGCCCCACCGCCGCATCGTCATATAATGCCCGGCTGGCTAAAAGAGCAACCGCACTCGCCAGAAACAGCAGTACGGTTGCTCCCGCAACCATCTGTGGGAACCTGAGAAATGCCCTTTTCAGCTCCAATTTCCAAAAAATCAGATGTACTGACATAAGACCTTGTTCCCCTATTCTTACTTTTAAATCCTGTCTGCCGCCGTTGTCCTTAAGATAAAATGGACTGCCAACGGTTGGCTAAATCAAAGAATTTAAAATAAAATTCCATTTGCACCATGCTCCATTCATCCTCAGTAGCCGCTACGATATCAAATTTCTCTCCTTCCGGTTCTTCAACCGGCCCGGACAAAGGCCGCACATCATAACTGCCGCTGACACTCAGGGAAAATTCTTCATCCCATATAATCCCCTCTGCCAATTCATTAGCCAGGGTCAGCTTCAATTCGTCCACATCCGTATGGAATACCGATCCTTTTTCCAACTCGCTTACTATACCATCCATAGACAAAAGAAAAAGACTTTGCTGGTCTTTCTTTAAATCCGCCTTCATGGCAAAATCTCCGCCGTCCGCATGATAATTTCCGTCAAGCTCCAGCGTCACCGGCTCCTGGCCAGTCATCTGAAAATTGAACATCATATTGCCCGTGAGCGTTTTTCCGTCGTAGCTCCCCGTCTTGGCTATATCCAATACCACGGATTCCTGGCTTTTCTCATCCTTCAATTCAATGTTTATTCCTGCATTTTGTGTCAAATAGCTTCCGCCCCGCAGATTCATCCCGAAACTGACCTGAATTGGAGAATCGTCTCCGCTATAGATAGCATTCAAATCAGTAGTTCCCTCAACGGCAGCCAGGCGGCCCTTTTTATCCACATAAACCATCATATCCGCGTCGTTCAAAACTTTATCCAACTGATTGATCATTTCCTCTGCAGTCTTTTCTGCCTCGTCATAATACCGCTGCAGCATCTCCTCCGGCGAGAGATCATCCCAAATGCTCCCACTCACGCCGCTGCCCAAGCCGGCCGCCTGATAGCTCATTTTCAGACTCTCAAGATAATACTGCCTTAAACCTTCATCTTCCAAAAAGAAATCCGACGTAGTCCGCAAAAAAGAAATCATGGAATCTTTGCTCACATGGACCCGGTATCCTTTACAGGATACGGTTTTCCCGTCTATCTCAAACTTTGCTTTGTCCCCTTTCTCCACAGTCAGGACCGCTTTGAAATCTTCTCTGGCCTGGCAGCCCTTTTTGTAACGGTTCCAAAGGCCGTAAACTCCTTCCATCGTTTCCGGGTCGGAAGCCATCTGTGCCTGTTCCTGCATCCATTCCGCATATTCGGTGAAAAAGCTGGTCAGCTCCTCCACATCGACATCTGACTCTTCAAGCATCGGCCCCAACACCGGCGACGCCTGCATGCGTTCGGCTACTCCCTCGCTGACATCCAGCATAAATACCCTGCTGCTCAATTCCGGCACAGCTACCATCAATGTCTCTCCTCCATAATACACATTCAGGTTCATCACATCCATATTATTCATTTGGAGCCCCAAATCCCCCCGAACGGTATCGTTTTCCGGATCGCCTTTATATTCCATACGGATTCCCCCGCCGGCCAGCGAACGCAAATCCTCATTTGTAGAATCCTCCAGCATCAGCTCTATCGCTGTCTGCCGACTGCCCCCTGCATTCTGTTGGAACTGGGAAATACCGAAAAGCTCCTCCATAGGTTTTACCTGATCATCCGTATAAATATTCTGAAATGCACGAATAACCACTTCCTTGGGATCTTTCTCATTCAACCTTCCCGCTGCCAAAACACCTATTCCTATCACGGCCGCCAGCCCTGCTGCAACCACTCCTGCCACAATCGCGGTTTTCCTGCCTTTCTTTGGCTTTACCGGAACCATATCCGAAACCGCCACCGCCACAGCTTCTCCTTCCTCTGACGGTTCTGCCGGAACTGTATCCTCCTGTCCCGGATTTGCCGGAGCCTTATCCTTATCCTTCTTCTCCGGCTCCGCCAAAACCGTATCCTCCTGTCCCGGATTTGCCGGAGCCTCATCCTTCTTCTCCGGCTCCGCCAAAACCGTATCCTCCTGTTCCGGATTTGCCGAAGCTTCATCCTTCTTCTCCGGCTCCGCCAAAACCGTATCCTCCTGTTCCGGATTTGCCGAAGCTTCATCCTTCTTCTCCGGCTCCGCCAAAACCGTATCCTCCTGTCCCGGATTTGCCAAAGATTCTTCCTTCTTCTCCGGCTCCGCCGGAACCGTATCCTCCTGTCCCGGTTCTGCCGAAGTTTTCCCTTCCTGTCCTCCATCCGGCTTTTCCGGCTGCTCTGCTAAACTGTCCAATCCTTTAGCGGCCAATATCGGCGTCTGGCAAAAAGGGCAGACCAATTTTTCACTCCCGATTTCCTTTCCGCAATGTTCACATTTCATCTTCTATTTTCCTCTCTTACCGCTTCTAAAACAATCCCATAAGCTCCCGCTCGTCTGTCCCCGTCCTGACCTGATGCAGCTTTCCCTGTTTCAGCACATACATCACCGTACATAATGAAAGCTCCTGCATTTCATGAGAAGTCAGGATAATCGATTTCCCCGCTTTCTTATATTCTTCCAGATAGTGACGGATATCGGCCTTACATTCCATATCCAGCGCCGCCCCCGGTTCATCAAGAATCAATACCGAGGCATGGTTGGATAAAGCACAGGCGATACTCAGCCTCTTTTTCATCCCGCCTGATAATGTCCGCACCGGTTTTTTCCCCATTTCCCCTATACCCAGCATCGCCGCAGGGCCATGCTCCAAGTCCTCCGCCATCCGTTTTTTGCTTCCCCGGTACCAAAGGGACAAATTGTCCCTTACCGTAAGCTCTTCTATCAGCGGATTCTCTTGCGGGACATAAGCCGCCTCTTCGTCAAATACCCTTGGTGATCCTACAGCCTCCCGGCCATGATAGCGGATACTTCCTCCATCCGCCCGGACAGCTCCTGCCAAAATAGAAAGCAGCGTGGTTTTTCCACAGCCGTTAGCGCCCACAATCCCCACACATTCACCGGGAGAAACCGTAAAAGTAATATCGCTCAGCACGGTATGTTTGGCGTATGCCTTGCATACGGATTTAACTTCCAGCATAAAACCTCCCTCCGGACTGTTACCGGTTTACTGAATCAAACCCAGGCTGGGAATCGGTTTTTCTGCAGGCAAATCCGACAGGTAATCAACATTATGATAGCCAAAGCCAAACATCTGATAAAACTCCTGCCAGTACCCGTCAATATCCGCATATTGGTTCAATGTTTCATCCGTAATTTTATCCCAATACTGTTTTACCTTTTCCTGAACGTCGGGACGCATCTCCCAATCATCCATACGAATCCTTCTCTCTATGTCCGTTGCCGGCTCTTCTTTTAAAAGAGACGTATTCCACAGCCGGCACATCTGCTGAATCGTATTTTCATGATTACCCATTTCTTTCATTACCCTGTATAAAATGGCAATATAAAGAGGGACGGCAGGAATAGCCGCGCTTGCCTGCGTCACCACCGCTTTATTTACGGAAACGTAAGCAGAAATCCCTTCCCTGTTCAGCGCAAGCGCCGTCTGGTAAAGGTGGTTTTTCGCCTGGCCGATAGTCCCCTCCGTATAGATGGGATACGTCATCTGAGGGCCTATGTAAGAATAAGCCACCGTCCGTGCGCTTTCTGATAAAAGGTTTTCCGCCTTCAGCGCATCTATCCAATCTTTCCAGTCTTCACCTCCCATGACCCGGATGGTTGACTCAATTTCTTCCGATGTAGCCGGCTCTACCGTGGTTTGGGACAATACATTTTTATCAAGATTCAGGCTTTTGCTGGAAAACGGCTCTTTTACCGTTTTCAGCACAGAAGTATATACGGTTCCGTCCGGCATGGCACGCCTGGGTGCTGCCAAAGAATAAACCAGCAAATCAATCTGTCCCAAATCTTTACGAATCAGTTCCATTACCTTTCTCTTTACTTCCGTCGAATATGCATCTCCGTTTACCGTCCGGGCATATAAGCCATCCCGGTTTGCGAATTCCTCAAAAGCAGCCGTATTGTACCATCCGGCAGTAGCCGTACGGCTCTTTACTGCGGGCCGCTCATAACAGACTCCAATCGTAGGCGCGCCGTCCACCCATGCCGCGCTGATTCTCGAAGACAAGCCATATCCTGTGGAAGATCCGATGACCAAAGTCCGCTTTCCGGATTTTTCCGAAGCCTGGCTCTTGGTATACTCTATCTGACGATATACGCTTTCTTTGCACCCTTCCGGATGCGCGGTCAGACATATAAAATTCTTTACTTTTGGTGTAATAACCATATAAATCAATCCCTCCGCCAACAATCGAGTAGGGAAGAGCCATCTTCCCCTACTCGCCGCGCGACCCGCACGCCGCTTTAGCGGCATATTCCTCTGTGCGGGCCTGTACATAAAAAAGTGTGCATCTCCACGGAGCGTTTTGTATCATAGGACGCAATTTCCTATGATATAAAAAATACGCTTCGCGAATTTTCTATTGTCATAAATTAAGCATAACAGTCCGGATGGACTGTATAATTAAACCGTTTTTACCTGGGCAATATCAATAAGCGTCAGCTCCTTTGCCCGGTTTTCCAGACTGGTGGCCAAAGCCTTTGCCGTATCTAAGCTGGTAAGCACATGGACGCCTGTCTCTATGGCATTGCGCCGGATGACAAACCCATCGTGGCTGCGTTCCGCCCCCTGCTGAGGAATGTCAATGACCAAATCAATTTGATGGCCCAAGATCAAATCGAGAATATTGGGCGTCTCCTGCTCTAATTTCCGCACCGGATACGCTTTCACTCCATTGGCATTCAACGTCCTTGCCGTCCCTCTGGTCGCAAAAATCTTATAACCTGCCTGCTGGAACCTGCGGGCGATTTCCACCGCTTCCTGATGCTCTGACTCCCGTACGGTTATGATCATATTTTTATATTTAGGCAATTTTATACCCGCGCCTTCAAATGCCTTATAAAGCGCTTCGTTGAACGTTTTGGCAATACCCAGGCACTCTCCGGTAGATTTCATCTCCGGACCAAGGCTGATATCTGCACCGCGAATTTTCTCAAAGGAAAAAACCGGCATTTTGATGGCAACATACTCAGATTTTTTCTGAAGCCCCGGCGTATAGCCCAACTCTCTCAGCTTATGTCCGCAAATCACCTGTGTCGCCAGAGACACAATAGGGATCCCCGTGACCTTACTGATATAAGGCACCGTCCGGGAAGAACGGGGATTAACCTCAATAATGTAAACCTGCTCTCCTGCCACAATAAACTGTATATTAATCATACCCTTTACATGCAGGGCACGAGCAAGACGCTCTGTGTAATCCACCAGTGTTGCCTCCGTTTCCGGAGTAATGCTGGAAGCCGGATATACGGAAATACTGTCGCCGGAATGAACCCCTGTCCGCTCGATATGTTCCATAATACCAGGAATCAAAATATCCTGCCCATCACAAACCGCGTCCACTTCAATCTCTTTGCCTACAATATATTTATCTACCAAAATCGGATGGTCCTGGGCAATCTGGTTAATGATCCCGATAAATTCATCAATGTCTTCATCACTGATACAAATTTGCATCCCTTGGCCGCCCAGCACGTAAGAGGGCCTGACCAGGACCGGATATCCCAAATCGTTTGCTGCCCGCTTTGCCTCCTCGGCCGTAAATACGGTATGGCCTGCAGGTCTGGGAATCCGGCACCGTTCCAAAATCTCATCAAAACGTTCCCTGTCCTCAGCCGCATCCACATCTTCTGCGGCTGTCCCCAAAATGGGCACACCCATCTTCATCAGCGACTCGGTCAGTTTAATTGCCGTCTGGCCGCCAAACTGCACTACTGCCCCGTCAGGTTTTTCCCTGTCGACAATGGACTCAACATCCTCCGGCGTCAGCGGTTCAAAATACAGTCTATCCGCAATATCGAAATCCGTGCTGACTGTCTCCGGGTTATTATTGACGATAATCGTTTCATAGCCTTCCCGGGAAAACGCCCATGTGCTGTGAACGGAACAAAAGTCGAATTCAATCCCCTGGCCAATGCGTATAGGACCGGAACCCAGCACTAAGACTTTCTTTTTGCTTTGAATATTCTCCGTCCGCGCCTCGTCGTACCCGTCAAAACAAGAATAGTAATACGGCGTTTCTGCCGCAAATTCTGCCGCACAGGTATCTACCATTTTGTACGCCGCCCGAATGCCGCCTGCATGACGCATAGCTTTGATTTCTTCCGGCGAAATGCCTGTCAGCCGGGAAATGACCTGGTCGGGAAATTCCAGCCGCTTAGCCTCCCGCAAAAGTCCCTCGGTCAGCGGCCCGTCCGCCAACGCCTGTTCCATCTCTACCAAAACCGCCAGCTTGTCAATAAACCAGCGATCTATCTGTGTGATTTCATGAATGCTCTCTTCGGACATCTTCCGGCGCAACGCCTCCGCAATCACCCAAATTCTCCGATCGTCGGCCTTTTCCAACTGCTTTAACAACGCTTCGTCATCCAAACCGCTAAAATCATATCCGTTCGGGCTTTTCTCCACTCCCGTCCCTTTAGCAGGCTTTTTATCACCGCTGCGGGGAAGAGTGTTCGCGAGCAGGCTGTCTATATGCTGTTCCAGGGAACGGATCGCTTTCATCAAAGCCCCTTCAAAATTCGTGCAGATACTCATGACCTCGCCTGTAGCTTTCATCTGTGTCCCGAGAGTCCGCTTGGCGCTGATAAATTTATCAAAAGGCAGCCGCGGCATTTTCACCACGCAATAATCCAGCATAGGCTCAAAACTGGCATAAGTTTTTCCGGTCACGGCATTTTTAATCTCATCCAAAGTATATCCCAAAGCAATCTTAGCGGCAACTTTGGCAATGGGATATCCTGTTGCCTTGGAAGCCAACGCCGAAGAACGGCTGACCCGGGGATTGACCTCGATTACACAATATTCAAAACTGGAAGGATGAAGAGCGTACTGTACATTGCACCCGCCGGTAATCCCCAGTTCCGTGATGATATTCAGCGCGGAGCTTCTAAGCATCTGGTATTCCTTGTCCCCCAAAGTCTGAGAAGGCGCTACCACAATGCTGTCTCCGGTGTGAACGCCTACCGGGTCAATATTTTCCATATTGCATACGGTAATCACATTTCCGGCGCCATCCCGCATCACCTCGTACTCGATTTCTTTCCATCCGGCGATACACCGTTCCACCAACACCTGACCTACCCGGGAAAGGCGCAAGCCATTTTCCAGTATTTCCCGGCACTCTTCCGGATTTTTTGCTATACCGCCACCGCTTCCGCCCAGCGTATAAGCCGGACGCAGCACTACCGGATAACCAATATGGCCGGCAATCCGCAATCCGTCCTCCACTGTTTCCACAATATCGGAAGGGGCTACCGGCTCACCGATCTTTTCCATAGTTTCCTTAAACATCTCGCGGTCTTCCGCCTTTTTGATCGTCAAAGCGGAAGTTCCGATAAGACGCACATGCTTTTCCCTTAAAAACCCTGATTCTTCCAGCTCCATAGCTAAATTTAGGCCCGCCTGGCCGCCCAGGGTAGGCAAAATACTGTCGGGCTTTTCCTTGCGGACCAACTGTTCCACGACTTCCACCGTCAAAGGCTCGATATACACCCGGTCAGCAATATCTTTATCGGTCATGATTGTAGCCGGGTTGGAATTCAGAAGCACTACTTCTATTCCTTCTTCCTTAAGGGAACGGCACGCCTGAGTCCCCGCATAGTCAAATTCTGCCGCCTGGCCGATAACAATAGGGCCGGAGCCAAGAACCAATACCTTCTTAATTTGCGGATTTTTCGGCATTATTTTATCCCTCCCATCATCTCCATAAACCGATCGAACAAATAACGGGAATCCTGTGGACCCGGACAAGCTTCCGGATGATACTGTACGGTAAAAATATTCTTTCCCTTATATATCAATCCCTCATTCGTGCCGTCATTGACATTGACAAAAGCCGGCGTTGCTATCTCCGGATCCAGGCTCTTTGCATCTACGGCATAGCCATGGTTCTGCGAAGAAATATACACCCGCCCGGTTGTTAGATCCTTCACCGGATGATTACCGCCCCTGTGCCCATATTTCAGTTTATATGTATCCGCACCGTTTGCCAATGCCATCAGTTGATGGCCCAGGCAAATGGCAAATATCGGTATGTCCGACTTATACAGTTTCTGTATTTCCTGAATAATCTCCCGATTCTCCTTGGGATCTCCCGGCCCGTTTGAAAGCATAATCCCATCGGGGCTTTCCGCCAGTATTTCCTCGGCAGAAGCGTCACAGGGGAAAACCGTCACCTGACAGCCGCGCTGCAGCAGGGAACGGGCAATATTTTTCTTTTCTCCCAAATCCAGAAGCGCTACTCTTTTCCCGCAATTCAAAGAATCTTTTGGATTAAGGACATATTTTTCCTTACAAGAAACTCTCCTTACCACACCGGATACCTGATACTTTTTCATCCGGCTTATCGGTTCGGCCAAATCACCATAAACATTGGTCGTAATCATGCCGTTCATGGTGCCTTTTTCTCTCAAAATTTTTGTAAGGGCTCTTGTATCGATACCACTGATACCAGGAATGTCATACTGCTGCAAGAAATGCTGAATTGTATCCTCACTGCGGAAATTGCTGGGAATTCTGGATAATTCACGGACAATATACCCGTCAAGCCAAGGTCTGCCGGATTCCTTATCCTCGCTGCAAATACCATAATTGCCAATTAACGGATAAGTCATCGCCACAGCCTGCCCCGCATAAGAAGGGTCGGTAAGAATTTCCAAATATCCGGTCATTGATGTATTAAATACAATTTCACTGATAACTTCTTTGGCAGAACCGATACTTGTCCCTTCAAATATGGTTCCGTCTTCCAGGATGAGAAATGCTTTCATAGGTGGGGGCCATCCTTTCTTTCCCAGTAACTCATAGTTACTGCTCAGCGTGGGCTTTGCACTTCCCGGCAGAAATCTTTACCAGGCGCTGCAAAACCTGTGTTCAAACCAGTACAGCATTGCATAATTCTCGAGTAAACCACACTCTCTATCCGTGCCGTGCCATCTGAATGGTTGCGTAAAAATGTATATTTATCATTAAACCGTTACCGATTATACATGATTTCCTATGGTATTTCAAGCAGTTTTTCCGCAACAGCTACGTATGCCCCATTTACAGAACTTAAGGCATTACTTCGTGGTCATATGTCAGGAAAAAATGAATATATTGAACATAAGCATAATAATCAAGGATTGGCTATGAACAAAACCATTTCTGCTACTGCCGCCGAATCTTCCTCCCAGGGATTTCTGCAAGTCAATGTAGTCAACATTGAAAATAATTTTCCCATTACGAATGCCTCTGTTTCCATTTCTTATCCGGAATCCCCCGACCGCCCTTTGGAACAAATTACCACTAACCGCTCCGGACAGACCGAGCAGGTTTCATTGGACGCGCCGCCTTTGGAATACAGCCTGACACCGGGAAGTCAACGCCCTTATTCCGAATACCAACTCCAGATTTCCGCTCCCGGGTACAAGACCGCTTATATTACCGGAACGGAAATCCTTCCCGACGCTACGGCCATCCAGCCGGTACGCCTGGAACCGGAAAACGATCCGGCTCCCACGGAAAATCCGATTATCATACCCGAACATACTTTATACGGAAACTATCCGCCTAAAATTGCCGAGGCAGAAATCCAGCCTGTGGGAGAAAGCGGAGAAATCGTGTTAAGCCGGGTAGTTGTCCCTCAGACTATCGTTGTTCATGACGGAGTGCCTACAGATACCACGGCTCAGAATTACTATGTTCCTTACCGGGATTACATCAAAAATGTAGCTTCCAGCGAAATCTACGCTACCTGGCCGCAGGCAACCATTACAGCCAATGTGCTGGCCATTATGAGTTTTACGCTAAACCGGGTATACACGGAACATTACCGAAACCGCGGATACGATTTTACCATTACCTCCTCTACCGCTTTTGACCATAAATGGATTTACGGCAGAAATATCTACGAAAACATTTCTCTGACAGTAGATGAAATATTTGACAATTACCTGTCCCGCCCGGAAGTGCGGCAGCCTATCCTGACTCAATATTGCGACGGAAAGCAAGTCCAATGCCTCCATCGCGGATGGATGACCCAATGGGGATCTTGTGAACTGGGAAAACAAGGATACAATCCCATCGACATCCTGCGGGATTTTTATGGAGATGACATGTATATCAATACTGCCGAAGAAATTTCCGGTATTCCTTCCTCCTGGCCCGGATACAATCTCAATCTGGGAAGTTCAGGCCAGAAAGTACAGCAGGCCCAGCAGCAGCTTGATGCCATCGCTACGGTCTATACAGCTATTCCCCGCGTTACGCCGGATGGTATCTATGGACCAGCTACAGAAGCCGCTGTACGGGAGTTTCAATCCGTATTCGGTCTTCCCCAAACAGGGGTAATCGATTTTGCTACCTGGTTCAAGATCTCCCACATTTATGTGGGAGTATCCGGAATTGGGGAATTGTATGGATGATACACAATAGTCAACACCACCGGCTTAGCCGGTAGTGTTGACTATAAATATATCCAGAATGTTCCATGGACTGTTGCTATTCACAGCTCCCCCGCGAATAGAACATTATTATTACTAAGGACGCGCCTTTTATCAAAATTTGCTTTGCAAATTCTGATAAGTTATATTACAGGAACCGCTCCGCGAACCCTGTAATCGGATTTACGGCGCAAAGGACGCGCCTTTTATCAAAATTTGCTTTGCAAATTCTGATAAGTTATACTATAATGATAAATACGCAAACCGATCTAACCCGTATGTATACTTTTTACCGACCACGCCCTATCAGGAGGTGCCTGTCTCTATGTCTACCCCTTTAAGTCAGTTGCAAGATTTACTGAATACACGGCCTCACAAAAATATGTCTGACATGGTATATGAAAAAATCAGTCAACTGATTCAAAGTGGTGAGTTCCCGGAAGGTTATGTATTTCCCAATGAAGCTGTCTTATGTGAACAGCTTTCTATCGGACGGAGCACTATCCGGGAAGCCTACAAGGCTTTGGAGCTGGCCGGATACGTAACCCGCACCAAGCGAGGCACAATGGTCAACAGCACTTCTACGATTTTAGAAGCTACTCCGCTAAAAGCTTTCGTCTGCAATGCAGACGAAGAATCTTTCCTGGAATTCCGGCTGATGCTGGAAGGGCAAACTGCCGCTCTGGCTGCGGAACGGGCGACCCCTGATGAAATCCAGGAACTGAGAAAGCTCCATACGGAACTGGTAGAAATCCGTTTCAGCCGTGATTATGAACAAGTCGCTCCTCTTGACCGAAAGTTCCATAATTCTATTGCCGCTTACACCCACAATCCTCTGATGATCGCGTCGATGACTGCCATCGCGGAAACCTGCGAGATGCAGACCAAGGAAGCTTTTTCCGACAATGACTCCGTCCTGGACTCCCTGGATCATTTGATTTCCATGCATCAGGGTATTTTAGACGCAATCCGCAACCAAAGTCCCAGCGAAGCCATGACAAGTATGCTGAACCATATTGCGGGAATCGGAGGATAACAAACTGTTGCAACAAACTTGCCAAACATTGTGTGCCTTCAATGAATTAGCCGTCAGACAAATTTCTCTACATCGAGATCTGTCTGACGGCCAACCATAATCTTTTACTTTATCAAACTCTCAAACAAACCAGCCGGTACATAGGCTTTCACGGCAATCCCTTCCTCTTGATAGTTCTCCTCCAACAGTTCACCATACTTACGTATATTTTGAATCTTCCCCGCTTGTTGATAAGGAAATACCCGCTCCAGATATACATTCTGATTGCGCAAAATAATCTCCAGCGTTTTTTTCAGCCTATCCAAACCCTCACCAGTCTTCGCCGATATCCGCACCTGATAATCCGAATGAATATCCCGGGGCAACTGGCCATCCACCAGACGGTCCATTTTGTTAAACACCGTAACGACAATCTTGTCCTCGACCTCCAAATCACGCAAGGTCTGATAAACCACGTGCATCTGCATATCCATCTGCGGATTAGAACAGTCTACCACATGCAGGATAATATCACTGTATTTCGCCTCCTCCAGCGTACTTTTGAATGCTTCCACCAAATGATGAGGCAATTTACGAATAAAACCAACCGTATCCGTCAGCAGTATCTTCTGTCCGCCCTCCAGCTCCAATCCCCTGGTAGTTGGATCCAAAGTGGCAAACAGCTTGTCTTCCGCCAAAATCCCCGCATCAGTCAGACGATTCAGCAAAGTGGACTTGCCAGCATTGGTATAACCGACAATAGCCGCCACAGGCATATGCGTACGTTCTCTTTGCTTTCTCACTACATCCCGGTGGCGTTTCACTTCTTCCAATTCCGCTTTCAATTGGCCAATCCGCTCATGAATCAGGCGGCGATCCATCTCCAGCTTTTTCTCACCGGGGCCACGGGTTCCGATGCCGCCCCCAAGCCGTGATAAAGACTGGCGCATCCCTACCAAACGGGCCGCTCTGTATCTGAGCTGTGCCAGCTCCACTTGAATCTTCCCCTCACTGGTGACTGCCCGGGAAGCAAAAATATCCAAAATCACCATAGTTCGATCCATTATCTTCGTATCTAACGCATTTTCCAGATTTCTGAGCTGTGCCGGTGACAGTTCATCGTCACAGACTACCCCCGTAGCATTCAGCTCCCAAATCCGCTCTTTTACTTCTTCGATTTTTCCCCTGCCTAAATAAGTAGCCGGATGGATATTTTCCCGGTTCTGAATGATTTTGTCCACCGTCACGGCGCCCGCCGTATCCACCAACTCTTCCAATTCATCCAAAGAACCTGCCGCTTCATTTCCTGTTCCGGTATCTACAACGATAAGAATTACCCTTTCTTCAACCTCTTTAATTTCAATCAATTCTGCCATTCCCTCTCCTGTCAATCCATCTGCTGCATTCCAATCCGGTTGTCCGTAATTATGGCATATCAAATTCGCTTTTCTATCCGGGACTCCACTGCCAGTATACTGCCTTGCGCAAATTCCGGTGAATTCGGCACTCGCTATTCCCACAGAACAGCACTAACCGGCTGCGCCTTCCTGGGCAGAAGAACTCTCCTGTGCGGATGTGCTCTCCTGCGCAGACACGCTTTCCTGACCGGCAGCGCTTTCCTGCGCAGACGTGCTTTCCTGACTGGCAACGCTTTCCTGCGCAGACGTGCTTTCCTGACCAGCAGCCGCACTATTCCCCTGACGGCTTTTTAAGAAAGTAATCTCCCGTTCCGCCTGTTCATCCGGACCATACTGTGCCGTATAAGACTCAAATAATTCCAGCGCTTTGACAAAATCCCCTTTGCTTTCCCAGGCAATCGCCTGATTATACAGCAAATATTGATTTGCCTCCTCATTTCCGGCAGCCATACCTTTATCAATCAGTTCCAACGCAGCATCATATTCTTCGCTGCGGATCTTTTCTACTGCCATGTGGTTGTATACATGTCCGTCAATCACTCCCAAAGCCAACGCAGAAGCCGTATCTCCTTTGGCCAGCATACAGATAGCCGCTCCGGTCTTGTATTCGGAATTTTCCTCATCTGATGTCCTCAAAAGCTCATACGTATGCAAGGCGGCATCGTAATCCTGCAGATGGCACTCGGCTTCCGCCCGGTGCAAAAGCGCTTCCTTTTCAAAATCCCCTATATTCTCGCCCGACCACTGAAGCGCATTATCCAGGCTTACTATAGCTTCCTCATAGCTGCCGCTTTTCAACTGTTCAATGCCCGCCGCCAACAGCTCTTGTTTTTCTCTTTCCCGTTGCCGGCTCCGCACCATGTTAAACAAAACAGCGCCTGCGACAACTAAGACCAACAAAAAAAGTACACTTAACAGCATTCTTCTTTGCCTGCGCCATTTTTTCTTTCGTGCTTTTGCTCTCGCCCTTGCCCTGTCTTCGCTGCCGACATAGCGGGAACCTGTTTTGATCCCCTGGCTGTAACTTCTCCTGGCGGACTGCGATGCGGCTCTCTTTGTCGGCTGCTGCCTTCGTCTGGCGTCAACAGACATGCTTTTGCGGGCTGAAGCCTGGACGGCTTTAGCCGATGACGTCCTTCGTAAATCTCCCGCCGACGCACCCTGGGAAGCTCTCGCCGCCGACGCGGCCTGAGATGTACCGGCCACTGTCTGCCCCCTGCTGTCAGCCATCTCATTTTGCGTTCGCCTGGCCACCGTCTTGGCGCCTTCCTGCCAATCCGCCGCCCTGGCTCTCTCCCGAACCGTTGATTTCATCTGTTCATATCCGATTATTGTCCCGGAAGTATCTCTCCGGCCGCCTGCCTGCCCCCGGCGTGACGAAGCCTCACGGGCAGTTCCCGTACTTCTTTTGTCCGCACCGGTTTTACTTCCTCCTCTATACCTTCCGTATTCGTTCACATCTCCCCATCACTTTCTGCCGGTGCTTCCAAAACCGCCCCGGTCTTCATGTCCCAGACTTTCCACTTCCTCAAACCGGATCGTAGGCTGATGTTCCATAATGCGGAACTGACATATCCGATCCCCTGCACAAATCCGGGTATCCCTCAACGCATATGCCGGGAAAAACCACTGATCATGATCCCCACAATAGCTTTCATCAATAATCCCCATATGATTTGTCTGAATAATTCCAAAATTTTTATAAGTACTGCTTCGCGGAACGATATGAGCCTCATATCCCCGGGGAAGCTCCATAGCAATTCCCAGAGGAATCAAACGAAACTCCCCTGCCGTCAATTCCACATCTTCCGAAGCCCGCAGGTCAATCCAGTCGGATTTTCCCTCAATATAAGTCAATTTTTCCGTATGAGTACTTAAATACTTAACCTTTATCTTTACCATCTGTCCTTGTTCCTTCAGATTTGCTGTAATTGAATAGTAACATGTTATTCCAGCCAATGTCAAGGCAAAACCAGCTTCATCTGAAGCTCCTGTTGTTGCGTTGCTACATTCACAGGTGCCTTGTGAATGTAGCAACGCAACAGCATATGCCTATTTAAAATCGCCTACGGCGATGAGGCATATGCCTTGCCCCGTAACTATTCTGGCCCATGACTAATCAGCAAGTGATTAGTCATGGCAAAACCAGCTTCATCTGAAGCTCCTGTTCTACTTCCTGCGCAATCTCTTCTTCCTGTTCCGGGTTCATACTTGGCAGATCAACCAGCGAGCCGACACCAAACCTCCGCAAAAATTCTTCCGTGGTGGCAAACAATGCCGGTCTTCCCGGCGCATCGAGACGGCCGACTTCATAAACCAGACCATATTCCACAAGCCGGTTCACCGCATGATCTGAAGAAACACCCCGTATTTTGGAAATCTCAATCTTTGTCACAGGCTGTTTATACGCAATAATTGATAAAGTTTCCAATACTACCTCAGTAAGCACATGTTTTTTCGGCGCTGCCGCCACCCGAATCAGATTTTCATAATATTTTGCTTTTGTACTCATTTGAAAAGAATTGTCCAATTCGATAATCTGTATCCCACGGTTCTCTGCCTGATAGCGTTTCTGCAAGCTTTCCACCACCCGCCTGGCTATCCGCTCACTCTGATCAATCGCTGCTGCCAGTTGCCGAAGCTCTACGGAATTTCCCATGGTAAAAAGCACGGCTTCCACAATCGCCTCCCAGTCGCCGGCCGGATAATCCCCTTCATGAACCTCCTCTTCCGTTTCCGGCTGCCCGATTTCTATTTCCATCTGCTGCCATGCCTCGCCCGGCGGCTTCCCTGCAGCTTTTATATCAATTTCCTCATCCCTGTCATCAAATCGATCATCCATGCAAATCCCACCCATTTTTATCTTATCCTGCTGCTTTGTTTAATAAATCCGGCGCTCAATAACGAACTAAAATTCTTCCAAATCCAGTTCCAACTCGGTTTCAGATCCCTCTTCTTCTATGGTTTCAATATTCATTTCATCAAAAATTGATTCTTGCGTCAAACAAATCTTCCCCATTTTCATCAGTTCCAAAACCGCTAAAAACGTAACAACAATTTCCAGACGATCCCCTTGCTGTTCCAGCATCTGGCGAAAACAAAACCTGCGGTGCTGCCTGGCAAACCGCATCACTTCCCTAATCCTGTTTTCGAGACTGATCGGTTCTCTTTTAATCGTTCCAAAATTGCTTCGGATAGGGTCCACTTTATCCCGCTGCCGCTTCATCACGGAATCAAAAACCCGCTGCAGCTTCGCCAATGTCACTCCGTCCAACAGCTTGTCCAAGTCTATCGGCGGCTCGTATTTTGCCACCTCTTTGGGAACCGTAGGCAATTTGAATAAAAGTCCCCGGGCGCCTGTCTCCATATCCTGCAATTCCTGAGCCATAGCCTTATATTTCTTATATTCCAGCAAACGGGCCACCAACTCTGCACGCGGGTCCTCTTCCTCACCCTCTTCATTGATCTCCACCGGCAACAGCATCCGGGATTTAATATCCAAAAGGGTTGCCGCCATCACCAGGAAATCGCTGACAATATTCAAATCTTCCTTTTCCATCTGGTTGACATAATCCAAATACTGCCGGGTAATCTCTACAATCGGAATATCATAAATATCCACCTTGTTCTTCTCAATCAAATGAAGAAGCAAATCCAACGGGCCTTCAAATTTATCCAGCACAAAAGAAATCGCCATATTTTCCCCGCCTTTTTCCCCTGTCTTTTTTCCAAGACTATTCATCAGTATAACAAAAAATCCCCTCCCTGTAAACAATTGAGTAAGGGGAAATTCCTGTTACTGTTCACACCATGGCTAATCACTCCGCTGATTAACCATGGGCAAATATCATTATGGGAGCAAAGCATATGCCCCCGTCTACACCCCGTTCCGGTCGGTTCTAACCAAACGCCACTGGCGCTTAGAACCCGAAGGCAATTTAATATAGGCATATGCGGTTACCTTCACAGGGTACCTGTGAACAGTAACAAATTCCTTTGCCCGCCGCACTTTATCTTACAAAAAGAATTCCATCCAGGTTCCTTTCATCCATCTTTGCCAAGGCAGGGTGTACACGGCCCAGGCCAACACAAGCGTCAGCAAAAAGCCGCAAACCACATCGATTACCGAATGCTGTTTTAAAAACAGGGTGGAAACACATATTCCCCCTACCGCCAGGTAAACGACCCACCGGATTTTCCGCTTATCCCGCAAAAACCGGGAATGATACGCGGTTAGCGCCACAGCCGTAGAAGAAGACACATGGATTGACGGGCATACGTTACCCGGGGTGTCTATTGAATGAAGCCAACTAACCATCTGGCCAAATACGCCCCTGCTCACCTGGCCCGGACGCAGATCCAAGCCGTTAGGGAACAGCCAATACAATCCAATGCTTATTGTCATCCCGCCAAACATAATTAAAAACAACTCCTGAAAATCTTCTTTGCTGGTGCTTAATGTATAAATCCAGGAAGCGGGCAGCAGCAAAAACCATAAAAAATACAAAAGAATAAACGGTTCACAAAAAGGAATCCAACTATCTATCCTGCAGGATATCATATATTCAGGCTCTACCATACGCTCCGTAATAAAAAACATCGCCAAAAAAATCAGAAGATATCCCATTGCATAGGCATATCGGTGTTCCCTCAGCCAGCTTTTCCTTCTCTGTCTTCCGTTTTCTATTTCAATCCTCGCTTCCATCCTTTTTTCCATCCCATTCTGTTCTAAACTTTTGTCTGCCGTGTTCGCTCCGAACCGCTGCAAAAGCAGGCTGCAGCTCCACGACCACCACTTGAGGCTTATTGCAAAACCGGATATTAATGGAATGCGTTCCCAATCCCCGGCCGACAATCATGCAACATCCTTCCCGCTCAAATACTCCTGCACAATAAGGCATAAAAAACTGGTATTGCGGTGTCATCACCCCGCCCAATCCGGGAATCCGCACTGTCCCGCCATGGAAATGCCCGGACAAAACCAAATCGGCGCCCCACTCTGCATAAGCGTTCAAAAACAGAGGAGAATGGGCCAGCAATATCTGATAACGTTTTGTATTTGCCGCTCCTAAATGTGCCTGTATATACTCAGGACTCATTTTAGCCGGGAACAAATCCTTATAAAAACTCTGATGGATATTCAAACCGCTGATACGAATATCCTCATCCACATCAACAAAAGAATCCGACAGATACGTCACCGCAAACTTCTGCAGAAGTTTACGAAAATCCTGATACATATTTCCATACAAGCTCTTTTTTTGCCACATCCGCTGTTCATGATTGCCATTTCCGTAATAAACCGGACATATGGAGACAAGACCGGCAAGAAGCCGTTTTGTCACATCCAGCTTTGCCATGCCTTCCTTGACAATCATAGTATCACCGCCAATCAACACCATATCGGGATGAATACGACGAATAGCCGACAGCAGCCGGTTATTCCCTTCTCCAAATTCCTTATCATGTAAATCCGTGAGAAACACCAAAGTCCTCGGCCGCTTAACTTGGGGCGACTGAATCTTGTTTTTCTCCACCACAAAACGGCCTCGCTCATATTGTGACCGGGCAAGGCCGCCTGACGCACATATTGCCAGCGCTGAGGCCAGCCATATTCCTGCATTCATCAAAGTTATCCTCCGTAAATCGGTCACCCCTGCAGATATCCTGCGGATATAACCGGCATATGCCCCAATGCGTACCCGAAAATCAAGCCAACGTATACGGCGCCAGTTCCAACCGAACGAAATACCCCTGTTCATGATGGCAAACCGGGCAAATATTAGGAGCTTTCGTGCCATAATGGACATGGCCGCAGTTCAAACACATCCAGGCCACTTCCACATCAGAAATAAACAACTGGTTTTTCTCCAGGTAATCCGCAAAAAGCTGAAAACGGTCACCGTGAATTTTTTCGATTTCCCCAATCATCTGAAATGAACTGGCGATAGGATCGAATCCTTCTTCCCTGGCAATCTGCGCAAATTTCTGATAAACATCCTCATACTCTTCATATTCGTTATGCCGCGCCGCCTTAAGCAAATCCAGGCTGCGGTCATAATTATCCACCGGATAAGCGCCGTCGATTCTAATATTTTGCTTATTTAACGTTTTTAAATGATTATAAAAAATCTCGGCATGCTCTTTCTCCTGCCCTGCTGTAAAGAGAAATACAGACTGGATCACCGGGAGCCCCTCTTTCCTTGCCTGGCCCGCAGCAATCGTATAACGGTTTCTGGCCTGGCTCTCACCGGCAAAAGCACGCATCAGGTTTTTTGCTGTCTCACTATTTTTAAACTCAATCATGGAAAGCCTCCTTCATAATAATCTTTATGGTTTATTGCTTTCCACTAGTATTTCTCTTTTGAGGCAAATTATACTATTTCCCTGCCAATCTTTCAAGAACTTGATTACACTATTTTTGCAACAGCCTTAACGTTACCGTTCACGGGGCGGGGAAAACCGAATGAAAACAGGCGTCAAACTTGCTTGTAAGACTGTTTTCATCCGGTTTTCCCATCGGGCGAACGCCCGATGCTTCTTGTCCGGCGTAGCCGGATAAGAAGATGCGCCCCTGCGAACAGTAACAGCAGTAACAAATGGCCACTACTTTTTCCCTTTAAACGGCGGATCGGCCGGATGGCCGCCGACCAGTTTCTGCATAGTCCTTGGTACTGCATCCTTCGATTGTTTCCAATCTGCATCTTTATTGCGATAATCATATTTCTCAATAAGCCAATCAATGTCTTCCTGAACCCGATCCAGGTTTTTGCCCATCAATTCCCCAAGCTTGGGAATCCACTCCTCCTTTTCCCCTGGTTTCAATTTTTCTTCGCAAATCATCCGTACATCGGCAAAATGGTGGAGGCAAAAACCTTTGGATTCCATCAGCATCCGTCCAAATTCCGCATCATTTTTCAGCATATAGACAAAAGTGTCCAACATCCGCCCGGCAATCACTTCCATCCGCTCACATATATAACAATGCTTCTCCTCCCGACGGATCCAGCTTTCTGCCGCGGAACACCCTTCCGCCCTCCTCCTGTCTGCCCGGGAAAAATGCCCCAAAATACCGCCGCCCTTTCCCGGCTGCTCATGTCCCATAATCTGTCTCAGCTCCCGGTTCACATATTCCAAACGGGATTTTAAAATCCAGGCATTCCCCAATGTGTTGCCATAATCAAACATCTTCTTTGTATGATAACGGCAAAAGCCTTTCCGGCTGGTCTGCTCCCGGATATCTCCTTCCATATAAGAGGAACCCAATGCAAATTCCAGATTTTCCTGTTCCAATTTCCTTTCCAGCCAGCAAAACATACACTCATCACCGGATTTTACCGCATCCGCCAATTCTATCGTATATAATTTTTCCTTCATGCTTTTTCCTCCACTTTTTAATATGTACTTTCGGAATCCCTCCTGCACCTGCCTTTGTGGCTGATTTTCCGTCATATGCACCTGAATCTAATCAATGTACGTTCCACGTACGCCTCATAAGTTTATTCACATTTGACAAAAAACCTTCTCACAAATCCAGGCACAAAGAGACTCCGAAAGTACACTAATCTGTACTTCCGAAGTATCTTTGTACCTGGATTTGTGAGACGGCTTTCCTCAGATGTATACAAAAGCATATGGCACACATGGCATATACCTTAATTCAGGGAATATTTTTCGTTATTGCTGCGAACATATGGCATAGTTTCCGGATTTATCTTAATTTTCACATCGGTTATATAAAGCACATCGTAACTGTAAATCTGTTTTTGTTTCAAAGCGGTAAGGATATCGTCTTTGTATTCCATCAACAAGGCAAAATCACCTGACAGATCGTCCAGGGCAAACTTCAAACAGGTCTGCCGGATACCCCGATGACCATTGTCTGCCGGTATTCGATTTGATTCATTCTTTCGTCCGGCATCAATCTCCTCTTCTTGATTTTCCCCTTTTTCCCGCAAATCTCCTTCTTCTTGGCTTTCTTCTTCTCGGTCTCCTTCTTCTTGGCTTCCTTCTTTTCGGCTCCCTTCTTCTTGCTTTCCCTCCCCATCCGGTACTGCTCCTTGTCCTATTTCTTCATCCGCCTGCTGTTCCTGCCACAGGGGCGCCCAGTCTTCCCGTTCGTCCGCGCTGGCCTCCCAAAAACATAAATCAGGTTCCACACGCTTTTCATTATAGGTAACCTCATACCGGACCGTCCCCGTTGGAACGCTCTCATCCACCTCAATCGATTTCGTCCAATAATTCCCTAAAATATTTATCCGTTCTTTTTCCGGATCAAAGACATAATCCAGCTCCTTTGTGACCAAATTTTCTTCGCCGATTCTTTTTTCTCCTCCGTAAGCAAGAGAAGAATATTCCACCAGCGCAATCCCCGTTCCGATTCCCCCTAAAAGTATACCGCTCAAAAATACTCCTGTCAAAATCTTTTGCACTTTACGCATGTTGTCTGGCCTCCATTTTCCCATAACCATCCTCTTTGTTTTGTCCGAACTCATCATTTTGTCCGGATCCCATCAGCGGCCTGCTCGGTTTGTCATTCCCGCTAACCGGTTTTTCCGTCTCTTCTGGGTTTTTTCTCCGCCACAAAAGCGTCATCCCCAGCCACGCTGCAGAAAATGAGCTGATTGCCACTCCCAGGCATGCCAAAGTAACACCCGCCAGAGGATATCCTTGCAAAAGCAACACGGCCAATATTCCCAAACCAAACAGGCAGCACCCGCCAAACAAGCTACAACATAAGACGCCAACAATACATATGCCATTCCAAAGGATGCCGATCATCCATAATGACATCTCACAGCAAAAAAGGATAATCCTTCCCATCAGCTTTCCTGTCCTCTCAAACATACCGGTCTGCAAACCTCCCTTCTCCTGGTTGCCCGCTGTCCTGCCCCGTCTTTTCCTTCCGTCAGCCTTTTCTCCTGCCTGGCTTATCCCTTCTGTCGCTTCCCTGCACTTTTCCCCGGTTTTGTCAGGCAAAAGCCCGGACATCCATCGGATGCTGCCAGCCAAAAACCGTTTTGTCCCATGCCATGAGTTTTTGACCCACCCGCACATTTTTCTCATTCCTGCCCCAAGCAAATTTCCGAACCGTGCGCAAATTTCTTTTGTCTTAGCAAAAACTTTTCTCCTCCTATGTTCGCCCAAGGAGCTTTCCTGTCCTTCCCTCGCTGCGGCATAATCCGCACGCACATGATACGCCTCCAAGATATCTGCCGCCAGTTTATTCAAACTTCCAAAATCGGCAATCGCCTCCTCCTCGGTAAGCCCGCTGGCCTGTTTCATATCAATATGCTGTTCATACTCGCTGACAATATCATCCAGCTCCTCTTCCTGAAGCACGGACAACGCCTGCTTCAGCTCCCTGATAAACGTTTTCTTATCCATGTTGGCTCTCCTTCAAGAAACTTCCCACTTTTTCCGTCAACTCATTCCATTCTTCTTCCAAAGAATCTCTGTAAAGTACGCCCGCCGCTGTCAGATGGTAATATTTTCGGGGCGGACCCTCTGTAGATTCCCGCAAATAGGTTTCAAAATAATGCTCATTAGTCAGGCGCTTCAGCAATGGATAAATGGTACCCTCGTTCACATCCACCACCTTGGATACTTCCTCCACCAGTTCATAACCGTACATATCCCGCTGGCGGACAGATTCTAATACAATCAGCTCCAGCACTCCTTTCTTAAACTGCGCATTCATAATCTTCACACCTTTCAAACGCCTCCGGACATAAGCCCTGTCGGCACAATGCTGCATTGACCAATACTATATTACACCTACTACTATGCAATGTCAAGTACTAAAAATAACCTATATAATCAAGTACAGATTATTCGAGAATTAATGCACGCTGTACCAGGCTCATTGCTCGCGGAAATAAAAAGCAGGCAAGGATTAATACCTTACCCGCTCTTCACCTGCTTCTTTTTGGTTTTTCCGTTTTCCATTTTCAGTTTCTGTTTTCAATTTCAATGTAAAATTAAAACGGTTCCTTTAATTTTTCCCGATAGAATCAAACTCGTTCACAATCTCCTTCGACGGCGCTGCCGTAGCCAGCGATACAACTACAATGGCCGCGCATGCCACCAAAAATGCCGGAAGCAATTCATATACATTCCAGGCTCCCCCCAAAGGACGCACCAGATACTTCCACACAAAAACCATAACACCTCCGGCAATCATACCGGCTAAAGCGCCATTGAAATTACTGCGCTTCCAAAACAGAGCCGCCAGCATCACCGGCCCGAAAGAAGCCCCGAAACCTGCCCAGGCAAAAGATACAATATTGAATACCGAGCTGTCCGGATTCCAGGCCAGCGCCAGGCTAACCACCGCCACTCCCGCTACGGTCAGACGGGCAGCCATCATCGAAGCTTTATCGCTGAGCTTAATTTTAAAGAAGTCCTGCAAAAGGTTCTGGGACACGCCGGAAGCCGCCGTCAAAAGCTGAGAATCTGCCGTAGACATCGTACAAGCCAGAATTCCCGCCAACACCACTCCTGCAATAACCGAGGCCAGCAAACCATACTGCCCCAAAAGTCCGGACAACTGAATAATTACCGTCTCCGACTGGGCGCTGGATGTAAACATAGGGATTTTTCCGGTAACAGAAACACTATAGCCAATGATCCCGATTAAAATAGCCACAAACATGGAAATCGTCACCCAAACGGAAGCAATACGCCGTGAAAGCTTCAATTCTTTTTCATCGCGAATCGCCATAAAACGCAGCAAAATATGCGGCATGCCAAAATATCCCAACCCCCACGCACACATGGACACCATATTCAGCACACCATAAGGAGCCGCCGTCCCGGTAGCCCGGTCATGAATATTCGATAAGCTTAAATATCCCGCCAGGGAACTGGCATTATCCGCCACAGCCGACCAGCCGCCAGCCACACTTACCCCAAAAAGGACAATCACAACAAGAGCAATCGTCATCACTATGCTTTGCAGCAAATCTGTTGTCGAAACCGCCATAAATCCGCCCATAACCGTATATCCCACGATAACCAGAGCTCCCAGCAGCATCGCCATATGATAATCCACGCCAAACAAACTGGAAAACAACGTACCTACAGCTTTAAAACCGGAAGCCGTATAAGGAATAAAAAAGATTAAAATAATTATCGCGGCAATACACATCAGAATATTTTTCTTGTCCCGATAACGCCGGGAAAAGAAATCCGGGATGGTAATTGCATCACAAGCTATGGAGTATCTTCTCAATCTTTTCGCTACCACCAGCCAGTTCAAATACGTTCCCGCTGCCAATCCGATAGCCGTCCAGCCCGCATCGGCAACACCCGACAGATAAGCCACCCCGGGAAGCCCCATCAACAGCCAACTGCTCATATCCGATGCCTCTGCACTCATTGCGGCCACTAAAGGCCCCAATTTCCTGCCGCCAAGATAAAAACCTTCTGCGGAACTGTCACCTTTCCTGCTATAGTAATAACCGATATACACCATCAACACCAAATAAGCCACAATGGCCGCCAAAATTCCTGCCTGTCCTGTATTCATCATTATCCTCCTGAACGCATAATGGCAATATTATAGCATAACGAAAAACAGAACACAATACAGACTATATTATAGACTAAATACCGTACTATTTTAAAATATATTGTTGCAGGCTCTTACAAGAAATCAATTTATTCCTATTTATTAAGACATTTTTTCTGTATCAACGCAAATTAAAATCCGTACGGATAACAAAATATTTCCGTACGGATTTTAGAGAAATTGTATCTTATTAAGTACATTGTTCAAACTGCTACTGTTCCCGCCGCTCACAAAACACGCCCAAAAAAGACGGCAGCATCAACGCGCTGTACTGTTTCAGCGAATACTCCCCGCCACACAAGCACCAGTCATACATCAGCGCCCGTTCGCTGAGAGCATAAATTTTCACCATCTCACTAATCCCAAAACAGGAATTCAACTCTCCTTTCTCCACACCTTCTCCGATAATCTTCCGCAGCAATTTATAATAGGTCCTGTTCCGATCCAGCAAATGCTTTTCCCCGCTAGTCACCAACTGAGTAGACAAAAGCCGGGCCAGCAATTCCAAAGAAACCCTGTCCTCAATCATCCCAAACAGCTCACTGTTTAGAAACAGCAATTTTTCCATTGCCGTCTGTTCCGGTTTCAGACACAAAGCCAGCTCCTGGTACTTTTCATCAAACAGGGAGCTCAATGTGCCCAGAAGCGCATCCTTTCCATCAAAATAATGATAAAAAGAACCTTTGGAAGTATGGGATACTTCTATGATCTCCTCGACTGTCGTATCCTCATATCCTTGCTCGTAAAACAGCTTCCATGCAGCATTGACAATTTTGCTGCGGGTATTGCGGGCATTTTTCTTTGCCACAACGCTTTCCTCCATAATCCATAGCAATTGTCCATCGTTTTCTCTTATTTAATCCAGGCCCCTTTGCCGTCCACCCGATATCCGTCAGGAGTCGTTGTGTTGGTCAGCATCACACCGTCATTTCCCAGATAATACCAAATACCGCCATCCTGCACCCATTGTCCCTTAAGCACACACCCCACTGAAGGCATAAAGAAATACCAATGACCGGCGGACAATTCCTGCCAGCCCTCCGCCATATAACCGCGGCTGTCAAACCAATAATCCAATCCGTCAACCGACTGCCATTCATTTACCGCCCGGCTTCCGTCAGCTTTTACATAATACCAGCCGATGCCATCCCTTTTCCAGCTTCCGGCCGCAGTTCCATTGGGATTTGCTGTACCCGTATCCGGTGAGTTTGCTTCGGAGGGAACAGGCATGCCAGGACCGGCCGGATTTTGCCCGCCCGTCGGATTCGGCGTATCGGAACCGGCCGGATTTTGCCCGCCCGAAGGATTCGGCGTACCAGAACCAGCCGGATTTTGCCCGCCCGAAGGATTCGGCGTACCGGAACCGGCCGGATTTTGCCCGCCTGAATGATTCGGCGTGCCGGAACCGGCCGGATTTTGCCCACCTGAAGGATTCGGCGTGCCAGGACCGGCCGGATTTTGTCCGCCTGTCGGATTTGATACGCCAGGGCCAACTGGTGTCTGCTTTTCCGGACTTGCCGGTGAACCCTCCGGCTGCCGTGAATCCGCTTTGCCGGTCAGCCTTCCGTAATTGGCAAAAGCATAATCCAGCATTGCTTTCGTATCTGTATAATGGCTTCCCTGCGCTTTCATCACAACCGCTACCAAACGCACTCCGTCCCGTTCCACACCAGTTACCAGCGTATTCCCAGCCAGGCTCGTATAGCCTGTCTTCCCCCCGATAATCCCCTCATAATAGCGGGAATCCGAAGGATTCAGCATTTTATGGCCCATGGTAATCGTACGCGCCCCGGCATTCTTCGTAGCCGGAAACTCATACGTAACCGTAGAATCAATCCGTCGGAAAACCTCATTCTGTAAAGCCGCCTGCATAATCAAAGCCATATCATAAGGGGTAGTCTTATGTTCCGCATTATTCAATCCATGAGGATTGACAAAATGCGTATTCTTACACCCCAACTGCGCCGCCCTGGCATTCATCAAATCCGCAAAAGCGCTGACACTCCCCGCTACATGCTCCGCCAGGCCGTTGCCAATCTCATTAGCCGATTTTATCATCAAGCCATACAAACACTGTTCCACCGTGAGCTGGTCCCCTTCCACGATATCCAAAGTGACCGCGCCTGATTCGAGATTTGTCGTTGCTGATGCCGAAAAAGTCACCACATCATTTAAATTACACCTTTCCAACACCAAAAGCGCTGTCATCACTTTCGTGATGCTGGCCGGATAGAACTGCTGATCCTGGTTTTTGCCATACAAAACCCTCCCCGCAGCATCCACTACCACAGCGCCCTGCGCCGCCACCTGCGGTTCCTGCAAAGCAGACGATGAACCATCTGTATCCGGCACATCAGGAACAGGATTCGCTGCATTCGCTGGGTCAGCCGTACTTGGCTGGTTTGTCGGTTCTTCCACCCCGGCAGCATCAGGAGCATTCACAGGAGCTGTCGGAGTGGCCGTATCCGGATAGCCCACAGGAGTTGTAGCTGTCGGAGCGGCAGTATCTGGAGAAACACCGGAAGGCGCTGTACTGACAGGATTTGCCGCTTCAGACGGATGCGGCGGGACATCAATCTCCCCATAAGCAATCTGGGTAAAAGCCAGGCCAAACCCTAAAGCCAAACCCAGTATCCTTTTATTATTCTTTCTTTTCATCCATGTTTTCATCAATACTTCTCCTAATCAATCATTCTGTTTTTCAGGAAAATCGGTTAGCTGATTTTGTATCAGACAAAAGTATAACATATTTTCCCTGTAAAAAGAATAACATATTTCTTACATTTGCACGCCGAAACCTTTTTGAATCACCTTCGGGTTCTAAGCGCCAGTGGCGCTTATTCTGAACCGGCCAAAACGGAGTGTAGACCGGGGCATATGCTTTGGCCCCTTAACTGTATTGGCTCATGACTAATCAGCGTAGTGATTAGTCATGGTGTGAACAGCAACAACTGTTCAGCGTAGTGAACAACCGGGCCGTGAACAGTACCTTGCAACCCCCGTCTATTCCTTGTATAATGGACATAAATATCAGGAGCCAGAATCAAAAACATGTAATCAAAGAACCATTCAGACGGCAGAGAATTTGACATGAATTGGAAACGCCAAGCTTACACCTCTTGTCCGGCATGTGCGGGCAAGAAAGCAGGAATTAACAGGATTCATCCGCGGGCTTTTCCATGCTGCTTTTAAAACAAACCCCTGTTTGGAAAGGGCTATTTTAACAGGAATAACCCGAGTGGGAAAAGAGTCCATTTTTTCTGATCTGAATAGTCTGGAGGTTGTGACCAGTGATTCTTTCTAAATTGTACCAAGGCGCAGACGGATCAGACAATAAGTGTATAGGGGTAGTATCTTTTCTCTTTGGTTAAAATGCTGATATTTTTGAGAAGATAAATGACATAAAAACCATTTTTTTGTGTGACTTCACGGGAGCATTTGATAAACGGAATCCGCAAAAAATTGGAAATTGATTTCGTTTGCAATAAAAATTCCAGGCGTTATTATATCCAGTGTGCCTATGAAATTCCAGATCATGCCAAGATGGAACAGGAGCAACGTTCTTTGATGCTGACCGGCGATTTCTTCAAGAAGATCATTATCGCGAAAGACGCACCTGCGCCATATTACAATGACGATAGGGGCCAACCTGAACGAACAGGCAGAGGAACGGCTGGACTTAATCATCGAGCAGATAAAAGCCGCCGAGGGAGTGACTGAGGGACTGAAAGCCCGGAACCTGCTTTATTTGAAATCGTATGTCGGAAGGCAACGGGAAAGGGGACGGATGGACGACTGTAAACTGACCGTTTATAATGGGTGTGGCGCTTTCAAAAAATTGCTGCCGCATATTCTTTTGTAGGGGAACTAAATGGATTTTTTGTAAAGTCTATTTCCTCTGGAAAGTGATTGCAGTATAATGGATCCATTGACAAATCAGGAGGTAAAAGACGTGGTATTGAGGAATACATATCCTATATGTGAATTTGACACTGATAAAAATCCGATTATTCAGGCAACGAATTTTTGGGCTAAAAGCCCATGATTATTTGCCAGCTTTACATAATTTATCTGACAAGATAATCAATTATTTAGAAAAGCAATTTAATTTTTCTAATGTGAAATTAAAAAAATTGTAGGAACCAAAGAGGAGAAATGGTATAAGCTACGATTATTCCGAAAATATACTCGTTCAAGAAAGTGCCGGTAATCTGCTCCGTGACGAACTAGGCTGGAATGTCCGGTTTGCTTACAATACAGAAGTTTTAGGAAAAGATGGCACTTTTGGCAAAGAAAGCGGCTGTAATTGACTTCCAAAATCCGGATAACAACTATTTCCTTGCTGTGAAAGAATTGAAAATTCACGGTGCTTTATATCGCCGCAGAACAGATATTGTGGGTTTTGTGAATGGTATTCCATTGCTTTTTGTGGAACTGAAAAAGGATACGGTTGATGTGCAGAACACATATGATGATAACTATTCAGATTATCAAGATACCATCCCACACCTGTTCTATTATAATGCGTTTCTTATGTTGTCTAACGGTACGGAAGCAAAGATTGGCACTCTTGGCAGTAAATATGAGTTTTTCCATGAGTGGAAACGTCTTGCAGAAGAGGAACAAGGGAGTGTAGCTCTTGAAACAATGCTTCGTGGTATTTGCAGGAAAGAGAACTTCCTTGATTTGTTTGAAAACTTTATTTTATATGACCATTCCGGCGGACATACAGCTAAAATTCTTGCCCGTAACCACCAGTATCTCGGTGTAAATGAAGCAATGAAAACCTATGCCGCAAGGAAACTGAACGATGGGAAACTGGGTGTATTTTGGCATACACAAGGCTTAGGCAAGAGTTATTCTATGGTATTCCTTGCGCAGAAAGTGCGCAGAAAATTTGAAGGTTCTCCAACGTTTGTGATTCTTACTGACCGTGAAGAATTGAACTCCCAGATTAGTGATACGTTTGAAAACTGTGGCTTGCTTGGTAAGACAAAAGCGGCAAAGTTTATTGCCACAAGCGGGGATGACCTTGTGCAGAAACTGAAAGGCAATCCAGGTTTTATCTTTACGCTTATTCAGAAGTTTAACAAACCAAGTGCAGATCCGATCTATCCGGACCATGATATCATCATAATGTCTGACGAAGCTCACCGCAGCCAGTATGGCATTTTTGCAGATCATATGATGAAATTACTACCTACTGCAGCACGTATCGGATTTACCGGAACGCCGCTTCTGTCCAGTGACAATATTACCGCTCGTACATTTGGCGGCTATGTATCTGTTTATGATTTCAAAAGAGCGGTAGAAGATGGCGCTACGGTTCCGCTGTATTATGAAAATCGCGGTGAAAAGATTGCGGACTTACATAACCCGAAAATTACAGAACAGATTCTGGATGCCATTGAGAATGCTGGTCTTGATGTAGATCAGCAGGATAAACTGGAAGCGGAATTTGCGAAAGAGATACATCTGCTGACAGCAGAGCCGAGATTAAAATCGATTGCTCGTGATTTTGTAAATCATTATTCTGAATTGAAAGAGGTTGCAGCTACATTGCTTCAGAAAATCAAAGCAAAGATTTCGGAATTGGATCATTGGACAGATAAACAGGAAACATGAGTTGAAGATACGGGGCTTCAACGTGAATGTGGGAGTTGTTACTCTGAATAAAACCAACGAGAAAGGTCACGGAATCCGCAAACAGTTGGAAATTGATTTTGTTTGTAATAAAAGTTCTAAACGTTATTATATCCAGTCAGCCTATGCAATCCCGGATCGGACAAAAATGGAACAGAAGCAGCGCTCCCTGATGCTGACCGGCGATTTCTTCAAGAAGATTATCATCACGAAAGACGCACCAACACCGTATTACAATGACGACGGGGTGTTGGTTATGAGTGTTTATGATTTTTTGCTGGATGAGATGAGAGTTTTTTGGATTTTGATGTATTTGACTTAGAGGTGGAAAACTGGATATTCCGGAAAATGCCACCTGCTCCATCATCCGCATTGATACATTCGCATACCGGGCGGCAACCGACACCAGGGTTGTTCGTAAAAATGTCTCACTTCCTGCATGGATGGCCACCCTTGCGAAAAAGCGCGGAGTAAACTGCTCCCAGGTTCTCCAGGATGGACTTATACAACTACTTAATGCCAGCCATACAAGATAAGGCTGAATTCAGCCAATCCACAGGAGGGCATAACCCGAACTGAGAAATATGCCGCTAAAGCGGCATTCGGGCCGCGCGCCGAGTAGGTGAAAATCTAACCAGTAATGGCACCACAAAACTTGCATTTTCAATTAGTACAGTACATCCTCCTCAATCCTGCCGAACTGCATCAATCCAGGAAAATATAACACCCATAATATCCAGCCTGATTTCAATTAAAACATTATTTTTTCTGAAAACAGCAAGATATGCCGCTAAATATTTTTATATATACACAGCTTACAACTATCGTGGCCAATAAACAAATACACAAAATACCAACAGTTAATTCAATATATCCCATATTCGTATAGCCGCATACAAACAGAAAACATCCTAACGAAAGAATTATTGGCCAATGAAACGCATAAATAAACGGTGATATTTTTCCTAACCATACAAAATATTTGTTAGACAAAATATGTTTTAACAAGGAAATTTTCCTAATGCTAATCAGACATAGGCCAATTCCCATAGCTCTAATCGTACTCTGATGAGGAAATATATTTTTTATCCAACTCCAAATTCCTGTCCACCATCGGTTTATCGACGCCAGATAAATACCCAAAATAAGAACAAATAACCACCCCACAAAATGTACACGTAATTTTTTGTTCTCTTCTAAAACTGCTTCCACATAATAAAAAAGAGTTCCCAGCACGAATATTGACAACTGTTCATTAAAATAAAACACAGGAATATAAAACAGTATAAGAAGCAATACTTTCTTTACATTAGATTGACACGTTGCATATGCATAGGAATTGATTACCGTTATAATCAACACTCCTAACAGTTCAAACCTAATTGTCCAAAACGGCCCCACATAAATGCTTCCCTGAATGAAAGTATTAAAAAAATCAGCTACTAAATTTGCCAGACCAGGTTGAAAATCATAATAATCTGTTACAAATACCAGTTTTGAATACAATTGATATGCTTTTATGTGAAACATAAAAGCATATTTTAGTAGAAAATATGCGAACAATATTCCCGGAAGCACTACTTGAATTAATCTTATATATTTTCTGCATATATATTTAAATCCATCTGCAATACAGCCTTTTCCTACAGAAATATTCCTTGCGCTCAAATATGCTGAAATCAGAAAAAAGAATTGTACGGGTGCATTTCCATTATTGATAATATTAAGTGGTGAATTAATCCAAAATTTTTCAAAAGATGTACTATTCTCGGTAATATAATAATAGTCACTGGCAAATACACATGACCAATGACAAAAAACTACCATTATGGCAGCTATCCCCCGCATGCCTTCTATATATAATAATTTTGATTTAATATCAGATATCTTATTATATTTTATTTCTTCCAATGCAAACCCTCCTCATGGTATAACTTATCAGAAATGTATTATAATGGTCATATTCGTAGATTTCTTCAATATTTATCCTCAGCCAGAACTTGCTGGTCTCATTGGCCTCCACGGTGATATTTAGGATCTTTTTATATCTTTCTGTCGTGACATCCAAAACTACATAAGCCGCCCAGCTCAAAAATCCTCCCGTCTTCCCTTACCTTATAATGGATGCAATCCATAAAGACAAAAGGATAGAGGGGGGATCTGAAATAATCTGTTGAATTTGCCCCTTAGCTACTGCCATAAAAACACTCCTTTTTGATAAGAATTGTCATATCTGAATTCTTACCAAAAAGGAGCCATTTTTTCCAAAGACACAAACTATTTTGCACTACCCTTGCGGAAGATAATGAGGGCGTGGTATTCGGTCAGGTTTTCAAATTTTCTATGTTCTCTTTCGTGAGACCGGTATATCGGACAATTTTTTCTATCGGCTCACCATCTGCTATCATATTCCAGGCTGTTTCTATTTTAGCCTCTATCTTACCCTCTATTTTGCCCTCTATTTTGCCCTCATCCCTTGCTTTCTTCATTCCGCTATTGTAGTCAATCTGTGCCATCTCACGCATATTGTACAGCCGGAGCACTTCCTTATCATTAGCCAGAAATGTCATCTTTTCATTAGCCTTATAAATCGCAGCATCCATATCCATCAACTCCTTTAGCAGATCATCGGAAATATTCTGGTCGAAAAATGTCAGCCACCTGTGCAGCGAATCATTCTTAATATCCTTTTCCGGCAGGGCATTGAACTTCTTTACATCAATGAAATGGATCTCTAAAGCATCCGTCAAAAGGCAATCCTTATGAGTATCCTCCCAGAGATGGAATACCGTATGGAAATCATCCACTTCCACAAATTCAAAATTCACTATGTTAATTGCTATTACATTAGCCAACTGGCCATAATCATCTCCCTTATCTAAGCCGCTTGCGAACTCCCTGCTCCAATAGAAAAGGCTTCGCCTGTCCATATTCCCATAATCCCGGAGCTGGACTTCAATGTTAATCCTCGTGCCGTCTTCGGTTACTGCACGGATATCAAGTATACTGGTCTTATCCCCGACAACCTCCGCTGTAAATGTCCTATGCTCTACAATCTCTATCCTGACCAGCTCTTGTGTTTCGCCTTTGCCAAAATAGCATTCAGTAGCGATAACAGTTGCTCCTCGTCACCCTTTTCCCCAAAAGTCTTTCCAAATATAAAATCATTCAACGGCTTCAATCTCTGCATGACTGCATCACCTGGCTTTCTGCTTCTTTTCATTAGTTTACCATATTTTTATGAATATTTCCATCAAATTTTAATAGATGACAGCCGAAAAATTACTATCCGCAACATACATTTGTTTTCATATTTTCAAGGCATTTATTCCGGTTTAAACCTCCGCTTTATTCTTATGAAAATATTGCTGATAATTTCCCGTTTTCAAGCAAAAAAGCCAGAATTTTGGATCTTATCTTGTTTTTGTCTTCCATAATCCTTATCTTCTATCTGACTTATTAATCTTCGAGTTTCCTATACCCTTTCAAAAAATGTATCCGGGTTATCGGAATCAAATATCTCATTAGCCCATATCAAAGTGACAAGGTTCTCTGTTTTGCTTAAATTAGTGATATTATGTGTGTATCCTGGCAGCATGTGTACCGCCTGAATCTTATCCCCGCTTACCTCAAACTCAAATATCTCATCCGTACCAATCTTCCGCTCCTGAATAAGGCCATGCCCAGATACCACTATAAAAAACTCCCATTTATGGTTATGCCAATGCTGCCCCTTTGTCATCCCTGGCTTGCTAATATTGACACTGAATTGGCCATGATCAACCGTTTTCAGCAATTCCGTAAAACTGCCGCGGCCATCACAACTCGTATGAAGGTCAAAAATAACTTTTTCTTTTGGTAAATAAGACAAATACATACTGTACAGCTTCTTCTCAAATGAACCAGGGGCAATCTGCGGCATGACCAGGTTATTTGGCTGCTCATGGAAGATATAGAGAAGTTCTGTTATTCTCCCCAACGTTGCTTTATATGTAACCGGGGCATAGCAATAACGGCCTGTTCCTATCGGTCTCGGAGTCATTCCGTCATATTCAACACCATCGATTATCTCCCCTGCTTTCGGATATTCGCAACGTTTGGGCCTTCCTTCCATCATATCGTACATCTCATCAAGAAGATCATCAATAAAAAGCATTTCCAATTCCACAGAAGGGTCATTTACGATAATCGGTAAATCGTTTGCAATATTGTAGCAAAAAGTCCCAATAGCGGAATTATAGTCCGGGCGGATCCATTTACCGGCAAGATTGGGAAATCGATAAACATACACTATAGCTCCCGTTTCTTCAGCATACTGAAAAAACAATTCTTCACCATTTTGTTTGCTCAAGCCATACTCCGACGTACCGAAACGGCCAGCGAGTGCAGCCTGGATACTGCTGCTTAACATTACCGGACATGTATTCCCCTGCTTTTTTAACAGTTTAAGCAACTGCGAAGCAAAACCAAAATTTCCTTTTTTAAATTCTTTTGGATCTTGTGGTCTGTTTACTCCAGCAAGATGGAATACAAAATCCGCCTTTTCGCACCACTTCTCCAACTCTTCTACGGTATTATGGTGATCATATTCGTAAATCTCTTCAATCCTTATCTCCGGTCTGCTTCTGTTCTTCCCATCCCGGATATTCTTAAGATTTTCCACTAAATTGCGCCCGACAAAACCGGCTGAGCCTGTAACAAGTATATTCATCATATATTCTCCGCGTCACGCTTTTCTCCACTGTTCGACTTCCTCCCTGATCTCCCTAATGCTCATCAGCTTGTCCATCGTTTCTTCCACCGATAATAATCTCGTATTATTGCTATTAAACTGCGCAAGCCCGCTCCTTTTCGTGCCCTCGCTCAAATATTTATCATAATTCAAATCCCGTTTATCACAGGGGACACGGTAAAAATCCCCCAGATCAACAGCATGGAAACATTCTTCATCAGTCAGCAGCGTCTCATATGTCTTTTCGCCATGACGGATGCCGATTACTTTTATTTCCTTGTCATAATGAAAAAGCTTTTTCAGCGCCTGCGCCAGGACATCCACCGTGGTAGCGGCAGCTTTCTGGACAAGAATATCGCCGCTCTCTCCATTTTCAAAAGCAAACAAAACAAGATCCACCGCTTCATCCAATGACATAATGAACCTGGTCATCGTCGGATCAGTGAGGGTCATCTGCTCCCCCGCCTTTATCTGCTTCACCCACAAGGGCAAAACACTGCCGCGGCTGTACATAACATTCCCATATCTTGTACAGCAAATCTTTGTTGCCTTCGTTGTCCGGCTCTTAGCAACGATTACCTTCTCCATCATCGCTTTGGAAGTACCCATTGCATTCACCGGATAGGCTGCTTTGTCTGTTGATAAACAGACAACGGCTTTGACCCCCTCCTCGATTGCCGATGTAAGGACATTTTCTGTCCCAAGAACATTCGTTTTCACGGCTTCAATAGGAAAAAACTCACAAGAAGGAACCTGCTTAAGGGCAGCGGCATGAAAAATGTAATCCACGCCATGCAAAGCATTACGTACAGATTCAATATCCTTTACATTCCCAATATAATACCGGATTTTCTCGCACTGTTCCGGATAATTCGCTTCATAAAAATGACGCATATCATCCTGTTTTAACTCATCCCGTGAGAAAATCCGGATTTGCTTAACATCGGTATTCAGAAAACGCCGTAAAACTGCGTTGCCAAAAGACCCCGTACCGCCGGTTATCATCAGTGTCTTTCCCTTAAACCCGGAATTTAATATCTCCATATTCCACCTCATATTTTATTTTTGATTTTACATTTTGCCAGAAGTTTAACTAATCTCTCTTTATTCGCAGAAGAAAAATGAGAAGAAATAAAACAGATGACTTTGTATCGCAAGAATTGAAAAGCTGACATAATTTCCCTATTTGAATGAGAAAAATCAATTCCTTCCCGAATATAATATTTTCTTACATCAGGAAACCATTTTCCCCTCAGGACACCGTTTTTATATCCAAAAATATCTCTTGTGTCAAATCTGATCCCATAAAGCGTTCCATTTTTGGCGGGACAATACTGATAATTTTTTTTCAAATAAATTTCAAAATCCCAGGGAGAATTACAGCCTGCGTCATGAAGCTCTTGGATAATCCTTACAAATATATCTTTCTTCCATATCCCTAATTGCAACGTAATCGGATACTCGCTGCCTTCCGGCAGTTCAATAAAACTTTGGTTCAGGGGCAATCCGCCTCTCATCGAAAGCCTGTAGAAAAATACATCATCCGTTTTCATCTTATCTACAATACTGGGAATATCTTCAGAATGGATCATCTTACTAAGAAAATAGTCCTCTAAGAATAGAATAAAATACTCTTCATGAATACTTTCCATTGCTTTAATTGTTCTCTCAAACCAATTTATTTCTTTTCCTGTCCGAACATTGATTACCCCATCTCTTTCAAACTTGAGTTCATTGGAAACTAAATATTTTGTATACGAGCAATCCGGCCAGTATTTATCAAATATATCCCAAAAAATATTCCATAAATCGTTGTATCCATCAAAGCTATCAACAAAAATTGCTATACTCTGTTTGCTTTCCCGCGTTCCCATTGTAAACCACCTTATATGTATATTCCCTTTACAATATATTGCCATATGATGCGGAAGCTGGCACAGGATTGGGCTTACAAGCAAACTTGACGCCCAACCCTGTACCAGCTTCCCCGCCGTCTGGTGACTTATCTCAATCATTCAGACCGGCATCTTCTTGTCCCTCTGTGCCGGACAAGAAGCATCGGATATCCATCCGATGCGGAAGCTGGCACAGGATTGGGCTTACAAGCATGCTTGACGCCCAACCCCATGCCAGCTTCCCCGCTGTCTGCATGGTTATATCATATCCCACGTAAGGATTGTGTCTTCGGTCAAATCCCTTACCGCCCTGCGCCCGGCAACAATATCCATATGTACAGGGGATATCCCCGTGCCCGGGCGTTTCGGCATAAGATCTTCTTTTGCGATTACCTCGCCGGCCTTTATGTCACGCGTGAGGACCAGGGAACGCCTCGCTTCCCTCCTTGGCACATCCTCACAGGCGAGGACCGTCTTTTCCCCTTTCCCCAGCACCGTATCAATCCACCGGAAATTTGCGATCGCTTTTTTAAAATCCTGCGGATCACCGGCATGGTAATGGTCATTCCCGGGAAGCGTCTTATCCAGCGTAAAATGCTTTTCTATCACCTCGGCGCCAAGCAGGTAGGCAGCCGCAAGGGTCATCATCGTGTCATCCGGCGCAACATGGTCGCTGAACCCCACCCGCACATCCGGGAAATCCTTTTTCAGGGTTTCTATGACGCGCAAATTCGCATTTTCAGGGGCCGTAGGGTAGGATAGGACGCAATGGAGGAGGGTAATCGCTTTGCACCCCGCACTCTTTAACGCCCGGACCGCTTCGTCCACTTCAGACAGATAAGACGCCCCGACCGAAAGCGCCACCGGTTTTCCCTTCGCCCCGATATGACGGATAAACGGGAGGTTGGACAGGTCCGATGAGGAAATTTTGTAGAAATCAACCATCCCCTCCAAATAGTCAGCAGAAGCATAGTCAAATGGCGTAGAGGAAAAATCCATCCCCCGGGCATGGGTATAATCACACAGTTCACGGTACTCCCCCTCCCCGAAACCGTCATGCTTCAAAAACAGTTCATACTGGGTCTTCGTCGGCTCCTTGGCGGTATCCCAATATGCGGGGGAGTTTTTTGAAACAATCGTCCCCGCCTTATAGGACTGGAACTTCGCACAGGCAATCCCCGCTTCCGCCGCCTGGTCAATATAGCGTTTCGCCGCTTCCAGCGGGGATATCCCCATTACCCTTGCCGTATCATAAAAATTAACGCCCATTTCCGCGATTACATATGGTCTTGTCGTTTTCATTTCCTGCCTCCCTTGCGTTAAAACTGCTCCGTTTTCTATTTTCAATCCCGCGGCTTTTTGCCCTGCACCGCTGCACTAATGCTCATGGCTTAACTCTGATACTGCCTTGCGGAAATTTCGGTGAATTCGGCACTCGCTATTTCCGCAACGCAGTACTAGTCAGGGCTGTCTTTGTACAGCCGACAACCCCTTTCTGCCCATCATAATATACCGTCAATACCTGTTTATCCGGCAGGAGTATGCTGGTAGGGTCACCCATGTCGCCGGCATTCTCATTATGGTAAATGCAGGATTTCTCCTGGTACTCCCACACCCTGTCCTTCCCTGGCTGAAACAAATATAAATAGATATCCCTCCCCCCGGCCGCGTTGGGTTCCGACCAGGAAGCTAAAATCTGCGAGCTTTCCGGGATTACCCCCAGGCTCGGCTGATGGAGGACCATCCCCCCGTTCCCGGAGACATCCAGCTTTTCCCAGGTCTTCCCCAGGTCCCCGCTCATCAGGATATCTCCGTTCGGACGGCATAACGCATAGACATATCCCCCCAGCGTGGTAAAGGAAACCTCGGTTACCCCCGTTTCAAACGCTCCCCCTACGGAAACGCCGCCTTCCTGATGGGTACAATATTCCTCTTCAAATTCCCATCCCCCGTCCAGATAGCGGCACTCCACCTCAACCGGAGGGGCCCAGGTTTCCCCCTTATCCTCACTGTACATCAGATAAGTCCTCCCATAGGTATAATCCGACGTTTCGCTATATTGGACATAACACTTCCCCCCGGACCCGCAGTCCCAGGGAAGGCGGGTGAAAAAAGTAAAGAGGATTTTATCCCCCAGGACCGCAAAGTTCGGGTCCCTGGCCTCAACACAGAATTCGGCCTTATGTTCCCTGGCCTCATCCGGGGAATCATAATACCCCCCGTCACCTTTCCATAAGCCAAGGCCATGTTCAGCCAGGAACGCTTCCCCGATAAACACGGCCGGCTCCAGGCCCCATCCGCTCCCGTCACTTTCCCCGTAATTTATCCGGATCTCCCCCAGGGAGTCCCCCAGGACATAAGGCGCATGGGAATCATTCCAATAATACGCGGCAATCAGACGCCCGCCCGCCTCTACAATATCCGGGAAGCGGCCGGTACAGCCATCTTTTGCACGGGCAATGACCGTATCTTCCGCATTTTCCCACGGGTGTCGGGCAATCCCATACCGGACCGGAACCCTGTGCCAAAAAGCCACTCCCCCGCACAAGCCGGCCACACCCATTACAGCCAGCGCTATCCCGGACACTGCCAACCCCCGATATCCTTTCTTCCCTAATCCCTTCTTCCCTAACTCCTTCTTCCCCAATCCTCTCTTCCCTAATCCCACCACGGCGCCAGCCTCCTTCCTGCCGGTAAAATCAAAGGCTGTTAATCAAGCCCATCACCCTCTTGCGCCCGCCGCGGAGATCGTGGCTTAAGAGCTTGTCCTGGAATCCCTTCCTGGCCCTGGGAGATAAATGGAGGTACATCCTCAGGCTGCTTTCAATAACCTCATCCTCCGGGTCCAGGCCGATATAGGAGAAGCCGTTCTCATTGCAGACAAAACCATGTTTCTCCTCCCGTCTGTTCTGCGCCATCGCTATTGACGGGATGCCCAGCAGCGCCAGCTCATACCCTGTCCTCCCGCGGGAAGTGACGCCGATATCACAGCCGGACATCAGCTCCGGCATATTCGCGACATCATAAAAAACCTCAATGTTTTCATACTCGTTGAATCCCATCAGTTCTTCCACATTGGCCTTTGCCCGGCCCAGGACAACCACAAACTCATATTCCCGGTATTCCGGCTTGCAGACCATATGGAGCAGCCTGTCCGAATAATTCCGGGGGTCTGCGCCCCCGAAAGAGATAAACACCCGTTTTACCTTGTCCCGGATGGGGACAGGCCCATAAAACATAAATGTCTTGCCGCTGATATAATATTTTTCCCCTGCTTTTACCTGCGGAAGGTCCTGCTCACCAAACAGCGCGTTAAAAACCAGGTCTGCCTTAACCGCCCCTTCCCCGTCATCCTCAAAATTGATGATTTTTGCCTCCGGCATAACCGATTTCAAGCCAATCATATAATCGATGGATGTCGTGAGGATGTCATTGATAAATATTGTGTACGGCTGTTCCCTGCAGATCTGGTAGAGCTGGGCAATCCCGTCGACCGGGATAAGGTTATGCTTCGTGTCCCCGAAAACCCCGGGATCTGTCTGGTTGATATCATAATAAATGTCGGGCTTGACATAAAACTCATCCGCCAGTTCAAGCGCCCGGTAAATATGGCCAATGCCGCGCTTATTGTTCCCATTGACATAAATCGCCACCTTCTGCTGCGACAAGGCAGCCGCCACGCTCCGGAGGTCCGCAAAAGTATCCACATCCTGCGCTTCCTCCTCCGGGACCTCAAAAACATCCACCTTCTGTCCAATCCTTGTCTCAGGGGTCACGACCAAAGCCCGGGAAATCACAAAAGCCCCGGTTTCCCGGTAACAGGGGGGCAGGTACTGACGGTTGAGCCTTTCGCTGTAACCCGGCACCTTCCGCCCTTCTTTCACCACCCAGGAAAGATGCGGGGCATTGATTGCGGAAATCACCGTATCAAAACCGCCGTCCAGGGTATAGCGGATCGCGGCATCCAGGGTTTCCACCCGCAAAGTCGGGGAAGTCGGCTGCATGGTCACGATATAATCCCATCCGCAACCCTGGGGCACGGCATCGGCAACCACCGCATCCAGGGTAACCTCATCCCCGCAAAGGGAAGCATCACGCCAGTGGACCCCCACCCCCATCTGCTGGGCGATAATCCGGACTTCCGGTGAATCCGTAGACACCAGGACATCCGTAATCCACTTCGATTCCAGGGCATTATGGAGGGAATAGTAGACGAGGGGATGCCCGCCAACAATCCGGATATTTTTATTTGGTATCCCTTTTGAACCGGCCCGCGCCGGAATAATTGCCAGTATACGCATATTTTCACTCACTTTCTGCTGATGGTGTATCTTAATATAAAATCTCTCTTTTTATACGCAGCAATAAGCGCTGCGAATAACAACAAAGCAATAATCAAATATCGGATTATCATATACTCAAATAAAAAATTCGTACTTATAAGCATCATTGAACCAACAGCGCCTAAAAACAGAATTCTCTTATTGTCAAAAACATTGCCTGCGCCAATCCGCTTAACGAAATAGACATGAAGAACCATTAAAAGTAAATAACTGAAAAAAGTTGTATAAGAGGCGGCAACATAACCAAATTTGCGAATAAAAATGTAATTGGTTAAATAATTAAAAAAAGCAGCAGTAACACTGGCGATAGCCATTCCCACTGTCTTCTTTTCATACTGTTCAACATTGACATACATACAATAAATAAACTGCATCAGGCAGCCGGCAGAAACCTGCGGCATTACTGCCTTTGCCTCAGAATAGCCCTCCCCTCCCATAAAAATCAGGACTTCAGGAGTAATAAGTACAATAAGTACAGAAAAAAACATAAAAAAAGCAAGATAAGGAACAGAAACTTTTTTAATCTTATGGTAATTCCTTTTTGATAATTCTTCACCTAGCCACGGGCTGAACGCACTATTCATAGAATTAACGAATAGCGTGATTATTGTTCCCATGGTATAGGCTAAGCTATATAATGCTAAATCTTCCGCCCCGCAAATCTGCTTAATCATCACTTTATCCATACTGCCAAGCAAATACATGGACAACAGATGAGGGATAAATGGGATTGCAAAAGGAATCGCATATTTCCAGTATTGGATACGGATTCTTTGGGATTTATGGAACATCAGGAAATTGATAATCAGCCCAATTACCACTATAGGAAGGACATTGCCAATAATACGCCCTGTAAGTTTATTATCCATCAGTAAAACCAACGCCACGGATAAAAGAGCGGTACTGGCGATAACCAACAAGGTGATTGCCACAGTATTCTTATACTTGTAGGCAAAACGCTCCCTTGTTTGGAACAACTGAATTGCCGGATAGAACAGCAAATATAAAAACATTGCAAGAATCTCATTTCTATTAAGCATCAAGAAATGTTCAAGCGGGCTGATGAAAATTAGGACTAAAACAAACCAAAATAATGTCGAAACCGCACTCAGGCACCCCATTGAAACAACATAACTATCTAAATCATCTTTAAAATCAAACCTTGCCCGAATCATCGATGATTCTAAATTCAAAGAAGTAACAAGTAAAATAATCCCCGTCCAGGTAGTGAAATTGTTAAAATCACCAAATTCGGATTTTGTAAGTAACCTGGTAAAAATCGGCGTGGTAAAAAATCCTATGCTTTTCGTGATAATATTACAAGCAGTAAACCACATCCCGGATCTAATAGCTACAGAAGGAGTATTCCTTTTCATTCTATTCTTTCCTGACACAATATTCACCTTTATGTTATTCTTACTGATTGACAGCTTTCATAACGGTTCAATTGCCCATTATGGGATAATATAAACTTTTTCTCATAAGTTCTTGCAAAAACCAAAGACATGATAGATATGGCATAAATTGGCCAAAAGTGCATTTTATATATACATGGATCAAGAAAATCCAACACAAAAAAGAAAAACTGAATGCCGAAGGAAGTTGTATAAGCAATTCTAATTAAAGGATAATTTTGCTTGCTGTAGGAATATCTTTTCATATAATGGTAAGACCATATTAACAATACTATCATTGGTATTGCTATTAAAACAAACCCGATAACGCCCGTTTCACAAAGAAGCTGAAGGAAATTATTATGGACTTTAACCGTATCTACATCATATTCCGGTATTTTGACAAAAAAGTTTTCCCATCCAATTCCTAAAACCGGATTTTGTTTAAATACACTCCACGCATATTTCCATATTGCAATTCTTCCAGATGATATATCCACTCTGTCATTTGATAAATTACGGGCAATTTTGTTAAAAAACAAATAAAACCTTAACAGATATCCTTTTTGCGCAAGATAAACAACTAACAGTAATGTAAAGATTATCATTACACCCACTATTCGTCTTGTTTTTGCTTTTTCTATTTTATTGCTTTTCTTCATGTGATCCCTATATATAAAATAAACCGTAATTAATGCTGCAAGCAGTTCACCTTTCCTGTTTGCACATAACATTCCTAAAAAGCATATAATCATACTCAAAATATCTAAAATTTTAAATTTTGTGATACTTTGCTTCGCAAAAAAACAACTCAAAGAAAAAATCAAACCCGTTACAACAATATAATCGATAAAAGCGACATTTGCTCCTAATGCAACACCATATCCTGAACGTAAAAGTTCTTCATTATAAATTGCAGAACCTTCAGAAATAATAGGCTTAACAAAAATTTGATATATTTCAGGAAAAACAAAAGCCAGAATTGAATAAAGGGAAAAAGCTGTTGAAAAAAAGCAAAATATTTTCATAGCCTTAAAATACTGTATTTCTCTTGGTTCATATAATACGGCAATAAGCACGCACAAATCCATCCCTATTGCATATTGTAATGTGCCTTCTTTATCACTTCCACAAAAAACAAATAGCGAGATCATCATAGCAAGAAAAAAAAATATGCTTTTTTCCTTAGATAAATGAGGCTTAAAACGAATAGCACATAAATAAAACAGGACACAAACACCCAATAGAGCATATCCATAAATCATTCTTATTTCAAAGTCCATATAGATAAAAAAAGTTACTACAAAAATTACTAATATTCCTATTATTGATATGCTAAAATGAGGCGTTTTAACAATCCCTGTTCTATTTTTCACGTATGAATTTGCCATCAGCTAACACCCCCAAATAGATTCATGCCAATATAAATAAATTACTCTAACTTTGTATACTTTTCCCATAAACACCGTAACTCCTCCCCCAACATTACGTTTATGGTCATTCTGCATATAGCTTCTGCATTAAAAGAAATGTTTTTTTACTGCATTTATAATATAACAGCAAGTGTTAAATCCTGCCTGGACTTTGTTGATCTTCATATCTTCTGTCTGGACAGCAAAAAAGTGCTTAACTTCCCCTATTTTATTTGCAGACACGGAATTATTGCTTTTTCTATATAAAGTAAGCGCTTCATTAATCCCATATGCTTCATGATGCTTTTTTAAAATTGTAAGCCATAAAGAATAATCTTCTGCACTTCGTCTGCTGGGCATAATTATTCGGGGAACAACATGGCGGTCGATAATCACTGTTGATGTAGCAATCATCGTATTCCTTAAAATATATTGATATGTAATCCGTTCTTTTACCCTTCTTATACCCTTTAACTCATTATCGTTTTCATCTATCATTTTAATTGCTGTATAGGAAAAAGGGATGCCTTTATACCGCTCAAATAATTTCATTTGCACTTTTAATTTTCCAGGAACCCACATATCATCACTGTCCAAAAAAGCAATATACCTTCCCTTTGCCAGTGCAATTCCTGTATTCCTTGCAATTGCTACTCCTGAGTTTTTCTCCATTTGGTAGTATCTTATAAATGAGTTTTGGGAAATCAGTTTTTTAATTATTTCGGAAGAACGATCCGTTGAGCCATCATCAATTACAATTATTTCTATATTGCCATATGCCTGCCTGATAACCGAACAAATTGCTTTTTCCACATATTTCTCAGAATTGTATACAGGTATGATCACAGAAACCAAATCATTATCCAACCATTTTTCCACACGCTAAATTCTCCTATTCATAGATAGGCGTTACCCAATGCCTGTATTTTGACACTTTTCCATATGCCATGGCTAAATAAGCCGTATGTAATTTTTCTGTAATGCTATTTGTCCCTTTTCCACCAATTATATACTTGTCTATAGAGAGAATAGGTGTTATCTCCATTGCCGACCCACATAAAAAAGCTTCATCACATGTATACACTTCTGTCCTGTCTATAGCCCGTTCAATTACTGGTATCCCCAGATCTTCTGCTATCTTTATCACAGTATCCCTTGTAATGCTTTCTAATACACTTTCTGTTAATTGCGGCGTATGTACCATCCCATTTCTTACCATAAAAAAGCAAGAACCTGGCCCTTCTGCGACTTTCCCATCTTTATTTAAAAATATGCAGGTATCATAACCATTACGCAAAGCTTCCCTTTGCCCCATTCTGCTGTTAATATAATTAGCGCCACACTTAATACGGGGGGAAAACGTATCATCACTAATCCTCCTCCAAGAGGTAAAACAGCAGTGGAGGCCACTCTTATTATACTCAGCACTTGTCTTTTTCCTGGGGATCGGCGCTACAATCATTTCTACCGGGCCTTCCGAACCCCAGGAACCACTTCCGTCGACAAACAATGTCTGCCTGACAGAAAGATTTTCGCAGTATTCATTTGCCCGGATTGCTGCTATAAGCGCTTCCTTAAAATTATCCTTTGTGTATCGGCAATCCATCTGCATTAATTTTGCCGACCGTAATAGCCGGCCATAATGGTCTTCCAATCGGAAAGCATACATCTGTTTCTCATTTTCTTCCCAATAACAGGGAATCCCTTCAAATACATTCAAACCAAATTGTGCTGTAGGCGCCAAAATATTTACTTTAGCCTCTTTTACCTCAACAATTTCCCCTTTATACCAAACCCTTCGGTTTTCCACATCATATTTCATCTAAAAACTCCCATCTTCATCCGGCAAATGCGCTATTCTTATAATTTCCCGTTCTGCCGCTTTTGCTGCTTCCCGGCTATCCATATCCCCATCTAATTTATCTTCATAAATATCTTCTTTTTTCAATACTTTAACAACTGACTTTATCAAAATTTGTATATCTATGAGCAATCCCATATTCTTAAACTTATCAATATACAAATCATCAAATTCGACTTTTTCCTCCCAAGATATGTCATTCCGTCCATTTACTTGTGCAAGACCTGTCAGCCCGGCTTTCATAGCAAACCTTTTTTTGTATTTTCTGTTTAATGTTTTAAACTCTCCTAATTCATCCTTAACACATGGCCGTGGCCCTACCAGTGACATATCCCCTTTTAATATATTAAAAAGCTGCGGCAGTTCATCTAAGCTGGTGTCTCTCAATTTCCTTCCCACTTTGGTTACCCTTGGATCATTTTCGTAATTAAATAATCCTGTCCCCATTTTCTCTGCTTCCGGAATCATAGAACGGAATTTCCACATAAGAAATATTTTCCCATCCACAGTCCTCCTCTCCTGCTTAAATAGGACCGGCCCCTCAGAATCCCTTTTAACCGCCACAGATATGCCAATCCAAAACGGTATTAATACCACAACTGCAAGTGCAGAAACCAATAAATCAAATAGCCTTTTCAGCATTAAATTAAACTTATACATCTTTAATCCCCGCTAAAATTTGTAAGTACAGAACAAATCATCAAAACATTCCGCCCGTTTCAGCACTTCGGTTTGCCCATGGCCTACACCGATTATAGGAAAATTAGGCAAGATAAATGGCGGCTTTAATACAACAGAATACGAACCTACGTCACTGAATACAGCCATGTCACCAACTGCTGCTTTTCCGCAATAATGCTTATAAATATAATCTGACTCAATACAGGTAAACCCGCCAAAGTCCAAATCTTCATAATATATTTGCGGGTTCCCCATTGAATAAATCTCAATAGGCGGATTCTTTGTATTTAATGTAGGATTTACGTTATAAATACTCCCTAATAAAGTCGCAATTGGTTTTTTCCTTACTGTTTTTATATTTGAAATGGTAGATACAAATTTCATGCAGTCACCAACCAATGCCGTACCCGGTTCAATCATAAGGGATGGACTGCCAGAACCATTTGTAAATCTTTTTGCCAGCACATCACCTACTACGTTCGCATAATCCGCATATGTAGGGATTTCTGAATCAAATTGTTCTTTTAAAGACTCTTCCATCTTGCCAAACAACCCACCTCCAAGATCAATCCTATCTGGCAGAATATTCAGTTTATCCAAAATCTTAATCATCCCTTTTGCCCGCGGTTCCCATGTCTCAAGCCTTCTCGTTGCATAATGGCACTGGATATTGGCAAAATGGAGGTTAGATGTATTTTCTATCAGATGCAATGCCTTTTTAAAATCCTCTGTTTCTACATCAAAGCCAAACCTTGACAGGACATGGTCGTTAATTGGGAAATTTACCCTTATCCCAATATTAAATATATTGTCAGGGTACCTATTGGCAATATTGTGAACCAGCCCCACTTCACTAATGGAATCCATATTAACCGTTCCGCCAAGCAATAAAAGTTCTTCCACTTTAAGGGGGTTTTTATACGGCCCGTTCCAAATGATTTTATTGGGGCACACCCCGGCTTTCAGAGCAATCTCCATTTCCATATCGGAAACGACTTCGGCAAAGCCACCAAGCTGGTTAATTATGCTGCATATTTTAGGGATATAATTTGTTTTATAAGAATACGCAATATCCACTTTATGATAAGCAGCCGTAAACGCCTCTTTTAATTCCATATAATTATTTTTAACCTGCCCGCAATCCAACAAGTAAAACGCATCCCCAAACTCTTCCCGTAAACTTTTCAGTATTTCCTTATTTAACTGCATAAGTATCTCCCGCTTTTCATTTTTACGATATTCTCCACGCACCGTGCTACTTCAATTTTATTTTCCCATAATAATTTTCTCCCTGCTTTTTGTGCGGACGCTTCACATTCCCTTAATTTTTTCATATTTACCGCAAATAAAGATTCAATTTGGCTAATATCTTCTATTTTATCCGTATCGCAAAAGCTCCTGGATAAAATTGCCCTTGTCGAACCCAGCCGATAATGCTCCAAGATAATTTTTTCCGCGGGGATCATCCCTTCCCCAATCCTTGCGATCCCCCCAAACCCATATGGAATCCCAGATAGGCTTATTTTCCTGCAAATCTGCTCTACCGTCCCGTCGGCAAGAAGCTCAAACATAAATATTTTCTTGTAGCTTAAATGAAGATCATTTAGACCAATATGAATTTCATCTATGCCCCTTATCTGCAAAATTTCATCCAGGCAATCCACAGCCTCTTTGGTTTCCAGCAGGAGCATAACCTTAGCTTTCCCGCCAACAGCGCGGATAAAAGAAATAACCTCCGCTGGTGTTTTCCACATCGGCAGCATAACAATCTGAGCCCCTGCCCGAATAACTTCTTTAATCTCTTCTTCCGATCCCGCATCCCATGGATTAACCCTGACCATTAATTGCGAACCATACAGTAATGGCGCAATTTTCTCTATATCAGAAATACTATGGCATGACTTTACGGTGTCCATGTTTTTCTGCCGCTCCTGCTTCCCTTTTATCTCCAAATCAACCCAAATCCTATCCACACCGTATTTCTGCGCAATTACGGCAACTTTGGGATTATTCGTTATATACATTAATGTCAATGCCATTTTTTCCCCATCATATTTCTTATAAATTTTTAATCCTACTGGTATAATTATGTAAAAGTTCAAACGAGGCATTTTCCTACCTGCATCGGACAAAAAGCATATGCCACTTGAATTTCCCTAGAATATACCTAATCATTTGGCAAGTAAGTATGCTCTCGAGTATAGCTACGAAAAAATGTTCTTATTTTTCATAATATCTTTCAACTCCTCGATATTTTCCGGAATACAAAATCTTTCCGGATCAGAATAAGAATTCTTAACGGCTAAAAAATAGTCCTCAAATAAGTTTTTTTCTCCTGTTTTAGGACGAAAAAGCTTGGTTAATACAATTACTTTAGGTTCTTGATTAAATAGTAATTTGGGTGTCGCTACTGCGGTACTGGAATATGCAACAATTATTTTTTCATCCATATTCATATTCATACAATAAATCTCAAAAGGTACTCCAGCTTCCGTAAAATATTTCACTTGATCAATCTCTTTTTCTGCATTTCTTGGATGCTGTTTTATAATAGCATTATTAAATCCTACACGCTTTATTAATGAGCGATATAAATTATTGATTAATTTTATATCTGTCAGATTTAATATTTCATCCTTTGGCTGATCTAAAATAATTAATTTTTCATTAATAACCATTTTATCTGAAGTATTAAAAATATAATTCATTATATTTTTTCCCGACTCATCCGCCCAAAATTTTTGCATTTCCTCGACTTCATTATCATTATCTGTGTTTAATAAACGATAAATATCTGATGAAAAAACAAAGCGTTTAAATCCTGTATCTATCGACTTTTTTCCAAACAGAAATTTTCTAATTAGCTCATCCGGCTTTTTTATTTGATATGCCCTACTATTCCAATAAGTGCCAATGCCATCTTCAAAATAGTACATATTAAAATCCCATTTCATCTTTATGTAATATAATTGTACCATTCTTGAAAAATACATTTTTGATGGACAAAAAAGATTATTATACTTAACTCCCGGAAGCAAAATAATTTCAGCAATGTTTTTGACATACAAATATGAATTAGCAATTTGTATGTGATTCATAATTCCCGGTCCGCCTCTTATATATTTTCCGCAAATTTTGTCAGCATTAATTATTTCTACACTACGAAATATACCTATCTTCTTTATTCTTTCAGCAAATTGTATCGATCCTGAAAATCGCGGAACTATATACAAATCAGCAATTTCTTTTCGTTCAGCAGCTAAAGATAATGTAGAAAAAAGTTGATAAGATGTAGAGCAAAAATAACATGAATCTATCTCCCTCAAATTTAATTCCCCCTATTTAAATAAGTATTCATTTTGCATTTCTATAAAAAATATCTTAAGCATGCTACATAAACAATAATTTCCAAAATGATTTATATCTTGCAAACTAAATCTTTCAATACACTCACCGTATGGGAAAACCCACGTTCTGCGCCAAACAATCCCCTCCAACCAAGCCCCAGTAATTCTGTCCCATCTAGCGAAGAATTACTCATCGGATTAAACCCTTTCTTTTCTTCTTCTGTCGGTAATTCCGCCTTCACTTCCACACCTGCGGACTTTGCCAATATCTCCGCCATTTCTTTAATACTAATCACCGATTCAGGATTAGAAATATTATAGGCACAGGCACTCTCCCCCTTAAGCAAAACCTTCAATATTGCAGATGCACTGTCAAGACAATAACAGTAACTTCGAATCTGAGAGCCGTCGCTTTTCATGGCAATATCTTCCCCACGAGCTGCTGCATACACCCAGGCAGAAGACACGCGGTTGTCAGAGCAAACAGCCGTCGGGCCGTAAATATGCCCCGGGCGGACAATAACCGACTCCACGCCATATTCATCTGCATAAGACACACAAAGCGTTTCCGCCGCACATTTTCCAACAGAATAGGAATTTCTGGATTTCAGCAAATCAATATAGCCATATTCGCCTGCATGATATGGCTGATTTCCTTCTTTTTTTCCGTAAACTTCCGAACTGGAAATATAAAGAACGCGTTTTATCTCTTTCTCCCTCGCGTAATCCAAGAGATATTTCATCCCCATAAAATTACTGAGCATAGTTTCCACAGGCTCTTGAACAATTCGATTTGGCGAGGCATTGCTGGCGCCATGAATGATATAATCACATGGCAGCTCTAACCTGTTTTCTGCAGATGCGGCATCATAAGGAACAAAAACAAACCAGTCTTCTTTGCTGTAAGGAGAGAAGCGTTCCGCTATCTTACTTTCTTTTCGCCCTGCTGCCAAAACTGTAATTTTCTCCTTCCGCATCTCGTTCCAGCGGATAAAAAGATCAACAACGGCTGAACAAATCAACCCCGTACAGCCTGTAACCATTATCGATTTCCCTGCCAGTTCATTTAACTCCGGCAGCGTTCCTATTATTTCATCAAGGTCAGAAATCCATATTTTACTATCATAAATACTCATCCGTTAATCCTTCAGTCAATGTTAATCTTTCAGCCAATGCTAATCCTTCAGCCAGTGTTAATCCTTCAGCCAATCCGAGCGCTTTGCGGCAAGAAGCGCTTTGAAAATATCGATATCTTCCACCGTGGTCAATTTGATGTTTTTCTCGGAACCAACAGAGAAATATACCTGTTCGCCCATCTCTATCTTCAGCGTACAAGAAGCAACAGAATTGATGATACCAGCCTCAAGCGCCCTTCTATGGAGATCGCAAATATCCCCAATATGAAACGCTTGCGGCGTCTGGGTCCTTTTTAGCCGGTCACGCGGATAACTCCCCACAGACGCGATACCGTCTTCCGTCCGTATCATCGCTTCCGCACAGGGGATAACGGTTATTGCGTTGCCAAACTCCCGCGCCACGCGGATATTATCCGAGATAATCTCAGCAGAAACCATAGGCCGGATCGCATCATGGATTAGGACAATATCTTCCGCATCAAAATATTTTTCCAATTCGTATACCCCGTTACGGATCGATGCCTGTCCGTTCTTACCACCAGGAACGACATGCTTTAACTTTGTAATATTAAATTGCTTAGCATAAGCCCATAGCACCTGCTCCCAGCCTTCGATACACACAACAGCAATCGCGTCAATTTCCGGATGCTTTTCAAACGCCTCAAGCGTATACACAATGACTGGCCTTTCATTGACCGTAATAAACTGCTTCGGGATATCCTGATGCATCCGATTTCCAGAACCTCCAGCAATTAATAATCCTATATTTGCCATTACTCATCACCCTTAAATTTTATATCCATAATAAAATGGCGCTCCCTCTTTTCAACAGGAGGCAGGGTCATATAATCGTCACCATAAAGATTCCGGATGTAGTCATCCGGGTCGCCGGGAAGGTTTACTTCCATCCCTTCAAACATGCCTTTTGATACCGGTAAAAATGTTTTTGCCGGCCGGATTTCCCCAAAATAATGCCCTCTCCCGGAGGGAATGCCCATCAAACTTGTACTCTTTTTATATTGACATGCTGAATCCACAAGGTTCATCCATTTCTGGAAACAAAAAAAAGAAAAGAACCTGCCCAGCCTGATCCGCCGGTAATAAACTTTCTTCCCTTCTGTTGTCTTACACATATATTGTTTAAAAGCGTCATTTTGCCATTCATAGGTTTCTTCATAACTGGCCATAAACATCAGCAACGAGCACCAAATTCCTTTAACATATCGACATATAGGATTTTGAGGAATATTTTCTATAATAAACATATCTATTTTTATCTTAGCCAATTCAATTTCCAGACTATTTCCGGCTTCGACAAGCAACGTATCCTTAACCATCATCATAGGGAACCGGTTATTCGCATTACCTTTATAATTAGGTGAAGATAATATATATTTTTCTCCCAATTCTTTTTCAAATATTTCTTTTAGCTTTTCAAAATCTTTACGGGGCATGGCAACATCTAAATCGTCATCCCATGGGATAAATCCTTGATGCCGCACTGCCCCGATAGCTGTCCCTCCAATAAGCATAACGGTAAGGCCATATTTTTCACAGCAGGAAACAAGATCCTGGAATGCTGCGAGAAATACACTTCTTAATTTTTCTATCTCGTCATCCGTTAATTGCCGCAGAGAAGGATCCTTCGATAAAGAATTTAACAACGTCTTATATGATTTCATTTATGTGCCCTCCGTAGAATTATCTCCTTCAGATTTTGATTTTGATATAATTAAAGAAACGCTAATGTAAGTATTTCCCTCATCGGATTTGCGCCGCAAATCAGCATTTTACTCTGTAAATCCGTGCACATCATCCAGAGATTTTAAGTAATAATTTAATCAATGCTTCCTTAATCCTGTCAAACCACTCTCCAGCACACAAACAAAAATTTCTTCCCATATTTGCCTTAAATCTCCTATCAAAAAGTTATATGACAACACTTCTTCCCCATGTATAATAGCTCTGGAAATATTTCAACAAAACGCCCCAACCATCTCCACCCCCAATTTCAATTCCATCCGCCGGCCCATAAATTCTACTGCCACCACCACCTCCCTTTTATGCAGGTTCACTTTCACTACATTCCCTACATAATCCTTCAGTGGCCCGTCAATAACCCTGACCAGTTTTCCTTCCTCTACCAACACTTTGGACAACGCGGCTTTATGCCCTTTCGCTCCCAGTTTTTTGACCAGCCTCTCCCCTTCTTCATCCAGCGGAAAGAAATAATCCCCTTCCCGCCCTAAAAGCTTCGTCAGCATGGGAACCTTTTTTAGCTCCTGATACACTTTCTCCGGTTTTTCCAGAAGAAGAAACACATACCCTGGGAACAAAATTTCCTCCACTTTATTCCAACATCCATGGAATTTTTTCATCCGTTCCCTTTTAGGGACAAAGCAATCTTTCACATTGCAAGAATGGATAGTTTTTCTGACCATATCGGCAGTCTTTTCTTCTTCCCCGTTAAAGGTTTGGATTACATACCACATACCTGCGTCCCCCTGTTTTTATCCATGTACATTGTAACTGGAAATATAGGAAAACGTTGATTAAAGCGTTTCCCTCGCCGGATTTGCGCTACGAAGCAGCTTTTTCCCTGCAAATCCGTGCGCATCCGCCGGAGGTCCTAAGGAAATGGTGATTTAATCTGTACTTCCTTAGGTACCAGAACCAGGACATGATTTGCCAACCGCCTCATCATTTCCAGGCATGCTTCGCCATATCACAGGATCAGCTTAACGCTCCCTGTGACCTTTTCTGCCAATATGACCATAAGCCCCTGGTTCCTGTGCCAATGCTTCAGCAACCCGGGCCTTAATCCTGTTTGTCCTTACTTGCCACTGTTTCTCCTGCCTATCCTTGTATAACCCGATTTAAATAACCTTACATTTCGCTGGTCTGGCAAGATATTTAAATCGGCTTATCCTAATTTCCGGTAAATCTCAAGCCCCAACATAATCCGCTGGTTTCGGCCATCAAAAGGAATCTCTATCTCCGCCATCCTCTTATGCCGGTCAATCCTTTTTACTATCTGTTCTTTTCCCCGAAGAGGCCCGCCCGTTATATCCAATACTCCGTTTTTGATGATCCCTTTGGACATCTCCACCAAGCTGCCTTCCTGGCATAAGCATTTGAGATAAGGCGGTTCACAAGAGGTAACGGAAATCCCCTCATTTTCTTTTTCCACTTTTACCTGCCACCGGAATACTGCTTTTTCTTCGCCGCACAAAAAAATGCACCCAGGCAGGACCGCCCTCTTTTCCAAATGCCACTGGCCCCCATAACGCATCATGCGCTGATATTGGAAATAGCGCACTTCCTGCAGCCCGCCTGCACCGTCTGGTTTTATGGCTTTTTGCCACTCTTCCACATAATCTTCCTCATTCCCTTCAGGGCATTTCAGTAAGTACCAGATTGCTTCTGCCCCCTTTGCTGCTCAAAGCAACCGCTTAACTGCTAGTTAAGCGACGGTATATTAAGAAATTCTATTGCATTTCCTGCTAAAAAAGGAAATTGGATGCGGTTGACGCTGATAAAAAAAGGTGATATAATCGATTCGCTTATGAAAATAGAAATTTTTAGATATTTGAGAAAACAAAAGTGTCGCTTAACTAGCAGTTAAGCGACACTTTTGTTTTTCCCAGGAAAAACCGGGGTTTTTGCGACTTTTAATAGTTGGTCTTTCTCCTCTTGATGATACTATTATATCACGGTTTTCCGTGATAATTGATAGCAAATCTCGATTTTCAGAGAATTTTCTTGACATTTTTCACTGATAAAGGTACGCTATAAACAAAAGGTGGTAATCAAAATGTTGCAATATAAAATAGATATAATAAAAGAACTTGCCAGGATAGGTTTTAATACCACAACGGCAAAAAAAACGGGAATTTTTAGCCAAGAGACTATGCGAAAATTTAAAGTTGGAGATACTACAATTTCTCTGGATAGTTTAAACCGGCTTTGTTGTATTCTGGAAATGCAACCCAGGGATATTATAAAATATATAGAGACAGATTCTGATAAAGAAAACATAATCTCGAGAATCAATGGAAAAGTTATTAGTAATCCCGAAAAATCGTGATATAATAATATCGTCTGTATGGGGAAGATGGTCGGAAGGCTGAAAAGGCCGGAAAGGCCATATGAAATTATCGGCGATAAGCAAAAACCAAAGGAGGCTTCTTTATGGCATTACTACAGAAAAAAACATATACCGAAGAAGATTATTATAATAACCCAGAAGATATCCGTATGGAATTGATTGACGGCCAGATCTATTACCAGGCGGCCCCCCAGCCGGATTCACCAGGCAATTTTAATGGAACTTTCCGCAACCATCCGTGATTACATCCGCTCTAAAAAAGGGATCTGCAGAGTTTATCCAGCCCCTTTCGCCGTCAACCTCTCTTCGGGTAATGAAAAAAACATCGTGGAACCCGATATAAGCGTTGTCTGCGACAGCAATAAACTTAACGATCAAGGATGCTCTGGCGCCCCTGACTGGGTTATCGAGATTGTTTGCCCAGGCAACCCCAGCCATGACTTTATCTATAAATTGAATCTGTACTCAAAATCCGGAGTGCGGGAATATTGGATCGTTAACCCACGGAACCAGACTGTGCTGGTATATTATTTAGAGCAAAAAGATTTTTGTGTAAAAACTTATACGTTCCAGGATAGGATAAAAGCCAATATATATAATGATTTCTGGATTGATTTCCAGGACTTGGATTTATGAACCATGTACTATGTGACCATTATTAACAATCACCGGAAGCTGGCCGGCAGATCTCCCATAGTCCCGAAAAAAGCATTTCCAGCTTTGCGATACCGGAACACGGAACTGCCTGACCTAAAAACAGCAAAAACCTTCGTCCCATAACAATGAACAGGCCAATAAATATATCCGGATGCATGATGGCCACAAGCTTGCGCTCAAATAACTCATAATCCCCCTACAATTTCCATATATATTATCAACAATACATATACAGGTACATTCCCATGATCCATGATTACCACAATAAACGCCGCTTTCATCACAAAGCCAGAACCATGGCCAAAACCTGCTTGTTATTCCTGCTGTCCTTTCTCCTGGGACACTGGCTGGCCTATATTACTTACCCGGCCTCTGCGGCCGCCTCTGCAGACGGCAACTGGGGATTGAGCTTCCAGCAGGAAGGCCAATCTCCGGTCGGCAACGCGACTTCGGATTACCTTCAGCAATTTAATGCCCATTATGTTGCGGATACCCAAGACAAAGTCCTTTATCTGACCTTTGATGCCGGATACGAAAACGGCAATACTGCCGCAATATTGGATGCCCTGAAAAAGCATAACGCCCCGGCCACTTTTTTTCTGGTAGGCAATTACTTAAATACCAGTCCTGACCTGGTCAAGCGAATGATTGCGGAAGGGCACAACGTGGGAAACCACACTTATCATCACCCGGATATGTCGAAAATCTCGACCAAAGAAAGTTTTGAAAAAGAATTATCTGATTTAGAAACATTATATCAACAAACCACAGGGCAGGCCATGAAAAAATACTATCGGCCTCCCCAGGGAAAATACAGCGAGGCTAACTTAACCATGGCAAAAGAACTGGGCTACCACACCTTTTTCTGGAGCCTGGCCTACGTGGACTGGTACGAAGATAAACAGCCCACAAAGGAAGAAGCCTTTAAAAAGCTTCTGGGACGTATCCATCCCGGAGCCATTGTCCTTCTGCACAGCACATCAAAAACCAACGGACAGATCCTGGATGAACTGCTGACAAAATGGGAGGAAATGGGATACCGGTTTGCTTCTCTGGATGATTTAGTGTCCAATACCCCTTAACAGCAAAAGGAAAGCAATAGCTGAATAATTAGTACTGCCTTGCGGAAATTCCGGTGAATTCGGCACTCGCTATTTCCGCCCTCTGCACGCCTGCAAAGCTAGACGTAGGCACCACTACACCGTCGCTTTGCAGACGCACAGATGACGAAAATATCAAGCACTGTATTCACCATTATTTCCGCAATGCAGTACTAGAGGCAAAAATACTATCGCTGACCAATCCGACAAAACGCGTCATTGGCGCGTTTTTCCGGATGCTTCGTTTCCAAAGCCCATGCCGGGCAGAGTGCCATAGCATGGGCCTTTTCCGGCCGGGCCGCCTTTTTGTTTAAAAGATTCATTCTTATATCACTTGCTTTCAAACCACACTTATATCCTCAAAAGTAATGTGGCTGCACAGTGCCAGGGAGATGGTCTGTTTTTCTCCTGCCTCCCCGCTTCCCAGCCTGGCCCGGCGAAACGAAATATCCCTGAGTTCATGACCTGGCTCATCAAACCCGCAAAGCTCAATGGCCTGGCAAGAACTCCATCTGCCTTCACGATCCCTATATCTTCCCTTCACCTCTATATCTTCAAAAGAACATCCCTCAAACACCGGCGGCACAGGAGCTCCTTCCCCATCATCATTGTAACCTACGGAATGAAACAGAACCCGGGACAGGCAGCAGTCCCTCACTCTCACATTCCGTACATAGCCGCCCCGCTTCTTTGTACCTTTTATCTCGATTCCGTAAAGAGATTTGCTCATATCGCAGTCCCAGATATACACGTCCTCCACCCCGCCGGACATCTCACTTCCGATGGTAATTCCATGGCCCGACATGCCTTTACAGCTAAAAATCCGGATACCCCTGCTGGGCTTTTCAATCACGTTTCCTTCCGGATTCTTTCCGGATTTTATAGAAACGGAATCATCTCCTGTATAAAAGCTGCAATCAAAAATTGTACAATTTGTAGATGAATCCGGGTCCCAGCCATCCCCATTCCACACGCCCTCCGAATAAAAGGTACAGCCATTGGTGATGACCTGATCCGAATAAATCATATGGACATTCCAGCAGGCCCCGTTTTTCAAGGTCAGCCCGGATATGGTAACATTTTGGCAATTACACAAATGGATCAGTCTCGGCCGCACTCTGCCGGGAATGGTATCCTCATTCTCACACTCTTGAATCCTGTCACCCATTTGTTCCAGCTCTTCCCTCATCCGTTCCCGCTCAAGCCCAATAACACGTTCTGCCAGAATTTTTCCCCCGCTGGCTATCGTGCCCTTTCCGCCAATCACTACATTCCGGCAGTTATAACCGCCATTCCGTTCCAAATGCCCCAGATTTAAAAGGCTGCTGTAACAAGAAAGCTCCGTCCCCTCAAAACGGCTGGGAATCTTCGGAAGATAATCCTCCGCCTTATCCGTCCCCAAAAGCACAGCCCCCTCTTCAAGATACAATTCCATATCACTGTGGAGAAAGAGAGCTCCTGTCAGGAAAACCCCTTTGGGAATGCAGACCGCCTGGCCTGATCCACAGTCATCAATGGCTTTCTGAATGGCTCTGGTATTTATGGTCTTTCCATCGCCCAGGGCATTGTAGAGCCTGTCCGTAATCCACAATTTCTCCTTTTCCTTTTTTGTGGAACACACGATGTCCCCTAATACCTCCTCTTTTTTCTCCCGTTCCCGCTTTATCTCCACCAAATAGAGCCGATTCGAATCCAATCCCGTGACCATATAGAAGGTTTGACCTGTGCCTCCAATCAGCTCCCGATTTAAAAATATCCGATATCTGTCACCCTTTTGGGCATCCTCCGGTTTATCCCAAAATAAGGTAATGCTTTCGTCCGTTGTAATAGCTCCTAAGTTTTTTAACACTTCCACAGAATTTCCCTCTCTCATTTTCTCTGTACATATGCCGATCGCTGCCGGAAACTTCCTCAATTACCTGAACTTTCATATCCGCTTATAAATACACCCCAAAAACCTCCACGCAAATTTCTTTAATCTGCTTGCTCAGATCGTTCCCCTCCCGGCTAACCAACAGCCGTCCTGGAAAATTCTTCTCATACCACCGTTTTTTCTTCTCCCATCGCTCCCGGTATTTTTGCTGATCCAGCATCCCAAGATGCTCCCAATAATACTCTTCCCCCTGGAAGATAACCGTAAAATCAGGAAGATACATCGAACCATCCGGGGCGAACAGCGGCTTTTCATAATAATAGTCCAAGTCCGTGGCATGAAGCGCGTTGGCAATCATCGCTTCCGATTTGGAACGCACAAAATAATCCTCCAGCGTAGCGATTACCCGGTATTCCTCATACCAGCCCGGCAGGTAAGACAATTCCTGCGGAAGAGGTTTAAAACGGAACAGGGAAGAATTGATACGCCGTACGGCAGAACGCTCAGGCCGGGTCAGGCTTTGGATAGTAGAAATATTGCCCTCTATAAACAAAACCAACTTCTGCTGTGCCCGGGTAACTGCAGTATAGAGAAGCTCCATCGATAATGTCATACTCTTCTTCTTAGGCAGCACCAGATAAACCGTGTCAAACTCGCTTCCTTGGGCTTTATGGACAGAAATCGCATACGCAAGCTCCAGATTGTCCAGCGGCTTTTCATTGAACGTCCTTCCTTTGTATTCGCTTTTTCCGTAATTGACCACATGGTGCTCTTTACCTTTAAACTTTACTACAAATCGCTCTTTTGAACGTTTATCCCTCGTATCAGGATATACAAAACCCATATCGCCGTTAAAAATTTCTGCCGCTTCGGGCTTTCTTGTATGAAAATTGTAGCCGCTTATCGGTTTGGTTTTTGTCCGGTTGATTATCTGGATCACCTTGTCATACAACGCGATTCCGTCGATTTGCCAACGGCTGGCATTGTATCCGTTCAGCAAAGCCTGTAAGCTTTTATTGAGGTTTTCCGTTCCGTATTCTTCGCCCCGGAAAGGCGAAAGCATCTGGAAGCAGGACGGATTTTTGTTATAACTGCCGGGAATATCGCAGACGTCTATCCATTTTGCAGCTAAATCTGTCCCGTCCGGGGAAGCATGGAAATCAGCAATCAGTTCCTTCTTTATCGATGCTTCCAGATCATCCTGGCTATTCCAATAATAGACCTTGAGGTCTTGATCAACGGCTCCACCCTCCTGAATCTTTCGGAGAATCTCTTCCTGGCAGGCTTTATCCATATCTCTTTTATCCAGTTTTTCCTGCACTAAAATATCAGCCAGAGTGACAATCCCATTCCCTGTGCCCATCACACGGTTTTTCATCTGCCGGAGATTAAAAGCAAGACAGCCAAGGTTCTGGGGATATTCTTCCCCGAGCCACTCGATTGTATCGGAAAATACCTTTCCCCGGCCAATAGGCGGAATCTGGTTAGGATCGCCCACCAGGATCAGGCGCTTCACATTACTCCATTTTATCGCTCTGAACAAAGTGGCCAAAAGATGCAAATCTACCATGGAAGCTTCGTCTATGATAACCGTATTTACGTCCTTTATCACACTCCCGCCGCTTTGCCTGAACCAATGATTGTTTACAAGCCACCCGCTGGCAGCCAAAAGGGAATGGATCGTGCTGGCCGGATAGCTGGCTTTTTCCCGGATGCGCTCGGCGGCCTTGCCTGTAGGCGCCAATAAATGGATTATGGCCCCCTCGCCGTCCGTTCGTTTTATCTGCTTGATCAAAGACTTGATTAATGACGTTTTTCCCGTCCCGGCCGCCCCGGAAATCACACACAGGCTCTTTCTGAACAGCCCGGCACACACCTGAGCCTGCCCGCGGATTGCCTGCTGGTATTCCTCCTCCCCGGAAAGCGGGGACTGTTCCTCAAACAGCTCTTCATAAAAATGCTTTTCCGTAACCGGCTGGGTCAAGCGTATCTCTGGCCTGTCCGCCAACCGCTTCAGCACTTGGCTTACCAGCTTTTCGTCCTCATCCACTTCATTCAGGTAGAGATAGCGTTTCCCGTCCCCGGCTGTTTTCATGGTTATCCCGCCGGAAAGGATTTCCTCATCTACCTCGAAATACGTTTCGGTAAATGTATTTTTCCGCCAATCCCGCATCACGCGGATCCGGTCGCCCACCAGATTGAGCACACGCTCCGAAGGCGTAAAAGAGTTGGTGTTATCCCATTTCAACGCCTCGATACATAAAGCCCTGAACCGATATGCCGAATCCGCCGCCGCTAACGGCTCAACCCCATATTCGGGCGAAGGGAGCACCCCATTATCAATCTGATAAAAACTAATCTGATCATCCGCGTCGTCTCCTATGTACTGTTCACAGAGAAGATAAGGATTCTCCAAAATCTCTTTTCCCGATGCTGTCACCCCGTTGGCGCTGCTCTCCTGATCCATCAACGATTCAATCTGTTTTACGGTTAAATTGAATCTTGGCAGCAGCTCAAACAACAAATCCGCCCGTTCTCTCCCCTTAAGCTTGATTGCCCGGCTGACTGCAGGGTTCGCAAAAATCTCTTTTTTGATCGTCTGGTATGCTTCCGTGCTTTTTCCTTTTCTGCTTTCCTTCCGATACCTCTCCGCCAGTTCCGGCTGTCCCAGGTACTGAAGCACCTGCGGGAATCCCGGATATGCCCCCCTTTGCTTCCAAAGCTCGTTAAACAGCCCAATCAGCCATGCTTTCTTCGCTGTCCAATTGCATGTCTTATCGTCAATCCCCGATAAAACATCCACAATCCCAATAAAACGCTCAACAATATTGACCATATCATCATCGGGAATCTGGCGGGTTGCATATTTGAATAAACGGGGATTATCCGGTTTATAGAGGATCTTCTCCAAAATTTCCGGCTTTTCCCGGTATTTCTCATAGGGAATACGCAATCCCTCCTGAGGATATGCCGACGTCAGCGTCCTCTGCCATACCAGCCCGTTTGCATAATATTTCTTCTCCTCTTCTGTTACCCCATCGTAAAAAAGCGCTTCCCCCGGCGGCTCCTTCAACCGTGAAATCCCCACAATCACATAGCACTGTCCTTCATCATCACTGAAGGGATTGCTATAATTCGCATAATACACAAGCAAAGTGCCTCCTGCCGTCAACTGGGCAAAATAATTATCGGCATTGGCCTTACGCCCGTCATTATCATACTTATGATTATCCTTCCCTGCATCGGTCACTTCATCCGTATACATCCCTTCATAATTCCATATACAAACCGTCGAAGGCGGAATTTCTATCCGTTTAGGCGTTGCTCTTTTGAACCAAACTGGCGGATCAATCAAACAATACATATTTTCCTGGCCAAAAGCATTGCAGCTTAAAGCACAAGGCGGAGGCGAATCCAAAGCCGAACAAGGCATTCCGGCAAATTCCGTTTCTGTCTGCAAATCCTTCTTCCCGCCAATCATATCTCCCGGATAGGAATGACGTCCGGCACAGTACACATTGGCAGCCGGGTTTGAACAAATATGGCCGTTCCACCCATCCATATGCCATGGCAGCCTTACACTGATATTGATAGACATAGTATTCTGCCACTCAAAATATCTCCTAACCTGATATGCTACCCTATCTGTAATCTTGCAAATCTGTTCTTTGAGTGGACTCTCCTTCCTCATGATAGAATAAAATCCATTACTGCTTACATTCTTAAAACAGCTCCACTCCTCCACGCAAAAGCCGCCAATATTCATTCCACTCCACATACTGCCCGCCCATACTCTCCAAATGCTCTGTATGGAATTGACAGTCAATAAAACAAAAACCGCTTTTTTCCAGGATTTGCGAAAGACCTATCAGCGCCAGTTTAGAGCCGTTTGCCTTGTCTGAGAACATACTTTCACCAAAAAAGCATTTTCCTATTGATACTCCATAAAGCCCGCCAGCCAGCTCCCCGTCCGTATAAGCCTCCGCACTAACCGAAAATCCTGCCTGATACAGGGCAAAATACGCTTTCTCCATCTCATCGCCAATCCAGGTGCCTTCCTGTGCCTCCCGTTTCATCCGGCATCGATGCATGGTATCCTGAAAATCCCGGTTTAAATGAATTTGAATTTGATGCTTTCTGCAATATTTTTTCATGGAATGGGAAATGTGGATCTGATCCGGAAAAATCAGGTACCGCCTATGGGGACACCACCACAATACCTCCTCACCGGGATTGAACCAAGGAAAAATCCCATTGCTATACGCCAACAACAGCCGTTCAACGCTCAAATCACCGCCAACGGCCAAAAGCCCTTCCTCTTCTGCCAATTGCGGATCAGGAAAACTGATTTCCTCTGGATTCAAACGAAAAACCGGCATAACCTGTGTCTCCTTTCTTTTATTCTCTGATTAAATTGTTACTTTAAAGCAACCTTCTTGACCAGTATATCATGGTTTTTTGTTTTTTACAGTAGAAGGAGCACAAAAAACATGATATAATCCAACCGGCAAGTTATATCTGTAATTTTGCGGTCTATCCACCAACGCTTAACAAAGGAGTTGTCAAATGCAAAAATCTCTTCCTCTCCACCCCCCACTTCTCTCCGAAAATGCCTTCATTAGTTGCCGTCTCTGCCCTCATAGCTGCGGTGTCAACCGTAAAAAATCACTCGGATTTTGTCAATGCGGCACTTCTGTCCGAGCCGCCAAAGCCCAATTACACTACTGGGAAGAACCTTGCATCAGCGGTTTTTGCGGCAGCGGCGCCATATTCTTTAGTGGTTGTACTTTGCATTGCTGCTATTGCCAAAATTATCCCATCAGTCACGAAAATTTTGGCAAATCCCTGACCATCCAACGGCTGTCCGATATTTTTTTGCGCTTGCAGGAAGAAGGCGCCCACAATATCAATCTTGTCACTGCCACTCCTTATCTGCCGCTAATTTTATCTGCCCTGGATTTAGTCCGACATCGTCTGCAAATTCCTATTGTATACAATTGCGGCGGTTATGAACGGACAGAAACCGTCCAGGCATTAAAAGATTATATTGATATCTGGCTTCCTGATCTGAAATATTATGATTCAGCGCTTTCTTCTAAATATTCAGGCGTATCGGATTATTTCTCCGTAGCTTCCCGCGCAATCACGCAGATGATTGTCCAATCCGGCGCGCCTCAATTTTCATCCGTAACCAGCCCCGGTGGCCATTCTGTCTCTCTCATGAAAAAGGGAGTCATCATCCGCCATTTAGTTCTTCCCGGCCATAGAGATGATTCGCTGCAACTGCTTCGCTGGATAGCTGAAAACCTGCCTCAAAACCAGTTTTATTTAAGCCTGCTAAGCCAATACACACCCTGTTATAAAAGTAATATCCATCCCGAAATCAACCGGCGAATAACCTCTTATGAATACGAAAAAGTTGTGAAAACTGCCCTCGAACTGGGCTTGGAGCAAGGTTTTATGCAAAAAAGAAGCAGTGCAAAAGAAGAATATACCCCACTCTTTGATTTGCAGGGCCTATAGATGTGAAACATATAGGTAACTGTTCGCAAAATGCTGTGAACGCAACCACATATGCCTATTTCAAATTGCCCGCGTCGATGGGGCATTTTTCCAGAGGGCATTTTTCCGGATATTCCACAAAAACAAAACCGGATATCAAGCTCATTCTCTCTTGATATCCGGCACTAATGAACGCTGTCCACTGGACTGTACCTCCTTTTCTCTTATCGGCAACGGTAATTTCCCTCTTCACCGCTGCTTTTTGTCTTTTTGTTGCTCTATATGAAGTTATTCCCTCTGCCCTTCAAGCAACCCTGCCAACCGGCTCTCCTCCAATTCACATTTTTTATCTGTATTATCAGATGTGGCAACCTTCTGTCCTCACTATACTTTCTCGTCATACAGCAAAACCAGCATTCCACTCTTCAACAACATATTTGGATATATTCACTCATCTTGGCACTTACTTGGGCAGATTCGTTTTCCTATGTTCCCAATTATCTCTTCACACTGTAGATAATAGGAACGAGACTTATGTTTTCGGCGGTCCGTACCTCCTTTCATAAATTTTAAAAACCTCTCTTTGAATGTTCCCGTCACATTCTTTTGTTTTTCTTCTCTGTGTTGTTGTACTTATAATAACAGATACCCTTTGTTTTGTCAATACTTTTCTTTAAAAAAATTAATATTTTTTATTAATTTTCAAATTGTATAAAATTATTCGAATAATTTAGAAATTAATATCAAATTGGCACTTTACAGAAGCACCTTCTACTCGCTGCGGCGGATGCACACAGAATACAAAAAACGCATTCTGACGCGTTGTACGGTCAGCGCAACAAGTGCGCAGACTTACAGAAAGGATTCGAGACTTTCACAGTAAACTTCCATGCGACCTTTGGCGTTGCACCGACCCCCCTATAAAAGTCAAATACTCCGGCTTTGCCTTTACGCAATCGCCGCCAGTATTCGCACTTCAGGCTATCACCTTACTTGGCTCATACCGGCTTGCCTGGACGGCAGCCATGATTCGATACAAGCGAGCTTGCTCTCGTCATGGCTGCCGTCCAGGACTTTCACAGTACCCCCCCATACCACTTTCTCGGCATCACTATGAATGAAAAAGGGTTACTTCAAAAATCCATTAACTATCTGCTCTTCTGCCTCTTCCTCGGTCAATCCCAAGGTCATCAGCTTAATAATCTGCTCTCCGGCAATCTTACCAATAGCTGCCTCGTGGATCAAGGCCGAATCAATATTGTTGGCTTCCAGTTGGGGAACAGCCAAAATTTTCGCCGTTCCCATAATAATCGCATCACACTCTGTGTGACCACTGCAGGGAGCATTCCCCACCAGGCGGGAATTGAATTTTTGATAAGATTCATCTTTGGCTACGGAACGAGATACCACATCCGCACTGGCGCCAGCTCCGTTCAATTCCACGATATAATCGCTGACCGCATGCTGGCTGCCGTGAGTCATCAAACGCTCCCGAACAATCAGCTTGGCTCCCTCCGCCAACTGAGCAATGGTTTTTCTTTCCGTGGAATCCACACCCTTGATCTGAACCATCTCCATTTCCATGAAGCTGCCTTCCTCCATGTAAACCTCGGTGCCCGGATTCAAAATGCGCTTTCCATGTCCGTCGCCTTCCCCGTAATGCTTCTCTACATATTTGACTTTAGCGTTTTTCCCCACATAAAAGCGATGAATTCCGTCATGTTCCGAATCCTGATCCCCACAGTTATGGATGCCGCAGCCGGCCACAATCACAATATCGCTGTCTTCTCCGATATAAAAATCATTATAAACCATTTCTTTTAAACCGCTTTGGCTTAATACTACCGGAATATGCACACTTTCATGCTTTGTTCCCGGCTTTATCCGAATATCAATACCGCTGACATCGATCTTGGAAACAATGTCGATATTTGTTGTCGTATTCCTCCCGGCCATCTGGCCATTAGTCCGAATATTATAAGCGCCCTCCGGCACCTCATGAAGATCAGCTACCTCTTCCAATATTCTTTGCTGTATCTGGTCGATCATTTTCCTTTTCCTCCCTGATAAAATTTCCCGCAGGCATCTACTGCCGAAGCCGTTCCCAATAGAGAAGGCAGCACTTCTTCCCTGGTTCCCTGGCGGGTTATCCGCCCATCGGCAATAACCACAATCTCGTCGGCGATAGCTAAAATCCGCTCCTGATGGGAAATGATCAAAATAGACCCGGCCGTACTCTCCCGCATCCGCTCAAACACTTGAATCAGATTTTGAAAACTCCAAAGATCAATTCCTGCCTCCGGCTCATCAAAAACGGACATCCTTGTGTTCCGTGCCAGCACCGTAGCAATCTCAATCCTCTTCAGTTCCCCTCCGGATAAACTGGCATTGACCTCCCTCTTGATATAATTTCTCGCACAAAGGCCCACTTCTGACAAATACTCACATGCATCTGCCACACTCAAATTTTTCTTTGCAGCCAGCCGAATCAAATCCAGCACCTGTATTCCCTTAAATCGCACCGGTTGCTGAAATGCAAAACTGATTCCCAAATTTGCCCGCTCGGTAATACCCATATCCGTAATATCTGTACCTTCAAAAAAGATTTTTCCTGATGTAGGTTTCTCGATTCCGGCAATCAATTTTGCCAAAGTAGATTTTCCGCCTCCATTTGGACCTGTAATCACAATAAACTTATGATCGTCAATAGTCAGGTTCATATCCCGAATAATTTCCTTCTGTCCTTTTTCCTCCTGTACTTCAAAGGACACGTTTTCTAATGTCAGCATAGTTCCCTCCATTGGTCTTTAAGTATTCTCATCATTATTTCTTTTTCCAAAACTGTTCAACCCTTTCACAGTAACCCCCCATGCGGCCTTTGACGTTACTGTTACCTTTTTCTTATTTTTGCCACAAAAAAGCCTTCATATAAGTTATCCGGACAAATACAGAGAACCCCGGGGATCGTGGCTGGAAGAAGCGAAACCCCCGAAAAACGCTCTGCCTGAACAGGGACGATTTCTGCCTTGGCCTGGGGCAGCACCCGTCTTAACACTGCTTCATTCTCCTCTTCCAATACTGAACAAGTCGAATACACCATTTCATGGCCTGGCTTCAGCAGTTTCAAGGCTTTTTTCAGCAAACCCTCCTGCAAAGCCGTGCATTGGTTCAAAAATGCCTTCGTAAATGAACCCGAAAAACCACCCTGGCTCAGCGAGAATGTCCCGCTGCCCGTGCATGGTGCATCCAGCAAAATTTTATCAAAAGAAAAAAAATCATCCAGCCGCCTGGCATCGGTAATCAACACACAGACCCGGGAAGCCCCTTGTTTATCTATGTTGTATTGCAACCTCTCTCCGCGGATTTTATTTCTTTCACAGGCAGTAATGGAAGCCATATTCCGGGTAAGGGCTGCTATCTGAGTCGTCTTTCCTCCCGGAGCCGCCGCCATATCCAACACGCTGTCGCCCTCGCCAGGCTCCAGCACCAACGGTGGTATCATCGATGAGAGGCTCTGTAAATAAATCTCCCCGTTTTTGTAAACAGGCATTTTCTGAAGCGCAAGCTCTCTCACCGTTTCAACAATCAGCCCATCGGAATACCAGGGGACTTTTTGGTATCGGACCCCCTCGCCGTCCAAATCGGCCATTACCGCCGCCAAATCGGTCTTTATCCGGTTTACCCGAATCGTAACCGGCCTTTCCTTTTGATAGCCTTCAAAAATCTTAGCGGCCGTATCCTCTCCATACTGCCTGTTCAGCTTTTCTCTTAAAAAGCCGGGAACCACCTGCTGTCCCATGGCCTTCTCCTTTCTTCCCGTCATCCTGCCGCTCGCCGTATCTTTATCGCTGTTCACCGTTCTCTGAAAGCAGGACTGCATATGCCCGTTTTCAATCGCCTGCGACAATTAGCAGCGTCATGATATGAAAATAGCGCAAAACCAGAACTTTATCCGTCCAGCTTTGCGCCACACCGTGCAGAAGATGGGAGTCGAACCCACAAGGTATTGCTACCACACGGACCTGAACCGTGCGCGTCTGCCAATTCCGCCACTTCTGCCTGCTATCGTCATGGCAAATATCCCCTATCCATCGCGACAACATGTATATTATAACCACTGAGCCAATATTTGTCAACCAATTCTTTAAAAATTCATGGTGGCCTGGTTCGCTAGTTACTGTTCACAGGTACCCTGTGAACGTAACCGCATATGCCCATTTTAAACTGCCTTCGGCAATGGGGCATATGCTTTGCTCCCATAATGATATCTGCCCCTGGCCAATCAGCGGAGTGATTAGCCATGGTGTGAACAGTAACTTCGCTACCATTACGTGCATCCCCCATGCCAAGCAGCGTGGCGCTTGGCATGGGAGTGAACAGCAACTTACTGCTCAGGTAAACCCGGAAACTTTTCCAGAGCATACCTTTGGGAATGCATCCGTCCGAACAGTAAAACAGTAAGGCGGCAATCGCAGCCGCCCTGCCGGAACAGAGAATCCTGTTTGGAACAAAGAATCCTGCTTTGCAGGATTCTTCGCTTTATCCAAGCTGTTCCAATACCCAATCGACATCATCCGTTGTCTTTAAAGTTTCCAGACGAGCCGGGTCTTCAAGAAGCGTACAGAGTTTGCTGAGGAGATCCAGATGTTCATCACCAATTCCCGCAATGCCAAATACCAGCTCCGCCTTTTCGGCGCCAAAATCAACCCCCTCCGGATACTGGAAAAATACAATACCAGTCTTTTTTACCGTCCCCTTAGCCTGGGTGGTTCCATGAGGAATCGCCACGCCCATACCGATATAGGTAGAAACCAGCTTTTCCCTTTCCTGCATAGCGCCGATATAGCTTTCATCCACATAACCCAGCTTCGTCAGCATCTCACCGGCAGCCTGGATAGCCTCCTCCTTACTCACCGGCTTACATCCTAAATGAACGCCTTCTTTGATAATTACCTGTTTCTTAATCGGCACATCAGGGATGACGATATCCGTATTCTCCCCAGCCGGCGCCGCCGGCGCATCACCGGTGCTAAGCTGCACATACAAGGCATCCAAAGCCGGATCTGCCAGGAAATTGCCAATAGTAATCAACTGTGCCTGCGGCGCTGATTTCTTCGCCCTGTCAGCCAAAGTCGCCTGCACAACAGCAATATCGCAGTCTGCCGGAATATTATCTACCGAAGTATTGGTAACGGTAATATCCGGGCGTCCTGCTTTAATGCGATTGCGGAATTTCGTCGCACCCATAGCTGACGAACCCATACCGGCATCACAAGCAAAAACAATTTTCTTAATCTCGGAAGATTTTTCGATAGTGCCTGGCACAACCGCTTCTCCCTTAGCCTGGGCTTTCATGGCCGCCATCTCGCTTTGCGCTTCCTCAAGGCTCTTTCCTCCCGCCATTTTTACCAAAACGGACGCAATAGCAAAGGAAACCGCTGCAGACAACAGCACGCCGACAATGATTTTCAGCATATCGGAACCCGGGGCCATCATTAAATAAGCAATTATGGAGCCTGGGGACGCCGGGCCTACCAGGCCGCATCCGGTCATGTTAAACCAGAAGATCCCGACAACGCTTCCGGCAATAGGCGCGATAAGCACCAGCGGATTCATTAATATATAAGGGAAATAAATCTCATGAATGCCGCCCAGCAGATGAATAATCACCGCACCTGGGGCAGAATCCTTTGTCGCCTTATCCTTGCAGAAAAACATGTAAGCCAGCAATACGCCAAGACCCGGACCTGGATTGGGTTCCAGCATATACATAATCGATTTGCCCGCTTCTGCTGCCTGAGCGGTAGCTATCGGAGTAAAAATACCGTGATTGATCGCGTTATTCAAAAACAGCACCTTCGCCGGTTCGATAAATACCGCCACCAGCGGGAGTACTTCATTGTCCACCAGGATATTCACTCCGGTAGACATAACCTGCAGGATACCACTCATCACCGGACCGATAACCAAATAGCCCAGCATGGCCAAAAGCATACCCATAATACCGGCGGAGAAGTTATTGATCAGCATCTCAAAGCCCGCCGGCATATGGCCATCCATAGCTTCATCAAATTTTTTAATGCAGAAACCTGCCAGCGGACCGATAACCATTGCCGCCATCAACATAGTAATCTCCGTGTTGCTCATAATCGCGCCGATAACTGCAATACCGCCTACTACACGTCCTCTGTCGCCACCGATCATTCTTCCGCCGGTAGAGGCAATCAAAACAGGAATCAGGTAAGTCAGCATAGGACCTACCATACTGTTAAAACCCTTGTTCGGTATCCAGCCAGTGTCAATAAACAGCGCGGCAAGAAAACCAAATGCAATCAACGCACCGATATTGGGCATAACCATCGCGGATAAAAATTTACCAAAACGTTGTACGTAATTCTTCAAGATAATCCCTCCCTCGCATTATCGGAATAATGAGGAACTGATCTTCTGACAAATTCGAATACCCTTTAAAGCTCCTGTGGTCATAAAACAGTCACATGATGCTTACTACATTCTTCCAAAAATATTTCCGGCAAGTTCCCGTCAGAAACCACAATATCCACTTCCGGCAGCCCGCAGATACAAAAGGTGCTCCTCACCCCGATCTTGGAAGAATCAATCAATACAATAATTTGTTCAGACTGTCTGATAGCCGTTTGCTTCAGGATCGCTTCGTCATTGATGCCACAGGTAAAACCCGTGTTGGAACTGTAACTGGTAACCCCCAGAAATGTTTGGCTAAAATTCACTCTTGCCAGCTCTTTGACCGCGCTGATTCCACACACGCTCTGACTGTAACGATTTAATTTGCCCCCCGGAATCATCACTGTCGGCCTGGACAGGTTAGCCAGCTCCGTCGCACAGGTTAAACCTGTAGTATAAATCAAATTGGACTGATCTGGAAATTGATGGGCAAGCATGGTAGTCGTACTTCCGGAATCCACAAAAATCGTGGTATCCGGACGCAGCAGGGAAAGCGCCTTTGCAGCAATCTTTTGTTTAGCCGGAATATTGCGGACAGATCGTTTACTTAAATAATCATCAGTCCCAACAATAACCTGGACAGATTTGGCTCCCCCGTGAATCCGCACAATCTGTTTCGTACCGTCAAGCTGTCTTAAATCGGTACGCAACGTCATCTCCGACACGTTGGGGAACGCATTCTTTATCTGGGAGAAACTGACCGTTCCGTTTTCGTTGATCAGTTCAACAATCGCATTTCTGCGTGCTTCCATAGAATCCAAAATACACCTCCGGTCTGTACCAGAAAACCGGCAGACCGGAGTCCTGGTACCAGTTATTCGTTAATAAAATTTGCCAGCAGATATTCTTCCGCTTCCGGACACCATAATCCCTGATGCTCATCAACAATATCCGCCAAAGCAATCAAACGGGAATCTTGATTTTCTTCTCCTTTTGCACGCAGATCAGTCAGCGCTGTCAACGGCATGGAGAGCCACGTATAAATTAACTTCTTTCCGCCAGGAATTTTCGGCAGATTCAAGGTTGTTTCCGCCACCGCGTCCAAACCTCCGATATGAGTTACCATAACTGCCGGATTAATTCGTTTAGCAGCAGTCAGCTCCAAAGATTCAATCATATCAGCAGTATTCCCACCAGTTGTACCCATAACATGAGTGGAGTTATAATGAACATCGTAAAAATTCATCGTAGCGCTGAATTTGTTGTCCGTAGGACCAGCAAAGAAATTCAAACAGCCGTCACGGCCTAAAATAGCACTGGATTGAGTCACTACGGAAGCCACCGGCGCATAACAAAGGACATCATCATATCCGGTACCGCCGGAAATCCGCAAAAGTTCCGCTACCGGGTCATCAAATTTACCGGTATTGACAAAATGAACCTCTATTCCCTCTTTCGCATATTCTTCCGGCGGGAAGAGCTGCGCCGCCCGGTCAAGACGATCCTGCGCCAGGTCAGTGACCACTACCATGGAAGGACGAACATCACGATGCAGCGCATAGGTCAGCGCGCCCAGACCCATGGGGCCGGCACCGGCCATAATCGCCAGCTTGCCATTTTCCTTAATCCCCATCTGATGCGTATATACTCCCATCTGGGTGTGATAAGCAGCATTAAAAGCACCGATGCTGCAAGACATAGGCTCGGCAAGGGAAGCCTCATAATAAGCACGTCCTTTATATTCCAGCAGACATCCCAACTCCATAACCTCAGCCGGTATTACGCAGTAAGTGGTATCCCCGCCAAAGAATTCATAGGAATAGCCCGGGCTCCACATCGTCCCTTTGTAATTCAAAGCCGGCTGCAGAGTAAATTTCATCCCTGGCTTAAAAGTATCCTGATGATTCTTTCCGACCTTCACGATATCTCCGGCAAATTCGTGGCCCATAATCGCCGGATGCTCTGCCACATCATCATGGACACGCTTATGCTCCGCCCCCAGGATGGCACATTTGTAAGTAGACATGCAAATACTGTCCGAAACTACTTTCACCAGAATCTCGTCATCGGTAATCTCGGGAAGCTCAAACTCCTCCAGCCTCAGATCCTTTGCCCCATGCAACCTTACACCTTTTGCTTTCATTTCAAAACTCCTTTCTTATCATAACTGATTATTGCCTGTTATGGCAACAACAAATAGTGTTCTTTTATGTGAACTGTTACCGCATCCGGCCATAGAAAATCGCTACGCGATGAGCCGGATGCTTGCAGCCACCACGATATCGTACGGTCAGCGCGGCAAACGCGCAGACCTATCTGAGCTCTTACCAATTTTTACAGGGAACGGAATACCACCTTGGGGATCAGGCTTTCGATAACCTCATATTCTGCCGCCTGGCTCCCGCTGCACATGACATTCGCGGCGCCGGTTGCCATAGACAAACGAATCGTCTCCTCCAGACTCATCCCTTTCTCTTCTGCATAAGCCAAGGCCGCCACCACGCTGTCTCCTGCCCCTACGGTACTTCCCACGGTTACCTTCAGACCCTCTGCATAAAGCGTCCTGTCCTTCGTCACATAAAGCGCCCCTGCACCGCCCATAGATACCACAACTTTGGCAATGCCATGCTTTTTCATCAATTTATGTGCTGCGCTTTCCAGCTCTTCCGGTGTCTCAAGCGTCTCGGCAAACAACCGTGAAAGCTCATGGTTATTCGGCTTAATCAAATACGGCGAAGCCTTAATTCCTGCCGCCAGCAAATCTCCGTCGGCATCAAGGATAACTTTGACATCCTTTTGCTGGCAGGCGCTTACCCAGGTATAATACGTATCCGCAGGCGCCCCTTTGGGAAGGCTGCCGGAAAGGACCACAATATCCCCCGTCTGCAATTTACTCAACAATTCCTGGAGCATCCCGTCCAAAAGTTCTTCCGTAACCACCAGGCCCGGCTCATTGATATCGGTATTGGTATGGCCTACCAGATCTACCACCTTTAAATTGGTGCGGGTTTCCCCTTCAGTAAAGCAAAAACTGGATTCCAGCCCAAGTTTATCTACCATGGACTTGATTGCATTCCCTGTAGCCCCTCCGAGAATGCCTGTGGCAACACTCTTCCCCCCAAACTTGCTGATTACTTTGGAAACATTGATTCCTTTTCCGCCCGGGTCTGTCCTCATAGCCGTGATACGGTTCACACTGTCAATCGTAAATGACGGAATCTCAACCGTTTTGTCCAGTGCCGGATTCAGCGTTACTGTGTAAATCATAATCCCTCTCCTTTTCATTTTTGTTAAACCAACAGTTATTAATTTTTGTTTCAACAACTTTAACTAGATAATAACCGATTTTTTTCCATTTGTCAACTGTTATTTCAAAAATTACAAAAGTTTTTATGCACTTCCTGGCAACAGAACAAAGACTCCTGCCCGGAAGGCTTTTATTCCATAGGACAAACTTTCCTATGGAATCCGCAAAACGCGTCACTGGCACTCAGCAACCTAAGCGGAGCGTTTTTGTGTCACAGGACGCACTCTCCTATGACATAAAAACAGGGGCGGATGCAGCTCATATGAGCTGCATCCGCCCCTGTTTCAGGCTGCCTGTTTCCTGGCTGTCCTTTTGATATTATCCTTTCACCCCGCCTCCGGTAACTCCGGCGATAATCTTTTCTGACAGGAAGATATACAATATAAACGTTGGCAGGAACACAATTACTACCGCTGCGAACATCCCCGCCCAATCACCTGTGTATTTCATCGAATTAATCATCGAATACAATCCCACGGCAATCGGACGCAATTGATCCGAATTGGCAAATATCAAAGAAATAAAATACTCATTCCAAATATTGATAAAATTAAAAATCGTCACCGTAATAATCCCTGGCTGGGCCATGGGAAGCATTATCAGCCAAAATGTTTTGGTCGGCGGGCATCCGTCAATGGCGGCTGCTTCCTCAAAGGCTCGTGACAGGTTGCTGAAAAACGTCATCAAAAATATCGTCGTATAGGGAACATTAATCCCGACATACAGAAAAATCAATAAAACCGCGTTGCTCATCACATGATTGAGAATGCCCATATTGGCTACAATACCAAAAAGCGGCAACACAATCATCACCACCGGGACGCCCATCGCCGATACAAGGCCGGTCTGGATGAGCTTGTTTCCCGGGAAGATAAAACGTGCCAGCACATACGCCGCCGGGGCGCAAATGCCAATGAGCAGCACACAGGAAATCAGGGAATAAATCAGGGAATTTCTGAATATCCCTGCCACATCCGAATTCACCCAGGCTTTAATATAGTTCTCAAAGTGAATCCCCGAAGCCAGAAGCTTATTGGAAAAAATCTCTTTCGTCGTGGAAAAACTTGCCAGCAGCACCCATCCTAGAAGAATAAAAGTGAAGGAAATCCAAATCAGCAAGATCAGATATCCCGGAGCCAGACGCAACTCTCTTTTCCAATTTATCGGTTCGCGATATTTTTTCTCCTTTGCCATAATTTCCCTCCTTTTTAGAATTCCAGGTCATCATCTTTAAGCAAATGGTTGCACACCCAGAAAATCGCCACCACACAAATACTCAGCATCACCCCGATAGCCGCCCCCAGACCGGAATTCCGTTCGGTCACACTGTTGCCGGCCCCGAAAATCTGCATATACATATACACCATAGGAGTGATGGTCTGCGTATCTGCGGTAACGGTGGAAAACAGTTGGGACCATACGAAAAAGCCTACACTCGTCACGCTCCACATGGTAATGTTGGTCTTAAATACTCCCTTCAGCAACGGCAGGGTAATGTAACGGAACTGGTCGATTTTATTGGCGCCATCGAGCGTTGCCGCTTCGAAATAATCTGAACTAATCCGCTCTATCCCGCTGGCAAAAATCAACATATGGTATCCGACCATCCCAAAACAATATGCCAGCAAAAGCGCCGCAAATTTATGATCATTATCCAGCCATTGGATTTTAGCCAAAGATGTAAAACCTAACTGGCTGAATACGGTTTTTAAAAGACCAAATTTGGGACTGTACACATACTGAAGCCACATCGTCGCCAATGCCACCGCACTGACAATATTAGGCAGATAAATCACCGCACGGAAAAAACTTTTAAAGCGGATACCGCTGGTAATAATGACCGCAAACAGCAAGGCCAGGGACATAACGATGATCCCGCCCACCAGCCAGATTCGGAAAAGGTTCCACATGGAAATGCGGAACAGGCTGGTATTGGCAAGCTTAAAAAAGTTGTCCAGGCCGGTAAACTGCCATTTTGCCAACGGATCAGTAATACCGTCAATCTTGAAAAAGCTCATCATAATTGTTCTGACAATAGGGTACAAAAAAATAACCGTAAACATAAAAACCGCCGGCGCCAGAAACAAGACAATCATACCTCTGTTGCGCTTCATGCTGCTTCCCCCTTTCGTGAAAAAAGAATCCGACTTCAGGAGCACTTTCCTATGGATCGAGTAGGGAAGAGCCATCTTCCCCTGCTCGTCGCGCAGCCCGCGTGCTGCGTCAGCAGCAAATTTCCATACGCGGGCCTGTGCATAGAACAAAGAATCCTGCCTTGCAGGATTCTCCGCCTGCGGCGGGCCGCTTCAGCGACATGTTTCCTTTCTGCCGCAGGCATTGACTCACTTAGCGAATGCAATGAGCTTAGTGAACAAGCCCACACCGTGTTGCCGTCTACGTTCCACTCCGGCCATTGCTAAACGAGTGCCACTGGCACTCAGCAACCAAAGCAGAGCGTTTTTCGTCGCGAAATTAATTCCCCGCTTTCTTCAGCGCATCCACAAAGCCCTGAGCATCAATGGTTCCGCCGCAAAGTTTCAGGAAATTCTCCTTGATAATCGGAGTCATATCTGCATTGGCCTCTCCGCCTGCCGCCCACGGATAACGGGTATTCATACTCTCCATCACCGGCTTTACGCAGGCAATCAGTTCCGGCCACTCGGAATTATTAGAATCAGCGGGAATACCTACGGATAAATCCGACAGCATCTTGTCAAACTCGCCCTGCGTAATATAACAAATCAGTTTAAATGCGTTCTCTGCATTCTGGGAATCCTTATTGATAGCCAGAACCTGCGCGCCGTAGTTGGCGGCGTCTGTCCCATCCGTTCCGCCTTCTACTTCCGGATAACTGAAGCATCCCCAAACAAAATCGTCTCCCGCCATATCTTTAACTTCGTTAGGCAGCCAGGAACCATTGAGATACATCGCCGCCGTTCCCAAAGCTAATTCCTGGTTTTGTCCGGCAGGCCATACATTAGAAGCGATGGTTTCGGAGAAATAACCTTTATCAGCAAAATCCGCGTAGGCTTCCGCCGTAGCCGTAACTGACGGGTCATCCCACAATCCGCCCTTTACAATTTCTTCTGTCTTCGGCTCACCCACCAGCCTGCTCATATGATAACCGAACATGCAGACAATATAAGCATCATCACAGGTAATCGGCGTATAACCCGCTTCTTTTATCTTTGCACAAGCATCATCCAGCTCTGCCCAGGTTGCCGGTGCTTTAGTGATGCCAACCTCATCAAAAATAGCCTGGTTATAGAAAAAAGCAAATACATTCGGCTGATAAGGAATCGATTTTAATGTGCCGCCGCCAACTTCACGGCATGCAGCCATCAGGCCGGCATTCGCCGTAGCTTCATAATCAACCGCTTTTGCCAAATCCTCAAGATCCATCAGATACTGCCCCCAGGTAGTATTTACACGGTCAATATCCTCATCAAACAAATCGATATTCGTCCCGGCATCGAGAGCGGGCTGCAGACCCTCACGGATACCTGTACGGCCTTTAAATTGCAGATCTACGGAAATCCCCGTATCCGCGGTAAACTGATCTACCGCCGCCTGAATAGCCTGCCCCTGAGGCTCCGTCGCCTCCCACATAGACCAATAAACCAGGCCGCTTCCGTCTCCTGCCTGTTCCGCAGCGCCTCCCTGACTGTTATCCGCCGCCGGGGCAGCCGTCGCCGCTTCCTGAGCAGCCGTCGTGCCTGTCGTCTGTCCGCCGCCGCATGCAGTCAAAGAGACAGCCATAGCAGATGCCAAAACCAATGCCATCATTCTTTTTCTCATCAATACATCCTCCTCTTTATTCCGTTTTGCCAGAATGCCGTATCGTTCACCTTACGTCAATAATGAGTGATACGGTAACTGGCGCCTACTTAAGTTACTAAAGCTAGTACTGCATTGCGGAAATAACAGTGAATACAGTGCTTGATATTTTCGTCATCTGTGCGTCTGCAAAGCGACGTTCTACACTCCGTTCCGGTCCTTGCTGGACAAGCGCCACTGGCGCTTAGCAACGTAGCGGTGCCTACGTCTAGCTTTGCAGGCGTGCAGAGGGCGGAAATAGCGAGTGCCGAATTCACTGAAATTTCCGCAAGGCAGTACTAGTACAACCCGATTTAAACAATCTTACGTTTCGCTGGTCTGCTTTCCCGATAGCACACAGGAAAAATGCTCAGCGTATCACCACTACGCCTCCGCTTTTTCCGGTGCACTCTCGAAAAAGCATCCTCAGCGAAACAGCAAGGTATTTAAATCGGCTTATATTAGTATAGTAAAATTGCACAGAAAAATATTTGCACAATTGACCCTTATATTTGCACATTAAGCTATTCATAGTAAAACTGCATAGATAGATGCTTTTATCGCAAAATACCATATCTAATTTGCCGGATATCTGTCCGCATCTATCAGGATATTTTTATATGGATTTACCGCATTTTCTTCCAAAGCACCTGACATCCTTCAAGACAAACATGACTGGCTTTCCCCGTACCATCATAAATTATGGTATCCTGAGGCTTTTCGGAATTGTTGACCACGGCATATTTGTTTGACTCCGGATAAGCATGTACCTCACAAAGCGGATTTTCTGCATACCAGCGCTTCATCCTTTTCTCCTGCCCGGCACTATAGTACAGGCTGCGGAAGAGAAGCCGGGTATTTTCCGGACTGTAAGGTAATCCTGCCAAATAGACGCCCCTTCCCCGTCCATAGCTGTGAGCGCTGACATGAATTCCCCCGTCGGAAAACTCAGCAATTTCCGTATCCTCAGACAAGGCGTAAATATTTTTCATGCTTTCGCCAAAATCAAAAGCCCCTTTCCGGTCCTCCGTCAAAAAATGCTTGACTTCTGCCTGCACAAAATATTTGTCCGAAGACAGGCTGAATCCCAGTTCCTTATCAACCCCCAGCACATCCGACATCTGGAAAAACCGCCCGCCAAAATGAACCGCCGAAGGCTCACCGATTCCTACAAAACCGCCGCCCTGCCAGACAAACCGGCGCAAAGCGGTCACAATTTCAGTATCCAGCCATTCCCGTCCGCCAGAAAATGCGGTTTCTGCCGCTCCGGCATTGATAACCACATCAACGTCCCCGGGAATCCCGCTCCTTCGAATATCGTCAAAGCTTAAGAACATTACATCCACACTGGCTCCGCTCAGTGCTTCCAGCAACCCGAAATAGGAATATGTCTGTTTGTACCAAAGCGCATGGGCCACCATAAATGCCTGCCAGGCACGAAGCTGCCCCCAGCAGTTAAGAACCGCCACCTTTAAGCCGCAATATGGCCGGCTGCCGCCGATATTGTCATAAATATCACGAAATTCGTCCGTTACCCGTTCGATATAGTCTACAAATTCCGGAAACGAATATGCCAGGCTTAAATATCCCCCGTAACCGATTCTGTCCACCGGCTTGCGCATAAGCGCCCTCCTGGCGCTAAGCCAGTTCTCCCGAGCCTCCGCGCAGGGATCGTTTCCTTCATAAAAAGTATCCGGAAAAAAATACGGGAGAAAACGTCCTTCCGTATAGCGCACCCCGGGGATATCCGAAATCAGACGCAAGGTAGCACCGCCACCGACGCTTCCCACTACCGCATCAAGGCCAATCTGCGAAAAATACTTTCCATATGGTTCTGTCCCTATCCAGTTATCGCCGAGAAACATCATCGCCTCCCGCCCCGCTTCATGAACCAGAGCCACCAATTCCCTGGCCTTTTTTGCCACAAATCTCTGGACAAAATCCATATAATCCAGATAATGCCGTGAAGGCGCCCGGAAAGGGGAATTGTAATAACCGTTATCCACAATATCCTCCGGCCGCAGCCGATAGCCATATTCCTGCTCAAATTCCTCCAATGCTTTTACCGATACCGTAGCTCCATAGCCGAACCAATCCACAAATTTTTCCCTTGCCTGCTCATTGAACACCAAAGTAAAATGATAGAAAAATGTGGTAAACCGAACCACATCCGTCCGGGGATTGTCTTTCAGCCATTGTATCAGATACTCCTTCGCATACCGGCCTGAAGCCGGTTGACGCACATCAAAAGGAATCTCATGGGGCTTGTCTCCCCAATTGTTGGTAATATGATTGTACATTTGCGTAGGGTCCCAAATCGCGTAAACAAGAAAAGATACTGTATATTCATGAAATGGCAGAGCTTTTTTTACTGTCACCACATGTTGTCCGTCATCCACCTCCCAGTTTTGAGGAGAAACCGCCTCCCCTGATGTCCGGTCCATCACTTCCCACCAGTGCTTGCAATCATGCCCATAATCCGGAACAACCTGCTGGCCGAAATATCCCTCCATAAACGGGATTTCCACGGTTTCCCCCACAGCCGTCACTCTCCGGCTCATCAAATAGAGCTGCTGGCATTCCTCCATATGCTCCCGGGCAAACTCATTATGCCCTCTGGCCACGAAATACGTGGTATAAATTTTCGCATCCAGAGCTTTAATCTCCTCCGGCAACTTCGTCCCATCACTGTCCCGCAAAGCATCTGCCCCCCAGCGCGACATGATTTCCTTTGTCTCTTCCAGAAAATTTCCCTCACTGGGAAGCGTAACCCTCCCCTTGACTTTTGCCATTCTTTATCCCCCCTCCAATGATACGGTCTGAATTGCTGTTCGCTGGGTACCAGTGAGCAGTAACAATGCAACCCTTTAAATGTAACAGTCCATCCGATGTGGAATTTAACATGACATTCTCCTTCCGTTCGTGTATAATAAGCTTATCCTTTAATACAAGCAACGCAAACAAGGAGGCCGTCATGGCATATAAACATACCCACCTGCGAACCGCCCTGTCTATTCGCAGCATTATCTCCATCCACTATTTCGACTATATGAGCGACTTTTCCTTTCCCGGCGAAAGCCACGACTTTTGGGAACTACTCTGCGTGGATAAAGGTGAAATCGACGCTGTCGCCGGAAACAAGCGGCACACGCTGAAAAGAGGCAGCATTATCTTTCATCAGCCCAATGAATTTCACAACGTAATCACCAATGGCCGCAGCGCTCCCAGTCTGGTCGTCATCGGCTTTGAATGCCATTGTCCCTGTATGGAAGCCTTTTGCGGCCAGATTTTGACTGTCCAGGAGACGGAAAGCGCCCTCCTGGCCCAAATCATCATAGAAGCACGCAATGCTTTCTATGGACGTTTGGACGATCCCTATCAGGAAGAACTTATCCGCAGCCAGGATTCAACTGCTTTCGGGGCCGAACAGTTGATCGGAAATTATTTGGAAGAGCTTTTGATTCACCTGTACCGCCGCTACTTTGCCAGTCCGCTTCCCGTCCCTGCCCGCATATACAACCCGCCGCGGCTGGGACGTCCCAACGAAACCTACAACCGGATTATCCGCTACATGGAAGAACATATCACCGAACAACTGACAATTGAAAAAATCTGCCAGAACACCCTGGTCAGCCGCTCCAAGCTGCAAAGGCTTTTTCAGGAAATTCATCATTGCGGAGTCATTGAATTTTTTACCTGGATGAAAATTGATACTGCCAAACAGCTTATCCGCACCAACCAATTGAATTTCACCCAGATTTCCGACCGGCTCGGCTATACCTCCGTCCATTACTTTTCGCGGCAGTTTAAAAAGCTAACCCATATGACTCCGTCAGAATATGCCTTTTCCATCCGCCTCCTCTCGGAAAAAAAGCCATAATCTCTAAACCATGCCTTCCTGATTACGTTTTTCCACTATAGCCTGCATTTGCGTCCACTTTCTTTCCATATCAGCCACCAGCGCCAACTGAGTCCGGCACCGATCCAGATTATGCCTTTCCCGGCTGATATGGAAATACACATCACCTTGAAGATAATCCGTCAAAAACCGCATTCCGCACTCCAAAGTCATCATTTTCGCCCCATAGGGAAGCAGCTCTATCTCCTGCCTGGTCAGACGGCCGTTGCAGCCTTCCAGAAAACCTTTCGTATAAATATCGAACAAAGGCAGGGATAAGGACACCTTCGATAAGTCTTTTTCATCCTCTTCTGCCGTATTGGCACCAAAACGAATAGAATCTCCATAATCAAAAATCGAAAAGCCCGGCATAATCGTATCCAGGTCAATAATGCACAATGCCTGGCCGGTAACATCATCAATCATAATATTATTCAGCTTTGTATCGTTATGGCTTACCCTCAGAGGCAGCTTCCCCTCCTGATGCAGCCGGAGGGCAAGCCCCATCTCGTTTTCCCTGGCTCTAATAAACCGGATCTCCGCCTCTGCCTGGGAAGCCCTTCCCCGGACATCTTCCTCGACTGCTTGTTGAAATACCCGAAAACGTGCGGGAGTATGATGGAAATTCGGAATCGTTTCCGTCAATTCACTGGCCGGAAAATCTGCCAGCAAGCATTGAAACCGTCCGAATGCCTTTCCGCTCTGATAAAAATCTTCCGGTTTCTCCACCAGGTTATAGCATGTAGCTCCGGCAATGAATATATACATCCGCCAAAAGCCGCCCTGGCCGTCCCGGTAGTAATCCTCCCCGTCCTTCGTGGGAATCAGGTTCAATGTCTCTCTGTCCGGATCTCCATGGTTTTCCAAAATTTGACGGCGCAAAAATGTTGTAACTCCCTTTACATTTTCCATAAGTCCTTCAATGTTTTTAAACACCTCATGGTTCATTTCCTGCAAAATATAAAGATGCTCCTGCTCGCCGTCCTGGCAGATCAGAAGGTATGTATTGTTGATGTGCCCGCTTCCATATGGCCGGCATTCTTTGATTTGCCCTTTTACCGTAAATGCCCTTGCCGCCTCCATTCTTCTGTCACAGCCATTATCCATTCCGATTCCTGTCCTTTCCCTTGTTATACCGCAGTACGGTATCCTGCCGCGCCGTTGCCGCCTGCCTGCATCACGATTTTTACCGCAATGCCCTGTCAATGATTAAACTGCAGCATCCGCCTTATCCTGCCATAACGTTTCCGGATAAAGTCCCTGCTCCTTCAACCGGCATATTTCCCGGACAACCGACTCTTTATCCTCCTTGTAGGTCACGCCATACCATTTTTCCCGGCTTTTCAGCACTTGAACCTCCGCTTTGCCTTCCTGCAGCAATTCATTAACCACAGAAGGCAGAAAATACTCGCTTTTTAACGGATTTTGAACAGCCTCTCCTTCCAAAAAAGCACTGAACCGCCGCTCTAACTCCATCACCATACTGGCCGTAAACCCCCACAAGTTCATCGATACCAATGTCTCACCCGGAAGCGTAACCCAACTGACACCCCCATCCTCTGTGTATGCTCCTTTGCCTTCCCTTTTCTCAATATGGGTTCTTTCTTTTATCCCGGCCAGTTTGCCTTCCGAATCAACCGTGCAAATCCCCCTGGCCACATAACCGTAATCCGTCATGGTATTCTGCAGCTCAAAGCTGACCATGGCATATTGATACTTTTCTCCATCTTCATGGGAAGCCAGATAACGATATATCTCCCGAAACGCTTGCTTCCCGTAATAATCATCAGCATTAATCACAGCAAAAGGCCCGTCAATCACATCTTTGCCGCACAAAACAGCATGTCCCGTCCCCCACGGCTTTACCCGCCCTTCCGGCACGGAAAAGCCTGCGGGAAGCTTATCAATCTCCTGGTACACATATTCAACCTGAATATGCTTTTCGATACGCCTTCCGACGTTTTCCTTAAACTCTTTTTCTATTGCCTTCTTGATAATAAAGACCACCTTCTCAAATCCGGCTTCCTTTGCATCGTAAATAGAAAAATCCATAATAATATTGCCGTACGGATCTACCGGATCAATTTGCTTTAGCCCCCCGTAACGGCTCCCCATTCCTGCTGCCATAACCACCAATACCGGTTTTTTTCCTTCACCCATAAAGCGCCTCCTCTGGATAATCTTTCTGTCTGTTCCTTTACTCAACGACAAATGGATCGCTCTTGCCATTTATCTTAAGTATAACTGACCGCCATGGGGAAAAGCAATAGGCTGCACGGTTTTTCCTTTGTACAATTAAACCTTTTATTTGTACGATTTGACAACCATCCAGCCAATATTTTCTTTCGGTATCCGCCTAGTACAGCGTTGCATTAATCTTGAAATAATCAGTGCTTGATATTTTCGTCATCTGTTCGTCCGCAAAGCGACGTTCTACACTCCGTTCCGATCCTTGCTGGACAAGCGCCACTGGCGCTTAGCAACGTAGCGGTACCTACGTCTAGCTTTGCAGGCGTGCAGAGGGCGGAAATAGCGAATGCTGAATTTCTTATCCGAATCTTCAAACCCACTAATCTGCGTTCCGTTTCACCTCTTTGCTGCTTTACTCCTTTTCATAAACACAAAATCCAGCCGGAAAAGACATCGCTCTTCCCGCCGGACTTTGATCGCTAACCTTTCGTTTTTCTTTTTCCTTTTGCTCTCTTTTATTTCCTCTCCCTTCCTCTCTTCCTTTTTGTTTCCCTCCTCTTCTGTTCCCTTTCTTTCTATTTTCTTCTATTCCGTATCCTTGCCGGCGCCCAATTCAATGCCGAAGCATATCTTCAACAAATATCCCATAACCCCTGGTGGAATCCTGTACAAATACATGCGTCACAGCTCCTACCAGTTTTCCGTTCTGAATAATCGGGCTGCCGCTCATACCCTGGACGATTCCTCCGGTGAGGCGGAGCAACTCCCGGTCCACCACCCGGATTACCAGGCTTTTGTTCTCCTGAATCGGGTTATAATCAACCCGTTGGATTTCAATTTCATAATCCTTCAGCTCGCCGGACACATTGCTCCGTATCCACGCCTGGCCTTTCGTCACATCCTGCCGATATCCGATTTGCACGGGTTCCCCGGTTATAGCATTTTGAAATTTCTCATTAACTTTGCCGAAAATTCCCACTTTTGTATTGGCGGCAATCGCGCCAAGCTTTGAACCGGGACCATAATATATTACTCCGGCCATCACACCAGGACTTCCGGCAGAGCCTTTTTCAATCCCCATGATTTCCGTCTCATATAAAGCGCCGTCTTCTATTTCCACTACCTCACCCGTATCACTATCACTGATTCCATGACCCAGAGCGCCAAAGTTCCCATTGGTATCCACATAAGTCAATGTACCGATACCCTGAGTATCATCCCGTACCCAGGCCCCCAGTTTATAACTGCCGTCCTCGGCCTGAACCGGTGTCATATGGACTTCCATCTCTTTTCCGTCCCGCCGCACCAACAAAACGGCTTCCTGGCTGCCGTTGTGATTAAGATTGCTGATCAACGCCTCCTTGTCACGCAACGGTTCCCCATTAATAGCTTCAATATAATCACCGGACTCCAAAAGGCCATAGGCAGGTTCTGCTTCCTGGCCGTTATGGCAGCGAATTCGTCCGGTACCAATGACCATCACTCCATGAGACTTTAAGTAAATCCCCACTGGCACTCCGCAAGGAACTGCATAATGGGTGTCTACCACGTCGAGCTGAATCTCTTTAAACGGAAACTTTCCAAACAACTTCAGTCCCAAATGATAGCTGCCCAAATTCTTTGCATACAAAGAAAATGCCTCATCGCTTTTCAGCCGGATTTCTCCGGAAGGGATATCAGACTCGCTTCCTAAAATCACCTCTTCGCTGTCGCTCAAAAGCGTCACATCAAAAGGCAGGGAAAACTCAATTTTTTCCTCTTCATCAACAACTACGCTCAAACGGCTGGGTATCTTCCGTTGCACATAATACCAGGCAAAGCCCACAGTAAAAATCAGACTTAGCCAAAACGTCCATATCAACCACAGGCGAAATCCATTCTTTCGGGTTTTCTTTCCTGCCATCACACATACCTCCTCTTGCATGATTTGCAGTCTTAGTATGTGAAAAAACAGAAAATTTCACTCTGTAATTTTTTTGTTTTACTGGGAAAGTTCAGCGCCTTGCGCTGAACTGCGCGAAAATGGGAATTTATTGAGAAAACTGTTTCATCCAGGACTGCAGCCGCCCCGTAACTTCCCCTGCCAGCCGATGGTCTTTTCCGGAAGCAGTTACTCCCACTACCAAACCACCCTCTCTGGCTATTCCCGGAAAATAAAAATCACACTGACCCCGATCGCCTGCATGGTTCACCAATATCTGCCGTTCATGGCAAAGGCCGACAATCTGTCCGTTCAGCCGGGTGTCATCGGTAGCGGCAATAACCAGATAACACCCTTCAATATCGTTCTCACAGAAGACCCTCTTTTCCCAACACACCATATTTTTCTGAGCCAAATGCTCCATCTGGGAAATGCCTTCCGGCGCCACAACCAAAACCTGCGCGCCAAATTCAGCCAAAACCGACGCCCGCCGGGAAGCAATCTTACCAGCGCCTACTACCAACGCCTTCTTGCCTTCCAAAGAAAAGAACAGGGGAAAATATGCTTTTTGTTCATTCTTTCCTTTCTTTCTTCTATCAGAAAGATGTTCCTGCTCTGCCCTCCTGTTAGCCGCATTCACTTTATCTGCCACCGCCAGAAAAGCTTCCGCCTCTTCAACCGTCCCTGCTTCCCGAAGCTGATAAAACAGACGGTTGACAGCAGCCTCCAGTCCCTTTTCCCCCGCGGTCTGAATCAGTGAATCCCGCAGTTCCCCGATAGAACTTTCATATGTCCGATATAAAAGCCACTTATAAAAACGGCTTTCATACTCCTCAATGATCTGATTGGCTGTCTCCACTTCCGCCAATTTGCGCTCATTATTGCGCCTGGCCAGCCGGGACATATCTTCAATATTAAAATATTGTCCCCCGACACATTCCTCAATATTCGGTGGTACAGCCAAGTCCAAAAACACCCGCTCCTTATCTGTCTTCAGATAAGGCTTCGCCGCCAAAGCGGTTATGGTATAATGAGGGCTGGATGTCGCACTGACAATCACATCCATCTGATCAATCCATAAGTAGCGGTCTTCATAGGGAATCTGCCGACAGACAACTCCGTGCCCCAATTTATCCGGAGAAGAATGGCTGCGCATAGTCACAAAAACCTCCAGCCCGGATATCCCCTGTACATTTTTCAACACAATATTGCCGATTTTTCCGGTAGCGCCGATAATCATGATCTTTTTTCCCTTCAATCCCCCCAAATGTTCCTCGGCAGCTTTTACCGCCAGGCTGGCTGTAGATACCGGCGTCTTGGAAAGCAAGGTATCGGTCTTTACCCGCTTCGCCCCAGTGACAACATCTCTGAATAATGTATGGAAACAAGTCTTGCATCCTCCCCGCCCATGCGAAAATTCATAAGCCTGTTTTACCTGTCCCAGAATCTGATCCTCTCCAATCACCATGGAGTCCAACCCGGCAGCTACCTGGAACAAATGATGGACTGCCTGCCGCCCATAATAACGCCGGACATAACGGCGGATATCCGCATCAGCCGTTCCTTCCGCGCCTCTTATTCCTATATTCCCTTTCTCTGTACTCTTTTCTCCGCTGTCGTCCCCTGTTTCCGGCATTCCCGCCATCAGCGTCTGCCCCTTTTGAATGGGCCTCTTCCCTTCACCGGCCTCTTCTGTTTCCGGCTTCCCGGTTTGGGCTGTCCGGGCTATCCGTAATGCCGTCTGTTCCATAATCTCCAAAACCTGGCTGATTTCACTTTTTTCTCTCGATGGCACATAAGCATCATCAGCGCTCCCGTCCGACAAATTTTCCGAAAAATCATCAATGATTTCCCGATCATAGCCATCCGTCCCATGGCAGTAAATCTCCATTCGGTTACAAGTGGAAAGCACTACCGCCTCATCAATCCACCCGGAAGATAACAATTCTTCCAAAAGACGCTCTTTATCCTTTTCCGAATAAGCAAACAGTGAACGGACTTCCAAAGGCGTGGTTTTATGGCTTAAACTCAACAAATAAATTCCCATACGTACACTCCGTTCATTTATAAGCCACGGATCACCTGGCAAGTTTCCTCAATTTCCTCATCTGTATGTGCTACTGATACAAACATGGCCTCAAACTGGGATGGCGCCACATATACGCCATGATCCAGCATCCATCCAAAATACTTAGCATACATTCCGGTATCCGCACCAACCGCACTGTCATAATCCCGCACAGCCTTATCGGTAAAGAATGCGCTAAGCAGCGAACCAATCTGATTCACCTGGACCGGCCTCCCGCTTTTTTCTCCGCTCTTTGCAAAAGCATCCGCCAGACGCCGGGCCTTCTGTTCCAGCTTTTCATAATACTCTTTATGAGCCTTCAAAATCTTAAGTGTCGCGATACCCGCAGCAGTCGCCACCGGATTTCCGGACAACGTACCCGCCTGATACACCGGGCCTACTGGCGAAACTTTATCCATTATCTCTGCGCTGCCGCCATAAGCTGCCATAGGCATACCGCCGCCAACAATTTTTCCAAGAGTAGTCATATCCGGTGTCACGCCGAAATATTCCTGTGCACCGCCAAATCCCAGACGAAATCCGGTAATTACCTCATCAAAAATCAACAATGAGCCATAAGCATCCGTAATCTCCCGCAAAAAGGCCAGAAAGCCATCCTCCGGCAACACCACCCCCATATTGGCCGCTACCGGCTCCACTATAATTGCCGCCACCTGTCCCTTATAAGCCTCCATCAGCTCCCGCACGGATTCTTTATCATTATAAAGCGCCACCAAAGTATTTTGTGTATAAGAAGCTGGCACCCCGCTACTGTCCGGTACCGCCGTAGTCAATGCCGCCGAACCGGCTTTGACCAACAAACCATCCGAATGCCCATGATAATTTCCTTTAAATTTGACAATCAAATCCCGGCCAGTATATCCTCTCGCCACCCGAATCGCGCTCATTACGGCCTCTGTGCCGGAGCTGACCAGACGCACTTTCTCTACCGACGGCATGGCCTCATGAATCAGCTCCGCCAATTTCCATTCTCTTTCTGTCGGCGCTCCGTAAGTAAGGCCATCCGCACAAGCTTTCTGTACCGCCTCGACTACTTCCGGATGGGCATGCCCCAAAATTCCCGGCCCCCAGGAGCATACATAATCAATAAACGTATTGCCGTCCACATCCGTAATATGGCTTCCTTTTGCCGACTGGATAAATAATGGCGTCCGTCCTACCGCCTTAAACGCCCGCACCGGACTATTTACCCCGCCCGGAATCCGTTTCAATGATTCCCGGAACAAATAATCTGACCGTGTTGTATCCATCTGTTTTATCCTCCTGTCTCATTGCTTTTCGCTCTGTATCTATTCATTGCTTTGGCTGTATTCCTTTAGCTGCACCATTTTGATTACATTGCATTGCCCTGACTGTATTATCCTAGTACTGCATTGCATTAATCTTGAACTAAAACGTGCTTGCTATCCGCATCATCTGCACGTCTGCGAAACGAAAGCGTAGTGGTGGCTACGGTGAGTTTTGCAGACGTGCAGATGGCGCGGATAGCAAGTGCGGATTACTCGAGAATTAATGCAAGGCAGTACTAGCTGCACCACTTTTTTGCGTTAAAAACATGCTATCCTCCGCCTGTTTTCTATTTTCAGTATAACATACCCTCCATTTTTCCGCAATAATGTCCTTTTTCCCACATTTTCTCCGTCAAAGCTTAAAATATTCCCATCAATTGAGACCAAATACGGTGGTGAAACATGAGCCGATTAAGAAAATTTATGTTGAGATAATGAAAGAGTATGGGGTGTTTTAGTACTCAGATGTGTTTTAATAATTTAGAGGATGTCAAAAATGGCATCCTCTTTTTAAATACCCGCAAGATAACGAGCTCATTATGCTTACAATTTCTGAGAAAGCTCAGTGGCGCGGTCTTTTTAGTCTTTTTCTTCTAATAAATGTATTCCCAAAATATTTGTAATGTGGAATCTTGATGTTACACATTGTTATTCTACTATGGATAAGACGGATAAAAGAAAGCTCTATTCTTTTCAAAATCTGTCAGCCGCTAAAGAGTATTCAACAGGGATATTAAGAAAAATACAAGAAGAAAGCAACCGGACAGGGTGTTATAGATGCCGCTATGGTAAAGATGGTATCCCTTGTGGCTGCCCTTCGTACTGTTTTTAGATTATAGGAGAAAAGACGCATGCTTTTTCTGAACAATGATTTTGTATATAGGGAAATTCACGGAGTACATTTGTTAATACCAGTTAAAAAAAACGCAATCTCGGATGAGACGATTTTCTTGAATGAAACAGCAGCACTTATTTTTCAATTATGTAGTTATGCGAAGAATGGACACATGTTAGCATTACTGGTCTTTGAAAAATTTACAGATGCAGACAAAGAGGAAGTCCTTCCGGAATTGGAAGATTATATTCAAAATCTCATATCTGAAGAATTAATAATAGAAAGGTAATTTACTATGGAGTGTTTATCAGGTGAGCAAAAGTGGTCCCAGTTTATTGAACAACATTTTGCGGATATTCGGGCGCCATTTACAGCCGGGATGGAACTGCTTCCGGATTGTAATTTCAAATGTATTCATTGCTATGCGGCATCTGACCGATGTAATACCATATCCTCTATGACAACGGAACAGATTTATAAAATAGTCGATATCCTAGTTGAGCATGGCTGTCTCGAATTGTATTTTACAGGTGGAGAGTGTCTTTTGCATAAGGATTTTTTCGAGATATACATATATGCTAAAAAGAAAGGCATACTTGTTTCTGTACTGACAAACGGTTCTTTGATTAATCAAAAACATATTGAGCTATGGTTGGAATATCCTCCGGAACTGATTTCGATTTCCTTGTATGGGGCATCGAAGGACACCTATGAAAAGATTACCGGATGCAGAGAGGGATATAGGCAGGTAATGGATGCGATCTCTTTGCTGCAGAAGAATAATATTCACTTTGAACTTAAAATTATTGGAATGCGTCAAAATTATGAAGATATTCCAGAAATGAGAAATTTTATTCGGGGATGTGGTCAGGTTAATTCGATTCTTGCATGGGATATTCGTCCTATGAATAATGGAGATTGCGAGCCGATTATCTGTCGTGTAACGCCTGCGCAATCCATGAAAATTGAACTTCAAGACCCGGAGCGCAGAGCCTTTTTGGAGCATCTGGCCTTTGATGAAAAGCGGATTGCCAAAACAGAACGCCAAAAGGGCGGTTATTTGTATCCTTGCGCGGCCGGCTATCAATTCGTTTTCATTACATATGATGGTCATATGCAGTCGTACGTTAAGGCTGTTGATCCACGCTATGATTTGTTACATGGTGATTTTGATGAGGGTTGGAAATATCTTGGTGAAGAGTATGTTAATCGAAAGGCTTCGACAAACTTTAAATGTCTGACATGTGATAAATTCAGATACTGCGGCCAATGCTCAGCTGCGTTTAAAAGTGAAACAGGTGATCCGGAAACACCGGTTCCATTTTATTGTGAACGAGGGGAACTTATGAAGAAATTCATGGAAAATATTTCTAATTTAAGGATATCTCAACAATGAATATAAATAAGGCATACCAAAAAGCATTACGAGTGATACAAACGCTTATCAACCACAAAAAACAAGTTTTTTTGATTTATCCATATAGCACAGCGGGGCGGATTATAAAGGCGGCATTGAATTTTGATTGTGGCATACAGGAACTTTGCTGTGTTCAGAATATGGAAGAGGAAAGCGCCTTTTTTGCAAAGGAACAGACATTTACCAGAGAAAAAGTTACGGTTCTTTTAGCTCTCGACAATAAATTACCAGAGGATGAATGCTCGAATTATAGACATGACATCTTATCACGTTATCATTTTTCTCAAGTGGTGGATGTCTTTTCTCCTTCCGTGTATTTTGACGAAGGAATGTTTGATGATGATAGCTATTATACGCATTCAAGAAAAATGTTTATGGAATCTTGTTCTAGGGAAATTTACATAAACAACGTGCAGGGTTCCATTGCGGAGTGCGGCGTTTATCAAGGAGATTCCGCCGTTATTTTAAACGAATTATTTCCCGACAGAGAGCTTTTCCTTTTTGATACGTTTTCTGGTTATGATGAAAGTGATATGACCAGGCAGGAATATGACTCTTGGGGTGAGTATATGATGTTTTGCCATAAGCGATTTAGCGTTACCCCTACTATAGAAGCACTATATCAGAGAATGCCTTGGCGGGATAGAGTTCATATTATGAAAGGACATTTTCCAGATACTGCCGTAGATAACAATGAGATTGCAAATCGTAAATATGCACTTGTCAATTTGGATATGAATTTATATCTTCCCATGAAGGCTGGATTAGAGTTTTTCTGGCCCAAGCTTTCACCAGGAGGGATTCTTTTGGTAGATGACATTCGACATAAGGGATTGCCAAGCGCAAGAAAAGCGTTTGATGAGTTTTGTAAGGCAAAAGGAGTGAGTTACGCGACTATTACTTATGATGGTATGGGTATGGCCGCGGTCTCAAAAAATCTATACCTGAATTCGTAAAACTGGCTATTTTATAAAGCCAATTCTAAATCAGCTTGGTAAAGTTCTTTGACAGGAGGATATTTAGTAGTATATTCCCTCGTAAAAGCATACTGCCAGATATTATTTTGGCCAAGGCATGTCAGCAACCGACAGATATAATCTGTAATATGACTTACCTCCCCAATGGGTAATATGATTTATTTTTAGAAAATGTTGACAGACCGCATAAATAAAATGGTTATGCCATGGAATAATAATTAGACTTCACACATTAAGGTTTGTAATTAATGAATAAAATAAAAACAATCGGTGTCATCGTAATCACATATAACGGAGAAAGATATATTTCTCAACAGCTTGAGTCTATTAGGAAACAAACGATAAAACCGGATCGAGTTCTGATATTTGATGACTGCTCATTGGATCGTACTGCCGCCATTGTATCAGATTTTATATTGAAGTATGATCTATGTAATTGGGAATTGTTTCAAAATTCACAAAACGTGGGATGGGGAGAAAATGGTTTCAGGGCTCTTTTGCGGTGCGATACAGATATTATTTTTTGGAGTGATCAGGATGATGTATGGCGCCGGGATAAAATAGAAACATTTGTTTTGCAAATGGAAAAACAGGTTTATCTTGCAATGTATTCCGGATGGAGCTATATTGATTCCGATGGATATCGGATAAATCATTTTGCTGGCAAGGGCACCGGAAGAGGATGTAAAGAATTCTGTGTCTATGGAAATTTGAGTTTCCCTGATAAGAGTTC
>CANDBT010000010.1 GCA_947383005.1 uncultured bacterium | reverse complement strand
AAATGTGGATTATATTTAGAATATCGGAATAATTATTTTGTCGGAATAATCCAACCGCACGGAGCGGTTCAACAAATTCTCCACAAATACCTGTGTACGGACATCCAGCACTTTCAAATCCGGCTTTTCCAGCACAATCTGCAATACCAATTCTATGCTTACCGTATCTCCTTCAAAACACTTTGTTAAAAAATCGTCATCCAGCAGGCGAAAATCTCTCAGCCTCTGTAAATCTTCCTGATGTTTCTGGTCTATCTGTTCCGTAACTGTCAAATTTTCCACCTGCTTCCCCCCATTTCACATTTCCATACTACCATATAATCGAAATATTTTCAATCACATCCATACTATCTACACTAAAACCTAAAGACTCAAAACAATCTGTCCTTATCTTATCCAACGCAATCCTGCACAATTTTTATTTTTCGGTTTTTATTGATGATGCAATGTTTGAATTATTAAATTCATTATCATTTTCAATAGTAACGCTCTGATCATTATAAATCAGTATACAAATATGATTTACTATTTCTTTCAATTCCTGTTCGCTTTTATTATTTACATCAATACCTAGCTCATCCAAATTTCCAAATTGTTTTTCAAGATATTGTAAAATATCAAGTAACTTGTTTTCGACTTTCGGAAAATATTTAAAATTTGCAGCATATTTAACTGTATCTCAGCTGATTGTATAACCAGACCGAAATACGTTCCAAAAGGCGCTCCATCATATAGTTTCTCATTAAAATCTGGGCATCCGCAGAATTCTTTTTAGAAAGATTACGAATTAAGTCTTTTAACTGCCCTGCTGAATTTATCATTATAAAAGCACCTCCAGATATTGCCGAAGTAATTTTTCTACATGGAAAAAATCTGCGTACTGCATAAGTTTTCGCAAGTTCTTATCTTTCCGCAAAACATATCGCTTTAATGCATTTTGGAATACCTGCATTTCAATATTACTCCGACTCCTCAAAAGATCACAAATTGTCCGTTCCATATCATAAACCGGCACCATATTGCCAAAAGGAGTCTCTGCGCCAATTATCCCAACTCCATGCAGCTCTTTTTTAATCGTATAAACCTTAAAGCCATCTCCGCAGAGCCGAGTCGGATTATAACCCGTTTTTACAGTAATGGAATATACTGCGGGCTCCCGATCGGTAAGGTCATGAAAAAATAATGCCGTCTCATGAGAAAAGACAGCCTGACTGCAACGAAGATGAAGCAGATACATGGCGTCTGCCCATGAATCAGGAGAAATATATACGCCATGAGCCACCTGTTCAAGCTTATGTTCCCGTACATAAGCATAGAAAACAGGCTTGCTTATATTAGCCTCTGTCACCTGAGAAGTCTGGATAATGCCTTTGTTTTGTCGAAGCAACTCGTCAATTTGTTCAAACTTATTCATATAAATATTCCTTTCATGCTAATATTGTAAATCAAATTAGCACAAAAGGAAAGATAATTTTTTAGAAATAGTTCATTCCAATTTTCCACACACCTTTTTCTTCTTTTGTATTGCTTCATTTACCCTGATGGGATTTCCTCTTGGTGAATTTATTGTATCCTTAGCCTGCACAGCAATCACCCCTTTGACTTTTCACACATCAAATTATACAAAAATAATGTGTGCTTGTCGATCTCATTAAAACTATAAAACAATATAAGTATGAATACCATGCACAACTGGCAAATTGCCTATCCCTTCTTTTGGCTTTCCTCCAATTTTTGCCTTAATTTCTCTATCTCCTTCTCATATTTTTCCCTAAGAGCCTCCTGTTTTTCATCGAACTGCGCTTTTATATCAGCTTTTTCCTTCTCATGCTTTCTTTCAATATCCAGCAATTCCACCTTATGCTGATATTCTGAATCTTTTATCCGACTTTCAAGTTCCTGCACTTTTATATTAAGCTCCTTAATCTGGACATCTCTCTCCTGCATCTGCTTCGGGTATTCCTGATACTCACTTATTTTTGCCTGAAGTTCTGATACATTCTGGCTCAAAATATCATTCAGTCTTTCCTTATCAGACAATATAGAGGCATGCTGATCCGCCTTTTCCTGCATTTCCTTCCTTAGTCTTTCTGTTTCCATCTGTTCATTATGCAGGCTGGTCTCAATCGCCTTTTTCTCTTTTTCCGCCCCATTATACAATTCTTCATATGTCTGCTTATGCTTCCTGGCACCCTCTAAGGCTTCCTGCAGCTCGGTGATCATAGCATCCTTGGAGTCCAGAAGTTTCTGTACATCCACCCTTGCTCTGTCATCCGCCGTCGACAGTGCTTTTAGCACATCGGCAAATTTTGCCGACAAACACCTTTGATATTTTTCAAATGCATTCATATCTTCTGAAAACTGCGGATTTGCTTCCTGTATCTTTTCTCTTTCAAAGGCTGCCAACAATGCATTCAGTGCAGCATCCTGATTTGAAAACGCCTTCGCTGCCTCCCGAAACCTATCCGCAGTTTCCTGCTCTATGCGAAACGGCGTTGGAGCCTTTGCTTTTTTCTCAGTACCTGACATGCCTATATCCTCCCAGACTCTTTTTCTTTTATTATACACCATTCTTGCTCTTTTTCAATATGTAATACATTACATAGTATTTTTAGTGAAATATTTTTCAATTTTATCTCAAAAAGATGTATTACATTACTATGTATTACTTGATTTTCTCTTGCATTTTCACTGTTTTTAATTTTTATGCGTAATACAGTATATTGATTTTTTGAAATATTTGTTATATAATTTAATCAAATTAAAGTATTACAAAGGCGGTGATTATATGGCAGCTCCCCAATTCCTATATGCCGAATATTTAAGGCTATTAGAACGTGTAATTCTCAATAAGTCCGGGTTTTACCACTGCAAACCGGAGACCCTATGTATGCTGTGCCAAATTCTATATACAGAATATCCGTATCAAGAAGATGACATAGAGTACCTAATGGACATGACAAACTACCACATGCGCAAGTCAGGATACTCCGGCAGGAAATCACGTTTCCCAATAAGCAAGTATCTTGACCTGATCTGCAAGGATGAGTTCTATATAAGCTCATTTGCAACGCCCGAACAGTTCCCTATGCCGTTACAAAAAAAGGATGCCGAAGTTTCATAACTCCGGTATCCTTTTACCAATTCTATAAATTTCCTTTATTCTATTTTCCGACCTTTATCAGCCACTCTTCAAGCATTCCCCTGAATTCCTCTACACGGTCTGCAGGTATCTCTACGGTCAGCTTCTTAATGCCCTGTGCTTCCGCATTAAATACGTTTGCGATAGCATCTCGATTCATATTCTTTTTCAGGGCATTCACCTTTGCCTCCGTTATCTGGTCCTTGAAATTGTCATATACCCACTGTTGGGTATCGCCATCAAAGTATGTAAACTTTAATATCGCTTTTCTCTTCAGTTTCCCATCATAGTACAGTTCCTGTAATGGTGCATAGACATTCTCACTGATCGACAGATTTTCATAAATTGCCGTTTTCTTGATCCCCAGCTCCTTTGCAAGCTGATCTATCCTTTCGCCTTTGCTGTACCGCCTTCTTTTGTAAACATCCATTCTCGATTTGATGATTTCTATTTTCACTTTCTGCGGAAGTTTTGAAAAGTCCCGGTAAAGGTTTGTATCATCTATAACGCCCCTGGCCTGGTCCTCACTCAGTTCGTCCGCCGCATATACGATGCAGGCCGGATAGCGATACTTTTCCTCTTCAAATCCCGGCTCCTCACGGCACTCCTGTATGATTTCACAGCTGATATCATGCCTGTTGTGTCCGGCCAGTATCATATATTTACCGTCTGATCTTTCCCACAAAATAAGAGGTTCCTCGATGCCCTTTTCATAAATCGACATCTTCAGTTCAAGATATTTCTCTATCTGGGTATCTTTCAATCTCGGATACTTGTTCCATTCTTCCGGAGCATCCACCATTTTGTAAACATCAACATGAGTTATCTTCTTTTTTCCCTTTTCCGCAATCTCACCCAGTCCTATTTTTTCCATTGTCTTTGAAACATCCTGCGTTGCCGATTGCGCATTTGCAGATACACGCCTTAAAAAATCAGCGTTATTCACACTTCCTTTCTTGCCAGCCATTTACCTCACCACCTTATCTGATTTTTCTTTAACTTTCTCCAGCAATTCATCTGCAACTTCCATCATCTGTTTATTTGCCGCGCAGCTTCTATTATAAACCCCAAGCGGATAATGTTCCCGCTGCGAATTGTCAATATTGGCATCGTTTTTTATGAAACTCTTGAAAGCCAGTCCCGGCGCTATCTCCTCCACCAGTTCGAGAGATTCGGGTAAAGATCTCTTTTTACGCATATCCACTTTATTGTACAGAAACCCCAAAATTTTCAGTTTAGGATTATTCTTGCGCACTTCCTCCACCTGGGCCAAAACCGGCGGAACGGCTTTCACTGCAAAAATAGCAGGTTCCAGAGGAGACAATACAAAATCAGCCTCTGCCAGCGCTGCAAGGTTCATCAGCCCTGCCGTTTTATCCATATCCACAAATATAAAATCGTAGTAGTTGTCCTTCCGTATGGTTCTCAGGCATTTCTCCCATATACGGCCTCTTATGTTTTGATCCAGTACACCAAGCTGCCCTTCCAGACCTTCGCACTTTGCCGAACCCGGTATAATGTCTAAATTCACATACTCGGTATGCCTTATATATCCCGGTTCCATAAAGTCGTCATGCATGGAGAAAGCCTCATAGAAGCTGACATCGGGCTGTTCGAGATAATTGGGATAAAGGACACTCGACATGTCCGATTGGCTGTCAATGTCGATGCCAAGCACGTTATAACCTCTCCGCGAAAGCTCATACGACATATTCATTGCTGTCGTAGATTTTCCCGTTCCTCCCTTATGTGTCCATACAACAATTATAACCGGCGATTCGAATCTCATCATCTTCTTATCCAGTTTTGCCGCCTTTGTGTCATCATAGATATTCTGAAGGCTTTCCGGATCCAGCTGAGTCGTATCCATAGCCATCAGGTTCTCCAGCTGCCACTGATTCAGCCCCAATGCCCTATGCCAGTCTTTCATATCCCACTTCTTCTGTTTTAGCAGAGCCTCCATTTTTTCCTTCCAAGTTTTCTCTGACATATTATCTCCTTCCTGCTGAGTGCTGCATCATTTTCTCCTATGTCACTTTTTTCTTTCCCATATCATTTTTTATGATACTAGATTTTTTTTAATTAATCAAGTTTTCTCTGATTATTTTTCCGCCGGGCGGAAAAATCAATATCCTAATCGTAAATTTTCCTAAAAATTCCGCTGGGCGGAATTTTTTAACTAAAAAAGATATGTTTGTCCCATAGTTCAAAAATCTGCACACTTTCATGAATTATTATACCAATTTTTCCGCCCGGCGGAATTTTAAAAGAAAACCATTTATTGCACACAATAAAACAATTGTATTATACTTTCACTATTGGCTATTTTATTTTTTAACCAGGGGCATTATCAGGCTTTTGCCTGTTCGTGCCTTTTTCTGCGCACATATGCCGCACGTGAATCACAGGTTGATTCTAATCAGGACAGGCAAATTGCATTGTCCAACGACTGCTTATCGGCAATCGTGAAAGGAGGATGAAATGTCAAATTTTCGTAACGTCTCCAAAAGAGAACCTTGCCCAATCTGTGGAAAACCCGACTGGTGCTCCATTCAGGAAGCAAGTCCGTCCACACAGCTCTACTACTGCCGAAGAATTCTTTCAGGCATAGACATTATAAGTCCGGTAAACAACAGGGAGTACGTCTATATAAAACAAACAACTGACGGTTCCTGTCTTTACAAAGACCGCGAACAATATGATGCCGACCGTGACGAATGGCTGCTTCAGAACAGCGGATACAATCAGCGGCGCCCGCGAAAGGAACGTCCTAAGCAGATTCCTTCGGATCAGTCCGAAAACCGCATGGCTGGTGACACTTTATCAGTTCCGGCAAAGCCAAACCATGAGCTCGACCTTATATACCGCTCTTTTTTAAAGCATCTGCACTTAAACAAGATGCATGTACGGTATCTGGCAAAGGAAGGCTGGCCAATAGAACTGATACAGCGTTCCATGCTGCGCTCCCTTCCGATAAACAACAGTTCCCATTACAACGCATATGACAGGGAGCGCATTACACTGGAACTGATCCATGAATTTGGTTCCGTAAAAGGTGTGCCTGGTTTTTATCAAAAGCAAGACGGAAAATGGACTTTTTCAGGTACATCCGGCATTTTAATTCCGCTATACGATCACAACCACTGCCTATACAGACTCAGGATACGCCTGGATCATCCACAGGTTGATGATTCGGGAAAGGAAAAGAACAAGTACAATAATTTTTCTTCTTACTTTGAAACCAAAACGACAACCGGCGCATTAGCAAACGCATACATAAACGGCTGCCGTTCAGGAAGCCATATCGGATTGTACGACAATCCCGCACTTGATGATTACACTGTCTGCTATATTACGGAAGGAGAAAAAAAGGCTATCTATGCCAACCACATTCTCCGCATTCCCGTGATATCAATCCCCGGGGTAAATTCATTTAGCAAATTGTTAGAGCAATCTGAAAACGGTTTTACTGTACTGGATTACCTAAAATCGCGCGGCTGCCGGATTCTGATTATTGCATATGATTCTGACAAGTATATTAATCAGTCCGTCCTGATGTATGAATACAAAATCATAGAATTCCTGTCTTTGCAGGACTTCCATATAGGAGTCGCTTTTTGGAATCCGGGCTTTGGTAAAGGGTTGGACGATATCCTTTCAATCAATATCCGTCCGAATTACGAATTGGTCAAGGAAAATACAGGTGTATAGTTTTGCTATATGCCTGTATTATTTTTTCAAAAATTCCGCCGGGCGGAATTTTTCATGTAAACCTCTTAATTTTTCACAATTTTTCCGCCCGGCGGAATTTTTGACTTTTTTCTTGTCATGCCGCCTTTGATTTGTTATACTGTATAAAACATTTTTTATTTATGGTTCTGCAGCACGCAGTCCGTTTACTTAATTCCTAGCAATAGGTCTTATTCACTATTATGAGGACATCTTTGATGTCCTTTTTTATTTTGCCGTGTATATTCAGCGGCTATCTTTAATAAAAGGAGGATTTAAAATGAAGAAAAAACAAAGTCAACTAATTACCGACGAAATACTTTATCAAATGGGTGTATACTTTCCACCAGGAATACCGGATTCAGAATCATTCTCAAGGAATACCGATTTTCTCGAAGGCAACCGTATAATCAGCCTTAAAAGGGAAAGTACTTACAAAGCTATGCTCCCAAAATTGAATATGCACAGTTTCCTGAACCTGTCTTTCCCTATGGTCGATTATTACTCTGAATCACACTATGGCAATATCATTAAGGTCATAGGGAAATTCATTCAGGCAAAACTATGCAAAATTAAGAACGAGGATTCCCTGGCTACTCAGGGAATCCCCTTTTTATGTGATCTTGCTGGAATATATAAGGATAAATTATCCTTTTCATTTCCCAGTCCTGAAGAACATGGTGGCGCAGAAATTGCAGCGGCAGTGCTGAAAACAAGCCATATATTAAGGGTAGAGTTAATAGGACCTGAAAAAATTGAATTCTACGGCGGCATCGGCTCCTCTTCAAAAAGAAAAATGAGATTTTATCATATGAGAAGAAATCCGGATTACAACATAGGAATTGCTAATGTCATTGATTTTTTGGCACATATGTCTGTATGTAATTGTCTTTACTCAATTATTTCGGAAGATATCTCCCCATTAATATCAAATATTTTTTCAAAGGAGCTGGATGAACTTAACGTAAACATCAATGATCACACTCTCTATACACCGATAATTCGATTTCTTAATGACAAGGAAGCCATACCATTGGAATTTCTTTTCAAAAGATCTAACAGGAAGGACGGACACCTTCCGCCATATTACTACAGCCCTGATTACACACTTTACCCTAAGCTGGTTCACCTGTTTTATCAGGTTGCTGATGTATTTCATGATGTACAAAATGAATTTCAGCACAGGGAATCCCTTCACAAAAAGATTGCTACAGCATACATCACCAAAAAGAACATACCTTTATCTATCCAGAAGGCAATGGATAGTTCTGGCTTCCATGACTACTTCGGATATGTAGAATATGATGAAGATGTAGACTTAGATGCAGTCGGCAAAATAGAAGAGGAGTACAAGGCAATCAACAAACAGTATTTTTCCGGTTCAAGATTCATGGATGTAACATTGCGTTTCCGGAAACTTGGGAAGCACAAGGCCAGCGGTCTGTATTATCCGAGCATACACAATCTATGCGTAGACATACAGACCCCGTCTTCGTTCATACACGAACATTTCCATATGCTGGATGAGCAGCTTGGCGATTTATCCCTTGAGGTAGATTTTGATACAATTGTGAATACATATAAGGCAGCTTTCTTAAAGGAAATGGAAAATTTTGATCCTGCAGTAACAAAGAAACTGAACGGTTCCAGCAAGTATAATTTAAAGTATTTTTTCCGCCGGGCGGAAATTTTTGCAAGATGCGGAGAGATATACTTCAACAGGATTCTAAAGGTAAAAAGCTCTTTATTAGAGCCCACCCTTACATATGCCTATCCTGAATCAGAGGAACTGAACAGGCTTATTGAGAAATATTATGAGCAGCTTCTAAACGAGCTGTCGAGCAGTGCTGTCTTAAAACGGGCAGTTTAACAAAAAGGAGGAACTTATGTCAAAGAACATCTATATTTCAGGAATATCTGATTTTTTTACCAAGACAATTGAAACGTCTTTTTATGTAAGAAATATTACTGAAAAACAGACAAGTGAGAGTAAAAAAAGATATTTAGAAGTCTTGCTTCAGGATTCTACCGGCACAATTTTTGGCACAATATGGGAAGAATACATGGAAGCGGAATATGAAAGCTATATGGGAAAAGTGGTACAGATTAACGGAATGGTGATTCAGAACCAGGATGCATCTTATCAATTGATAATAACCCATATGGCGCCTTTGGATGAATACCTGTATTCAGATTACGTTAACGGCATATCTGAGAAGGACACAAAAAGCTACTTGGAATTACTCCATAAATACATCGGAGCTGTCAAGTCACAAAATTACCGTAATCTATTACATCATATCTTTACAAGTATTCCTGATTTTGAAACACTCCCTGCAACATTGAAAGGGCATCATAACTTTAACGGAGGGCTTTTGGTATACAGCGTGAGCGTCACATGTCTTGCAAAATACATGGCTTATTCACTGGAAAAATACAATTTAAACCCATCTTATTCCTTGCCTTACAACAGCGATCTTGTTATTGCCGGAGGGCTGCTTCACGCAATCGGAACCGTCAACATGTTAAAGCCGTTTCCGGAAATGAAACGCATCCCGGAATCAATCCCATTGAACCTGCATGAACTTACGATGCAGTATCTATACCGGACGCTCTCTCAGAATGACGGATTCAGCCTGACAGAAGAGGAAGAAAGCCTTTTGATGCATACAATCGGCTGCGTATATGAGAGTACCGACAGGAAACCAATGATACGGGAGGCTATTATTTTAAAAAATGCCATTCAGCTTCAAGGCGATGTTTCCAGGCTTGAATACTTTTTATTCAGCAATCAGGACAAGTGCGGTTCAGTATTTGATCCCGCGCTTAATAATTATATTTACATACAAAAGGAGCATACAGATAATGGATAAAACTTTTATAGGAAATGATGAGGCATTCCTTAACCTTAATTCTTATGCCAGGTCCCAAAATCCCGGTCCACTCATATTACTGGGGAAACGGGGGCTTGGTAAGCGGCAGGCAGCAATGGATGTCATTGCACAGCTTATGGGATGTGGCAGCGATGAACTGTATAAAAACCCCGACTTTTTCCTTCTTGACAGGCAACAGGATACCATAAAGGTAGAGGATGTACTTGCTCTCCTTGATAAGAGTTCCCTTGCCGCGTTAAAGGGAAAAAAATTTTTTTTGGTGTGCAATGCGGAAAACATGAATGTCCAGGCACAAAATAAGCTGTTGAAATTACTGGAAGACAAGAACCACACAAATGTCCTTATTTTTCTCTGTAACCAGGATGCTTTGCTTGAAACAATAAAAAGCCGCTGCAATATTATTTCATTCGACCCCTTATCCGTAGAAGAGATATCACCATACTTCTTGAAAAAGGGTATCGCTCGGGAAGAATTACTGTTTGCTGCTTATCTGTGTGACTTTTGTCCCCATGCCATTGAAAATATGGGTGATTGCTATCCCGCATTACTGGAAACTTGCAAAAACCTTATGCTGGCCCGGAAAAAAGAAGAATTTTTTCAAATACTCCATCTGATCCGGGAGAAAGACCCTGAAAATTTCTATGAAGTACATTCGGCACATTATTGGGTGGCTCTGCAGATGTTTTATTACCTGTTTGAACAGCTGTTGCTGCAAAAACTGATGATTGTAAAGGCGGAAAACAGCATGGACTTTAAGAGCCTTTGCAAGCTTTATTCCTTACCTCATATCTATCAGATCTGTTCTGTACTGTCAGCCCATCAGAAGCAATGGCAGAACAGCAGCTATTCCAAAAACGATTTTTTCGATCTGATACGCTGTATGGTAAAAGAGCCATAGCATCCTGTGTCGGATGAACCACAATAAAAGGAGGAACATAATGCTATATAATTTATACCGCCCGAAAGACTTTACCGAAGTCAAGGGGCAGGAGGACGTGCTTATTACATTAAAAAAGCAGTCTTTCTCCCAAAAATTCGGCCATGCGTATCTGTTCGCAGGTCATAGAGGTACCGGCAAAACAACAATAGCGCGAATTCTTTCAAAAGCTGTAAACTGTGAACACCCGACAAAAGACGGTCCCTGCGGGCAATGCCCTAACTGCCTTGCATACGGCACAAGCCTTGATGTGCTGGAACTGGATGCCGCCTCAAACAACGGAGTTGACAAAATAAAGGAAATGCTGGCACAGACAAAATACCGTCCCGTCCAGCTTAAGAGAAAAGTATTTATCATAGACGAGGTTCACAACCTATCAACAGCAGCCTTCGACACGCTGTTAAAGCCATTGGAGGAACCCCCGTCGTACTGTGTATTTGTCCTCTGCACGACAGAACTGCATAAAATACCGGTTACAATACGGAGCCGGTGCGAAGAATATGTTTTTCATCCAATCGCGCCGGAACCTATGAGGGAACGCTTAAAAGAAGTACTGAAAGAGCAGAATGCCGTTTGTGAAGAAGACGCACTGAACCTTATTATAAGGAATGCCAACGGCGGGTTACGTGATGCCCTGGGCATATTGGAGCAGCTCTTGACAAGCACCGATAACAATATCACGACCGAGGCTGCAAAAAAAAGACTGGGTTCATTGGACAGCGACCGCATTTTAACAGCATTGTCTGCAATATCTGCTTATGACACCCAATCCGCCCTCAACTGTCTGGATGAATTGACAGGGCAGGGTAAATCGCCCGCCTTGATAACAGAATCCATATTGTCCGCTTTAATGGATATCATTACCATCAAAACCACCGGACAGCCAGAGTCCGTGCTGCACAGCAAAGACTATGTACAATCTGCCTTAGAAATTGGCAACGGCATGACCTTTGAACGTCTTTACTGGCTGTGTGAACAGTGCTGCGATTTGCGTGGCTCCATAAGGGGCAGCGCAAATCCCATCATGGATATCAAGCTCGCCCTTATAAAAATGAGCAACCATGAGCTTACAGACAGCGATCCTGCAGTTATGTCAGCAACCATCCGGAAACTGGAGCAGGAACTGGCAGAACTTAAATCTACGGTAAGAAAACTAATGAGCGCCCAGCCTGCCGACAATTCCCGTTCACGGGCAGTATCTCAAGCCGGCGGGCAGTTCCACACGGCGGATCAGTATGACGTACCTTTTGAAACATCTTCCGGAGTCCAGCAGTTTACAGACGAGGAATTATATTCTGTATATGCTGAAAACTACCGGAAAGAAGAGGATCGGGAAGGAGGGATGCAATCAGACAGACCAGAAGAACCGGACGGAGAGGAGATCGGAAGCTCCGGCTCCACGCCAGCTTCCGATCTGTTTAAAATACGACCCTAAATATCTCCCCACAGTCTATAAGCCAAATATAATAGAGGAATGGTACCTGAAGCATTGCCTTGAACGGCATCTGGATAGCCCTTTGTTCTCCGCGGCAATAAACTGCTGCAGAAAAACAGGGGCTTTTTCTTACGAAACAACGCTTTATCCGGTATTCCTGATACTAAAAAAATACTTATCTGTATACACGGAACTTTCCATGATACAGGTCATTTACCTTGGCAATTCTGTTACTCTGTATTCCTGACAGAATTGCAAAAACACAAACCAGTAATGCAGGTGCCGTAAATGGCACCTGCCTGTTTAAAAGGAGGAACATATGAATCAAATATCATTTGCACATCTGCATTCCCATACGCCTTACAGTCTGTTGGACGGATCAAACAAAATTTCCGAATACATAAAACGCGTTAAAGAGCTTGGAATGAAAAGCGCAGCCATCACGGATCACGGGGTAATGTATGGAGTTGTGGATTTCTACAAATGCGCAAAGGAAGCCGGGATTCATCCGGTCATCGGATGCGAAGTATATGTCGCCCAGGATTCCATGTCAAACAAAAACGACCGCGGTTATTATCACCTTGTACTGCTTGCCGAAAATAATGAAGGCTATCAGAACCTTATCAAGCTGGTATCGCTCGGCTTTACAGACGGTTTTTATTACCGCCCCAGAATCGATTTTAAGGCGCTTTCTGCCCATCATAAGGGTTTAATCGCGCTGAGCGGCTGCCTCGCCGGAGAAGTGCCCAAAAAGCTCTCACAGGGTAATTACAAAGGAGCCTGTGAGACTGCGTTGCGGTACCAGTCGCTTTTTGGCAGGGATAATTATTTCTTAGAACTGCAGGATCACGGAATTCCCGAACAAAAGAAAGTCAATCAGCTGCTGGCGCGGATGCACAAAGAGCTGGATATTCCCCTTGTCGCCACAAATGATATCCATTATACAAGAAAAGAGGATGCAGAGGCACACGATGTCCTTTTGTGCATACAGACAAAAAAACTGCTGGCAGATAAAGACCGTTTGCGTTACGAAGGAGACCAGTTCTATGTAAAGTCACCTGAAGAAATGTACCAGCTCTTTCCTGAAATGCCGGAAGCTTTGGAAAACACGGAAAAAATAGCGAACCGTTGTCAGGTTGAATTTACTTTTAACCATTACCACCTGCCGCAGTTTGAACCGCCAAAGGGATATGATTCGTGGGAATATTTAAACAAACTGTGCAGAGACGGACTGATGGAGCGCTATCCCGATTGTTATAAAGAACATGAGGACAGACTTTCTTATGAGCTTAACACAATAAAAAAGATGGGATTCGTCGATTATTTCCTGATTACATGGGATTTTATCAATTATGCCAAAGAAAACGGCATACCGGTCGGTCCCGGACGCGGCTCCGCTGCAGGCAGCCTTGTTGCTTACTGTCTGAAAATCACGGAGGTTGATCCCAAGAAATACAACCTGCTTTTTGAACGTTTCCTTAATCCGGAGCGTGTAACGATGCCTGATATTGATATCGACTTCTGCTATGAACGGCGCCACGAAGTTATTGACTATGTTGTGTCAAAATATGGAAAGGATCAGGTTGCACAAATTGTTACCTTCGGTACTCTTGCCGCTAAAGGCGTAATACGGGATGTTGGACGTGTACTCGGGATACCTGCTTCAACGGTTTCCCAGATTAGCCAGCTTATTCCAACGGATGCAAAAACCACGCTTGACAGCGCCCTTACAGATGTGCCGGAACTTAAGAAAAAATATGAAAGCAGCGATGCCATACGGAAGCTGATTGATATCTCAAAATGCCTTGAAGGACTGCCGCGGCACACATCTACACATGCTGCGGGTGTTGTTATCTGCCCGAAAGAAGTTTCATCTTTCGTACCTGTCTGCCTCTCCAGTGAAGGAGCATTGACAACGCAGTTTGTCATGACCACTTTGGAAGAACTCGGTCTGTTAAAAATGGACTTTCTGGGCCTGCGGACATTGACGGTCATACAAAAGGCAAGGGATGCAATAAAACAGAATTATAATGCCGAGGTTACGTTTGATTACCAGGATCCCTCTGTTTTCCAGTATATCGGCACTGGACAGACAGACGGTATTTTTCAGCTGGAAAGCAATGGCATGAAAAGCTTTATGCGCCAATTAAAGCCACAAAATCTGGAAGACCTGATTGCCGGAATATCGCTTTACCGTCCGGGACCTATGGATTTTATCCCCAAATATATCAGCGGAAAAGCAGATCCGGCAAGCATCACCTACGAGATTCCTCAATTAAAGGAAATTCTCGACCCCACTTACGGGTGCATCATTTACCAGGAACAGGTAATGCAGATTGTACGGGCGCTGGCCGGCTATAATTACGGCCGGGCAGACCTGGTAAGGCGCGCAATGTCAAAGAAAAAAAGCAAGGTCATGGAGGATGAAAGGAAGGTATTCCTTTCCGGCAATGAGCATGTTAAAGGCTGCATCAGCAACGGTATCCCGGAAGATGCAGCAAACAGAATTTTTGACCAGATGATTGATTTTGCCAAATACGCCTTCAATAAGTCCCATGCAACGACTTATGCCGTAGTTGCATACCAGACGGCTTACCTGAAATATTATTACCCGGCAGAGTTTCTTGCCGCACTCATGAGTTCCGTAAGGAGCGATACAGGAAAGACTGCAGAGTACCTTCTTTTAAGCCGGCAGCTGTCAATTCCCATAACGAAGCCTGATGTCAATTGCGGAAATTTGGATTTTACGGTTCGGCAAAATGCAATTATTTACTCTCTGGCATCTATCCGTGATGTTGGCGATAACTCCGTTTCAGACCTTTGTGGGGAACGATCAAAAAAACCGTTCCAGGACATGAAAGATTTTATTTCACGCATGAATTGCTACAGTACCTTCAACAAAAGAACCATAGAGGCATTGATCAAATCTGGGGCTATGGATTGCTTTGGACACACAAGAAAGTATATGATGGAACAGTATCCCGAAATTTTAAACAGGATTAGCTATGAAAAAAAGAATGGAATGGCAGGCCAGACCCCGTTATTCAGCCTGTTTGCAGCAAAAAAAACCGTACAGGAAGAAGAGTTTCCACTCTTAACACTGCTTGCGGACGAAAAAGAGGTTCTTGGCATTTACCTGAGCGGGCATCCTTTGGATGAACTTTACCTGCAATGGATGTCCGGTGTAACGGCTAAAAGCACTGATTTTCAACAGACGGAAGAGAGCTGTGTTCTGAAAGACGGGAAAACGGTAACAGTAGGCGGGATAATATCCTCAATAACTGAAAAACAGACTCGTCAGAAAAAGAAAATGGCAATTATTACACTGGAGGATCTGGTTGGCAGTATAGAGGTGGTTGTCTTTCCGCAAAAGTACGATGATTACTGCGAAAAGATGAAAGAAGGGGAAAAAGTTTTCTTTACCGGAACTGTAAAGAATGAGGATGATAAGAATGCAACACTTATCTTTGAAAAAATGACACCGATAAATGCTTCCATTTCCGAAGTATGGCTTCAGTTTTCTAATATTCATGAGTACGAAAAACTTAACCATAAACTGGAGCAGCTTTATCCAAGGTATAGCGGTGATGTTCAGATAAAGATTTACCTGAGAAATACAAGGCAGGTGAAATGTCTGGATACAACCCGTTTTTTGGTTAACGAGGAATCATGGAATTCTTTATGCGATTTATTGGGGCAGGAAAATGTAAGACTTAGATAATTTAATAGCATGTACGGGGGTTGGTTGACAGCTCCCGTATTTTTTTGTTGTATTTAATACAAAACAAATATATAATATAGTTGTCTTTGGTTTTCTTTCATCATATGGATAGATAAAAATGGATGGAAGAGGCTGTCATCTTATTCATTCTTTATCATATATTAGAACAGATATTATACAGATATTAAAACAGTAATTGGTAAAAGGATGTTCCAAAACCCCAGTAAAATCAATGAATACCGGAAATATATAGGGAAACGGTTAGAAAAAAGTGGAAGAAAATCCACAACCAGGGGGTTAAAACATCATATTTGTAGATGAATTATTTTTGAAATGGATGAAAACTTAGTAATAAAGGATGAAAAGAAATGTAATGTGGATGAAAAATTTTTAAGTGTGGAAAACTTTTTTCCGGTTAGACAGATAAAAATATAGAAAAATATGGAAAATAATGATGAAAAAACAGAGAAAATATAGAAAAAAGGAAAAAAGGGCACAACAAAAAAGCCCTCTATGAAGCGAAAATATTAAATACGGACATATTGCGGATATAATGGCGGGTCAGGGCTCCAAAAGATTCCACTGGCCTGCGCTTTGCTATGTAGTCATTATATACACACGAGATTGCCTGTTTTACCATGTTCATGTTATACTGGATGCACATGGATGCCAGATCACGGTAATCATCATTAGTCAGGATCAATGACGGGTACCGGTGGAATGAACCAATGGAGAACATGGTTAAAAGAGCCTGCGTACGCTCATGATCAGTGTAAGGCTCTTTATCATTTGCAAGTTCCAGCACATCATTGAGAGAATCAACGTGATCTTTAACTTCCTGCTCGCTTTCCAAAAGCATAGCCTTACGCATATTCTTCTTAGCGTATTCCTGCTTCATACTGAAAGTTACGGAACTGTCTGAGAAAGAATACTGGAAAATGGCATTGCCCTGTTCCAATGCTTTGCGGATTACATTGCGTTTACAATATGATGGGAGAAAACCGCGTAATTTGTCAAATGTAGAGGTAACATCTGTTAAATTTGGATTTGCAGCATCATAAGCAGAGGCGTTATCCACTTCAAGGATCCCCTTTATTGTAAGGCGGAGCGTATTTAGATGATCGACAGCCAGCAGTTCGGAGAGCATATTGCTTGACAGACTGAGATATCCCCGTCCACCCTCGCTTGCCGGCTTATGATAATTTTTATATTCCGGTATGTATACATTGATATGGTTATCAGAAATACCGGAATTGCAAAAGTAGCAATATTCATAGGAACTTAGGATTTCGTTACTGGAACGGATCGTGGCAGGAGTGCAGTCGAGAAGCTCAGCAAGCTCCTTTACGCTTACGTTCTTTATGAAACCAAGTGAATCAGGTTGTAGGAAATGATATGTAATAAAAAGCTTGATGGCGTTCACCTTAAGTGTCGGCTGGTAGCCATAACGGTTTTTCTCATTGATATACTTGGTATGTGTAGTGTAAGTACTTTCCCACACAGCCTGGGAGCATGTCCTGCACTGCTCATTCAGCGCATCGCAGACATCTGTAACTCCTAATGCGGAAAACCGGCACTTTAATTTGCATACTTCACAATTATGGCATCCGGACTTTTCTTCGTTCAGTTTATCTTCAGATTTTTCATAGACTTCTTTATAATTTTTCTGAAGTCCGATTGCTTTTGTAATAACCGCTTTACCAATGCGTGCGTAGCTGTTCAGTTCCAAAGTAGCGCTCCTTTCCATATCCATATCAAAATAGATATTGTATTTATCCATATCACAAAACACATAATATGGTATCCTCAAGTTGCATTATAGAATGTTTTGGCAGAAATGTAAATCATGGCGAAAAGGCGAAAAAAAGAGTATCAATTTTTGAAAAAGCATGATATTACAGCAGTTTATGAAGGATATTTAATTGGCGAAGAAAAAGGCATCATTTTCCGAAAATAAAGAAATCGAGGGGTTTCCCGAAAGAAATATAGGACAAAAAAAATTTTTTGATTTTTTTTGGTCGAATAAAAAGGTATCAAAAGGTTAAATATTCTGAAATTTAAGGTTTTAATATAAAAAAGGCGAACGAAGAGGTATCAAAAATATAATAAAATGAGATGAAGAATAATTTCTGGCGTAAAAATTTTTTTATTATCATCTTGTTTCTGAAAAAAAACGGCGAAATTACTGGTTTCATTTTATTTTCTTATGCGATTTGGCGAAGAAAACAACATAAAAAACGCTATCTGGCGAAAAAAAAAGTATCATTTTTCGATTTCTAATACAGGAAAAGACGTTATAAAGCTATTTGATGAATACAAAAAAATGATGCTTGAGAAAAAGGCGAAAAAAAAGGTATCATTTTCTCTTAAATAATATACTTCCACTCATTATTAATAAAAAGGCGAAAAAAGAGGTATCATTTTTGCAAGAATTGGATATAAATTTATATTGTTAGGACATCAGCCTAAACAATTATTGAAAAAAATAGTAAAAAAAGCGAAGAAAAAGGAATCAAAAATTGCCGAATAGGTACGTGTGTAATGAATAATAAATAAAAGGCGAAAAAAGAGGTATCAAAAAAAAGTTCTGTATAATAAATATTGTAGTTGACCGAGTAGGTTAATGCGGCGGAGACAATAAAAAGGGCGAAAAAAAAGGTATCATTTTGTAAAAAAAAGTACAAAAATGGAAAAAGAGGTAAAATAGGCGAAATAATTAGCATCAAAAATATATATTCTGCATTATGCTTTTGCCAAACTCCTTATTGACTATAATGGTCGGCATTTTATTGTTAAAAAAAGGCGAAGAAAAAGGTATCATTTTGTAGGAAAAGCGCAAAAAACCGAATAAAAAGTAAAAAGGCGAAGAAAAGGGTATCATTTTTAAGAAGTTATGTATAATTGCATAAAATATAATGGTTCAATACCCTTGGAACATCTTTGCCCGGTAGCGAAAATGCTAATGGAATAGAAGATGGTTCATGCTATCATACAGCCACAAGTATGCAACTGAATATATAAGCATGTATACGAAGTTCATTAGAAAGAAAAACAATAAGAGAAAAGCGGGGCAGAGAAACTCATGGAAACGTTGAGGACGGCGACCTGATGGGGGCTATCCGGATCTGTGTGGGGTACACGGTGCTGCTGTTTCGTCCTCTTCAAGACCGGAAGCCTCTCGAAATCCACATGGAGCGCTCAATAAAATATTGTTGCAAAATATGCTGTTGAATTTTACATCAAATCAGGGTATACTAAGGGCAGGAAAGGAGAATGTGATTATGCCGAATATCAAACCAATCTCTGATTTGAGGAATTACAGTGATGTGCTCCGTGACGTATCTGTGGGCGCACCGGTCTTTCTCACCAAAAACGGACGCGGACGTTATGCAATCATTGACATGCAGGACTATGAAAAAACATGGGCAACTTTAAAACTCATGGGTGAGCTTGCAAAAGGGAAAAAATCAGGAGAGGAAAAGGGATGGCTTTCGCCCTCGGATGTGAGAGCACATTTCCGGGCGAAGGCAAATGAAGAATAGCATCCACTACTCTCCGGAAGCCAGAACGACATGGACGAGATCTGGGAGTATATTGTCTTTGAATTATGCAATCCGCAAGCCGCTGAAAATACCGTAAACAAAATCATGGACGCCGTTGATGAACTGGAGAATTTTACAGAAATTGGCGCTTTGCTGTCCTCTGTGACAGATATAGAAAGTGACTACCGATTTCTCATCAGTGGAAATTACATGGTTTTTTACCGTGTGAACGGGCAGGATGTGTATATTGACCGTGTTCTCTACGGCAGACGGGATTATCTTCGGATTCTCTTTCCTGATCTGCCGCAGAACGACAACTAAGGATAAGACAAAATATGGTAACGATGGAACCGCTGGCTGACGCAGGCGGTTTTTTATTGCTTCGGATCAACCTGGTTCGGAGTAATAAAAGAAGAAAAGATGAAATTGTATTTTACAGAAATGCGTAATCAATTATTGGAAGAAAATTGTAAGGCAATTAATGATATTTATATGAGTAAGACAATTTAATGGGATGAATATACACATAATTTTGCTGTTTCTGTCTATACTTTATGCTAGGATGAAGCATAGACAGAATCCCGTTTCACGCAAAGAAGTGCATGCAATGTATAATGTTGTCATCCGTTAAGATATGGAGCAGAAAATGGTGTCTCTTGTACCTGACAGATATAAGAGAAAAGAGAGTCTATCAATGATAGCTCCCTTTAATAAATACAGATTTATCCCCAAATATCTTCTAATTCCAGTTGCGTACCACTTCCCGTCTCATAATTTTTAGGGATAAGGTCCGATTTCTCATCATCTGTAAGGTTATAAAAATATAGGGTAAAAGCCCCTTTGCTCTGCTGGTATTCATATTTTGCAAGTGCAATTTTTTTCTCTACAAATTCGTCCAGCGTCTGCTTTATCAGTAAAATGTTGTCTGCCTTTTTCCGCTTTTTAAAGAGTATGATCCGTTGAAAATAGGAATAGTCATAACTCTTTACAAGATGCCCGTCCTCATTGGGAATGGAAGATGAGGATAAGGTGATACGTTCTTTTTGCAGGTTGTGATATAACAGCCTGCTTAGGTCAAGTTCCAATGAATTATAACTGCTGGCAGTAACCGCAATCATCTGTTTTTTGGTAACAGCATCAAACAGTATATTACCGAATGTGACAATGGCATATTCTTTGCCGTCTTTTTCCGGAGTCATCACATTGTCAAAGAAATTGAAGGTTAACAAAGCTTCTTCAGGGTTATCCTTACTGTATAAACGAAAAGTAGTTCCTGCCATTGTATGGAGCCTTGTTTTAACGTCCTCATAGCAACGTTTGTTCGGGCGGCTGTTCAGTGCCTTTGCAAGCGTGCCGATTTCGATTGTTACAGCCTTGCTTTCATAAAAATCCAGTTTGATGTTGTTGATCAGCGTTAATAGAATTTGGTTATCTTTGGAGTCAAATACCTTTAATTTTTGCCGATCCTCAATATGCTCAGAGTCTCCGCTTACGAGCATTTGGAACACCGTATTTTCTGCATCAAAGCTAATCAAATCTGCAACATAGGAATCAACTGATTTCTGAAGAGGGACTGAATAGCGGTTTGGCGCAAAAAAAGGAGTATCCAATAAAATTTCAGGTTTTTTTGCGAAATAAGCTTCTATATTTCCATCCCAGTAAACAATGATACTGTCAATCAGGTTAATGATCAGATCTATCTGGAACGAGGACATAATCTGATTTTTGGTCTTGTCGGATATAAGAGGATATTCAATCAAAAGCGACTTATCATTTTCAGCCCATTCATTTATAGCAGTATTATATTTTTTTATGGTCGATTCCACATCTTTGGCGTCGTATATTTTCAGAAAACTGTGACCTGGAAGGATCTCAAAGTTATGCTGAATGGAATAAAACGGATGTTTTTTATTCGTTATCTCATATTTTTCAATATTTTCCTGCTGCGCTTTTAACCAGCGGCTTTTTTTCTGCCGGCGCATTTTTACCTGTACACCGTAGATAGATTTTAATTCTGACTTTCCGGTTTCCTCTTTGACATATTCCCATAAAGTATCAGCAATCAGATCATTTAGGCTGCTGTAGATAGGAAATACTTTTAAATGCTCTATTTCAAAGAAATTAACCAGAGTCTCATTAAGGTTGTCTGCAAGAGACGATATCAGTTGTTTAGGGTATGCCATAGGTACCTCCTTAAACCATGTCCAAAGGTTTATATGTTATTATAACGCAGAAAATCAAAAAAGGCAAAAAAAGAGTGGACAAGTTTACGAGTACAAATTTTTTTCTTTATTAATGATAAAATGTAACAAAACACTTTAGAAATTTCGTTATAATTAATGAAGAAGCAAAAGAATAACGCTAGCGAGGGAAACACATGATATTCTTGATGATGATAGATACACCAGAGGAGAAAAGGAAATTTGTCATCCTATATGAGAAATATAGATATCTGATGCAGAAAGTTGCCACAGATGTATTACGTGATTGCTTTTTGGCGGAGGACGCAGTACATGATGCATTTATGCATCTGGCTAAAAATATGGGTAAAGTAGATGAAACTGATAGCGTGGCGACAAAAAGGTATCTGATTACTATTACAAAGAATGCAGCTATAGATATATACAGGAAGAAGCGTGTACAAATGCAGAAGGAAATATATATAGATGAACTAGATGGGGATGCGCAGTTATCCTATATAGAGACAGATGTAGAGAATAGCGTTTTGGATGTGCTAAAGAACCTGCCTGTGAAATACAGGGATATTTTTTTACTGAAATATTCAGCGAATTTAGAAAACAGCGAAATAGCAAAATTGTGCGGTATTCAGGAAGGGACAGTCAGACAACGAATTGCCAGGGGCAAGGTACTAATTGAAGAAGCATTAGGAAAATTGGAGGATAACGAGAATGGAACATATTCATGTAACTGATGAATGGCTGTATAAATATATGCCGATTGTCGATAAGGCTATTATACAGGAGCTGGAAAAGGAGACCGATTATGAATATGAGTTTTCAGATAAATTTAAGCGCAGAATGAAAAAGCAAATAAGAAGAGAAGCTTGCCCTTGGATAAGCATATTTGTTAGACAATCTAAGAAAGCTGCTATTTTCACGGTCTGTATAATCAGTTTGCTATTTCTGTTGTCAAAGAGCGTTCAGGCATACAGAATTAAGTTTTTTGAGACTGTAAAGACTATTTGGGAGGATTCTATTCTATACAGCTATTTTACAGATATAGAAATAGAAGATTTTCATATTAATGAGCCCCAATATATACCACAGGGATATAAGGAAATTGAAAGAATTGTAACAGACCATCAGCTTAGCGTGATGTACGAAAATTCCTTAGGTGAGATGATAACATGGGATCAGGTGATGGTGACTGATGGAGGGAGCTTAGTTGTAGATTCTGAATATGACAGCCAGATTGTAAAAGAGATCAACGGTAAAGCTGCTATTATTTCTTTATATTCAGATGGTTATGTAGGAGTATATTACGAAAATGATGAATATGCATATTTACTGACAGCCGATAATCTTTCAATAGAGGAGATATGTTGCATAATTGAAAGTATAGAGAAAGATTAAGTTTTATGACAAAAAAATAAATAATTTTCGATTTATGTAACAAATATTGGTAGTGTATTCGTTATTGTTAGTAGAAAGGAGGAATTTTGTACATGAAAAGAATAAACAGGATATGCAACACACTGGCTATTTGTATGTGCATGCTGATTTGTGGAGCTATTTTACCGATGAAGGTTTCTGCAAAGGAAGCAGACATACAGATAGTAGAGCCGAGAATGACTTACATCTATTCATACAGCACAGATCTTTCCATTTCTAGCGATGGTGTTGCAACTGTGACTGGCATGATAAGAGGCAAATCAGGTGTCACAAGTACCTATGTAAAAGTCACGTTGCAAAAAAGCGAATCAGGGCAATGGGTAGATGTAAAATCATGGGAAGATTCCAGTAATACCAGAAGCATAACGGTTGCTGAATCTTATCAGGTTGTCGGAGGAACATATCGTGTTACAATGACTTGTAGCGCAAATGGAGAAACCAAGACAGCAATTTCAGCAAGCAGGAGTTATTAAAACAAGTAGAAAGGACAAACAATATGAAGAAGAGAATATTAGCAATGATTATGGCAAGTATGCTTGTGATATCGAATACACTTATTTGTTCAGCAGAAACTAAGACTGCAGTAGGGCTGGAAAATAATCAACCTTCTGGAACATCAGATGCAGAGGCTTTTGTAAATGGGATCAAAGGATATGACTCTGGATATACAACAGAATATAAAAATCCCTCAAAAGTTACAGCAAGTGATTTTTGGAGTAAAAATCATACCATAAAATATTGGTCAAGCCACGGATACAATACCGGGGTGGTGAAGGGCGCAAGTAACAATGTAGAGATTGATATATTCAGCCAACCTTTCTCATGGGCAGGAGGTGAATTGGAATTTGTGTTTTTGGCGGCGTGTCGTCAGTTAGATGGTTCCAATAAAAACCCTAGAAGCCGTTATGCAAGCGCTATGGTTGGAAATAAGGCAGTGCGTGTAATTTGCGGATACCATGAGAGTGCACCTGCATCAATTGATAAACAAGTGGCCGATAAATTTATTGAATACGCTAAAACAGGGGAGTCTGTGAAATCCTCATGGATTCTTGCAAATAAATATTTTAACGATCAAGGTTATAGTACAAATGTATATTGTGTATTAACACATAGCGGAAATGTACAATACTCAAGGTTTCCGGGATTTCCGGGGAATACATATACAAGACCCGGTTCATCATCAACAAAGATTTTAAGATTTTCGTCCGCGAATCCTAATGGGACAGAACAAACATACGGCTTGAGAGAATCTACAGAGTTAGCTGATATAGAAATACCGACATATGTATTAAGAGCAACACCAATTCAGCTTAATGTAACAGATAATATGAATATGACGGTCCTGAGAGATGAAAACAATCTTATGATGGTAGGGGCAGAGATTGGTGATCAGCAAGTAAATATAACAGAAGCAGAAGCAGCGGAGCGTTGTAAGATGCAATTAAATAACGCAATTACCAATTATTCAGAAATTAACATGGATACTGTGATGGAATCTGTTACACCTATTGTAATGGCGGAGGTTAATCTTGATGGTGGAAATGAGCAGGAAGTAACTGTAGCATATGATATATCCTTTAAAAATACATATGATGGGTTGGAGATTATAGGAGATTATATGACAGGCATAATTGATGATTCTTCAACTGTTTACTTAGCAGGAAATTGGAATGAAATGGAAAAGGTTGATTTGATGCAGAGATCTGCCATTGTGGATTATAATACTGCGTATAATCAAGTAATTCAAAATGTTGCCTCATTTGCTGATGTGACAAGAAGTAGCGATTCAGATGTTGTATCAAATACGAAACTGGCTTTTGTATTGAATGAATCAACAGGATACTATGAACCGACATGGGTTTTCAGTATGGAAGATGCTTCTGTTTATGGGGTTAATTGCATAAGTGGCAAAATGGAAATAATGGATTAATTTTTTTGACTACCACTTCATAGATGACAGATCTATGGAGTAGTGGTTTTTAAAGGAGAAACATGAAAAAAAGATTAGCAGTTCTGTTAAGTATAATAATGTTACTAGGTGGATGCGGATTATCAAATGAGCAGTACAAAGATGCTGACAAGGAATCGGAAAAACAAACAAAAATAGAAAAAGACAGCTCGCTTCTAGAAGAAAGTGCGGCAGAGGACAATGCTTTATCTATGATACCGGAATGGATATTGCCATATACGGAAATAGGTCAGTTATCTGAAACGATATACTTGAATCGTGAAGATATATCATTTTCTTTTAATGACAACAATATATCTTTTCCGGAAAGTACCATAATAATTGTCGTAAAGGAACTTGCAGGAAGAGACAAGGAGGCGATTCAAGGTAAACGTGAAGATATTATTGCTTTTATAAATCATATCGAGAATTCTGAAATACTTAGCGAGACGGAAACCATAAATCCGGATGCACATTTGTTAGGAATTGATTTTTCTGTTATATTGCTGACTGTAGATAGCGAATATGTGTTGATAAATTTTAGAATATTTGATGATGACAGGGTATGTATAGATGCAATTTCAGAAAAGCCGGAAAATAATATAAGCATTTGGATGAAATCATCAGAGATGGTAAAGAAAATTAAAGATTTGACGGAATATAAAGAATGGAACAGTATTCAGCTTGATTCAATTGAGAGAATAGAATTATCTAATGATAAGGGAGATTCATATCAGTTTACTGAGAGTGAAACGGAACAAATGGAGAATATATTAAAACGTGCAAATATAAAATCAGCTGATTTTAAATGTCCATATGATATAAAGCTTACTTTTTACGTCAATGGCGAAAAAGTGCATGCAAAGTTTTGCAACGATAGCTGTAAGATTTTGGCTGTTGAGGGATTTTATCTTGAATTAGAGGAACAGGATGCCAATTGGATTTTAGAGATAGTTGAAAATCTAAATGATAATATGTAGGCATTTGAATAAAAGAGGTTGCCTCACAGTGGACAGCCTCTGTAGCTCTAATGAACCATACATTTTCCTTTTTGGTCTAATACATTTCAAGACGGCGTTTGCTGCTCTGATTTTTAATATATGGTAATAATGTTATTAAAGAGTTGCAGTTTGCTGCTTGTAACAGTTCAGCCTTTGGCTTCTTGTTACAAGCAGCAAGCCATGCAAAACCACTTCGTGGTGGCTTGATGCATCTCAACCACTATGCTTTCTCACGGTCTTTGCAGCGTAGTGCAAAGTCTTGGCTGAATAGTTACTGCTGATTTCCGATTTTCGACGGAATGACTTGCAGAATTGAAATAATAATGATAGAATGATAAAAACTATTTTTATTTTTTAGCTTACTCCATTTGGGAAAGGCATTGATTTAATTCCTGGAAACAGGTTATATTATGAGAAATAAAAGTAGTCAGCCTCTTATGGGGCTTTTTTTTGTGCCAAAAAACAAATCATAAAAGGAGGTAATAATGGAAGAAGTAAAAAAACAGTCAAGATTTACCCGGCTGAAGTATAATGAGGCAAAAATGGGCGCCTATTATACTGATCCGCAGCATTGCAGGTATATAAGCCGGTTCCTGCAGTTTCCGGAGGAAGATGAGGTGTGCTGCCTGGAACCGTCAATCGGGGATGGGAAAGCAATACTTACCGCTACGGGAAAAATCGGGGAGAATGGGAAAAACCTGAAAATCTATGGAGTCGAGCTTAACGATGATACGTATCAGGCAGTAAAGGACACAGAAGGAATCGACCAGTGCCTGAAAGCAGATTTTTTAAATGATACAATCATCAGCCATAACGCGTTTTCCTTTATATTCATGAACCCGCCATACGGGACATCAGAAGAGAAAACACGATATGAGGTGGATTTTCTAAAGAAAGTAATCCCATATGCTGCAAAAGAGGCAGTTATGGTGTTTGTTCTGCCACAATATGTAGGAATGGAAGAAGAACTTCTGGATGAGTGGTGCAGTCACTTTGAAACCCGCTTCGTATACCGTTTTCAGGACAGTGAATACGAGAAATATAAGCAGATTGTGCTGATAGGACAAAGAAAATCCATGGATGAGCGGGACAAAGAGGAGGAAAAAAGGCTTCGGTCTGTTATTTCCCGTAACAGGGAGATGCCTGTTATCCCGGAAGATTACGATGGCGAACGCCTGGAAGTACCCAAATCTTCTGAAAAAGGCATCGAGGAGTTTATGACGAGGATATTCCACGCGGATGAAGCGGTAAAAGCATTAAAAAGAAGTCCATTACAAAGAATCCTGATGGATGCCATATGCGTTCCGCCATATCTGATTGACAATCTTGCGAGGCCACCAATCATGCCGTCGGAAGGCCAGATGTATCTGCTTGCGGTTTCCGGTGCAGGGCAGGGATTGGTCGGGAATGAAGAAAATGGCGACCTGCATTTACAGCGCGGTGTATCAAGGATTGCAAAAAGGAGCGAATATGTGCAGGATGACAGCGGAAACATGAAAGAGGTGGAGATTACATTCCCCCAGATCAGTTACAACTTAATAGAATCATCCGGAGCAATCCGGACGCTGCAGTAGGAACGTTTCTCATAAAGGGAATCGTTTTTTTATTTTACAGCGCAGAAAATTAATAAAAGGAGGATATGCTTATATGCGGATTTCAGCAAACGGGGCATTTGCCCATGTAGAATATGTCTTTGCTGCAATCAAAGGTTATAAAAAAATAGCTTTGATATATTCCTGTTTTGAGCGAAGCGAGATAGCATTGAGAGGGTTTACCGCCAATATCAGCATCGGGAATGTAAATCTGTATCCGGAACAGGATTCCGGTGGGGATATAATGATATTTCCTAAGACACAGACTACTAACTACCACACAAAGCTGATGAAAGGGAAGGAACCCGTAAACCATGCGCTCTGCATATCGGATACACTAAATGAAACGTATATTGTTACTTCAAAGGAGTCGCAGGACAAGGATATTTACAACTGGCTGATGAATCACTTTGATCTGCCGCTGCTGACGGATTGGATACCTTATTTAAGGGAAGCAGGGAAAGAGTATATGTCCCGGGTTGAGACAAAAGTATACGGAGATATGCCGGAATGGGCAGAAAACGCATTGGTATATGAAATGTCCATGACAGAGGCTGTCCTGCAGGAACTGGTAACAAACGGATTAAGGAATTGCATGATAAAGATATCAGACAAGCCGCAGAAGCCGCTGCAGTTTGACAACATGGATGATTATTTTATGAAATATGGAAGCTCTTTGATAGAGAATCTGGAAAAGAAGCTGAATCCATTGGTAGAGCTAAAAGACACGGTGGATGAAATCGCATTTTTGAAAAAGCGTTACTTCCCACAACAGGCGGCTATCGTAAACGGACTTATGGAATGCATGAGGCACAGTTCTTATGCTTTTCTTAACGAAGATATGGGATGCGGCAAGACTTTACAGGGAATGGGCGTTCCGGAAGGATTTTTTGTCAGAATGATCATGGAGGCAAACCATATTTCCGCGGAAGAGGTATACAAGGACAGTTCACTGGTAAAGTACCGGAATATTATTATGTGCCCGTCGCATCTGGTGGAAAAATGGAAAGAAGCGATACAGACAGATATTCCGTACGCTAAAGTGGTAATCATAAAGAGCATTAAGGAACTGTGCCGGCTGCGGAAACAGGGAAAAGCGAGAACCGGAAAGGAATTTTATATACTGAGTAAGGAAACCGGAAAGCTGTCCTATACGTATGTGCCGCTTCCGTCACAAATTAAGAAGAAAAACCCCATTGTTAAACGGTGCAGAAACTGCAAGGACCTGCAGCGTATGTCCACGTGGACACAGTGTACCTGTGGGTGCAAAGAGTGGGAGATTGAGGAATGCGGTTTTCAGGAAGTGGGTCTGGTATGCCCGGAATGCAGCCAGCTTCTGTATCCAGCTGATACGGATGCATGCTGTCCTTCGGATGAAAACCGGCCGCTTCAGCCATCTGATTTTGCCACGCAGACAAGGGCAAACCATGTCTGCAGAAATTGCGGCACTTCTCTCTGGCAGCCCGCCTGCGAACCGGTAAACAGGACATTGTCGTTCAAGCCGGTAAGCATCAGGAAAAAGTCATGGGTTAAAATGACGCATTGGGCGAACAAAGCAAAGAAGAACAAAAAGACCGTCTGGGTGCATGATAAGTGGAAAGAAGAATACATTGCAGAGAACGATCTTGATGAAGATGAAATTACATATCCCAAGATTACGGGCGTACGCAAGTATGCACCGTCAAGATATATCAAAAAGTACCTGAAAGGTTATTTCGACTTTGCCATTTTTGATGAGGCTCATGAGTACAAAGGCGGAGGGAGCGCCCAGGGGTTCGCAATGCATGACCTTGTAAAAGCAAGCCGCTGGCAGCTGGCACTTACTGGCACGATTGCAGGAGGATATGCAAATCATTTCTTTTATCTGCTTTTCCGTCTGGATCCAAGGAAGATGCGCAGTATGGGTTATACCTATGATGCGGCTGGGGAACGTAAGTTTGTCGAGAGGTACGGAACCATTGCAACGGAGTACGAGGTGGAAAATGGGAAAAACGGCGATTATAACACAATGTCCAGAGGCAGGATGATAGGTTCTCCTAAATGCCGTCCGGGAATCTCCCTGAACATATTTACAGATTTTCTTATGGATAAGGCTGTATTTTTAAATTTATCGGATATGAGCTCTTATCTGCCGCCGCTGAATGAGACGGTTGAGTATGTACCGCTGGAAGATGAGATTTATGGTGTATACTGCGATATCAGAGATAAAATGAAGACAGCAATGATTGAACAGCAGCTTGGCAACTCGATTCTGGGAAGCTTCTTACAGTTTTCTCTTTCCTATACGGATAAGCCGTATGGCAGGTCAGATATTCTGTCGCCGATAGACGGCGGAATCATTACGGAAGTCCCGGATTTGTCCTGTCTGATAAAAGACGGGAAACTCTTGAATAAGGAAAGGCGTCTTTGTGAAATTGTTGAGCGGGAGCTGAAGGAAAACAGAAACGTTTTTATTTACTGTGAATATACCGGAAAAGGAGAGGCCCAGGTAACAAAACGTCTGAAGGAAATCATTACCAGGGAATGCGGCCTGCGTGTGAAAGAAGTTGAGATTCTTGAAAGCAGTAATCCGCCTGCGGAAGAAAGGGAGGCCTGGATGCACCAGATGGCAGCAAAAGGCGTCAGGGTGTTTATTACAAATCCACGCTGCGTTAAGACTGGGCTGGATTTTCTTTTTGAGTATAAAAATGAGTTATATAACTATCCCACGATTATCTTTTACCAATACAGCTATGACCTTTTTACCATGTGGCAGGCGAGCAGGCGCCATTACCGCCTGAACCAGATCCTGGAATGCCGGACCATATATCTTTTGTCAGAAAGGACAATCCAGATTGATGCGTTGGAGATGGTGGCAAGCAAGCAGGTGGCCACCAGCGCGATACAGGGGCATTTCTCGTCTGAAGGCCTGTGTGCCATGGCGCAGGGAGTAGATCCTAAGATAAAACTTGCGCAGGCAGTCACTGAAAAAACACCGGAGCAGATGAAAGGCTTGAAAGGCATGTTTGATGCTCTGAACCAGTGGCATTCCACTACCGGGGAACGGCAGGAGTATAAGCAGATGAAAACCTTTGAGGAATTGACAGGAATAGATATTACAACAAGGGTAAGCCGATCCGGAGGATTATTGTCCGACACGGGAGAGTCCATAGACTTGTTTGACCTGTTTGGGTTAAAAACGAATAGTGAAGATCGGATAAAGGAAGAGGAGGAGTTCGAAATGCCACAGGAAGAGAAAGCTGTTGAGGAAGAAACAATGGAAGAAGATTTACAGGTGAAGCAGGCTGAAGATGCCGGAATAAATTCAAATGCGCTGTTTACTACGTTTTTATTGGATACAGGTTCCATAGGCGAAATATTCAGTAAAAGCGAAAAAAAGAAAAAGAAAGCCGGCAAAGGGATGCCTACATTATTTAGTATGTAACAGAAGTCATTAATGGCAGAAAATATCTGCCCCAAAAAAGGAGGAAAATATATGAAATTTACAGTGGAAAGTTCAAGATTTGCGGAGTGTATGAGAAAAATTCAGCCCGCAGTGGGAGTCACCAAGGAGAAAAAGGAGGTTACGGAAAATTCCGTGCGGCTGACCATGACCAAAAAACAAAAGATTAAGGAAGGTTATATTGGCATGGCAGTCAGCTTCGATGGGAAAAAGCAGTTGTTCAGTGCATTTCTGATTAATGAACTGGAGATGGAAGAAGAGGACTATGATGCATATATTAGCGGTAAAAAGCTGTGTGACATCACAAATGCCCTGAATAACGGCAATGAAGCGCCGCTATCGTTGGAAGTCGGAAAGAACTGTATCATAAAAAAAGGCGGAAATCAGGTTCAGATACCGCTTGGCGAGGAACCGGTTATCATCGCGCCGACAAACGACTGGCTGGTAAGAACAACCATGGATACAAAGAAGTTTCTTGAAATCTTGTTTAAGGCGGGCAGGTTTTATGATTCCGGTGCTGACGGTGTGACAGGTTCGGTCTGCATCCGTTTTGACATGGAGAATGGAAAATTCCAGATGAGCAGCACTGACACTTATAAGCTGGCTTTCTATGGGGACAGTGTAAAATATGAGCTGCCTGATTCTGCAAAGGAGGAAGGTTCAGAACAGAAAAAGGAGTTTCTTTATCAGGTGGATGGAGACCAGTTAAAAATCCTCACAAGGTTTTTGACTGGGAAAAATACGGAGATCTGCGCTTATGAGAAGTACCTGTATTTTAAGAGCGAGGCAGATATCGCTATGTTCATGATTAAAGATGCCGGAGACAACCCGTATGCACTCAGCGGGGTAATTTCCATGGCAAATGGGCATAGCAGAGCCAGCAAAATCACGGCTCTTCCAAAGGATGTACTGGAAATCCTTGATGTTTTCGATGTAGCAAACCAGGGAGAGGAACCCTTCGTCTATATTACAAAAAACAAAACCGGAGGTCTCTGCTTCAGTACAAAAGCAAAGACATATAAAGGTATTGTGCCGTGCAAGGTGGAAGGAAAATTTAAGGATATGATACTTAATTCTAAGTTTTTCCGCATGGTTCTTGATAACTACGACAAGGAAGAAGCCATGAGCATCTTTGTAGGGGACAGCAACGAGGGCATATTGCTTAAAGACGCAGAAGAAACGGAAGATTTCAATATTGCAATCAGAATGGCAGAATAGTTGGTTATTGGGGGGAAGATGTGTGAATTACATCTTTCCCCGTTTTTTTGTATTCAGGCTTCAAAAGAAGATTGCCGGCAGAGCCGACGAGTGGGGGAAAATTTTCCGGCTCAACGGTTAACCATAGAATGGAATTAATGGCTATAGGAATGTAAAAATGTAAAAAAATATTTTACAAACGAGTTGATAATGTGGGAAAATACGAGTATACTATAAACATGGAAAGGGAGGGAAAACACGATATGTCATTTGATGCTTTATTTGAACAGAGAATATTAGTGGGTAAAAAATTAAAGGACTGCATCAGGGATTCAGGCTTCACTAAAATATCGTTCTCTAAAAAAGCGGATATCTCAAGACCTACACTGGATCGCCTGTTAAGCGGCACGGTTGACAACAAGAGTACATTTGACAGACATATACAAAAAATCCTCAAAGTATTAAACATGACCGTGGATCAACTGCTCTCCTATCGTCCGGTCGGAGAAGTCAAAAAAACAAGTGCGGTGTATTCCTTAAATGCGCCGTCTGATTATTCAATGGATGAAAAGACAAAAAAACAGTATGGTCTGCTTATGGATGTCATAGACCTTTGTGCAATTTATTATTAAGGTGATTGTTATGAGTGAAAAAATAACGGCAGAAAATCTTGATCAGGTAATTCGGAAGAATAAGGAGATAAGCGCGGACATTGAGCAGTGCAGGCAGCTGGTATTCACCCGGTTTAACCGGATGCAGGTAAGTTCACCGCCGCAGCTGGCAATCCAATTACTCAGGACATATGGGCTGATCCAGATGCCAGTCAATAATCCTTATTTTGGCGGTGCTATTTATGTGAAAGAAGGCAGGCGGATTCCGTTTATCAATACAGCACTGCCGCGTGTGAATCAGTATTTTGCGGAATGGCACGAATTATATCATCTTTTATTTGATACAGTGTCATTCGACCATCTTATCGAGCCGGAAAACACTATGGAAGAGAGAAAAGCGGAATATTTTGCTTCCAGGATGTTGTTGGGAAATTTAATGTCGTATTTTTCTGAATTGCCAGAGGATATGGATTTCCGTTCCAAAGTTTATAACTGCATGGCAGTATTCCAGACGCCATACAAGGCTGTTTTGATTGCATTATACGAAACTGCCGCTCAGACGGAGAATAATGCCCTTATGGATAAGGTGAAAACATACTTTGATAATGTCCACCCAGACATGTCAGAATGTTTTGCAGAGCTGGGATTGGACAACACACTGGTTCTGCCTTCGTATGTCGTGGATGTAAGTTCGCTCCAATCCAAGATTAAAGAATGCGAGCAGGAAAGACCGGATATAAGTTACCACAAAGATAATGAGCATTTTTTGGAGAGGGTTATGAAAGAAATCAAGCTAGTTGCAGGTGAGTCGTATGTGTAATATACTTAATATACCTCATTACGACAAGTATAACGGTGAAAAGAGAATTGCGCTGCTGGATAATTCTGCGGTATCATTTATGCTACAGCTTGATAATAAGGGATATAAACCCGACTTAATGTTACAAGGGTATGATGTAATATTTCTGCCAGAGTGGGTTGTTGAAGAAATTCGGGATTCAGAGTCTAGAGTTCAATATATAGAAAGACTGGAGAATACAGGTGTTCCTATCAAGATCATAAAGGAATACTTTTATAGCAATTTGATGGACAAGGAAGAAATTTTCCTATATGAAATAGTAAAAGCAGCTGTATCCAGATTAGGGGATTTAAAAAAATATCTCCGTGAGAATGTAGACAAAGAAGATCCGCTGGATATGGAACCATATGAAGACTGGATACGTGAGATGTATACAAACTGGCCAATGGAAGGGGGATTAACGGTCAGCGGACGGGTAAAAAAGAAAAATGCAGGGGAAATTTCGCTGACTATTTTATCTGAAATATTTTCATGGCATTATCCTGATACGGAGATTTTGACAGTATACACACAGGATTCCGATTCCTATGTTTTTCAAACGTGTGCTGAGGAACTTTTAAAGAAGGCAGATCACCTAAAAAATGTAGCCCCGGTAAGTGTTACATACCGCTCAAATGATTCCATACTTTGCCAGATGTACAGGGATAAGCAGCTGGCAATAGAGGAAATCGGGGATATCCGTAAGGACGCAAGAAATGTGATATATACATTGATGCGTGAAGATAATACAGTCGCGCTTGTGACTAAAGTACTGGATAATGAAGAATTTGTTAAGCTGATACAGAATAAATCTGTACAGATTATCTTTTAAAATTAAACGAAAGAAAGCGGATTATGTACGGTTCATCTCGTCAAATCCATAATAATGTTTTTATGATATGATTAGCGCGTCAAGAATACCATTTTTGACGCGCTAATCATGATATAGGTATTATAATAAAACAGATATCAGGTACTCAAAGGTCTGTTGTTCATTTACAAACGAAAGTCTTTTTAATCGGTGCAATACTTATTAAAAAGTTTTATGCGGTGCGAATGCAGTATTTTTTCGCATAATAAAAAGTATGGCAGAGATTATCTCCGTCATTTTGATATAAAATGAGGTAGATAATTTGGAAATGAGGTAGATAGTATGAGGTTATTTGAATACAAGAAAGAGCTGGAGAATGTGAAAGGTATTAAATGTACACATGATTTGCTGGATAGCTTAGTTTATCTTGGTTATAATCTAAAAACGGCTGATAAAAAATCTGAATATCACCATTATCATCTACTTCACCGCCTGCGCTTATGAGATTTTCTTTCCATAAATCATTTGTCAGGCTGGTTACATACAAATCTATTCCTATCTCCCTTGTTGCCACATAGGACATTAAAAAGACTATTCTCGTAGCAATGCTCTGCCTACGGTAACTGCGGGGGATTAGAATGCTTGAAATATGGACGAAATTGCTGAATCCGGATGCAAGATCTTCACGATCCCTTACACAAAACTGCAATATCAGCAGCTCCTTTTTTTCAGTATCTCCAATATAAATTTCATAGCGGACATGTTCACCCTTCTTTTTTACAGTTCCTTTGGCAAGAAATAATTTTTCAAAGCATTCGTTCAGGATGCTAATAAACGCAAGTTCCTTCTTTTTAAAACGTCCCCGATATTCTATCATTTGTGATTCCCCTATGCATTAGTACGTGTACCCTTTTTCATGGACATTTGCGCCGGAAAGCGGCATGGCACAAGCTTGATTATTATAACAAAGAAAATGCCTACAAAAAACAATAAAAACGTGTAAACATTTTACACAAATATGAGTAAAAATAAGCGATGGTTTTTGTATAATAATACCATTTTTGAGTTTGTTTTACCGAAATTGAAAAAGAAAAATAATAAAAAAAGGGAAAATAGTCAATTGTAGGCAGATGTACCGAATCGGGAAGCCGGTACTATTGACGGAAAAGAATCTTCTGATATGATTAAAAGAAGTAAAAGCACATGTGATTTTTATAATTTGATATGAAAAAGGAGGCTTGCACGCATGTATGACCTGGTGTGCAGGGCCGATACCCTTTTTCTTGCTGCGCAGATCAGAATGGAAGGCATTCTGCTGACAGGGAACGAGTGGGATTTTTTGATGGAAGACCCCGAGGACGGCGTATTTGCCACCCTCATTGACAAAGCGGAAGATATCGGTGCCAGCGGATATCAGCTTTTGATGACCATAGGGGTAATCGGTCTGGTATTCTCGATTATTTTTACGGCAATTTCCCTGCTCATGACATCCAACGCGCAGAAGAAGGAGGAGAAAAAATCACATGCGCTGGTTATATGCGTTGCTGGAATTTGTATTTTCAGCGTATTCAGCATAGTCGGTTTTTTCAAATCAATCGGCTCTGGATTATAGTTAGTCACTTGAGGTGGAGGCAAAAAGCTCCACCTTTCTTTTTTTGCGCGAAAATTGGGAAGGAGGAAGAATTTGGCATCAACAGGAGTATTCAGGGTACCAAGGGAGTTTAAGGATGAAGATAAATGGTTCCGCTATTTTACCAAGAAACAGGCACTGGTATTGATACTGGTATTACTGGCGGACTACAAGCTTATTATGGCAGCTGCACCCCACGGCATGGTTATTGCGGCTGTCATTGTGTCCATTTTAATTACTCTAGTGGCAGGCGGCATGGTTATGATCGAATTGCCGGTAGATGTGATGTTTCTGACAGGGGGCGGCATTACGCTGGATCAGTGGCTTTTCAGGGTGATGTTAAGGAAATGCCGCCGGGTGTTATATACAAAGCATACACAGGAGGGAAACTGATGTATGAAAGAAAAAATAGAGAAAACCGCCATATCGTGAGGAAAAAGATATGCACAGCGGCGCTTTTTTTATGCGCATTGCTGCTGACGGGGTGCGGGGATGATGGGGAGAGCATTTATAATTTCTCAGGCGCTGAACCAAAGGAGATCGACCCGTGGGTATACCTGCAGGATACCGCGCTGTCCTCGAACACACAGATACTTGGTTTTGCCTCATCCGCAAGCCGCCTTGGGATTACCGTAGGGGTTATGGGGATCGTCTTTTCCATTATGTATATGGCCATCCGGATTTTTTTTGCCCGAAACGCGAAAGTCAGGGAGGAAATCAAGGAGGAAGCCATGATAAAGGGAATGGTGGCAATTATGATTTTCAGCGTCCCGTTCTGGCTGGGGATTTTTAAGCTGGCAGGGGAGATGCTGATTTAAAGGAGGAAGCAATGCAGACTATAGATACATTAGTCCGCTCCGTGCAGATAATCGCAGTAATTATCGTGGTTTTACTGGCAATATGCGGCGCGGTTGGATTTTATTTCATGAAGATACACAGGAGCAGGGTACAGGAGAAACATCTGGATTACAGCCAGTTTAGAAGGCTGGACTCCCTGGAATATGTGAAATTCGACGACGTGGGGGAGTACATGGTTGTTGCAGATGGGAAAAAGCGCTTTATCGGGGCGGTTGCCTGCAGCGGGTGCGAGTTCCGCGATGCGGAGGACGAGGAACGCCTGCAGATTATACGGGGATACCTTTCCTTCATCAATGTACTTGATAACCAGAATATCCAGTTTTGGCAGATGGCAAGGGATGTCAACCTGGATAAGATGGTAACGGATTACAAGGAGCAGCTCACGAGCCTTCAGGAGAGGCAGTATCTGATGACGCTGGATTATGAAGAAATAAAAAAGGAGTCGGAGCAGGTTCCGGAAGGTGAAGAAGAACGGTACGACCTGTATTATCAGAAACTCAGGCAGATGCAGAGGGAAATCATGTCCCTGGGCTACCGCGTGGATCAGCTGAAAATCCAGATGCAGTATCTGGAATCCGTCAGCGGCGAGAAAGCAGATCCGCATTTGGATCAGCTGTATATTTACGACTGGACTTATAACACCATTGATTTTACACAGGAACTTACGGAGAGCGAGATTTACTCCAAAGCTGAGAAGCAGCTCGAGAACAGGGCGGCGGCGTATATATCCTCACTCCGCAACGCCGGGGTAAAGGCCCGGATGCTGACAGGAGTGGAAATACTGGAACAGATGCGCCGCTATACACATCCGGTCAGCGCAGCAAAGTACCGCGCTGACGAAATTCTGCAGTCCGCATATGACAGCATCGCGGTGACGAGCAGTTCCTTAAGGGAAATGGAAGAAACGGTCAGCCAGAACGCATTAAGGGAAATGGCTGCAGAGTTTGCATTTATGGAAGAGGAGGAGAATCTGTAGATGAATCGGGAAATTATAGCAATTCTGCTCATAGCGGCATCGGGAATCTTATTTTTTGTAATCATGGCGGTTGTAATAGTAAGGCTGCTTAAAAACAGGGAAAAGCCGAAACCGGCAGGAGAGGACGAGAAGCTGTTCAGGCGGGTATCTGCGGCGCGGGAAATAGTGGCGCCGGACGGGGTGGATCCGAATCCCCTGTCTTATTTCATTCTGAATGATGCAGGGCATGACGTGTATGTAAGGTGCTTTACCATTGATGCCCTGCCTAAACGGACTGCTTTCGCAGCGACATTTCCAGCCCTGTTCAACAGCGGGCGGATGCGGGTCAGCGTTTTCATAGAGCCGCTGCCGGAGAGCCGTGCGGCACATATGCTGGATACGACAATCGTTGAAATCGAAACGAATATTATCAGTGCGGAAAAGAATTACAACCGGAATATGCTCCGCAAGCTGAACGGGAAGCTGCGGGAGACCGAAGGGTGGGCAGAGCGCATAGAAACAGGCGAAAACAGCCTTTACCATGTTTATTTCCTGTTCGTGCTCATGACATCTTCGCTGGAGGAACTCAATTATGAGTCGGATTCTTTCCGTAATCTTGCAAAAGAGAAACAGATTACGGTCAGCGCCTGCTATGGCGTGCAGCCGGAAGCCTTTCTGTCGGGAATGCCTTTAAACCGCAGGGTAAACGCAGGGATAGGGCCTGTGAAAACTGCCGGATTAAAGAGACATACGATGGACAAACTCAGCATCTCCAGTATCTTTAACCATACCCAGACAGATTTCATCCATGAAAACGGCGTCGTTTTAGGAAGGAACATGTCCAGCTGGAAGCCTGTGGCGTATGACTGCTATGATACCAGCCACAACGGATATAACGTGGTTTTCTGCGGGATGACGGGTACGGGGAAGTCTGCCACGATGAAGATTCTTGCATCCCGGTACATATCCAAAAACGGATACCGCTTTGTTGCAATTGACAGTCAGGCAAGGGGAAACCGCGGGGAGTATGCGATGATGGCGGACGTGCAGTGCGGCATTAATTACCAGATAAAAGTCGGAAGCGACATTATTTTGAATCCTTTTGAGGTCCGGGAAGAAGAGGAATGGTCGGAAATGGACGGCGATTATATGGTGTTAAAGCTGAAAGACAAAGTGGAAGATGCCAGAAGCAGCCTTATGATCATGGTCCAGGGAAATAAGGGAGCTGCGGATTTTGAACTGACAACCTACCTTGAGCGGGTCATTACGGACATAATAGTGGAACTGTATGAGGAACGGGGAATCATTGACGGCCAGGTGGACAGCCTGTTTGAGGAAGGGCTGCAGGAGAAGGAGATTTTGGGAAGCGGGAAAAGGCGGAAAACGCTGCCCACGATGACGGATTTTTATAAAAAGGCTTTAAAAAAGGAGCGCGATAACGAGATCAGGGAACACAAGAAAGCCTACCGCATTCTGCTCGACAGCCTAAAGGAACGTATCCGGGAACTGTATTACTGTCCAAAGTGTCTGCGCTTCTATACAAGAAAAGCGTATGAGACGTTAAAGCATGTCTGCGGATGCGGGGAAAATGGTCATAAGATACAGGCCATACAGGGGGTAAAAAGCTACTTCGACGGACAGAGTAATGTTGTCATAGACAGGAATGTGAAATTTACCAATATAGACCTGTCGCAGCTTCCGGAAGAGGAGAGGGCGGTTGCCCGGCTGGTGGCGCTCAGCTTTGTAACGGAACATTTTATAAAGAAAAATGCAATTAACCCAAAGAAAATGGAGTATATGGGTGTGATCTGCGACGAGCTGCATGAAAATTTCAAGTCCCTGCCCGCCGTACAGAAGCTTGATTATGTTTCCAGGACGTCAAGAAAAAGGCTGGTGTCGCTGTGGACGGCAACACAGGCATTGAAGGATTACCAGAGGATGCCGGAAACGGAAGCCCTGTTAAAGCAGGCGGCAACAAAATTTGTGTTCAAGCAGGACTATCAGGACCGGAGCTGGGTGAAAGAAGCGCTCAACCTTACAAATGGACAGGCAGACCGCATCCTGGAACTTGGCGGGGATCCTTCGGACAAGAGCGAGGACCGGAAAGGGGAAGTCTGCATCGTGGATAACGGAAAGGTATGCTTCTGTAAGGTGGACTACTTAAAAGCGGCGGAAGCGGTATTTGTGGAAACGGATGCCAGGACACTGCAGGCTATGTACGGAGGCGAGGCAGGATGAGGGGACTGAAAAAAGCACTGTGCCTTGCATTGTTGTGCATTCCGCTTTTGCTCTGCCGGGGAATGGTCGTGTATGCATCCCAGTCTGACAGCATAGAGAATGATGTCGATGAAGGGAACAACAACCGCTTTGATACAACATCACCCTGGCTGAAAGGTACGTCAGACGAGTCTATTTATGGGAATCCCATTGATGCAGGGGAAGAACAGCAGGACATTACCGTGGGCAAGCCCGGACGTGTGGAAAAATACATTGCAGAACTGCTAAGGAATATAGGCAGTTCCGTTATTGCACTCCTGCAGGATAACATCGGCGCATCCCTGGACAGTATCGTATATGGGAGGGTAGGAAGCGGGCAGCCCAACAAGGTTAACATCTATGCCTTTGAACTGCGTAAGGGAAATCCTTACGGCGTGACTGCATCAGTATGTTATGCGCTGCTTAGGGGAATGATGTTCATTTTCCTCGGGATCACTTTTGTGTTTCAGCTGGCGAAATCGGCATGGACCGGACAGACCGCAAAAAGCAGGGATGAAATCAGGAGTATGTTTCCTTCCATGGCATTGAAGTTTGCCGCGCTTATTTTAATGCCGTACCTGCTGGACGTGGCGCTGTATGTGAGGGATGTCCTGCTGTACGGCATTAAGGAAGTAACTTCGCAGATGATAACCGGAGGGGCAACATTATCACTGTCAAAGGCTTTTCTGATTAATGCGGAGCGCAGCGGAACTTTTGTTGATGCCGTCATGTACCTGGGAACAGTGGTCTTAACGGTTTATTTTGTGTTTTTATATGTTGCCGTGGCCATAGATATGCTGGTCTGTTTTGTCAGTTTTCCTTTTTTGTGCGTACTCCAAAGCAGGAAGCGGGATCTGCTTGGCGGATGGGTAATGACCGTGTTTTCCAATATCATGACACCCGTGATAGATGCCGTACTGCTCCTGATTCCATTGCTCACAAGCCTGATGCTGTCGGACACGATAAAAGGCGTGGCGGTTATCCAGCTGGTCATGTGCATGCTTCTTATTCCGGCGAGGATCCGGTTTAAGGCACTGCTGGGAATCCAGAGCAACGAACGGAACGGCTTTTTGGGAGCGATGGCAATGATGACGCTCACAAGGGCAATCGCATCACGTATCAAACAGGGTGTTGGAAAACTCGCAGATGCTTTTTCTGATGCGAGAAAGAGCCGTATGTATGGTGAAATGGCGGATGTTGACAGGGAAGAAGAGGAGTCCTACTTGTCAGCGGCAGAAGGAAAAAGCAGTCCGAATAACAGACTATCGGAAGATGGAAATAATCTGTCAGGGGTAGATGGCGGACAGGAAAATGGCGTTTCATCTGCGGAAACAGGAAGCGAAAAACCGGAAGATCAGAATAATGTGCCAGTCCTTGACAGGGAACCAGATGATATTGCAGTCCCTCAGACGGCGGATTATGCACAGGAAGGGTTATCGTACGGAAACTTTAAAGAAAGGACGGATTTCCCGTCAGATATCTCAGGTGCGGATGATGCCGGTACCGGGACTCCGCCTCAAAATAAAAACGATTTACTGCGGAGCATAGACGGTGCAATGAATCAATCGCAGGAAAATCTGGATAAATTGAAGGTAGACCGCGCGGAACTGGTACAGCAGGATAAACAATTGAGGCGCCAGATGTTGAACCACAGGCGCGGCTCGGAAGAATACCGCGAGCTGGAAATGGAAAGAGCGGATATAGAAAGCCAGACAGCCCGGCTGGATAAGAGAATCGCAATGGAGAACGGGCGTCTTAACCAGCTTCGCCAGCAGTCAAGGCAGCTTCATACAGCAATGGGTGTACATGGGACCCCGACAAGCTTTGATGACAGAAGGGCGGAGATTTTACAGAAAAGGGCGACCATCTCCAATTTTGAACAGCCTGAATTTAAGGGTGTTCTTAGCAATGCACAGATGCGGGATTTATACAAGAAACGCGCTGTAGCGAATGTGGTAAAGGTAGCTGCCGGGACAGGCGGCGGCGCTGCATTAGGGGCAGTTGCCGGCGGCTCAGCAGTATTTTTAGGCGCTTCGGCGGCAGCACTTTCTTCCGCAGGAGGTATTCAGGCGGGCGGAGGCGCAGGAGAGGCAGCGGTAGATGTATCTATTGAAGCCGGGCGTATTGCGGGAGCGGCTGCCAGGAGTGGGGGAAAAAGGATTTACCAGGCAGCTGATATGGCGGCATCCGCTTATCTCATGAATAAAATCAGACCTGCAGCAATGCAGGCATCCTTCCATATGGATACCGGAACCACGGCGGGCGGTACGGTGGAAGCTCCTACATTAAATAAGGAAGAAACAGAAACAGTAAGCGGTATAAATACCCGGTCCGGTAAGCAGATACAGGCAGATGTTTCCTATGCAGTGCAGGAAATCCTGAGCGTAGAAGGCACGATGAAGAACAGTACGGCGCTGCGGGCGATGCAGCAGGCCAACCTGCGGGCAGAGAAAGAGATAGCAGTCATGCGCGAGGAAGGAAAAGCAGTTCTGACCGAGGAGACAATCCGCACAAAAAGGATAGAAGCCCAGACAGCGGCGATTTCAGAGGCAGTCCTTTTGCAGATGGAAAAGAAAGCCAGATACGACCGCGGATCCGAGGACTATGAAAATGCGGCAAAAATGATTCAGGAACGGGTAAAACAGATTTTAGAGGACAAAAACCGTCCCTTGGTATAACAGGAGGACAGATGAAAAAGGGCAAATTAAAAGTATTGCTGTGCCTGCTTTTATTCTCCCTGCTTCTTTCGGGGTGCGAGGGAGATTATGGGTATTACGGAAAAGCGGACATTCCCCCGCTGGTGGAGCAGTGGAGGGAAGAGGTGGAATTTTATGCGGATATGTACGGGATTGCCGAGTACGTCGATGTGCTGCTGGCAATTATCGCACAGGAGTCCGGCGGTGATGCGGAAAAAACACCGGATATAATGCAGTGTTCGGCAAGTGCGGGACTTCCGGCAAATTCCATAACGGAACCGGTTGAGAGTATCCGGCAGGGGGTGTGGTATTTCAGTTCACTGCTCGCAACAGGCACAGGCAAAGGCGTGGATATGGATTCCGTAATACAGGCCTACAATTTCGGCGGCGGATACATAGATTACATAGAAGCGGAACGGGACGGACACCACTCGGAAGCAGCTGCAAGGGAATTTTCCAGCAGGATGTGCGCACAGCATGGATACTCCGTATACGGAGACGTGCTTTATGTGGAGCATGTACGGTCGTGGCTGAGCGGCTCCGATGGCATGGGAGAAGGTGATTACGATACCATGCTGGCATGTATGCAGGAATATTTAGGAGTACCGTATTTGTATGGCGGAAGTGGGAAATATGGCATTGATTGTTCTGCACTCACGCAAAAAATCTTTAAGTCAGTGGGCATCACCTTGCCAAGAACGGCGCAATCACAATATGATTTTGTGACGCATATTTCGGACGCGGAAGCAGAACCGGGTGATCTGGTTTTCTTTGAGGGAACTTACGAAAGCGGCACATATATAACCCATGTGGGTATATATGTAGGAAACGGTAGGATGTTCCATGCAAGCTCCGGTAAGGGATATTGCTGTTACTCGTCAATAAACACAGCCTATTACCAAAACCATCTTGTCGGTTTTGGGAGGCCGTAAAGAAACAAGGAGGAAGAAACATGAAATATGGTAATTTCAAAAAAGCGCTGTTTTCAACACTGGTTACAATTCTGGTGGTTCTGCTTTTTCTGACGGGCACGTTTTTACTGGTTACGTCAAGAGATGGCACCGGGGAAGGCAAATCGCAGACAGAGGACATGAAAGGACATGAGGAAGTGCCTTTGGAACAGTCGGACGGACAGGATCCGGAGCAGTTTTTACAGTCATTTGCAGAGGTTTTGTATACCTATGATACCAGGGAACGCAGGTTTTACGAAGGGACGGAAGCATTTATGACACCGCAGGCATATGCGGAACTAGTGCCGTTTTCAGTAGGAGAATCAACGGAAAGCGGAGAGAAAATTCCGGCAGTGATATCTTCACTTCGGGAGGCGAAGTGCTATTATTGCTGCTTTTCAGAGACAGAGGCAGAGGTCATCATGGAGAGCTGTTTTACGCTGAACGGAAGCGGAAACGGGCAGATTATGCAGTATATCAAGCTGAATATCGAAAAGCAGAGCAATGAGTGGAAAATTACAGGTATCAATGTTTTAGATACCCTGGAGCAGTGAGGTGGCAAATGAGACAAATAGAGGTGATCTGCGGCATTCCGGAAGACACCACATCAACCGGACTTGTAGAGAGGATTTGCCAGATGGCATTAGAAAGAGAAATAAAGGTTGTCATACATCCATGCTTAAGCAAGCAGGAAGTGGAATATAAGACGTTTTCTATGGATAATCACGAGAATGTGGTTATTCTTCTACAGGAAAATATGGATATGTCGGCATCTTACCAGTCATGGGAAATTGCGGCACTCAGGGACATTAAAAGAATCCCGGTAGTTGTGTCGGTAGATAGGAAGCACTACGGTACGGATTACATGGCGGTTTTGTATGCTGCGGGGATTATGGACGCGGTTTATGAAGAAGATGCCGATGCGGAGGAATTGACGAAAAGAATCCTGTCAAGGCGCTCCAGAAGGGAATCCAGGGAATATTACGGAATCAGGTCTATGGATGAAGTTGTGTCAGTGCTGGATATTTTGGGGAAAGATACGCTTGAACGGTATGTCTATTATATCAGCGCAGGCATTGATGCCCATGATACACAGATTCGCTATCAGGAAGTTCGGGATAAATTAAGTTATGTTGAAAATTGCTGCCTGGCTGAACACCTTCCGGAAAATATCATACAGGAATTGCAGTCAGATGAGGGATTTGCCTTATATCAGAATACTATGCAGAAAATGAAAAAAGGAAGGGAAAAGAAAATGGGTACAGGGAATTTAAAAGTGGGTCTCAGAATGGGGCCTTGAAAGAAAAAGGAGGAAATATTTAGTGAACGAAACACAGACAAAGGGGAATGAAGACCGCATTTCATTTATTATGGAAGAAATAGAAAAGCTTTCGACACATATTAAAACGTACAGTGTAGGTTCTTACCCTGTTTTTTACTTACAGCTTCATAGTATTTTGAAAGTACAGGATATCCTTGAGATGCGTCTGTCCGATGTCTATGAATGTGTACATGGCAATGTGTATGTAAAAGATCAGATTATATGCGATGAAAAAGAAGTGGATCTGAGCGGTGATGACAGAAGAAATCTGGCATGGTATGCGATGCAGCGCATAAAGGTCAGGAATACGGAAGAGGAACAGATGAAGGAAATGTATCTTTGCGTTAATAAACAGGGAAAACCGCTTCAAAAGCAGGTGTATCGAAAAATGCTGGAACGCTCCAGCAGTGAACTGGATCTGAGCAGGGTATACAATTCTGGGTATCTTCGCAGTCTGTACGGCTATCTTGAAATTGCATACGGTAGAAAAACCATAGAGGATGTTGCAACAGAATATCAGGTGGAGCGGTATTATCTGCTCAACCGCATTTTTAAAGGCATGAGCATTGAATATGACAGCCAGCTCTTAAATGAGGTGGCAAATATTGATGAGGCCGATTTACAGGAGGACAGATGCAGATTACATCAATAATAAAAAAACTGAAGGAATTAGCGCAAAAGAGTCCGGCAGGGGAAGAACTGGCAATGGAGGCGGCAGCAATGTTTTCGCTTCTTATGGCAGGTCAGGACGGCAGATGCACGATTCATCTGCTAAGGGGAGATACAACCGTATTCTTCTATTCCTCCCTTCCGGATGATGAGGCAGGATTCTGGAGATGCCCCCTGCCCGCAGTAGAAGAAAGATGCCGGATCAGGAATGACAGCCGGGCATTCGTGCTGTCAGATATGGGAAAGTATGAAGGATTCCTGATATTGGAAGGATGTCAGGGAGGAAGCGGATTGGCATCAGAAGATACGGAAAACCTGTTATGGATATTTCAATTATTCTGGTGTACGTGTCTTTTGGCAGAGGAGTCAGAGAAGAATTTCTTTACCGATCCGGTAACGGAGCTGCCGGGATTATCCGTATTTAAGCAGGCGGTATCCCGGATAATCGCCTCCGGGCAGGAAGGGTATCTTGTTGTTGCCCGGATTCCGGTGTATTTGGAAAGACCGTATTCCGAAAACAGCATGGATTGCAGGCTTCAGGAGCTTGCGGGGTATTTTAGGGAAAAGGAAGGCATAACGGCTTACCGTATTGCGGCGGATATGATAGCTGTTCTGACAGATGGCGAAAAGGGGACAGCATTGGATCATATGCAGAAGATTATGCTGTTGTTGCCAGAAACGTCCCTGTTCCTGACATCGCTGGTGCATCTGGAAAAAGAAAAGGTTTTAACGAAGATTCAGGAGGAAATGGGTAAGTTAGGGGAAGGCAGTACCGGGATCGAGACTTCCTGCCCAGGTCCAAGACTGCCAATATTCATAAAGGACAGAAACAAGGGGGATGGGAATGGAAAAAATTGACAAACTGCATTGCCTGCGGATTGCTATTGCAGTGTTCTTTGGATGGATGGCTTTCTTTTTCATTCCTCCGTCCATTGCATATGGGGAAGAGGTATACATGCAGGAGGAAACAGGGGAGAGCGAACAGGAAAACTCCATATATGATGCATTAAGAGAACGGATACAGGACTCTTGGGAGAGCGGCATGGAAAATTTGGAGGAAGTGAATCCGATAGAAATCAGCGGCAATTTTGCTGAACGGATTCTGCGTACCATAGCGGCGGCTTGTTACAGCAATTTAAAAAGCATAAAAGCAGGGGCACTGCTCATAGGGCTTGTTTCCTTTGTTTTGGGAGCAGCTATTGCACTGTTGGCGACAAAAGACAAGAAAATGCGGAAAACGGCAATCAGCGGCGGCATGATAGCGGTGCCGGTAATCCTTTTGATTATTGTATTTGGTATTTCCTGGTTTATCAGTATTTTCCGGTAACGGATTGATAACCGGTAAAACATATTATTTTAACGGAGGTGCAATCAATGAAAGACCAGTTGTATGAAATTTCAGGAAAATTTTTAGGCGGAAGAAAAGAGAAAGAACATTCTTATGTGCCGGAAAGGACAGACGGGCATCTGGAGCGTTATAAAAAGCTGATGGATACAGGGGAATATATGCAGATGGCTTTTGAAAAGGCAGGAGCAGACGGCACCCTTTCCAAAGTGGACAAGGACATCATTATCTGCATGGCATCAGATGCAATTACGGGGGATCCGTATGATCTGCGGTACAAGTCACAGAAGCTGGCGGACGTATACTATGTAAAAGTGGTCAGGGTGGACGATGAAAGCCGTACCGTCTGGGTAAGCCACAATGAAGCGCGGAAGGATAAACGTCCGGAAATCGAAGAAGAAATCAATAACCGGCTGAAAAAGGATAACGGGAATGCAAATTTGCGTGTAAAGGGAAAGGTAATCCGTATCCAGTCTAAAACGGTAGACGGAGAGAACATAGACACGGGCGTATGGCTGGACTTATGCGGTGTCGGAATCTTAGGGTTTGTGTATATCGGCGACTGGGCAAATACATTTACGTCCGCGCTGAAGGGAACAGTATCTTACGGTGATGTTGTGGAAGTATGCATACATGAAAAAAAGATAAGAAAGCAGAAGAAACAGGACATTATCTATTATGCCTGCTCCAGAAAGGAGCTGGTAGAGGATCCGTGGGAGAAGAAGTCCCTGGAAGAAAAGTATCATGTTGGCGACATTGTGCGCATTAAGTGCCTGTCACTGAAAAAGGGGCACTGGTTTGGTGAAATCAATGGCTTGGAAGATATCCAGGTATTTACCGAGTACCCGTCGTCAGCAAGAGATTTCCCAATAATTCCGGGCATGGAGTATATGGGAAAGATTTATTACATGAATACAAAGGAACGTTCCTTAAAAGCAAGGGTGTTCCAGGCGCTTACGCTGGAGGGATACGAGAAGCCGGAAAATAATCAGGAGGGAGAGGAAACGTAATGGCTGATACGGAAAAGACAACAGAGAGGGCTGCCCGCGATATAGTAGGCATGATGGGATATAAGGCACTTTTTGAGTATATGCCGGAAATGGAGATCAGTGTGCCGGATTCGGATAAAAGAAATTCTCTGGATAAAATTGCCTACTATTACCGGAATGAGGAAATTGTGCTGTCCGATCTGTATATCGGGTATGTGATAGCACTGTACAAGTATACAATCCCCAAAGTAGTTGCGGAAACGATACAGGCATTAGGCAGTTTCTGGCCACAGAAGCGCGTGCCGCGCTATATTGACAGGGATGCGCTGCTCAGCAGGATAAAGAAGATGTGCAGTATGGGGATGCTGCGCAGGTTTGTCTACACAAAGGAGGGAAACAATATCGTCTTGTATTCTACAACGCCTGAGTTCTGCAAGGTCATATATCAGGCGCTAAAGCTGAATACGGATGCCAGACACGAAAAAGACATCCTTCCACCCCTTGAAATCGTGGAAAAAGCAGCCTCGTCATTGATTACAAATGAACTGATGAAAAGTCCGCATTTAAAAGAGTTTGATTTTATGCCTTCGTATCAGGATAAGGAAAACGGGAAAATCATCTTTAACAGCAGGATTTTTCACGAAATTGCCGGAAAAAATTATGCGACAATAGTGGAACCGATGTTTACCCGCGTGGACTTGAAAAGGTTTACGGAATCTGAATGGGACAAGCATTTACAGAAAAAAGTATCTGCTTTAAAGGGGTATATGGAGCAGCTCAACAAGGATGGAAATATTGTTCAGGCGGTATTGGTATGTGAGGATCTGGAGGACTTTAAGAAGATTAGCGGTATGGTCTGTACCCTGTTTCCGGAAAGCATGTTGCAGCATATCTATTACAGTTCGGAGGGTGCAATAAAGAGCGCATCGTATGACCTGCATAGCAGTCTTGTACGTATTACCAGTGTAAAAGACGGGGAAGATGGGAAAAAAGTGCTGGGGACTGTTACCTCCCAGCACACGTACCCTTTCTTCTAAGGAGCATATATGGGAAGAAAAGAGAAGATTGCATTAATGGTTGCAGGAGGGATTATCTTCCTTATTGTAATGTGTAAGGGATACGGTATATGGGCAATTGCAGGCGCGGCGGCGCTTGGGTGGTACTGGAAACGTAAATAGAGAGGAGAAGCAAATGAAAAGGAACAAAGAACTTTTTATTGAGATTATAGGACAGATTGCACAGGAGGACTGGCGCAGAAGGCATATTTGTCTGCCGTCTATTGTTATCGCGATTGCTTTGGAAGCAATTGACTGGGAAAAGAATGAGGTTGAAATAAGCCCAAATGAATTATTTTCGCATCAGGAGGGTTTCCATGCAAACTCTCCGGTTTTACGGCATGTCATAATGGAACATAATGATTACCTTGCCACATGGAAGGATCATTCTCAGGAAGCTCCTAATTGGGAAGAACTTATAGGAGAAAGCAATTACATAAGGGCCGTTCAATCGCTGCAGGATCCTAAGTATCCTTATTGTGAGGCGAGATATGAATACGAGGCAACCTTGGTCGGGATAATTGAAAAATATAAGTTGACAGTATATGATGAATAATATGATCAGAAATTACTGTAGAAGAGTATTGTGAATTAAGCATCTGGGAGGATGCTTTTTCACGTTTATGAAGTGCGCATAGTTGTTGAGTTTGAATATAGAAAATTTCTATATTTTAATAAAAGCTAAAATTCATTGATATAACTGAATGCATCTGATATGATGATAAAAATACTAATAAGTGATATTTCAAGGACAAGAGGATGCAATGGAAAGATTTTTTGCCGTATTAGAAGAAACGATGAATAAATCATCTATAAATCAATTCAAGAACTTTGTAGAAAGATACTCGGATGTTACGAAATGGTTTATGTGCAGTGATTATTGCTTTGATGATAAAAGCAAAGCCAACAATGTTGTTTCATTTGTTATATATCCTTATATTTTAGATTTTAACGAATGGAATGATGTTATCTATTCTATGCAAAAAAATGATCTAAAAAATTGTAGAAAAGTATCGCCATTATTTTGCGATTTTGTAAAGGCTGGTTATATTTTTAGTTTTAATTTTATACTGGATAGGAATTGCATTCTTGATAAGTGGAAAGATAAAGCCTCTATGGATACAGCTATACAGGATTTAATAAATATGACAGAATTATGGCAGCAAACAACACCAAAAAATGCAGAACGATATAAAATGATGAACAAAAAACTTAAGAGCTTACAGTATCAAACAAACAGAAAAACCTTTAACTATAAATTACTGGGACGCGTTATGGGAGTTACTTTTCTAGCAAGTTATTTAAAATACTTATTACTCAGAGAGGTGCCAAGAATAGAAATTTTCAGTTGGATGTCGGATAGAGATGCAATTACTAATTGGAACGGTGAAATATATTTAGAACTATACCAAATAATATCTCACTGCCTTATATGCAATCATCTTACGCCTCAAAAAAATAATGAAGTAACAGAAGTTGCAATAGAGAATATAGATAAAAATATGTTCCATGATTCTTTAAATAGGGTGGCGGATTTTATTTGTGGCGGCATTGCAGATTTTAATTATTCCGATGGGAGCGTCACAGGAGCTAAGCAATGCAAATTAATAGAAGATGCAATTTCAGATAACGATTATCTTATAATATTAAAAATTTCTGAAAATGGTGTGGCACGCGGTTTGCATAAAAAGATAACTGATTAGAAAAAGCATATATATAGAACTCTCATAGACATATGCAACATGGTAAATCTTAGATTTATGAAATGCAGTTTATGGCAGTGGAATAGGGTATTAAGTTTTCATTTTCAGTTTCTGTATCTGCTCGGAAATACTCGGAAATATTAAGGAAAATTTCAACTTGCAGAAAGATACTACTGGAAAGTTATAAAAAGAAAGTTAAGCAGAAACATAATTTTGAGATATTAAAAATTTGTTATGATTTATAATTTAGAAGGACAAGACAGATTTTGCCTTATGAATCAGAATGCCATTTTTATAAAAAGGGGGTTATAAAAAAACAAGCTATTATTTTTATTAATTAAAGTAGCGCCAAAATCTATTTGATCGAAGAATTTCGGCGCTGCTTTTATGAGAAATTTGAAGTTTACAATCATCGGATCATAGGTGTATGATAAGATTTGCTATTTGATTAATCCATCAGCATTTGTTGGAACTAATGCATTGTTTACTATTCGCCTACAGTCTCCATAAACTACTTTATCTTTGACTGCATTGTAGATTTCCGAGTCGTTTTTGTTTGTGACATTTATGGAACGTCCGATTACATTGTTAAACAAATCCATTTCTCTGTCAAGACCGGAAGATTCGTATTCATGTGCAGTTGCCCACTGTTCCGCAGCACTTTCGTTCATGGCTTTTTTCATTAACGCATTCCAACAGCAATGCCGAAAGGCATCGCTATTATCTTGCCAACCGTTTGTTCCGTAATATTCGATTGTAGCATTAGTGGCTTTGTTGGCGCAATCATATACCTTAAGTGCCTGAAGGGGATGCTTCAAGGCAAGTTCTTTTTCAGCAGGGTTTAAACTATTGAATCCAGAGACGAGATCTCCGATTCCACGGGGATTCTGTGCATTTCTAAGTCCGCCACTTTCCACAAATTGAATCAAAAATTCTTCTTGTTCAGCTTCAGTGCTATTGGGATTCTCGGAAATGAAATCTTCCCATGCTATGTACATAATCCCCAAATCTGAGAATGTGTTTACTTCTTCTGCAAATACATATGTTTCGTCAGTTTGGGATATTTCATTTGAAACACCAATATCCGCTGCTGATACGGGCAACACAAAACTGTTTAAAATTATTACAGTGGATATAACCATTGCAAGCTTGGATTTTAATAATTTCATTATACTATTCCTCCTTAAATACAGCATTTTTAGCTACATACACTACTATAATGCATGATTGAAATGATACTTACAATTTCTCAGAATAATTTTAAAATATTATTGGCAAGCGAAAATGTATATTGTAAGAAAAACGGATATACAGGTTATTATTCCGACACATAGAATGAATTAAAAAAGTTTAACCTCTTGAAATACTCATATATGTGTATTTGTTTCACATTATATACGTGTGAACATCTGATTGATTTTTGTGTAAAATAGAAGTCAGAAAGGATGATACACACTATGGAAACCAAAAACCGCATTCGAGAACTCAGGAAGAGCATGAACCTGTCCCAGGAGGCCCTCGCCGCCATCCTCTGCACCTCCCAGCAGGCGGTGAGCCGCATGGAGAACAGCGCATACGACATACCCACAGACCTGCTGGTAAATATGGCGGATACCTTCAACGTCACCACCGACTACATACTCGGACGCACTGACATCAGGCGTGACTTAAGCGGCCAGTTACGCATGAACCATGAGATGGACAGGTATTACGATATCGTGCTGCGCTACCAGCGCCTGTCGGACATCAACAGGAAGACTTTCCGGGTGATGCTGGAGCGGCTGGAGCAGGCGCAGGACGAGCAGGAGAAACCTGTAACAGGGGATTTACACCGGAAGGAAGATGATGTGCATGGTAAGGATAGCAGTATGTGACGATGACATGCGTTTTACGGCGGAACTGGAAGAAATAGTGCGCCGAGAGGCAGAAGATTCGGGCATCAGCGTGGAGACGGAAGCCTATTCCGATGGCGGCACCCTGGTTGCGGACATAGAAAAGGGCTACCGCTACGACCTGGTATTCCTTGACATAGAGATGGAAAGGGTGGACGGCATAAGCGCCGCGAGACAGATACGCCGCATCGACCGTTCCGCGCTCCTTATATACGTGTCCGGCTACGAACAGTATTTAAAGGAACTCTTCGAGGTGGAGCCGTTCCGGTTCCTCTCAAAGCCCGTGGACGGGGCGAAGTTCAGGAAATATTTCCGCGACGCCTGTGCCCGGATAGGAGAGACGGAAGCCTACTACCGCTTCTCCTTCAACAAGGAGATCCGGAAAGTTGCGGTCAGGGACGTCGTGTATTTCGAGAGCCGCAACCGGGTAGTACATATAGTCATGGCAGACGGCTCCGAGGAGCGTTTTTACGGCAGGCTCAACGCTGTTGAGAAAGAGCTTTCAGAGGGGCGGCAGGAGTTTCTGCGGATACACCAGTCGTTCCTTGTGAATTACAGTTACATAGAGAAGATGAACTTTTCCGTGGTGACGGTGATATTCGGGAACGGGAAGCGTACCGCCCTGAAGATCAGCGAGGACAGGGAGAAGGCGGTACGCTCGCGGCTCTGCGGCATGGCGGGCAGGAAGGCGGTGGACGGATGAACCCTGTATGCACCTACGCCGGCGGCCTGCTTACATCATGCTTCCATGTACTCATCATGCACAAATTAATGAAGGCGTTCTTTTCCCGCCCGTCGAAAAACCCGCTGCGTTTTGCGGCATGGACTGTCTATTACATCCTGCAGACGGTTCCCGTCCTGGGCATATCCATATCCCCGCCGGCAATGCTTTTCCTGAACATGGCGCTCGTACTAATGGTCAGTTCCATATCCTACGGTGCAGGCATGAAAAGGCGCTGCATCTTCTCGGCGCTGGTATGCGCCGTATGGATGCTCATGGAGAGCACCACCGACATCATCCTCCGGCTGATCGGGATGGACGGGTGGGAACTGCAGACGGCGGGGACGGTCATTTCGCTGATGCTCATGTTCCTCCTTGCCATTATCGCGGGGCATTATGCAAAGCGCATGAACCGGCGGGACATCCCGTTCCGGTATGCCGCTGCGGTTCTCACCGTCCCCGCCGGCAGCACCTACCTGATGCACAACATTTTCCTGATAACGGTGCAGCATACGGAATACACTCCATTTGCTATGATTTCTGGTATGTTGCTCCTCCTGCTGATCTACATGATATTTGAGGTCTATGACCGCATGGTGGATGATGCAGAGGCTCATGAGAAGAACCTGCTTTATGAACAGGAGCTTGACCTTTTAAACAGACATGCGCAGGAACGTGAGGCATATGACGCGGAGATGAGACGGCTGCGGCACGACATGAAGAACCATATGTCGAGCCTTTTGGGAATGCTGCAGGGGGATGACACAAAGCAGGCGGAGGAATACGTGCGCGGGATGCTGCGGGGAACCCCGGAGTGCCGGGCGGATGATGTTTCCCGTACCGGAAACGTCATCGTGGACAGCATTGTGAATCATAAATGCAGTACTGCACGGGCAGAAGGCATCGTCTTTGAAGCCAGTGTGTTCCTGCCCGCGGAGCTGCCCTTCCAGGGCGGGCACCTTACCATCGTGTTCGGGAACCTGCTGGACAATGCGCTGGAGGCATGCAGGGAAGTGGAAGAAGGAAAGCGTTATGTCACGCTGGACGCCTCGTATGAGAAGGAAGTCCTTATGATAGCGGTCACGAACCCTTACTGCGGGGAGCGGCAGAAGAACCGTGTGGGGAAATACGTAACGACAAAGAAAGACCGCAGGAGCCACGGGCTGGGCCTCTCCTCCGTGGAGCAGGCGGTGGAAGCCTACTGTGGGCAGGTGGACGCGGACGGACGTGACGGCGTGTTCAGGGTATCGGTGGTGATGTACGGCAGCGAGGGGAAAAAATGACGTGGACACTCGTATTTATTACGGGCAACAAAAAGAAAATGCCAAAAGATATATACTAAAATGTAGTAAAAGTAATTTTACAATATTTCAATATATAATAAGGAGGTATTTCGCATATGAAATCGACAGGCAGAAGCATATTGGCAAAACTGATGAAAAATGTAGCAGGGAAATCAGCGCAGGCAGCTGCAGAAAGCAGATGTATGTATATTTACCACCAGCCCAAGCAGCCGGCAGGACTGAAGCGGATCAAGAAGTAAATCTGATGATCCAATAGAAATATTACTGGATAGCTCTCTTTTGAATCAATTTGAAATGATACAAAGGGGGGCTTTTGTAATGTAAAGAAAATCTGCGCGAAATCCTGATAAAAAGAGCAAAATATGTTATAAAATGATTTATATTGATAATAAGGAACAATATTGTAATGGAGAAGAGGAAAATGGAAAATATGTGTGAGCTTGAAAAAAATGTCGGGGAGATGGCGTATAAAAAACTAATGTTCTGCAAGGGATTTTACTTAAGTACAGGAGTTCCCTTTTATGATGATTACTTTGGATATAAACCATGTGCTGAATGCAAAGAATGTAAGCGGTATTTGTACAGAAAACAATATATTAATCTGTTTTATGCTGTTGCAATCAGTGTTGGCATATTAGTGGTACTCATATTGGGAACTCCGCAGGGTGCTATTCGCAAGAATTTGTTTTTTCATGAGGGGGTACAGGAGGCTTTTTTTAGTAATGTTGAAAGAATAGAAAAAGAAAAAGATACAGGATATTGGCATTATTCTGTTGTTGTTAACGGAAAACAACAGGAGTGGGTAGTGTTACCTTGGCAACAGGTCTGTATTGCAATGCGCTTAACTGAGTGAATGATTCTTTAGAAGTTCCGCCCGGCGGAAAAACGCATGCTTTACAAAATATTTTAATTTCAAAATTCACCCCGTTCTTAAATTATTACCTTTCAATATTAATTTCCCACATGTGGTTCTAACCTAAAGTGAGGCAATAAAGTATGAACCAAACTAATTATATACTAATTTCAAATAAATAATATACAATTCGACAGGTTATTCTCCCAAATTGAAACAATTTTTTGGAAAAATTACATATATACTAGAAAAAAATACATCCTGCTACAATAAAAAGTATTTTTTGATAAATTGTTTAGAGAGGCATTCCTATTAAGAAATTTTTGATAATTTATATTGGAAATTCTTCGGGAAAACGTCTCTTTAATAAATGCAACTAGGTGTTGATGAAAGGAGGTCTGCGACTATGGAGAAATTGATTACACCTATTAACGCAGAAAACAGCAGAGAAAATGCACCTGACGAGTACTTCGGCTGCGGCGCTGTTGACGTATGCGATACTTGCCAGAGCATTTGTGCATGGAACGTTCGCTAAAATTAAGCTGTAAAGCTTATTTTTTAGCTATTAGTGTGAAGAGAGTTTATCCTTTGCACAGGCGACATACAACTTAATAAACTCAATAACTAATAATAAATAGCGATTATCCTGGTTGCATTTTAGTCCTGAGCGCAATCACTAAGTGAGTATGTTTATACACTCGCTTAGCGATTGTCGCAAGGACAAATATTTCTACAGTTTACTGTTTTTAAACCTTAAGTTGGATCGACTTGTTAAAAGATTTTGTTTAGTAGGAAGGAACAATAGGATATCTTCCGCTTCCTTTTAATAAGAATATTTGTTGTTGGTTACATAATGGAGGTTAGTGAAAGTGTTTACAGATTCGACGGATATAGGTTCTACAGGAACTATTTTTAAATTTAAAGATTTTAAAGGGAATGAGTATATTTACGATAGCAACTCAAACTTTATATTTAATTACTCTGATTTGCTTGAAGATGTATTGAATAGTATCGAAAATTACGATCAGGAAAATGCAAGGAGTTTTTTACGTCAAAAATATCCTGATTTTGACATAGATGATTTAATTGCAAAAACTAAAAGTTATAGAATAGTAGAAGAAGATATTCATGACCCAAGTATCCGAAATGAGGAATTTAATTCATTGTGGCTGAATATTTCCCATATATGCAATTTAAGATGTGTATATTGTTATGGTGTTGATGGTACATATGGAACTCAAAAAACCTTAATGAAAATTGAGGATGCAAAGAATATAATCGACTTTTGGTATAAGAGGTTAGAAACAAGAAGTAAAGAGGTAAAGGTAACCTTTTTTGGCGGTGAGCCCACAATAAACAAGGAGGTTATCAAGTATTCCGTAAATTACTTAAATACTTTATTGGGTGATAAATGTTTAATTAAATATAGAATAACTACAAATGGAACCATTATGGATCAAGAATTGATTAATCTTTTTAAGAAAAACAATTTCAGTGTTACTGTTAGCATTGACGGCGACGAGAAAACACATAACAGGAATAGACCTTTTGCTGATGGAAATGGAAGCTTTCATAATGCAATTAATACTATATTGTCACTACAAAATGTTGGGATAATTAATGTTGCAGTTAGAATGACCATTGTACACGATAATGTTCTTAATCTGGAGGATAACATACAAAAATTATGGGATTTAGGAGTGAAAAATGTAGCAATAAATATGGTTTCATCTTTGGAAAAACAATTTCAGATTACATGTGAAGATATCGCTTATCTAAAAGAGCAGGTTCATAATTTGGCAATTAAAATGATAAAAAGCAGGGAAAATAATATATATAATTTTCAATTATATGGATACTTATTACATAATAGATACACTAATAATTGTGAATTTTTCTCTGATAAAAATCTTCTTGTTGAAACAAATGGTAATGTGTATCCATGTCATAGATTAGTTGGGAATGACAAATTTTATATGGGTAATATTTTTTGGGGAACTTATTCTGATGAAAAAAATCGTGTACATAGAGATAGAAGCGAGAGATGTAAAAATTGCTGGGCGAATAAATTATGTACGTCATGTCCGCAAATAAACCATTTATTTAACAACCAAACAGATAACCCATATAACATATATTGCGATTTTAACAAAATACTTATAGAAGAAGGACTAAAATTGTACACAACGATACAGCATAACAAAAACGAAAAGGGGCAAATCCATGATTAAAGTTATAGAAATAAAAAATAAAAAGTATTTATTTTTATCTAATTCATTGACTTTTTATAATTATGAAAAAGCGTTAGCTGATGCATTCAGGGATGCAGAAAAAGGATGTTTGAGAGAAGATGATAAAGTATATCATATCATAAAAGGGATAATAAATAAGGAAAGTAAATGTGAAGAAAATAATAAAAGAATTTTAAAAGAATATTACGATACTACAGAAATAGAAATTTCGGGATGCGATATAAATTTACTGTACGAGTGTAACCTAAGATGTAAATATTGCTTCGTGAATGATAACCATGATAACCTGGGAGGTGTTTTGTCTAAGGAAAACGCCAAAAGAATATTGGATTATATATTTCAGCACACATCCTCAAAGGAATATGTAATTATTACATTAATGGGCGGGGAACCGCTTCTAAATATGGACACTTTTAAGGAAATACTTGAATACGGGAAAGTTTTAGGTGAGAAAAACGGAAAAAATGTAAAGTTTATTACGACAACAAATGCTTCATTGCTTGATGAAGAAAAAATAGCCGTTTTAGAATCTTATGATGTTGGATTTATAATGAGCCTAGATAGTCATGAGAAAAAGATAAATGATTATTTACGTTCTTCCAATATTGAAAATATTAGTATTTTTGATAAAGTGGTTAAGATTATAGGGGATGTACGTGATAGAATTGACGTTCACATTAATGTAACGGTGACACCTTATAACCTGGATATATTTGATACGGCAAGATTTTTATATGAAAAAGGTGTAAAAAACATTCATTTCTATTTATGCGATTCAGACAAGGAGGACATGTTATTTAATGAGTCACATATTAATCAACTGAAGAAAGAATACGAAAAGATATGTGATTATGTTTTAAACCAGCTAGAGCTAGGTGTAGTAAAAACTTGTCAACCATTAACTGATAACATTGAAAAAATACATTTTAATAAACCCGTCTATTTTCCATGTAGTGTACTGAAAAATAGAATGGCCTTCGATAACGAAGGAAAATTTTATCCATGTATTGTTCTAATGGAAAATAATAATATATTCGGAGATGTTAATAATGGTATTGATCAAAAAAGTTTATCAGCACTTAAGAAAACTGCGTCAACGGAGAAGGCTTGTAGTTATTGTTGGGCAAGATATTTGTGCGGTGGGGAGTGCTTAAGTAGCAAACTAAATTGCAATGAAGAGCAAAGAAAATTACGCTGCAATTTAAAACGACATATATTTTCATTACGTTTATACATGTATGACTATATAATTCAGCACAATTTAAAATATTTTTAAAATGAAAAATTAAAAGAGGTGTATAAAATGACGGTTGAAAAAACTAACTTAAGCCCATTTATTACTTTTAAGGTGAATGAGCAGAGCTTTTTATTTGATGGCGGGAATGGAATTATATCGAAAGTTGATTCAATTATTGTCGATATCCTTGAATTGGCCAGGACATATGATTTATATAGTCAATCTGAAGAAATAGTGGAAATATTGTCTTCACAGTACTCTGAAGGTGAATTGCAAAATGCAATAGAAGCGATTAAAACGAGCAGAGAAGAAGGATTTTTAAATAGTTCCGGTAAAGTATATGATTTTTTTGAAAAAGAGTATAGCGACAGTTCTTTTAAAGGAAATTTATGGTTAAATGTTACAGATAGCTGTAATTTAAATTGTAGATATTGCTTTGAAAAAGAGGGAGGAAAGGTTCAAAAAGAAAACAATATGAGCATCGAAGTGGCAAAGAATTGTATTGATTATTGGTATGCTCATATTAATAAGGAACAAAATATTTATGATATAGTTTTTTTTGGCGGCGAACCTTTACTTAACAAAGAAGTAATTATTTTTGCAATTAATTATATCAATTCGTTACTAAAGGATCTAAAAGGAATTCCACGGTACAATATAACAACAAATGGCACGATATTAGATGATGAACTAATAAATTTGTTTTCAAGTAATACTTTTTTCGTTAATGTGAGTATTGATGGCTTGCGCGCCATTCATGATAAGAATAGACCATACAGTTCCGGCGCTTCGACTTATGATAGAGTGGTGTCAAATTTAAAAAAACTTAACGGGGCAGTGACAAAACTATCAGCTTTTATCTGTCTCACTAAATATGATATTCCGTACTTTAAACAATCCGTTTTTTGGCTTTGGAATATGGGGATTAAAAATGTTTACGGAAATCTTGTTTTTGGAAAAGATCAAATATATGGTTATGAAGAATATAGAGAATACGAGAATCAATTAAAAGACCTGGCAGAGATAACATACAATAATATTATTGATGGAAAACCTTATGTATATAATTCTTTCATAGAAAATATTAAGTCGTTGCATAAAAAAAATTTTACATCTAATTGCTATCTATGGCAAAATGGCATATTTATTTTTTCGCCCAATGGAAATGCATATAAATGTTATAGGTTTTTAGGTGACGAGAGATATAAAATGGGCAATATAAATGACGCCGATTTAGACATCTTATCGAAAAAAATTAAAAAAGAAAAAATAGAAAAGTGTACTGATTGTTGGTTCCAATTATTTTGTGGTGACGGCTGCCCGTATGAACACGATGTTTATACAGGTGACATTAACAAACCGGCTGAATTATTATGCGTAAAAAGTAAAATTGCTTTTCAAGAAAGTCTAAAGCTATATGCAAGATTGCAAATGGAAGCGCCACATAGATTAAAGGCTGTGTTAGGGGGGAAGATATAGTGCAACGGCAATACGAAATAATGTTTCCTTTTACAACGGATAATGATTGTTATATTTACAATGGCAACAACGGAAAAATATATCATTCAAATAAAGATTTGAATGAAATGCTACATAATGTTCAGGAGGGCAACATTGATGCCTCACCGGATTTAGCTAGATATGTATCTTCTTTAATTGGAGAAGATCCTATCGAAGAAACAAAGATAAGAAATTTCACACAAGTATCCCAAGAACAATGGATGAAGGGCAATGTAGTGCATAAAATATGGTTGTCATTGACAGAATCTTGCAACATGAATTGTTCATATTGCTTCGGCGAATATGGCAATAAAGGATTCGCAAGTATGATGAGTATTGAAACAGCCAAAAAATGCATTGATTATTTCTTTAGATATGCGAATCAATATGTTGATGTTTACAGTGTCCGCTTTTTTGGCGGAGAACCCTTATTAAATAAGGAAGTATTACAATTTTCAATTGAATACATAAATGAAAAGGCCAAGGATGTAGGTAAAAGAATTAGTTATTTACTAACAACAAATGGCACTTTGATTGATGACCAAATCATGCAGCTGGTTATGGATAATAACATAAGCCTTAATATAAGCATTGATGGGGATCGCAATATACATAATCATAATCGCATATATAAAAATGGAATGGGTACATTTGATAGTGTGATGGAGGGTATAAATAGAATCAATAAAAGTGGATACAAAAACCTTATTGCTAGAGTGACATTAAGCAAGCCAGGGATAGCCACTTTTAAGAATGACATAGAGTTTCTTTGGCGCATTGGTTTCAGCCAAGTGTATGTTGATTTAGTAGAAACAAACAAAAAGGATTTGATTGTAGATTGCAAAGACTTAGAAGAATTGGACATCCAATTAAAACAGCTCTTAGATGCCATGGTGAAACACTATAAAATTCATGATTATAAGGCTCTGAGAAATATTACAGATACATACGAGTTTATTGATAAGCAATTACTAAAGGAAGCATGTATGTATTTTAATCCTTTTACTATCCAGTTCACTCCAAATGGCGATGTGTACAAGTGTTGCAGGGTCCTGAATAAGGATATTCGTTTTGCAGGCAATGTAGATAAAGGTATAGATTGGCAAAATTACTATAGGAAATTTACACATGATAACAAATGTAATAATTGTTGGGCAAAAAGACTATGCGGGGGAGGGTGTAAGGCAGTAGATAACATGGATTTACATTGTGAATTCTGGAAACTTATATATCACTATAGCTTAAAATATTACATGTATATGAAAGAATTGGTAGAAAGTAAATAACAAATTTTGTTATTAATGAAAAAACAATAAAACATAAGGAGATAATAAGTATGAATGAAACAAAATTGTATTATATGTTAGGATTGATTTATACATATAAGTGTAATGCTGAGTGCAAAATGTGCATTTTTTCATGTTCCCCAAAGCGAGATGAAAAAATGAGCTTAGAAGATGCAAAAAAGTTGGTGAAGGATGCAAAAAATGCAGGGATTAAATTAATAGGCATTTCCGGTGGTGAACCATTTATTTATTTTGACGAAATAGTTGAATTGTCAAACTATGTAAGAGAGCAAGGATTGGCATTAACATTAACAACTAATTGTTTTTGGGCAACTACATACGATGTAGCAGTAGAGAAACTATCATTGTTAAAAGCCAACGGTGCAGAGCACATAAAAATAAGTGCTGATGATTTTCATGCAGAGTTTGTTCCATACGAAAATATTATAAATGTATTAAGAGCAGGAAGAACGGTTAATGTTCGTGTAGTATTGGGATGCACTGTTACTAAAAATAGTAGTCGTTTAAAAGGGCTTCTTCAGCATTTGGAAAATGAAGTTTTTGGAAACATCTTGACGGAGGTAAGCTGTTATCCGATAGGTAGAGCAGAAAACATGAACCAAGATGACTTCATTTATACAAATGACATAAATAATTTTTGCAGGGAGCAGGGAATGTTATCAGTAACACCGACAGGCGATGTGTATCCATGTGGAAATATTTGCTCATTTGTGCCTAGCAGACGTGTCGGGTCCGTTTATGAAGAATCGCTGAAGGATTTGATCAATAAAGCAGAGAGCAATATTCATACGGACCATATTGCCCGCAATGGTATAAAGCCGTATTTTGATTATATAAAAGAAAATAATGTACCTGTTGAAATAGATAATAGATATACCGATACTTGTCATGCATGTTACGATTTGTTTAGGAAAAAAGACAATATAAAGTACCTGGATGAAATTGCTTCCAAGTTGGACAATTGAGATAATTGCAAATGTATACATGTTTATCTTGAAATAAACGAAAGTAATATTTACTGTAGCAGTATACTAAAAGTATAATATAATTGAAAAAATTCCTGTGTATATATCAAAATCACAAAAGAATAGATGGAAATTTGCTGCGAGATGCGAGTTTCCATCTATTTCTATTACCTATTAGTTGATCTGTATTATAGCATTAGCAATCTTGTTAGAATTAATATAGAACGAACAATAAATCTAAAATTCGGCTTTAGCAATTAAGCATAAAAAGAATAATACAATTTATTTGTTATTGTTGAAGTATTCGTGTATAATATAAAAATATATCTATAAAAAGAATTTTGAATGAAGGCGGAAAAAGCTATGTGTAAAATATTACTTCTTGAAGATGACAGGAGTTTAATCAATGGGTTGTCATTTGCTCTGCATAAGGCAGGATATGAATTAGATGTTGCTAGAACCATTCAAGAAGCTGACAATATGTGGATAAATGGAAAATATGATCTGCTAATTTTGGATATATCTCTTCCTGACGGTTCGGGTTTCGAGATTTGCAGGAAGGTTCGCCAAGTTTCCAAAGTACCAATTATTTTTTTAACTGCTTCGGATGAGGAAATAAATGTTATTATGGGGCTAGATATAGGCGGCGATGATTATATCACTAAGCCCTTTAAGTTAGGGGTGCTGATGTCCAGAATCAACGCCCTGCTCCGCAGAGCAAAAAATTTCGCTTTAACAGATGCTGAGCTTCAATCAAATGGGATTAAGGTCCTTTTGTTGCAAGGGCAGGCATATAAGAATGGAATACTTTTGGATCTAACCGCAGCGGAATATAAACTGCTGTGCGTATTCATGCAAAATCCAAATGCGATACTCTCCAAAGAAAAAATTTTAGAAAAATTATGGGATAATGAAAATAACTATGTAGACGACAACACACTCAATGTATATATCCGCAGACTACGAATGAAAGTCGAGGATAATCCCAGTGATCCGGCCATGCTTTTAACTGTTCGACGGATGGGATATAAATGGAATGTGTTATGAGGTGCTATATGAAAATATTCGCAAATAAAGATATAAAGAGGTTATTCGTGTTGATAATTTCTGTCATGTTTGTCTTTTTGGTATTGACAGAATTAATTATTTATTTGTTTTACAAAGAATTTTCCCTATTGATATTTTCTCTTTCCCTACTGGTTGCATTTGTCATCCTTGCGATTTATTTCTGGTATTTTACTAAACAAAACAAAATCATGGAGGCTGCCATATTAGAGGTTAACGCCTATCTCTCTGGAGATAAAAATGCCCGTATTGTCTGTGACAATGAAGGGGAGATGTATAAACTATTTCATTCTGTTAACACATTGGCGACGGTGTTAAATGCTCATGCACAAAAGGAACTTGAGGGAAATGAGTTTCTGAAAAATACAATCTCTGACATATCCCACCAGCTAAAAACTCCACTTGCAGCCCTAAATATTTATAATGGTATTCTTCAGGAAGAAGCAGAAGAATTTCCGGCAATACAAGAATTTGTCACTTTGTCTGAACAGGAACTTGACCGAATTGAGACATTAGTACAAAATTTACTGAAAATAACAAGGTTAGATGCCGGTTATATGGTAATGGAAAAAAAATTTGAAAATGTGGCAGATATGATGAAGGATATCGAGCTACATTTCATGTATCGGGCAAAGCAGGAACAGAAGGAGATTATCCTAGCAGGCAATGATGAGGTTATGTTCTTGTGTGACCGAGACTGGATTATAGAGGCGGTCAGCAACATTGTGAAAAACGCATTGGACCACACTTCTGCTGGAGATCATATTCAAATTGAATGGAGGCAGATTACAAATTTGATACAGATTGTCATAAAGGATGATGGGAATGGGATTCATACGGAGGATATACATCACATATTCAAGCGGTTTTACCGTAGCTCCTTTTCTCAGGACACATCAGGACTAGGTCTCGGTTTGCCCATTGCAAAAGCGGTTGTAGAAGCACATGACGGAAATATTTCTATAGACAGCACATGGGGCAAAGGAAGTACGTTTGTTCTGAGCTTTTTAATTATTACAAAATTGTAAGGTACAATTCATGTGATAGTAAGAAATAGATGTTATCCTATTAAGGTGATTGCAGGAAAGTAAAAAGAAACGGAACAAATCAACTTTAGGAAAGAAGGAGGAATAACATCTATGTCAGTATTACAATTCGGAAAAATTGCAAAAAGTGCGATTTTCAGAGCATTGCTTCTTGGCGTTATGGGGGCAATAACGTTTTTATTTCCCAAATTTCTTGAGAAGGATGTAGTTTATGCGATTGCTGGATATGCCATCCTCAATGGGGTATTGGGAATTATTGACCTTGTCCAAAAGAAAGGTGAAGAAGAAAAAATCATATACTATCTTAACGTATTTGTGGCAGGATTATCTATTACAGGTGGCATCATTTGTATTATTTACTGCCGTTATCTTGCCAGTATCCAGCCTGTTTTTTTGGGAGTTTTATTAGTAATTGAAGGCATTGTATATTTTGTGGTCGCCTTATGTGTAAAAAGTAAATTGAAGGTTCTTTTAGTTTTCATAGCACTTCTTGTTGGTTTTGGAGGTGTCACCCTTATGCTATTTACATTTGGTTTTGGCGGCTTGATGACACTTTCAAAAATGTTCGGCAGCCTTCTGTTTCTTTCCTGTATCAACGAGTTATTGATATATTCAGTGTACAAAAAAATAGTTAAGATTGGAGATGTTTAATATGAATTTATTAGAAGTTAATTCAATTTGCAAAACTTATGGATCAGGAGAAACTGCTGTTCATGCATTAAAAAATGTTAGCTTTTCTGTACCAAAGGGAGAGTTTGTTGCCGTAGTTGGTGAATCCGGATCAGGTAAAAGCACTCTCTTGAATATGATTGGTGCGCTTGATACTCCAACATCTGGCAAGGTGCTAATCGATGGGCAAGAAACATTTAAAATGAAAGATGAGCAACGTACAATTTTTCGCCGCCGCAATATTGGCTTCATTTTTCAGGCATTTAATTTAATTCCAGAACTGAATGTGGAGCAGAACATTACATTTCCCGTGTTGCTTGATTATCAAAAACCCGATCAATCGTATTTAGAGGAAATCCTTACAGTACTAAATCTGAAAGAGAGACGGCACCACCTTCCCCGTCAATTATCCGGCGGGCAGCAACAGCGGGTAGCCATAGGTCGCGCTCTCATTACTCGCCCTATGCTAATCTTGGCTGATGAACCAACGGGAAATCTTGACACACAAAACAGCGATGAAGTAATAGCATTGCTGAAAAAAACTTCAAAATGCTATGCGCAAACGATCATTATGATTACACATAATCGAAGTATAGCATCTACGGCTGATAGGGTGCTGCAAGTATCGGATGGGGTGTTAACCGACTTTGGGAGGTGCACAGTATGAAAAGCTACCTTGACCTTGTTTCAGAATATGCTAAAGTTCATAAAAAGAAAAATCGGCTCACAATTATCTGTATTGCAATATCAGTTATGCTGGTTACCGCTATCTTTGGAATGGCAGATATGAGTCTTAAGTCACAGACCAATGAAGCAATCCGAAAATATGGTAACTGGCACGTCATCATTTCGGATATTTCTGATCAGACAGCAGAGATGATAGATACTCGCAAGGATGTTGCCGTATCAGGCTTCTTGGGGATGTCCTCTACAACCACTTTCCAGGGGAAAGAATTGGTAATCCAGAGCAGCAGCAAAGAACTTGCTGAGCAAATGAACTTGATTGTTACGGAGGGACATTATCCTGTAACAGAAACAGAAGCGTTACTTGATCGTCCAGGGATGGAGCAGTTTGGAATATCTATCGGGGATACTGTAGAGATTATCTTCAGCAATGGACAGACAAAACAGTATCAGATTTCTGGAACATATGGTGACTTTTCCAGTTTGCAGGGTACTGATACCCATGGTCTGCAACTGGCAGAAGAGGGGCTTCGGTTTTTGCCAGAAAGTGAGTATAAGGAGTATGATTATATTCAGTTTAAAAGCCGAACGGATATAAATCAAGCTATTGATCTTATGAAGGCTGAATATGGTCTGATGGACAGCCAGATTTCTACAAATGTTATGCTCTTGGGACTTATGGGACAGAGCAATGATACATCAATGCTTGAGGTTTACCTAACTGCAATAATCCTCTTTGTTCTTGTTACAATGGCAGGTACTTTTATGATTGCCAGTAGCTTTAATATGAGCGTTTTAGAGAGAACACAGTTTTTCGGTCTGTTACGTTGCCTTGGTGCAACAAAAACGCAGATTAAAAGATACATCCGGCGAGAGGGTTTGCAGTATTGCTTAAAGGCTATTCCTATCGGTTTGCTAACTGGCACTGCTATACTTTGGATGGCTATCTTTGTATTAAACACTTTGAATTCGCAGTATCTTCCTGAAATGCCACAGTTTCAGATCAGTATACTTGGAGTTTTTGCAGGCATTTTCATCGGGGTATTGGTTGTGATGGTTGCATCTAATTCTCCTGCTAAAAATGCAGCAAGGGTATCCCCACAAGCAGCTGTAACGGGAAACATTAACCAAACAAATAATCAAAATTTCAAAAAAGCGTCTAATACAAAGTTGTTTCGAGTTGACACTGCTATGGGTCTGCGGCATGCGTTTTCCAATAAAAAGAGCATGGTGCTGATTGTGGGCTCTTTTGCTATTAGTATTGTCTTGTTTTTGTGCTTTACAATTTTAGTCACCTTTATGAATCATGCTCTAAGTCCGCTGAAACCTTATGCACCTGACTTGACAGTTGAGGGAACAACAGATGCCATACTTCTTCCACGATCTCTAAAAGAAGAAATAGCGTCGATATCTGGAACAGAAAAAGTATACGGCAGAATGTTTACTAGTAATATTCCGGCCAGTGACAAAAAAGGCTCAAACACAGCAACTCTGGTTTCCTATGATGAGCCACAATTTGAGTGGGCGAACGAAGTTCTGATTTCTGGCAATATAGATGAGGTACAGAACGGAAAAGGTGTTTTGGTGGACTATGGCTATTCGCAGGAATTTGACTGGAAGATTGGAGACATAATTACGTTGAATATAGGAGAGGCAATGTATGATGTTGTTGTTTCAGGTATTATTTCTGACGTTCCTTTAGACTCATCAAATGGTGAATGGATTATTGTTTGTTCTGAAAGCACCTTTACTACCTTGACCGATATTTCTGATTATAAAGTCATTGAAATACAGGTTAACGAGGATATTTCTGGGCAGATCAGGGATATCCTAACTTCTGAAATGAGATTACTTGACTTACAACAGCACAATGAAGAAGTCCGTACCGGTTATTTTGCAATGGCAGTTTTTGTTTACGGTTTTCTTATTGTTATAGCTTTTGTCGCCCTGATCAATATCATCAATACTGTTAATGCAAGCGTTTCGAGTAGAATTAATCATTATGGCGTAATGCGAGCAGCAGGTATGTCTGGAAAACAACTAAAGAAAGTTGTCAGGGCAGAAGCGGCCACTTATGCAATTACAGGATGTATTGTTGGTGGAGTATTAGGTTTACTTCTACACCGTTGTTTTTTTGAAATGCTGATTACTTCTAATTGGGGGCAATTGTGGAAACCGCCATTTTTGGTTTTGGCCGTGGTTATTTTAGCTGCTATTTTGACAACATTTATCGCCATAATAGTGCCAACAAAAAAAATCGAAAAGATGAGTATAGTAAATGTAGTTAATGCTGTATAAATTGAGATATTGTAGATAGCGCGATTTACTAGACTAAGTTCATTCAGTTTTAAAGGAGACTTATAAACATGAGTCTCCTTTAAAATACTATTAATTATTGTTTTTAGAATGATTTTTGCTTCATGCAATGGTATTAAAATGCAACGAAAAAATTATGTAATATGGATGGAGGAAGTAATGGAAAGATTAATAAATAAACCTGTTGTTGTAGAAGGGTTCTTAACTGTTGGTAGTCGTAATGAAAAAAAGATACATTTAAAAATATACAAAAATGAGATTTGGGGAATAGTTTCAGCAAATAACGATATAAAAGATCTCATTTTGGATGGATACAAAAAGGGTAAATTAGTAAGGAATAGTAATAAACTTCGCTGTATAGAAGATGATATTATCAGTGTGGGTCCTAATGCTTTAGAGAATCTCAAAAAACGATATCCTAATTGCTCAGAGGACACTTTATCAGGGATGATCGAGCTAATAAATTTAGATAATCAAAATATTACCACTATGACAGAATTTGAGAAAAGAAAATTAAAAATGGTAGATGCTTATTTAGCTGATGCAGATATACTAGTTTTACAAAATTTATACGATAATGTTAATAGTGTAGAAAAAGAAGAGTTAGATGCCTATTTGAAGGATTTTTCAACATGCAGAACGATGATTCTGACGGCTACTGATGATCATGATATCATAGAAATATGTGATAAGATAATTGAAATTATAGAGTTATAAAGAATGATTTTAGCTTAGAATCAATATTCTTAAGATTATCAAAGTAATGGATGATAAAAGACTACTGCACACCATAAGGGGCGTTCGATTATTGACGGTGGAAGAATTGTACATATATCAATTTATTTTCAAAAGCTTCCATATTTTCATTTTATAGTAGCTTTTGAAATTTAGGAATGCTGTTTCACGGATGTTGACATTTTGATGTTTCACTATTATAATTGAATCACTATTTTGGTGAAAGTGGCATTAAAAATGAAATCACACTATAAAGAACAAGAAATCATAGCAGACCGATTTTCGAGGTTACCTATTGTACAAAAATATGAGGTCTGTGAAAAGATGCAAGACGGATTTATTGCAAATATAGAACTAGTTGACGGTTATGAATTTACGCTTATTGTTTATGTCATGCAGGAAGCATATCCGGCTCAGGTTATGGAAAAGATTAGGAGTATTCCCAACGAAAACAAGGAATATCCGGTAATTGTTGCACCATATATTTCTGACATTACAGCAGAAATATGTGAAAAGAATAAAATTGGATATGTGGATTATGCAGGAAATGCCTTGTTTTGTGGTCATTCCATCTATCTTTCTGAAAAGGGAAATAAAAATGTAAATCCTAATAGACGAGGCCTTGTTTCGGTTTTCGAGCGGTCTGCAGAAATCTCATCCTTGATTTTGAGGGAAATATTTTATGATATCTCAAAGGTATGGAAGCTTAAATACTTATCAGAAAAAGTCGGATGCAGCATAGGGCAGGTTTCAAAGGTAAAAGATTTCCTTTGCAGAAATGCATGGGCAGAAATGACATCAGATGGGATAAAAATATTAAAACCGGAAGAAATACTTGCTGAGTGGAGCCGGGTTTATGGCAAAAAAGTACCGGAAATTTATGCCTGCTATAGTCTGGACAAACCAGCAGATGTTGAGAAAAAATTAATGTGTATGAAAGAACAAACTGATATAGATTATTATTTAACGGGGTTTTCTGGGGGCGTTCGTTATGCACCAGTTGTCAGGTATAATAAAGTACATGTGTATATTTCCTGGGAAGATATAAAGGAGGCACTGACTTTCTTGAAGTGTAAGCAGGCACCAGATGGACAAAACCTAATCATATATCCAATAGGAGAATCATGTTGTATAAAAGATGCGCATAAGGAAAATGGATTTAGCGTAGTTTCTCCCGTTCAGATATATTTGGACTGTATGCAAATAAAGGGGCGCGGAGAAGAAATGGCAGAAGCAGTGATGAGGAAAGAAATACTCAAATGATGAAGAAGGGTGTTTATGAGAAAGTTCAAACATTGCTTCAATTGATATAAATATAGAAATGACAGTATTTGGAGGATGAGTAACTATGTCGGGCAAAAATACTACATACCATGAGCAGAGGGAAACAAGCTATACTTTGCAGCTTAGACAGCTCTTAACAGAACTGCCGTCATATGCAAGGGATTATTTCCGCGCCGCTGAACAGAAAACCAGTGCGAAAACACGGGTCTCCTATGCTTATGATTTGCTGGTCTTTTTCCGCTTCCTGATTGAGAAAAATCCTAAATTATCCAGTAAGGGTATAAATGGGATAACATTGGGGGACATTGACCTGCTGGCAAGCAGCGATATTGAAGAATATCAGGAATATTTAAAATATTATGAAGCAGAAAACGGGGAGCAGAAAAACGGGGCATCCAGTATTGCAAGAAAGATGTCTTCCCTGCGGAGTTTTTTGGATTATTTCTATAAAAAAGAAATGCTGGCAAAGAATGTTGCCATGCAGGTTGATATGCCGAAACTGCACGAAAAAGCAATTATCCGACTCGAACCGGATGAAGTTGCCATTATGCTTGATAATATTGAAAACTATGAAAACCGGCTTACCGGAAAGAAAAAAGATTTTTTCCTGAAAACAAAAATCAGGGATATTGCAATTATTACATTGTTCCTCGGTACTGGGATTCGGGTGTCGGAATGCGTAGGTCTTGATATTACCGACATTAATTTCCGCGAAAATAGTATTCGCATCGTCCGTAAGGGCGGAAATGAGTCCATATTGTATTTTGGAGATGAGGTAGAAAAAGCCCTTTTGGATTATATTGAAGGTCCACGAGCTATGATGGCTATGAAAGCTGTTCCTGGAGAAGAAAATGCTTTATTTTTCTCTTTGCAAAAGAAACGAATCAGTGTTCATGCGGTAGAAAATCTTGTTGAAAAGTATGCGAAAGAATTTGTACCGCATAAGAAGATTACTCCCCACAAGCTCCGTTCTACTTTTGGTACAAACTTGTATCAGGAAACAGGGGATATTTATTTGGTGGCTGATGTTTTGGGGCATTCCGACGTTGGGACGACAAAAAAGCATTATGCGGCGATTAAGGATCAGAACAGGAGAAAGGCGGCTTTGGCTGTAAAACTCCGGGAAAGTTGAAAATGTATCAGCGGAAGAAAAGTAATAGACAAGAAGGTTAAGGACAGGAGCGGACTGCTCTTATAACGTAGAATTTGCGGGATGTAAAATAGCGTCCGACATATCATATAGGGAGCATTTGAACCGGTATAATGTTATCATTCATTTTGCAACAATCGAAAATAAGATATCTAAAATGTATTCTGTTCCAGATCATAATACCACGGTTATGTATTGCTGATTTGGCTGCTAATGTTTCCAGACAGGGAAATGTAGTGACGGATGAAACAGTGCTTTGGGAATTATCAGATGATATTGCTCGAAAACTTTTCGTTATTGAACAGGCTACTCAGGCAAGGATGGCACATTTGACAGATTTGCAATGAGGAAGCCTTGTACAGTCGCTTATTAGGAAAGATGGCGAATATCAGTTTATCATTGCAAAAGTAGAACATTCAAAGTGGTATGACGGAGAAACTTTAGCTAAAAACTTTGGTTTTTCAGGTGAAAACATGCGTATGTGGAAATCGGCTGTGACAGATTGCTGCAAATTAGCTGACAAATAGATTGCATAATTTGCGGCAAATGTGTATAATATAGTCAGTAAAAGCGATAAACATTTTGATTGGAAACGGAGGAATGGATATGCCAAACATTAAGCCCATTTCGGATTTGAGGAATTATTCAGCGGTAATCAATGAGGTTGCCTATGGAAACCGGGTTTATCTTACCCGTAACGGACATGGGCAGTGTGCAATCATAGATATGAAAGAGCTGGATGAGCTGGATAAGCAGAAAGCCCTTTATCAACTTATGAGCAAGTTATATGAAGCGGAGATTTCTATCCGTGAGGAAGGAACCATATCGGCATATGAGCTGGAAGCAGAACTGGGGGTACAGGATTGAAAAAAGTCGAATACTCACAGATTGTAAGGCGTAAACTCAAAGCATTAAGAAGGTGTTTGACGGATGAATTTGGTTTGGAAGTATCAAGAAAGACCCTGAAGCAGATAACGGATGCGGCAAGAGGTCTTGGTGACTTTGCAGAAAAGGGAATCTCAGTAGCGTCCATGTATGATCTCGGCTGCGATTACAGGTATCTGTATGCAGGGCATAATTATCTATTCTATCGAATTGAAAGTAGCAGGATTATCATAGTTGAAATGTTTGACGAGAGGGAAGATTTTATGTATAAGTTGTTTGGCATTTCTACAACGTCGCAGGAGTCGCTTGATTACTGGAATGAGTGACAAAAATAATAACAAGGTAAACTGGATGAAAAACATCAGGCTAAGAGGTTTGGTGTTTTTTATGCCCCAAAGGAGGTGGTTAAAGTACAAACGCACCGTGGGAAGTCCGGTTTTCCCTTATAACGGGCGCATCCTGATCTCATATATAGCTTTTGATAAAAATTAATTGCGTTGAATATGAAAATAGTTTCAGGCACCCAACTATGAAATAAATGTGTATTTGTTTCATAGTTGGGTGTGATATTTTTTCTTTTTTGTTCGTGTTTTTCATTGAATGTTAAAACGTTCACGAATTCATACCTGAACTGTACGATGGTATGTTTGATGATGAGTATGTTTTGGAGATGTATGCAGAGGAACGAACGTGAGAATAATGCTAAGAACAGTGGTATGCGAATGTGCAAACACTGCAAAAAGTCTTTATCGCAAGCGGGAAGGGAAGTGAATTTTGCAACCCACAATGTAAGAACCAGTTCAACGTCTATAAATCAAGAAGGGAAAAGAAAAAGAATACTAACAAAAAAGACAGTTAGAACAACAATCCCTACTATACCTTATTATAAGGCAAGCAGGGGTATTTTAACACTAGCTGGATTTGGAATTGTACTTATCACACACCTGTTCCATTTTTGCAAAATCAAGACATCTTGATTTTCCTTTATATTCAGACTCACTCTGACACAAATTATATAAACAGTTAGCTTTATTTACAATTATTTCTTGATTTTTTCTACACCATGCCAATTCATCTATACACAACTGTTTGTAATGATACTCACTTGCAGAATCTTTTGGATCAGGTTTCAGATTAACTTTGTATATTTGTGCATCCTCAACCGGAATCATAAGATTGTAGTTAAGGACGGCAATCAATTTACCTTTTTTATCAAATATTTTATCGAAGTCAGCCCTTGGCTTCATTTTTGTATGTTTGGCAACTGCATGGGAAAGTGGAATGAGATATTTCCTGTTATTGCACAAAATAATAATTCCTACATAAATACGATGCTGTTTCCCTATCTGTGGTGACACAGAAGATACTTTATCGTCTGCCTTATGTAGATTTCGTATGTATTTCATATCAATCAGATATAGATTTAACCTTTCCTGTTTCATTTGCACCTCATCAGCTTTTGAATTTCAAAAATGATATAAATATGGCTATGCCTTACGGCATAGCCATGATGTGGAATCACCATCGGCGATCCCATCGCTTTTACAACTTCCACTTAAAGGTAGGACCCACCTTAAGAATATAATAGCATACATCACTTAAAAGTCAATAGGTAAATCACTTTTTATATGACATAAACCAAATCGTGCAGCACCACTTCCTCCGCCCTGCTACTGATGCCATTCATACTGCGTCTACCAGTTGCGTCCAATCTTCTACTGTTAAACCAACAACACGGTTAAATTCTCTCGTATTGTTTGTCACGATAATAAGCCCTCTTGACTTGGTGTGGCTCGCTATCAATGTGTCCATCGGATCAATCGGTGTTCCTTTCTTTTCAAGTTCTGCCTTGATTCTCCCATACTCTTCGGCAGCCCGTTCGTCAAATTGCAAAATTGTGATCGGGGAGAGGAACAGAGACATTGCAATACGGTTTTTCTCTACTGCCATGCTCTTCTCAACGCCATGCATCAATTCTGCATAAGTAATTGCTGAAATGCACAGTTCTTCCGGATCATGCGAAAGAAATTTTTTAATCACAGTATATGGTTTATGCTTAATAGCATAAATACAGATGTTTGTATCTAACATATACTTCATAGAGCCTCGCGCTCCTGCTCCACAGACTTATCGCGCCCATCATTCATGAAATCCTCTGAAAAAAGATTCAAGCTGCTTAAAAATCCAGACCATCTGTTTTCTTTTGGCATTAATATGACAATATCTCCGATTTTGTTTATAGCCACTTCCTCATCATTGAAACGATATTCTTTCGGCAGTCTAACTGCCTGGCTTCTGCCATTTTCAAATACTTTTGCCGTCATCATCTTTAAGCACCTCCTTATATTATAGTATATACCACGATATATCTCATATCAATGCCATCAGAGTCTGTATTTATTTTTTTACAGTAATAATGTATCACAATAACACTCAGATTGTCTTTATTCTATAAGAGTGCCACTTTTGTTCCAAGGCATTTCCAGCAAATAACAGATTCCTGATTAACAGTGGGAACATTTTATAGGATCCCACATTCATTGCGGACTTATATTCAATATTCTATATCATGAACATTCGTATAAATTATATACTTTCTGCTTGCTGCAGAACAGATATTTTCAGGATTCCCATATAAATAAAGGCTATCTGCGTGTGTGTAATGTACGATCCATGTCGGGGTCTTTTTCCTTTTTTATGTGCTTATCTGGCTTTATGATCCATTCGCTGCGCTTTTTCATTTTCTTTTTTCATGAGCTCCCCCTGTGCGTAAAATCTGTTTTCTCTATTCTAACGCAACAGGAAGGAAACTCTTGTTAATGTATATTTATCAACCTTACAAATATCACAGCTTTTTTACAGCACGCCGCCAGCCTCTTGATGTACATCCCTTGGCAAAACGCTTAGACCTGATACCCACCAGTCAGTTTTTATGATACATTCCCATTTTTATCCCTAAAACTGAAATACTTTATCTTGTTCCGCTCTTATAAGACGAATGATAACGGGTCTGTTCAAATCAATTTTATTATTCACTTCCTCTTTTTTACCCGGCATTTTCCCGTTGGGTATAAAGTATCCGCTTGTAACCTCGCACGTTGACAAATTACAATCTTTAGACTGTATATAATGTTTCCATTCTTTATAGGAAAATAATTTGCCCTGCATGTCATTTCTGCTGCATTTCAGCGCTTGTGTGAAGTAATACTGATTGCTGTTTACACCAAAAAATCCAATGCAGATATAACTGTCTTCTTTTTCCTGTTTTCTCAACAGTCTTTTGAGTATTGCCTCCGCTTCTGTTTCTTTTCCTGATAACATTAAAAGGGCAACTTCTGAGCGTGTATTGTGATCCAGTCGTATTACTTTATTATTCCAGTAAAAGTTCCACTGCTCCGGCGCTGTCCTCCATCCATAGTTATACGAAAATTTGTCATGCTTTCTTGCCATGATGGAATCCTCCGTTTTCTTTAATAAAGGCAAGCAATATCTTCATTTATTGCTTGCTTTACACTTCTTTATAATTACTGCTTATTAATTTTTTTCCTATTAGTCATTCATTTTTAAAATCGCATTATGATGAACTATAACTGTTATCCGCATCACCTATTTTTTCGTACAGCGGATTAAATCCATCCTCACTGGTCATTACAAACGCACCAGAATCATTCATTATTATATGATACATAATGTCTCCAAATAAATCAGACTCCATTAAAAAGTACGTAACACCACATATATTTTCCTGCTTAATGGATGACCATGTTCCACTGTATCTCATAAAGCGGACACCTTCTGTTTTTATCAAGTATATCCCTCCCTAGTATAATTCTCAAACAAATGTGTTTTAGTATTGTTGCCCTATGTCCTTACCACACGACTTTCAGGTGCGTGTAATCAACCGGTGATTCCTTCAGGCTTTCCACCACCCTGTCATAACGGAAGAACCAGCTCATGTTCTTCACATTGATGTGTTCCGCTATCTTCTCGAGCGGTGCGCCGTCTTTAATCATCAGCGCCTGACTCAAGATGCGTAGGTCGTTATAGGTAAACGGCCTCACGCCGCAGGCTGTGCAGGCTTCATGGAGCCGGTTCTGCAGTGCCCTCGCACTGACTGCCTTTCCTTTTTTGTTCAGGAAAAAATATGGCTGGCTGTCGGTACGCTGCATGGAATACCGGTCAATCAGTTCCACAACATCTTCCGGAAGTTTTACGAAACGGTAAGCGTGTTCCGTCATTTTCAGGCGGATTCCGAAATTACCGTCCGCATCCTGCAGGAGCATAGCCCGCCTTAAAGAAACCAGCTCATTCGTGGTAAGCGTTGATCGAAGCACCATGGAACAGGATAGAAAACCTGTCATATCGCCCTCGGACTTAAAATAAGCCAGAACTTTGTCAATACTGTCCAGTTCGGGCAGATCCTCCATACGGAACTGCAGATCCGGAAATATTACATCAATTACGGAAAAGAGGTTAAGGTATCCATCCTGAATTTCCAAAATATCCGCATTTTCGTCCATATAGCGTGCTACGGCACGCAGAACGCTCAGATTGTAGTCCGTAGATTTCATTACACTGCTTTTTCCGTTGAAGTATGCTTTTATTGTTTCCTGCGTAATGTCAAGAAAATCGCACTTCGCATAGTCGCATAAAGCATTAAAAACATAGGTGTACTGCTGTTTCGTCCGTTCTTCCCGTATCTTTTCAGAATAATACTTCTTTAAGATAGTGATAAATTTGGCGCTTAAATAGGGAGAAAACGCAACAGTTTCTGTCTCAGCCATAAAATCCTCCTTTGCCATTCATAGAAAAAATCAGGGAAAGTGTAGTCAACTACGCACTATGGGAATGGAGCATCCCTTTCTCATGCCCTTCCTTTCATTTTTGCGCAGCTTCCTTTCTTTCCCTTTTTTCTTATTTATTCATTAACAAATCTCAATGCCTCAGATTGAGGCTGGAAATAACGAAACAGGCATGGTATCCCGCTCCGTTATTCCCATAGTGCGTAGTTGTCTGCATAGAATGATGTTCCAACTATTCCAGACCTGCCCAGTCGCCATGTAGCTCTGATATGCTGCGTTTCTTATATATAACATTCCCAGAATCATAGCATGGCGCCAGCTGCCTTTTTTCCACACGTTCTTTGAACCGGTTCCGGCATAATTGCTCTGTCGTAACAGCCCGCCCAATCTGTGCATATTCCTCCTTTTCCTTATTCCATGCAAACGCGGCGTATTCATATGTACTGCATTTCTCCGCATCTGTATAGCTGGTTAGTGTGATGCCGGACTCAGCTGCCCATCCCATCTCTTCCTCAAAACTGTGTCCTGTTCGGGCCAGCTTTTCTTCATCTACATCTAAAACGGCTATAATCCTCATTCTTCTTCCTCCTCATCCTGCATCGGATACCAGTGGTATTCGCAATCTATATTTTCACATTGTCCGTTCCACATGAGGCTTCCGCACTTAGGGCAGTCTGATACCTCATACGGTCCTCCACCCTGCATCCTTTCACATCCTTTCTCCAGCAGGTTCCATTTTTTTCATTTCAAGGAATTCGCTTAACTTCCCTGGAAGCTGCTTTATCATATCTATCCGATCCTGTATCTGGGAAACAGGATTACCTTTGCTGTCATAGTCGTCATACATAAGGGAAACCATAAAACTAAGGATTAATTCCTTCAGTTCGTCGCTTTGCTCCTTTACCTGTTTTACGATCTCTACTCCTTCTTTTAACAGTTCTCCCCAAAGGATACAGCAGCTTTCATTATCGGTACCAAGCTGCTCCAGCCATTCACGCAGGCTGTGTTCCTCTGCGCCTGTCCCACAACGGTTTTCTTGTATAAAATACCGGACTTTTTTCCCATCGTATATCCTTCCTAATGGGAAAAGGGCGCACACTGTAGGCTTCGCATCCTGCACAAGGCATTTGTTGTGAAACAGGAAAGGACATCTTGCATCCGTCCTTAACCGGACAATAGGAAGTCCGGAATCTTTGCCCACATACATCTCGCAGTATGTAATGAGCAGCTCCTTAAAAGAAATATCAAGATATTTCTGCAGTCGCATAATGTCATAAGCAGTAAGCAGGATATCTCCTCTTTCTTTGCAGCACTGGCCACAGCAGTTGCATCCGAACCGGAATGTTCCCTCTGGTTCAAGGTAATTTAAATTCATGATATCTTTATAATCCATCCTATAAAATGCTCCTCTCAAATAAAATAATAGTTAGGCGTACTGGTTCCGTTCAGGTCAAGTGCAAATTCCAGTATATCCGGAACCACATCCCTGATATGCCCGTATTTCTTTTCTTCAGCACAGTAATCCATCTGGCCGCCATCAATTTCTTCACAGAACTGGTCGAACAGGGTATAATCAATGGATGCGTCACAGCCTTCCGTATAAAAGTCCGGCTCCGCCCCTTGTATCGTCATGATCCGCCCATCCTCCAGCACAATCCATATCGCATCAGACATATATGCCCTCCTTTCTTAGAACATAAAAAAGACAGAATAACTCTGCCTTCTCCAATACGGCTGCAAGCCGGGCTAAATCATATCTTAGTGGAATATCTACGCGGGAACTGCTATTGTTACTTCGCACTTTTCCCGGTCAAAATAATATACATGGTCAGAAAGGTAATTCTCGGGCTCTACAACGTAGTTATTTGCCTCGTTTACCATTTCTGTAAGATAGGAAACATCTGTGTTTGGGTCTGAACGTACGGCGATAATTTCGTGAACGGAACTGGGCAACAGGTATAGGTTGCTGTCAAGCTGGTCTGCCAGTTTTTTCAGTACAGGTATATTTAACAGCATCGCTGCGCCAAAAAAAAGCGATTTGTTTGCAAGGACTATCATTTCTTTCTCTATAAGCATGGCATCCATCCCGTTTTGCGCTATATATACCGATTCTTCCGGGAAAAAATTCAATATTGGCGTTACAAGTGTATTGTCCTTGCGGTATGTATTTTCCAGTGCAGCCTGATAGATATCATTGATGTCCCTGTACCACATGAGAATCTGCTTCTTGCTTACATAGAAGCCATCGTATCCCCATTCTGTACAATCACAATAAAACAGGATTGCAAGGTCCAGGAATTTAATACATGCTTTCCCTTCCATATCCACCTTATTCTTTTTGTAATTCACTAAACGCAGGAATATTTTTTCCTTTACGCTCTCCCAATTGATGGAAATATTAATTTTATTCATTATGTCTTTATCCTCCTTTTATTAAATTCTGCAAAAACACTTTTCACAGCGTGAAATCAGCATCCATTTCCTGAATCTCGTCCGGATCAATCCAGTCTGCTTCACAAAAACAGGCAGGCTCTCCGGTTACAGGATCTGGAACTAAGTCACCTGCGTCAAGAACGACCTCTTGCGCTTTGTATGCTTCCTTTACACGTTCGATTGCATTTTCCAGGCCGTCTGTACCAGCTTCTTTTGTGTCAACGACAACAATTCTTCTTAATCTCTCTGTGACTGCTATGCATTGTTTCATTACGTATACCTCCTGAATTTTCAAAAAACGCTCAGGAATGGTAAAATCCCTGAGCGTTTCCATAAATTTATCTGATTTGTTTACTGTTATGTCCTATGAACCGGACTGCTCCGTAGCCCTGATTCTTGATTGCAGCCAGTTCGCAGTCCAGCTCATCCACACCGACATTTCCTAAAAATTCTCCTCCGGATGTCTGTATCTGATAATATCCCTCACCCGGATATTGGGGATGCGGATAATACCGGCATACAATCTCACGCATATCTGCTTCATGTTCTGCAATAACCATCGACATAGAAATCCTCCTTTTATTCATACCGCAATCTATCGCCTGATAGTTAATGTGGTTCCTGCGAAATCATGCCAAGATAATACATATCCTGTTTTCCGTTCCAGAAATGTGCGGCCAGATCCTCCAGGCGTTTCTTCCCATTTTTTAATGCCGAAAAATCCGCTTTTACATCGTCATTTGCATAACCTGAGTGGTTATTGTGGGAAATCGTAAGGCGGAACCTCTCGCCGCTTTCTACCCATCTGCCTTTTCCGCTGTTCTTTGCAATTGGATATGTACCAATAGTCAGTCCGTACAAATCAGGATATTCGGGCGTATTGCAATTGCTCCAATCCTCTAACTGGATCTCTGTTCCATTTGGCATGACTGCCCTTTCAATGATTTCCATGATTGCCTCCCTTCTTCTCTTTATTCAGATTTGGATTTTTCCGCGGCTGATACCATGTAGCACATGATATTGCATTCCGGAAATACTTCAGTATCCATATTTCCTCTGTCCGGTTCCAGTTCATCAAGATATACCGGATGTCCCTTATAATCTTTCAGCATCGAGTGTCCGACCGTTCTTTCCAGTGCCGCCCTCTGCTGAAAGACTTCCGGGAAGTCTTTCCTTATCCTGTTCCAGTAACCAAAACCTCCTTTCACACATCCCACGCAGTTATTATTTGGATAACCCATTTCATACATCATGGGTCTGGGAAAGGAAAACATCGTTTTAAAGAGTCCATGAACGGCTTTTTTTGATAAATTTTTATCAATCAAAGGAAATTCGTGCTCTGCCTGCGGATTTTCCGCCGCAGTCCGGTCTGCCCGGTTCCTTTCTTTTAAATCAAAGCCCCACACATAAATAAGCTCACATCCATGATGTTCTGTTTCCCACTGCTTCCGGATTCTCTTTTTGAGCCAGTTCGTACATGGCGCGAACCCATTCCGGGGATTGCGGAAACCGCCAAATGCCCGGACGCAATCTTCCACACATGCATACTGGCTTGATTTTAATATCTGAATCTCCTTTCCGATTGCTTTTTCGCAGTCATGGATAAACCTCATACTGTCCTCATGCTGATCGGCAATATCAATATAAATCCACTCGTCAACATTGCCTGCAAGATATCCAGCCATGAAGGATGATATTCCTGCCGACATCCAGCATATTTTTAATTTCTGTTTCATAACACCACGAAACAAATTCCGTTCGTGGATAGGGCGTCAGGCCTCCCATGCTACTTTGATACGGCTTTCGCAGAACAGCTCCCACCATATCTCTTTCACGCCGTTGATCCGCCCTTTTCTTCTCTGTGTTTGACACCTTCACAGGTCAACCCGGTTTACCGGGATTTGTTATTACTCCTTTCCTGAAATGATTTTGTTATTAAATCCAATATCCTGATACCGACCTGCTTTCATGTAATCTCCCGGTATTTTTCGGGATAGCGGCATACTCAGCCGTTTATTACCGATAAGTAAAATCAGCATTTGTCCATACCTCCTAACAAGTTTTTACAGAGCCTGCCGATCATTTGGCAAGTTCCCTGACACATTTTCCTGCGCAATGTAAATCGCGTGCTATGCCAATTAACAGGCGGTTTCTGTAAGCTTTCAGTTCGCTCAGCATAACGCTTCCCCATTCCCATTCATATCCTATGGTGGCATATCCGTACAGCTCCCAGTCATCTTCGTAACGTTCACCGCCTACAACAAGCCATGTCCCGGCTCCACAGGGATTGAAATATTTAACGATTACTTCCGCTTCAAACATATCTTCGGTTTCAGGGAATAAACCTACCTGCTCCAGCTTTTCTTCAATTTCTTTTGTCATAAGTTCCATATAAGTACTCCTTTTAATCAACAAAGAATAGTATAAGATCCCTGCTTCGTATCAAGCGCAGATTGTATCATATAAATTGACACACACATAATCAGAATCCAATCTGCGTTCCAGTTCATCATAGCTGCCTGCGGATATCCCATACTTTGCAAACCATTCCAGCATATCGCCCTCATGGAAAAAATAAATTTCCATATCTGTTTCTTCTCTCAGCATCTTTTCGTAAACCGTGCCGCCTGCATCTGCATCCAGCTTCAGCAAGACACGGTACCTGACATCCAAATACACGCCATAAACATCGGTATTGATAAAGATGCGCTCTCCTGGTTCTTCTGCACGAAGGACGAAATCCAGTCCATAATGCTCGGCAATCTTTTGGTATGCATCATAAAGCGGATTCCATGCTGTCTCCAACTCTAAGCAAATATAAGCGTCCTCAATGTCCATGCAGACAACATCTCCCCGAAAGCAAATACCGTCCGTAGGAATATTCAGCCGTTCCAACAACAAAACCAACCGTGTGTCGGCATGAATCCCTATTGAAGGGTAACAGTCTAACAAATCCTCTTTCAAACGGGATACGGCATTCCCTGGAGTATCCTCTTTCGGGAATAAAACTACTGTGTCAGAGCATACATTCGCCATATCGCACTGCCTCCTTCCAATGAAAGATTCCTGTAATCCGAGCTTCATTTCTCATAAAATTCCTCCTTTAAAAAACAAAAAGGCGATACAGAATGTGAACCGTATCGCCTTTCATAGTTATAGTATTCCTGATTTCCTGCTTGCTTTTACAGGTATTGCAGCATTGCCGGAATATGCATATCACATTTATATAATGTAATAAGAAGGAATGTTCTCCCTGCTTATACTTAGCGCAAACATAATAATGTCGGAAATCGCATCTTCAAGGTGGACATAATTCGCTTTTTCCGAATTGTAATCCATCTGCCCGCCATCTTTTTCTTCGTAATTCCCATCATATAAAGTGTAGTCAATTGCACTGTCACAGCCCTCTGTGTAAAAATCACATTCCGCAAAGCTGTATTCCAGAAATTCCCCTGTTGCCAGGATAAGCCTTACTGCATCTTCCATAACTTATTCACTCCCTTGTATCAAGTGTATTTTCGCTGTCCCTTATGCAGCTTTCACAATGACAGTCCTTCTGGTCGCAGTAACGAGATCCTTCTTTGCCGCTTTCGATATACGGATAGCATACTGGTTTTCCAAACTGCATCAGGGCATCCGTTATGCTTTCGCGGACTTCTGCTAAAATCCGCATATCCCACGGAAACAGTGTTTCCCGTTCTTCATCCGCAATGCCAAGATAGCTGCAGCATACATCATAAGTCGCATTATCTATCAGATCCTGTTGACGCACCATAGTGTCTGTCATTTCCAATTCTTTACTGCTGGTTCTTATCTCGTCCATATTTACCTCCAAATAAAAAACTGCTCATTGACTATGATAGTCACAAGCAGCTTTCCTTCCTTATTATATTATTTAAAACTTAAACTTTGAGATTCCGTAAATCGGAATAGTGATTGTGTTATCAGCTTTTCCGCCGCAGGTATTTCCTTTTGCATACAGCACGTAGTCGGCTTTCTTCTTTTCCAAAGCTTCTGCTGCAGTCTTTCCGCTGTTTTTTCCGGATTTAACTTCAACCGCATATGTCCTTTCCGATGCCAGTTCTTTTACATAAAAGTCAATCTCACCGTTACCCAGGGTTGCAAAAGCGGGGGTTTCCAGTGCGATTTCGCTCGGGTGTGCAATCCGGCGCCTCAAGTCAAGGTAAACAAAATTTTCGTTTATAATACCGGATACCGTGGCTTTTGGGACGCCTGCCTTTATCAGAAAATAGTTTGCAAGTCCGATGTCTAAGAAAAAGCATCTTGCCTTTGCCTTAAAATCCAAAATGTTGCATTCAGGCAGCTTGCCGGCAAACCCTATGATCCCGGAACTATAAAGCCAGTCGATTGCCCTGTTTATCGTTGCCTTGGTTATATTGCTGGAGTAATCCTTCACAACAATGCCCTGCAGTTCCTCGCTGAAGCTGTCCGCGTCAAAGCCTTTCTTCTCTTTGGCCAGAATGCGGGCAACACCGGAGAAGATGTTTTCATAAACAGCAGCGTCCAGTATGTCCTCGAAGTACCTTCTGCTCTCATTGGTAAAAAGGCGGATGATTTTAAGCAGTTCAGCCTGGCAGTCCTGCAGGGGCGCATTTTTCAGATATTTCAGGACAACACTCGGATACCCGCCAATCATGCAGTAATCATTATATAATTTCTGTAGCTCCTGATAGATTTCTGCATCACTTTCTCCGCACAGACTCATCTTCTCATACAGATCGATGCGGTTAAGGGCTGTCAGAAATTCCTCAAATCCAAGCGTGCAGATTTCAAGGTAATCCAAGTCACCGGAAGAATACTTAAATTCCTGTTTCAAAATTCTTCCCAAATAACTCCCTGTAATGATGAAATCGCATTTCAGCGTGCGCGTGAATTCCCGGATGCGGTTGTAAATGTCTGCCGATTCCTGAATTTCGTCAATGATAACAATTGTGTCCTCTGAATCCTCAAAATCAGGCTGATACCTTTTAATCAGTTCATATATTGGATTCTGGTATCTTTTCCCTGATTTCATTTCCTGCCACAATTCCCGGTACTGCACCAAAAAAAGTTCCCCGGAAAGATCCAGCAGATTTATGTATATCTTTTGGCTGTACTGTTCATCTGCAAATCGGTTTACAATATAGGTTTTACCTACCTGCCTTGCACCGGATACTTCCAGCGTGGAATGGTCCGGACGTTTTTTCCAGGCCGTCAGCTCTTCATATGCTTTCCGCTTCAGGTACATCGCAAATCCTCTCCTTTCTGCCTGCACAAAAGTTCATTTACCATATATGATGAATGACCTGTACAGGTCGCCTGCCATATTTATTATTATATCAAAAAAAAAAGCATTTACATAGAGAAAACAAAAGTTTTGTGAAATGCCCTTCAATAAGCAGGAAATACAGCATTCCAACAGGCAATCCTTTGCAGAATGCTGTAGGGCTGAATAACCGCCAGCTCGTAAATCTGCTTGGCTATGGTTTCCGGCTGCATGACAAAATATACGCCGTTGCCCTGCCATGTCCCTTTCGTTCCGTTAATCCCATTGTAAAATTTTATAGGTATGCCGGCCCAGTACCGCAGATTTTCCGTATAATCATCAATCAACACATCTGATGGGCGTATTCCGCCAATCTTTTCCAGCGCGTGCTCCTTTCTGCCCCCACAGGGACAGTATATCTGCCTCTCCTCCGGCAGATGAAGATGCTCTTTTACCCATGCTTTTTTATCCGACTCAGAATGACTGTCCTGAAATACGCAGGATAAAATATACAGCTCAATATCGGGAAGCTGTTCCAATAATCTAAAAGCTGCCACGACGTTTTCCTGTATGGGAATGCTGGAAAAATACCCCTTCTGGGTTAGGTGTTCCTGCGGCACATCCTGCCAGACCGCAAGCACTCCGTCCAGATCAAAAAAAATTCTCTGTTTGTTCATACAAAAACAGGCAGCTTTTACGCTGCCACCTCCTTTTTTCATAGATAAAATTAATACAAGAAAGAGCGTCTTTATTAAGATACACTTTCCATATTTTCATATTTAGTTTTTTAACCTGCTTTAAATTTGGGGAATTAGAACTGCCCAAAGTGTGATCCCTAGTTGAACGGAAGTTCCTCATCAATCCCGTCAGGGATATTCATGAAACCATCACCGGAAGCTGCGGATGCCGGACTGCTATTGTCTGCCTGCCGACTCCTCTCACTTGCGTTCTTGCTTTCCGCAAACTCACATTCTTCTATTATCACATCGGTTGTATATACAGTTTGCCCCTCCTTGTTGGTGTATTTCCCCGTGGTAATCCTGCCGCTGACTACGATTTTTGTTCCTTTTTGCAAATACCTTTCCGCAAACTCTGCCCGCTTGTCAAAAGCAACGCAGGATATAAAATCTGCTTCCGCTTCACCCTCGCGATGGAATCTCCGGTCTACCGCAAGCGTATATCTGGCGATAGCCATTGCATTCTCCCCTGTAGAATACCGTACTTCGGGATCCCGTGTGAGGCGTCCCATCAAAATTACTTTGTTCATAGTGTTTTCCTCCATTCTGTTATTTGTTTTCCTGATCTTGTGACAGGTTAACATGCGGCAGGCTTTCCGCCATTCTCATCTGCTGGTGTTTACACACAGTTTACCCACACAAATCCGTCTTTTGTAGCAACAAGCGTTCCCGCTTCAAGCAGCTCATGGAACAGCTCATCGGTTTTCTCGCTATGGATGGTGCTAAATTCCTTGGCATTGTAATAGAAATTGTTTGTGGCATACATATGATCCTTTTCTTCCTGTGCCAGTTCGTCTATGCACTGATTATGCGCTTCACAGATGTTTCTCAGTGCTGTTTCATCTCCCACATTTCCAAGTATAAGCCGCGCCATAATATCATTGTCATTCATCCTGCTCTTCCTCCCAGTGCCCGCCATGTAGATGCTGCCTTGGGAAATTCCCCTGCAAATTCCCTGCTTAATATGCCGGACTCTTCATATGTTTCCACGTATCCGTACTGCAGCAGGTCCAGATTTATTTCGCTACGATGGTAATCTTCCTGAAAGTGTTTCCATGACTCTTTGGAATTATCGCATCAATACAGCATGTCATCCGCCCTGATGCATGAGCCGATCATTACATAAAGAGTCTCCGGATTGTCTGTCGCGCCCAGAAATCTCATACTGCTGTACTCTTTCCATTCATTGCAGGAAAACAGCATATAATGCGTCTTTTTTTCATTTATTCTTTTACTTCCCGCCCTGCAATTTGACTTCATGGATAATCTCCTCCTTAGTTCCGAACAGTCTGCGCCCTTCCTGCTCATGCACGGAATGATAGAATTTTCCGGCATCACAGGTATGCAGGCTGTATTCTCCCGTTTTTTCTTCCCGGATCAGACACAAATGCTGTCCGCCGTCAACGGGCAGTGATTCCATCAAATCCTCCAGCTTTCCTTTTTGGACAAAGCTTCCAAGTATGAGCGCATCTAATCGTACATCAGGCATATCATGCAGCCAAAGTGAAAACAGATTATCTTCCTTTCGGCAGACTGCCATGACCGGCACATAGCTGACACAGACGAGCTGTTTCAGGAGCCCTGACAGCATATCCCGATCATTTGGATCCATGCTGTTAACAAACTTTTTCTCCAACAGATCCGTCAGATACAGTGTCTGTGCCGGATTTAACGACACGTCCACATCCGACTTCCTGTAACGCGATCCGTGTCCGTTCAGCATCAGCGAACATTCTGCAGCAATCCGCGCCATCTTGAGGAAGGCATCCGCACTTTCTTCAAGTGTTTTTCCTGTCACAAAGCGCATATGACGCCTCTGCTTCTGCTCATCATCGTATACCAGTGAAATGTCGAGGTATATTCCTTCGCTTCCGCCGAAATTCGGGATGCATATCGCATAATCGTAATCCGGAAGCTCCCAGTCCTCATTCCAGTCATTCTGGCTTATCAGGAAATACTCGTCTGGCAGCATGTCCTTGCTTAACAGGTGTTCTTTGAGCATTTCAAAGACTTCCCCCATTTTCAGCATTCCAATATGCTTCACCCTGCCTTTTTCGTCCTTTTCGCTCCAACGGTCTACTTCAAAACTCTTAATTGTTGCCATATTTCTTTTTTCTCCTTTTCTAAATTGATGTTACCATGCGGCCTTTGCCAGACAGTCAATGACGTAAGATGAAATTTTGTCCGAATAATCCAGTTCCCTGCCGTCTTCAAAGGTCATTATGACGGAAAGGATACGGATCGGAAGATATTCTTCCGTTGACGTGTGCGGAAAATAAACGGCACACTCCGAGATTACCGTATCTGCATGACGTGCTGCAAAGAAACCATACGTTAAATCCTTTTTTTCAGGACCATCAGCGTACAGTTTTGGCGCTTCTGCAACAAACTCCTGCAGGCAAAGCGCGACATGTGCCGGCTTTTTACCTGGTATGATTGTGCCAGTGCAGCGCATGGCTTCCATTGATACTTCCTCTGGCATTGACAAGACTATGTTTCCCGTCTCTAATGCATACTGCCCCATGTCTGCTTCCGCATCCGCAGCCTGGACAATCAAACACATCTCTTTTAATGTGCTTTCGTCCGGTTTGTCTGGTTCTTTGGTTATTGATTGCATAAAACATTCCCTCCTTCTTCAAAATTTTGCATATATACGAATTTTTCGCATAAAAAAAGCACCTGAGCTTATAACCCAAGTGCAAGTGCAATCCTGTTATTTAGTTACTATACCTGTTTCCAGGAATTAAAAGAAATCATACCGACTATGCCGGTAACATTGAAAAATTTAATAAACATGAAGATATTATAATATATAACTTCATGCTTGTAAAGATTTTACTTTCAAGAAACACTTTCCAAGCCATTTTCCGGTTTCACAGCATTAACATTTAATCCATTTGAGAAAGAAAAAACATTGTTAATGCTAAAATTCGTTTTCTCGTAAATTTTACCTCCTAGCTTCCGTAAACTGATATTATTATTTCCTAATTATAAAGTCCTCCTGAGCTGAATTTCTATCCAACCCAAGAGGACTATATTTAATTGGCATATATTCACATGTTACTATACCTCATTTAAGACAAGCAGTTTTAGTAACTATATGCTACTTTTAATGTTATCGTTACCGTAGAAGCCGGATAGATGTTTCCGTTATAAGATACACCCTTATTTTTAATCCATATCGTCCATGTTCCACTCGGATTTTCGCCTTCAAATCCAGTTATGGTAACGTTTCCACTTTTGGTCGGTCCTGCGATTGATTTTATTGTTCCCTTTGGACTTTCAACATAAATCGTATATGGATCGGTTCCACTAGCCACATTACAATACAACTCCACCTTAGTTATGGACGGATTGCTTCCCGAAACACTTCCCGATGTAACTGAGCTATATCTTGATTCTCCGCCACTAATTGCATTCAGTTTTACTGTTGTTTTACTGAAATTATTGGTAGCAGCAAGCACAGGTGTTACAAACATTAAGCAAGCCATCATACAAGCCATAACAGCTGCAAAAACTCTTTTTGTTACTCTTTTCATTTTATGACCTCCTAAAATTTGAAATAATAAGTGAAATATATGCCATATAAAACATGCTATATCCTTGTATCCACTGATGCCTGTGTCAGCAAACTGCCAGATTTCTTCAAGTTCGCTTCCACGGATTCCCTTGTAATTCCGTTCAAAGCCCCAGACGGGATCGGCTTCCCGATTTCCCAATTTGAATCTGCCTGCTTCACTGCGGATATAAATGCCTGTCGATACGCCCGCTCATACTGCTCCATAGTATACCCCGCTGCTAATCGATCATCTTTCTTCGTTTTTCTGTACAAATTGTCATATACATCCCTGCGCTTTGTCGTGTCTCCATTTAAAACACCGTTTTCACTCAAGAATTCTTTCTTCGTCAACTCAAACATCTCGTCCTTGCTACTCTCCGAAATGGAAATGATGCGCTTCTGACGACCTGCATTTTCATCCGTCAGCACAAGTCCGGCAAGTCCGTTTCTGGGGTTGATATAATCACCGTCTTTATCGTAACATTTCATCGAATTTTTAATGCACTGGATATTTGTGAACATTGCACCGTTTCCATTCTGCGTCATTTCTTTTATTGCTGCCTTATATTGAGCGCTGTTCGTATCAATACCAGCAGCCCTTAATTGTGCTTGCACAGAACTACTGTTTAACTGCGATAATTGAAAACTACCTATAACACTTGCGCTTTTTGCGTTTTTTGTTCCCAACATTTGTTGAAATAAAAACCCATAATCTGTGATTTTTGACATAAACCCGTCCTCCTTGATAAAATAATTTGAAATCCTTTTCCATATAATCCCTTTGTACCACAAGAACAATATCATCGCATATACTTTATGCCTTTGCATCGAACACATTGCGTTCTTCCAGATAATCTGGCAATGCAGCAAGCTCGCTGTTTCCTTTTGCAGAGCGGTATTCACTCCAATAGATTGAATAAAACTGCTTCTTTTTTGCAAGTTCTGCTGGTGTCATTTCATAGCTCCAACCATTCCCGGTATTAGACAAAACCTTTGCACCCTGACATTCAATAACAGCTCCATAGCCGCCTATTGTTAATATTGGACAGGTAAGCATTCCTCCCCCTGCAAGCGCAAACTGCTTGTCAGCCAGACTGCCATGCCCTTCTGACTGTTCCAAAAAATCAAGCAGTGTCAACTCGCCAATTCCACGGCATTTTGTATTACTGCCATTATTTCTGCTCATAGCGTTTTTTGCAGACTGATACAACCTCTTTCTATCGGGCGCCACATCTGATAAATATCCTGCCCTTAACTGTAGCACTTTCCGATCTATAACATCTCGTTCTGCCGTACTCTTAGCTGTTGCTGCTCTACGAGCAAGCTCTTTTATTTCTGCCACATATTCAGCTTCTGCCTTAGTTGCATTGGATGCCGAAGGAATATATGACCAATTGGGTTCGCCGCTACTACATGATGTAATTAGTTGGTTCTTATTGCTATTTATCATTCCAACTGAAACACCCATATCTTACACCTCTTAATTTTTTACATATTCTACAATCATTTTACCCCCAAATACGGTAAAGCCATCCATTCCTGTATACTGCTGTAATATCCTTCCTTCAATCCTAACAAGAAATTTAACATTTGCAGCCTCGCCCTCAAAAGCTGTTGTTTTGTTTGTTGACGACGGTTTACTGGTCTGTTGGAACGGCACTGTTGCAGATGTATTTGTTGCATAGCTGGTAATAACATAGTTTTTAATTGTAGTGTATTTAGATTGAGTAACTTTTGTACCTGTCGGACAATAAATTGTAATACTCTTAATCGTCGCTCCATCCGGAATCACACCACTGAAATCCACATTTTGACCAATAGAATAGATAGTCCCTGTTTGACCTGTAGAAGTTGCATAATCTTTGGATAACACTTTTGATGCTGTTGGATCAGCCGCATATACGATCGCCTCTCCATCTATCACATCATTCATATCTATTACAACTACTTCTGTGCCCTCTTTTTCCAATGCTTCCGCAGCATTAACCGTTGCTGCCCCCACAGGTGAAAACATTATTGCAAATGCCATCATTGTTGCAGTTGCCATTGCCAGAAAATTCTTTCTTTTCATGGTAATTACCACCTTTCTTTTGACTAATTAATGCCGAATTTAAAAAAACTATTGTGTATTCTTTCCCTTACTTTAATATAGTTACATTGTGATTCGTCAAATTCTCTAAATTTGTTAATAGTAATTTTCAAACGTACAACTTTTTGTTCTGACGTACAAGGGATAAGTTTGGAATCACTTAATAGACTTAATTTTCTCCAGAATTGTCAATTATGGTTCTTTTGTTTTGCTTCTCGTCATGAGAGATCTATACATTATTCCATCTGGTATTTGATTCTCTTCTTCTAATTATTTATAATCCTCTTGCGTTGAACTCCTTTCCAACCCAAGAGGACTACTGTTTATTTTGCATATGCTTCACATTTAGGATTGTTTTATGGTCTGCGATTTTCCCAAAATAGTCAAAAGAGTATCTATAGTCAACCCAATTGTATACAATGCAATAAAATACTCAGCCCTTAATCCGAGTGTTACGATATAGACTACAGAAAAAATCACTGATAATATTCTAAGTCTATGCCTAAAATATTCTATTTCTTCTGTATCCAAATTTCTATTGCTATTCTTTACTGGCGACAATATTAGCAATATGATTATGTCAAGAATTGAGATTACTGCGGCACCCTGCCAACTGAAGTTTATCTCTGTTGCCAAAAGAGATAAAAAAATAACGGCGCAGGAAAACAGGTAGCATCCAATTCTTGTTTTAGCATGGAAACCACCTGTATTGCGCCGAAATATATAGAACACAGTAAAAATAATAGCAAACTCAAAAAATTTATTCGTGCATAACGCTATTACCAAATAGGATGTATAGTGCAAGGCTTTTAACAGTGTAGTTTCAACACCAAACTTGTATACCTCAACATCTTCAACATCTATTGAATCATTCTCTATTAATTTTTCTAATATTCTATTAACTAATATTTCACTTACATTCTTCACTATTTTTTCTTTCTTTTAAACTTTTTGGCAGCTTCTGGCATAGGCGGCTGATAGCCAACTCCCAAGCAGGCGCTATCTGCTTCTTTCTGGATACTCTTGTCCACAACTTTGATAACTAATTGCAAAAGCCTTTTCTTCATTAATATTTACCTCCTTATATTGATAATTATTATATAATCCTATCTACTCGCTAAATCAATATTTTTTGCTAAATGTACAACTTTTTGTCCTGATGTACAACCGCATAATGGAAAATTGCAAAACACGGAAAAGATAGATTTACTCAACCTCCTATCCCTTCCGTTTCAATCATCTATTCTATTTAAAACAATATCACATATAAGTAATTTATCTGAACATTTGTATAGGATATTGCCCATATAAGTGTTAACACATTTTTGTATATTGAGTAGTCCTATACAAGGTTTTTCTTCTTTTGTGATATCTATCATACCATTCTTTATGGGAACCGTATTTACGACGCTATTTTCTACTCTAATGGATATCATATCATTGTGCTCCTTAATGGTAATTCCAATATATCGGCTTTCATCACTCTTTTTACATGCAGTCATTGCATTATCAACTAAGTTTCCAAACAAAGTTGTTATATCAACCGGTCTCATAAAATTAACATCTACATCTGATAAATCTATCTTAAAATTAATATTATATTTGTCTGCAATTCTTTTTTTATCTGAAAGCAGACAATCTAAAACCGGATTATTTATATATTGAAATGGCAAAAGAGGCTTTAGCATTTCCTTTATCTGCTTTGAGTAATTAATTGCCTCTTCTCTTATATCCGACTGATACAGCTCTTCAATCACTTTCATATGCTTATCTACATCATGAAGAATAGATACCGCCAGTTTATATTTTTCACGCTGCATTTCATAGTTTTCATACTGAAGCTTCTCTTGTTGCTGCATCATTTCCACCTGCAGTTTGTAATAATTTCTTTCATCAGAGAATTTAATAAAATGTAAAAAATATATATTTGCAAATATAGTACATCCCATAATGATTAGTAATACCATGGAATTATCACTTACCGCAATAACCGCAACGATTAGAAAATTAACCATGCTGTAAATAAACATTATCAAATATAATCCATACTGTTTCTTTGCTCCCAACAAGCTTTTTTTCCAAATCCTGCTAACTAATATGTAATATAAAAATATCAGAACAAGCTTAGAGAACATCGTTTCTATACTTTTCTGTACTGCATTATTGTCAGGCATTAAGTTAAAGCCATATAATATCACATCTATTAGGTATACACCAAAGGCTTCACATATGACAGAAGCCGCAAACAGAGCTTCGGCTTCAAATACCCTTAGAATTCTTTTTGTGTTTTCCTCATAATAAAAAAAGAAACTTATGATTCCATACAGAATTATATTTGATACCGCATTAATTGCTGAATTCATGCGCATATTTATTAACATGACAATACCTATGCTAGCACCGTATACTAAGATATATACTAATTTATTTTTATATGTTGCCACGAATCTGTCATTTAAAAACTGGAACAAAATATAATAAATTATTGCACATGAGATAAACGAACTAAACAATAAAACTAATGAATCCATATCCTATTGGAATGAATCATGCAGGTATTCATTCATCCTTTCCTTAAATTCTTTAACTCTCCTTTGCGACAGCGGAACTTTTCCACCAGTATCCAGTAGAATGTCATACATTTTAATACGCATAACTCTCTCCAGATTAACCAGTATTCCACGGCAACACATTTCAAAGCCCAAAGGCCGCATTTTTTCTTCAAGTTTGTTCATTGCCTCGGTATATATGTACTCCGTTGATTTTGTCACAATTTTTATTTCTTTCTGCATTTTTATATATTCAAAATACACAATCTCTTTGACAGGGATTGATAAGATAGATTTTACCACGTCTTTCCCGTCAAGGCTATACCGAACATTATGGAAATCCATCAAAAGATCCTGCATACCCTCACTGTCCTCGAAAAACTCCTTAATCTGTTCCTCGACAGCCGGAGCCTTTAAGGGTTTTTCCAAAAACGCGAACGCGTGTGTCCGGTTCATTGCCTCCTTACAGTAATTCCCAAAGTTTGTTTGGAAAATGATTTTTGTAGAGCGGTTTTTCCGGTGGATATGCTTGCCGATCTCTATTCCACTTTCTCCATTCATTACAATATCCAGAAATATCAGATGAAAAAGCGATGCTGCCTGCATCAAACTCTCACCTGATTCATATTCCTGAATATCATAGCTCATGGAATATTTATCCATCACCTCTTGAAGTATGGATTTCAAATGCACAATATCCTTTTTTTCGTCATCGCAAATTGCTATGTTTATCATACTTATTCCCCTATCACAAACCAACGGCATTTTTTACTATTATACATACATATACTACATAATTCTACATTTATTTCAATTATACTATATATGTAACGCAAATGTAAAATTGAACAATGTCCTCGATATATATTATAAAGATCAGGGAGAGCTGTCTCAACTTATGTATTCTTTCTTGATTTTTTTGCAAACATTAATAAGGCGGTTTATTTTACGGCTTATTATGCAGTTTCTTTTACTTGAAACATATGAATTTTTGTAAACTCATTCTATTATTTTACATAAAAACGGAGCTGATGTTCGGTAGCTTTTTCATCTACTTCTGCAACAGCCCCTGCTAATTTTTATTTTGCTATTATAAATCCAAGTATATACCGGTACGTACAGCGAGTCTTCCACTAAATGAATATCCCAGATTTACGAAAACGGCAACTTCAGTAAGAGTTGTAAATGAGTAAACAAAAAGAGGTAATGCCGCAATAAATACTCCAACAACTGACAGCGATTCTGTGACTACACTCCATATAACAGAATGCGCGATTCCTTTCAGTCTTGCAATAAACTCCGCATCATAATCTGAATAAATACCTAATACATTCAATTGCCTTTCTACATATTCTTCGCTACTGGTCCGAAATGCCTCTTTGTCCACACCCTCTTCATAGTTTTCCATATAGTAACTGAGTACGACATCTCGAACATCTCCGAATGCGCCCACAATAGACTCCATGTTATATTCACCTTCGCCAGCTGCATAGAGCAATGCAATCTTATCCAGTACCTCCGAATTTATATTGCTTATATTCCCCACTGTTTGTGTATAATCAAAACCTGAATAACAAGCACTACCTAATGATGCAAGTCCTGAAAAAAGCGTATTCAATTTAGCAGAATTTAAAAACATATCATAAGCAGTAACATCACTTGATGAAATAATATATGGCAGATCGTTTGCAGTAGGTGCCCTTCCTGGTCCATCAACATAGTGTGACAAGTACAAATACGTTAAATACTTGCCAAAATTCTCCCCGCCTATAGAATTCCCTTCATAATAGTTAGTACCATAATATCTTAAGGCCACTCCATATACGTTTTGAATTCGCTGCTTTTGATCCTGATATGATGCAGGCGGATTTCCATCATAATCATATAATGCTAACGGGGTTGTATTGTCAAGTTCAACCATATCATAGAGTAACTGTAAGTCCTGCTCCTCTACATTTCCCGACATAGCAAACATATCCACTATATCATCCATAGTGAAGCCCAACTCCTGTAAATTTTCAATCATTTCTTGTGTTCCACCGAGAAGGTCTGATAGTTGTTGAGCGGTAATACCTGCATCAGCTTTGGCATACACAGCCATCGGATTAATAATGACCATGCATAATGCTAAAGCCATCGAAAGCAGCTTTTTTAAACTTCTTTTACTTAATCTCTTCATTTCTTTCCTCCTCGTATAATAATGCCTTCCAATAATAGTGAGTATATATTATTTTGAAAAACATCGTCCGCTTCACCTCAATGTCAGCAAACTTTTTACCATCTGCCAGTATATAATAGTTTTGATTTTCACTATCGTAACTAATGGTAAACTCCTTGCTGAAATCGTATTGAACTGCACTGTATACTCCTATATCAACCCACATTTGCTTAAGCTGACGTTGATATTCTATCGTTTCGGGAAATATTACATCAACCAACTCTGCTGATGTCACACTACTTAAAACTTCATATTTAAAAATTTCTTCCTTATCTGGCAATCCTGTATTTAGCTCATAAAGCTCCTTATCATTTTCGGAAGATACTGATACAAAAGTTCTTCCATGGTGTAAATCATATAATCTGCCAATCTGCATAAACATTTCCGGGAAAAACGGTATCAATAGCACTCCAGTAAAGAAAATCATTAAAGAATAATACATGGCATAATGATACCATCTGATATTGGTAATCCATTCTTTTCTTCCGGCATGGTAAAATACAGCCCGTTTAAATATCATGCGAAAAACAAAAAATAAAACTAATGCAAACGGGAAAAATAATATGTTTTTCATTCTACTTTACTTTGAAATATGTTTCCTGTTGGTCTTAACCTGCAAATGCATATTTCTTATATATCCTTTTGTAATTATCAATCATTGTAACACACCCTACTTCTTCAAATTTCTCCGGGCGCCAACAGCCTTTCAATTGCTTGGTCTAATATAATAAACACATATAGAACTTAATTCTTCTGCTCGCATTATATTGTTCATATTCCACATATGTCAAGTAATCATACCTGATGTACAATTTTTTATTCCGATGTATAACCCGATATTCTGTTACGCGATTTCAAAAAGATGGAGGGTGTAGTAAAAATCATCGACAATAGGCGACTCGCCAGTTAAAAAAATCTGTTTTTTGGGCAAAAAAAAGGAGCTGATGCTCCAGTAGATCATTCAATCCACCGAAGCATCAACCCATATGATTTCATACTCTTTTCTTTAAAACAACGCAGGTAACAGTGCCTATAATACCTGCCACCAGTGCCACTATTGCAATCTTTGTTTTTTTCTTCATTATTCTTCTCCTTCCGTAATAATAGTAACTTCTTTTGCAACCGTACGTCCTTTTTCGTCTTCGTCCTGAACAAAGGAAACGGTCTGCCCTGCTTTGAGCCTCTTGAAACCTTCCATGTTGATGTTTGAGAAATGGACAAAGCAGTCTACACCATCTTCATCAGAAATAAACCCATATCCCTTTCTCACATCAAACCACTTCACGGTTCCCTTCATCAAATCTTTTTTTGCCATAAATTTTTTCACTCCTTTTCTACCTTATTATAATGTATATCGTGCATGGCAACACGAAAAGGGCATGGCGGACTCGAACCGCCTGTACCTTGCTGCCCTCCGCCATCATTTCTTTGGCGCAATATGCCAGTCAGACCACAGGTTCCCACTAATCTGTACCGAATCTGTCAGGTTGGCTGACAGCATCCCATCTGGCGTCCAGCTATCCATAACGTAGGTGTATACGGTATAGTTTCCGTCCGGCATCCAGATTGGAGAGAAATGCGTCCTTCTCCCATAAGTGGAATACTCATTGCTTTTAAACTGATACTCTGCTTCCATTCCGCTGGTCATTCTCTCAAGCAGCCGCCAATAAGTCCTGTAATAAAACTCCGGAAAATAAGAAACCGCCGTCTGCGACCCGGTGACTGCCGTAGCCTGATTTGTCGACGTCGTCGTATTGACCGTGATATTTACTCCGTATCCGCTCTTGATCGTAGAGCCTGCAACTGTAGGATTTTTATCATCCGGCGACAGTTCCACGAATGCGCTCATTGAAGCACTGTAATGTTCCAAATCGAACTCCCACCAGCCTTCATCTACCCATTCACCTTCGTCCACCCAGCTTCCATGATCTGTCGTGCATCCATCCGCGCAGGATTCACTATGCGAACCGGAATGCCATTTCCAATCGCTGTGCCATACCCAGTATTCCTGCCACCATGGAACCCATATACTCCAATACGCGCTATCTTTCTCAGGATTATCTGGTATTTCCGCGTTGGACGATGAATATGCATTATTCCTGTCGTTGGCAGTGGGATTGGGCGGATCGTTCCCATCAAGGTCAACAATTCTTGCCTTGATACTTCCCTGTCCTGGTGCACCGCTCCCGCTGGCACTGACTGTTATGGTGATTGTCTGCGGAGTAGACGGCGTCCTCCATCTTACCCAGGCAAGCTGCGACGCCCCGTCAGGATAATAGACATTTTCCACCGTATAGCTCCTTCCACCGATTTGAAACGTCACATTAACCGGATGGTCGGGGTCTGACTGCCCGCCGGTGATGGTTACGGCCGTAATTACATCCGTATTAACCCTGTACTCGTAATCTACCGCCTCCAATTCCGGGGGCGTAACCATTTCATTAAAGCGCACTATTCCTATTCCAAGCGAGGAAATGATGCTCTCATTGGAAACGCGCTCCGTCTTTGAACCAGTCCAAGCCGGAAAACCCAGATCCGATGTTTCCAGAAAGATTGCAAGCGGCAGGTTCTTGTGCGACAATGAAGGCATTTTGCTATGCATTAAACCGCCAAGCATCCGATCATACATAGCAGCTTCCGTTGCAGTCATTGCCGTCCTTGCGCCCTGAAACGTCACATATGCAAGCGGTTCTATCAGCAGCTTGTACTCCCCGCTTATTAACGTGTCAAAATCAAAACCACAGTAACCGGCAATACCGCGGATTACCTGCTCATCTGTAAAGTACCTCTTTATCTGCGCTATGTTACTGCCTCCTGAAGATGTGCTGATAATTCTGGGAAGCGACTGTCCCGGGTTGATATATGTGTATGTCCCTGTATTTGGTGTCAGGGAGGCTCCTCCGCGATAATCAACCTTGCTTCTTTTAGCAAAATGCACCACAATATTTCCGGGATTGACATTCGTAAGATCCACTGCTGCGGATACTGCAGCCCCATCCGATGCCCGAACGACAGTCACTCTCACGCCTTCATCTCCATTTACCCATTTATTGGTGCTTGTTCCCGTACCAAAGCCGCCACCACCGCCATCCATATTTCCTTCGCCTGCAGCAAACACTGTTTCTGTCCCCAAAAAGGACAAAAATAAAAGCAACATGAGCAAACATGCTGCTTTTCTTCGGATTTTCATACAAAACCTCGCTTTCTACAAAAGAGGACGCCCTGCGGCGCCCCCTGTTTTAGTCCATAATCCCTATTGTGTTTCCGTTCTCATAAATATCGTCAGCCTGCGTGCCGGATGTGCCGCCTCCTTCGTAATCTACCCAGCCGAAGCCCTCTATATAAATCTTGCCGTCCTTTACCTCTCCGTTTTGAGGAGAACTTGACGCCCCTGTGCCATCCGTCCCGGAATCTCCTGTCGTATCCGGTGTATCCGCAGGGATTTTCTTGTTTTCCGGCTTTTCACCGGAACCGTTCTGTTCTGCTTCCGTTGCAGCCTCCGCCGGTGTTTCACTGGGTTTATTTTCCTCTGTCTTCACCGGATCATTCTGAATGGACTGTGTAATGTCATCCGTATCGGCGGTTTTTTTTGAATCAATCGGTTCGGTGGAGACTGTAAGTTCCTCCGTTTCCTGTACTTCCACATCTTCATATTCTGTATCTACAACTACATTAACATCATCCTCATCCGCCTTCTGGGTTTCAGTTGCCACTTCAACCGGCTTGTCTGTTATCAGGCACAAGCGTATTCCGCAGAACGCTCCAATCCCTACTGCAATCAATGCTGCCGCTAATGCAATTTTTTTTGTCTTATCATTCCACTTTTTCATAAAATCCCTCCTGGTTTTGTTTTCTGATTTCATTGTAATATACTCTTTTCAATATGTCTAATTTTCAGCAATTTTTTTTGCTAGAATTTTGGCGTATATGCAGCTTTACTCCTGACGATAATCTTCATGTCCGGAAGTACTTTCTGGAGAAAAGAAACCGGCACTTCAAGCCTCACTGTGGTTTCTGCCTCAAACGAGCTTGTATCGCCGGATGCCAGTCCTGCATTATGGATATACACCTGTAAACCCGTAATTCGGAACTCTGTTGCCCCATCAGATGATATTTTGTAATGATATTCACCATCTTCCTGAAGACCGAGCAATCCGTCCAGCCTTCCATAGATATCCCCGTAGTTCAGGCTCTCCTCGAAAGAACCGTCTGTCGGCTGGTATCCGGCGGCATATCCTTCGCGCACTGCATGGTATACATCTGCATAATTGTCGTTAATGGTAGATATAATTGCCTCCTGCATTGCATCTTTTACGCCTGCAGACACAATCATGAGTCTCGCGAACTGCATGATGACAAGAACAAGCATCAACAATGCAAGCGTTACTGCCGCAGCAAGTGGCATTCCATTTCCTTCCTTATCTAAAATGAGCCTTTTACATTTTCCCATCATTTATGGTACACCTCACTTTTCCCACTTGCCCTTGCTTTCAGCTGGACCGGAAATGAACCGAAGCCGCCAAACAGCCCGATATTTCTCTCTAATGTGAGTGTTACCGTTACCTCTTCGTTCAGCTGGATATTCCCCGTCTTTGACCATGATACAGACGGGTATAACCCCGTTTTTTCATTTAAGACCCTTTCCCTGTCACTTGTCTCCGAGCCTACCCGTCCTGCTATTTCTGCTTCCCTCACCAGCTCGTCCGCAAAATTATCAAGCTGAAGTTTCACAATATATACCGGATACACGCGTACGGCAAGCGCAATCACCAGCATTGCACATAGAACCAGGACAACGGTATCTATATAACCTTCTCCTTTCTTGTTTAAAAGGTGTTTTCTTTCTTTCTTCATACGCGCCTCCTACATCATGCCGCTCATGGACTTTAAAATCTCATACCCTATGATAATAATATATGTAATCATAAAGCACATCAGCATTGCAAATGAGTATTTTCGTATTTTCGGCGGAATTTTCTGCGCTTTTGTCTTCAGACGCTGTATCTCTATCTGCTTAAAGTCATGCACAAGCATCTGGAAATATACCGCACTGTCATCTCCCCTTAATACGCCTATCAGACCACGCACAATATCAGACAGCTGCGGCGAATTTAACCTTGCCTCAAAACGTGTCAGTGCAGCCTCATAACTGGAAGATCTCATATCCGCGCATACAATGTCCAGTTCCTGCGTAAACTCCGGTCCGGCATTCTTCTTGTAATTTTCCAAGATGGATAACACGTCCCTGCTATTTTTAAGTTCCTGCTCGATGGTGGATGCAAATCTTGATAGCTCATCTTCTATGGCTTCCCTTTTCTCGCGAAGTTTCTCGTCCGCTTTTCCTATCTCATTGAAATAAACCATAACAGCCGACATAAGCACTATAACAGCTGCCAGCGGGAATATGTACAGGCATGGGACAATTCCTAACAGGACAAACGCCGTCTTTATCATTGCATAGGAAGCGTAGACCTCGGGCGATATATTCATGCCTGCCGCTTTTAATGTTGCTGCCATCCGCGCCTTTTTATGCTGGTTCATTGGCAGATATCTTGATAATACCACAGCGCCGTCCATAATCCACATATCCACTGTTTTCGCGGCTTTCTTTTCTGACCGCCCCGCAGCCGACATTACCTTTACTGTCTGCATGGTCGGAATTCGGAATACCTCCGCAAGGATCAGGAACAGTCCGGCAGCGAAAAAAACGCCAAATAAAATCATTAGTATTACCATCGTTCCCTCCTATCTCCGATATTCAATTGGCTTTGTCAGCTGTACCACTTTTGCCGCCGAAAAGAAAATAACTGCGGCCGTAATGCTCAACATCACCTGCCCGATCACGGTTGTCATCAACGCGTTATACCAGTCCTGATTTAAAAAATAAAGAAGCGGTATGTTTCCTACTACCAGAATTACCATTGTGATGAACTCCCGACGAGGTTCATAAACCATATACTCCAGATCCGCGTTTACAAGACGCATATCGGACAACTTGGCCACAATCGGCGTCAATATGGTCTTTAAGCTCCTATCAGTCTGGCACTCCTGCAATGCATCGCACCATTCCTCAAAGGTGTCATTGTGTATTTTTGTCTTCAGTTCATTCAGTGCGCTCCCTATATCCGGATTTACAAGGCGGATGCGCGATGCAAACTCCTGAAATACCGTCTGCACAGGCGGGTTTAAGTAAAATACGCTTTCCTCAACCGCTGTCAGGATATCTTCGTTTCTCAGGTAAGATGTGGTGATGATGGAGAGTGCCGTTTCAAGCTCTGCGGAGACATCTTTCTTGAAAGAGTGCGCAGTAAGCTTGATATACCAGAACGGCAGGAATAAACACCCCGTCGCCAGTACCGGGACAAGAAAAAAGTTCCCCATCAGTATAGCTGCTGATGCTCCCAATGTAAAAAATAAAAGTGCCGCCGTGCAGAGCAGCGGAAACTGCTTCTCTCTCCCGGTCACGTTTAAAATTTCCTGTACTTCAAGGATTTCGCGTTTCAACAGCGGCATCTTTTTGGAATTGGTTTCTTCCAATATGGCATCCTGTATATTTCGGGGCTTGCCAAGTATTCCCCCGAACAAGTCCGCCGTAAAATCTTCAAGCCGGATATTCCATACAAAAAAGCATCCCATGATCATGCCTATACAGGCGATCAGCTGTAATGTCAGCATCTCTTTCCCTCCTCCCCGGTTATCTTCACCAGTGTTTCCTTTGGCATTCCGTTTTCCAAAAGCCTTCTTTTCAGTCCATCAGAAATTCCGTTTACCTTTTCATGGTTTCCCTTAATTACAAATTTCGTGCCTTCCATATGGTTCTCCCGGATATGATAGTGAAACAGCGTCCGGAAGTTATAGTTCCCATCGGGCAGGATTTCACATTCCATAATCTCCATGATTTTACGCTTCTTGTTTTCAAGCTGCTTTGTGAACACAATAATGGGAAACGCCTCCGTAACCAGGGACATCAGCGTTTCATCTTTAATGTCATATTTTCTTTTACAAAGCGTACACATTCTGCGATACGTGGACTCGCAGCTATTGCTGTGGATTGTCGTAAGCACAGTATGACCGGTACGGGCGGCTTCCTGCGCCGTATATGCCTCATAGCTTCGCATCTCTCCTACACAGATAATTTCCGGATCAAAACGCAGTGCCATATCCAAAAGCAAATCCTGGTCGATATTCTGCTTTTCATTTTCCGACGATCTGGTAATTGTATGAATAACACTGTTGCAGACTACACCATCGCGCTCCCTGACAAGATCAAGCTCACGGCTTCCGTTTTCTATTGTGAAAATGCGCTTGCTGTCCGGTATTGTGCCGAGCAGCCATCCGGTTACTGTTGTTTTCCCGGAGCTTGTCGCTCCGGCTACACATACACTGATTCCATAGCGGAGACACTCCGAAAGAAAATCAAGCTCCTCCTCCGTTGCTGTTCCGCCTTTTACAAAATCATCTTTTGTAAGCGACATCGGATTTACAATACGTATGGAAACCGCCACACCCACGTCTTCGTCAACCAATGGTGTTTTTAAGACCGCGATACGGATATTTTTGCTTAAATGCCCCAAAACAGCGGGGCTTGCATTGTCCAGCACCATTCCGGAAATATGCAGCATCCTCCTTATCACGTTAATTGCATGTTCTGGAGATTCAAAATGCTCTTTCAGCTTCTCACAGGTTCCATTAGAATATTGCACTTCAATGTCACGCCATGAATTGACATTAATCTCCTCTATTCCGCTACCAAAAATGTATTTTGTGAGGAAGGAAAACTCTGCCATTTCTGTATATATATTATCAGTAAGTTCCTGCTCTGTCATTCCCTTTACCGAAATCCGATAATCCATGACATATTTGCTGATATATCTCTTTATCTGCTGCTTTACCTCATCATCCCCTCCGTCCAGTATCAGAGTGGAATATTTGCTTGATATATATTCCTGAACATCCTTTAATACGGACTGGAAATCTTTTGTGTCCTCCGGTGAGAAAAACAGTTCGTGTGTTCCTGAAACACTCTGATTCATAGGCCAAGCACCCCTTTCCCGATTGCATCAATTCCTGCTTTAAAATCCCGGCTTTCCTTTTGGGTAAGGTCGCAGAACAAACGTCCTTCCAGCGCCTGTGTTTCCACTTCTGCGCTGTGTGGTATGGTATATGCCACTTTCCCGAAAACCTGCTCCATGTAGTTTGCTGCTTCATTCGGTCTTACATCAGAAACAATTCGTATCTGCTTGTCCGCATCCCACTTCTTGTCCTTTAAAAGCGGCAGCTGTGAAGACAGGTAGCTGATGGACTTTAAATTGCATGTTACTAAACGCAGCACATAATCTGCCTCAATCAGCGATACAGCTGATAAAATGTCATACGCAATATAGCTTCCACAGTCAATGATGACATAATCCGCCATCATCTTCAGGTTCCTTACTAATTCCTCTGCCTGTACCTGCGTATAGGGCGCATAAGTGAACACGTTTTCCCCTTTCTTCATCCCGATCATCGTCAGATATTTATACTTTTTATGAAAAACGCAGTTTTCCTTTATAATTCCCTGCGTCACGTGTGTTGCTGCAAGGATATTCCCCAGCGAGTGTTCCTCCACCAGTTCAGACGGATTGCAAAGACACGGCAGTGGCGGGGAAACCATATCGCACAACAGGAGAATCACATTTTTCTTCCTGCTCGCAAGATAATGGGCAAGTTTTACGCTGACAGTTGTTTTTCCGGATGAAGGACTTCCCCATACGGCTATTACATTTCCATCCGGCAGTGTTGCTTCCTCTTCCTGGCGAAAGATGGAAGCCGGATTTATATTTAACATTCCTTATTCCTCCTCACTCATTTCTTCAGGATCACTGTTTTCCTGTTCTGCTTCTTCCTCATCCTCCATACTGCCCTCTTCGCTTTCTGCCTCTTCCGCAGCTTTTATCTCATCAAGTATGGTATCCTGGGCAGCAATAAACTTGGCGGCGTTTTCTGTTGTCCCCCTATATACGAGTGACAGATGGATGTCTCCCTCCGCCTCCAGCTGCGCCAGAATCTTTGCCTGCTCCGGCCGCACCAAAAGCGTTACCGTTGAGGGAAGTTCCTTTTCTTCCGTATCCTCCCCGTTTTCCAGATTGGCATCATATCCGGATTTTGCTGTTACTGCGATCACCTCAACATACTGCAGTTCCTGCGGAATGACCGTTTCGCGGCTTCCCAAATAATCCGGCGCTATTACAGAAACCACGTCACCGCTTTTCAGCTTTCCGGACAGTCCCCTTGCAAACTTGTCAATTGTAATGGATATCGCCTGTTTCTCACCATTAAGATGGTAAAGGTATGTATTTTCTTTTCCTGCGTCTTCCGACAGTTTTGCTGGGAACAGATAATCCCCCATAACCATATCCGCAGTCGCATACATTCCGTTCACTTCATCAATGGAGTGGTACACATTTGCAGGCAGGTTATAATTCCCGACTTCCACTTCGGTCAGCATATTCTTTGTCAGCTGCTCACCGGCTTTTATTTCACGGTTTACCCGGACCACTGTTGTTTTCTTCGACAGTCCTACATTGATAAGCGGCGTAATCGCAAAGCAAATAATAAGTGATATGACAATGCAGGTAATGCCCAATATCATTCGATTCTTAAATAATTTCATTGTTTCCTCCAATCTTGTCGTGTAAAAACACTTTACTTTCTATAATTTCAAGGCATCTGCAGCAAATACATGCTGATGATACCTACCGATAAAAACGGAATTAGTGGATATGACTGTTTCCACTGCATCTTCCCCAGAAGCAGACTTCTTCCGAAGTGAAACGCTATCATACCCAAAAGCCCGATTATCATTGCGGATATTCCCGGGATAAGACCAATCACCATACCTGCAGCACCCATGATTTTAATGTCTGCGCCGCCAATCCCTCCCACGCTTATTGCCGCAATGAGAAAAGGAAGGCAACAAAAAACGCCCCACAGATTCTCATAATGTGGAACGCATATTGCCAGCAAAGCTAACATCATACTATAAATATCCGGTATCTGCCGGGTTTTTATATCGTGATAAGATGTTATAATGAGCAGTACAAACAGGACGCTGCCCTTTACTGCCCAGATGATCATAGGTGTCATCAGCCTGCGTAATTGAACATCTCTGTGATACGCTGCTCCAGTGTCGGCATAACGACATCTCCAAAAAGAGCATACAGTCCGGCAAGCAAAAGAGCACCGATAACGACTGCAATTAGAATTTTAACACCAACGTCCACATAATTTTCACCTGTCTGATCCTGTATCACGTTCTGAATCTTGTTCCTTGCGGACTGACCTTTGTTTTCAATCTTCTTTAAAATCTTTTTCATGGTTATTCCTCCTTAAAATAAATATTTTATACATAAAAAATCGGCAAGCTCATTTGCCTGCCGGTTTTCATGGACTGCAGATATAGTATTTTTTAATAATGCGGGTATAATACTCCCCGCAAACTACCTGTCCCCAGGAATTTTTCTCTCATGGACAGCTCGCATTGGCTATCCCCTCGCAATAATAACAGAGGTAATTATATAAAAAATTTTTGAGGTTTGCAACTAGTAATTTTGACGGGTTGGTATGGGTTTAGAAAAAACAGTATTTATTTCACTCAAATGGTATTTATTTTCTTAATTACATAAAATATTTTCAGATTCTACCAAACTGCTATATTCTTATTTATTTTATCACTTTAATCCCACTACATCCATCCTCCCTCACGAACACATTCCGCAAAATAATAATTCAAAGTTTTTAATGATATACTACATTTTATTATTTATTTCACAATTTTTAAAAATAGAAATTCTTTTGTTCTTTATTTCTAAAATACGATTACATTTCTCCAGTACTTTTTTCCGATGTGTTATAACTATGACGATTCTATCAGAAAAAATTTGATAAATATTATCACAAATATATTCTTCGCTTTTATAATCTAAATCAGCAGTAGGTTCATCTAATATAAGCACTGCTGGAAATTGAACAAAAACTCTCGCCAAAGATATTTTCCTTTTTTGTCCTCCCGACAGCACAACCCCATTAGTTCCTAATTTAGTATCTAATCCATTTTCAAATCTATTTATATCTTCCTCGAGTCCTACTAATTGCACAATTTCTTCTATTGTTTTATTTATTTTAATTTCATTACCTAATAAAATGTTATTTCGTATGGTATCTTCAAATATTAGGCTACTTTGTGGCAAATACATTATATTCTTACTTATAATTTCTGAATTTAAGTATGACAAATTCATTTTATTTAAAAGAATATTTCCTTCATAATCATTTTTTTCTCTAAACAACATTTTGACTAACGTCGTTTTTCCCGCTCCGTTTTCCCCGATTATCCCTATTTTGTCATTAGCTTCTATTCTAACATTAATGTTTTCAACCAGTCTATGACCTCCTCTTCCAAATGATACATTATTCAATATAATACTTGAACATTTTACTAATTCTTTTTCATTTTCTACTTTACAATCTATCGTTTTATCATTTAATAATAAGTTAATCCTATGTATTGAGGCTAAGAGGTTTTTCAATTGAGCATAATTTCCAGAAATAGACAATATTGGAGCATATATTCTTTGACAATAAACGACTAATGAAAATAAGGTTCCTATCGTCATTTTATCTTGAACTATCCGTCCACCACCATAAAATAAAACTCCAGCTATTCCTATCGACTGGATAATCAATCCACTAACAATAGCCTTCTGCTGCAGTTTGGTAAATTTCAATTCGTCCAAATAATATTGTTCGTTACTCCTTTGATATTTTTTTAATAAATACCCTATGGCATTCATGGATCTAGCATCCATATAGTCATTTACTAATTCTTCAGTATAGTTATATAAATCTCCTCTTTTTTCACTTACCAACAAAGCTTCTTTCTTTATTTTTTTCCCATTTTTAAATTGATATATTGAATATATAAGTAAAAGAAATAATGTTCCTAAGAATATTTCTCTGTTTAACCAATATAATATGAAATTCATGCCTATAACTGATATTAAATTAACTATTAGACTACTCAAGTTTGCAGTAATTATATTTTTAACAGTATCAATATCATTTTCTATTATTGCCAATATCTGCCCACTACTGTATTTTTCAAAGAAATTTTCATCATAATTACGAAATTGTTTGAATATTTTTCCCTTTATATATATTACAAACTCTTGTCCCAACCTTGTAAAATTGACATTTTTTATATAAAATGTAATCGCCATGATGCAAGATACTGCAACAATCACTCCAATGTCTATACATAATTTATAATAATTAACATTCACTATCCCTTGATCAATGACTCTACTTAACAAATATGGATATAATACACTTAATAAAGAGTACACAACTAAATAAATATTGCATATTAAGAATTGAGATACAAATTCCTTTTTTTTAATGGTGTTAATAAATTGAATAACATCTATTTTACCTCTTTTGAATTCATCAAACATAATTCTCGCTCCTCGGCAGTTAACCCATTAAAGACGCTCATGCATACTTCACATTCATCATTAAATTTTTTGTTTAATAACTTTTCAACAATAACCTGATAGTATGTTCCTACACCCATATCATATATGTGTTGCAGGTGTTTATTTTGCATTATTCTATTTATAATATCTTTTAGATTTTCATGCTTAATATTTCCATATTTTTTACCGGAATTAATTGCATACAATGAACAACAGGGATATACATATCCTTCAGGTGTAATTGTCAAAGTTTTTCCTGCTGGACAATTATTCAAATTTAATTTTCTATAAACCATCTCACGATTATATTTTTTTTCAGCTCTTCCAGTAAGTTGCAAATTATAAAGCGTAATGCTGTGTTCCAATGCCTCCTCCTGTACTTCTCTAAGTAAATCAAAAAACAAGGAATCATTTTTAACAACTACACTACCAATGGTTACCCGCAAGTTTATTTCTTGAGATACTTTAAGAACGTTTTTGATTCGTTGGATTGGTATGTATTGATTATGAAATTCATCATAACTAATCGTCATATGACTTAATCCACTTTGTTTTAGTTTTTTCATTATAACATAAGCACTTTCCATATTTTCTGCCCAAAAACAGTTTGTAGTTAACGTCATCCTTCTAGCGCCTTTATTTGAAGCATATCTCAGTATTTCAAATACTTCATCCTTATATAATAGCGGTTCTCCTCCAGTAATACCAAATGAATATATATCATTATCTAAAGAAGCATCAACATAAAATTTTGCCTCTTGCAAAGTCATTTTTTCAGTTCGTGAGGGTGAACAATTCAAACCACACATTTCACATTCACAATTACATTTATATGTATAAATAAGCCCCGTTGATAAATTTCTCATGCGTAATACCTTAACCCCTTTCTTTTAATTCAATATAATCTTTCATCGCAACGTTTATTAGAATTTTATTAAACTCGCAATTCAAATCTGTTCTTGAAATGGGACAACCTCCTGCACATATGTGTTTTGCCCAACACTTCCTGCATATTTCTGGACATTCATAATCTCTTTTTAGCTTATTCCAATCAATTCCTTTGATAACATTACCTGCAACATACTGATCATCACCTATTACTCTATTGCATGTATAGATATCTCCATTTGGAGTAAACGTAATAGTAAACGAACTATAAAATCTACATTCTTTTAAAATCACCCTATTTGCAATTCTATGTTCATATTCCATTATGTTTCCAAGTGTACCTTTTAAACCTTGCTTATTACGTTGATTTTCAATTTTTGTTAATTCTTCCAAATCTTTCTCAAATTTAATTAAATCCTGGTTTTCAATTTGCAAACATTTATCTTCCGACTGCACCATTGCAAAATAAACCAACTCAACTCCTTTATTCCAAATTTCTATCACACTATCCCTAAAGAATTTTATATTTTTTTTAGTTAATGTCATTCTAACAATGACTTCAACATTATTTGACATTAACATATTAAGTTTTCCCCATATAACTTCAAATGTTCCTTGTCCATTTTTAAAATACCTGCTGCAATTATGAGCCTCAATATTTCCATCAAGACTTAAATTTACTAAAAAATGGTTAGATTCAAATATGTTTAAAATATCATTATCAATTAACGTTCCGTTAGTCGTTATGATATAACGAACATCCTTTTTTATTTCATTAGCTTTATAATTTATATAATCAACACATTGCAGAAAGACTTCTTTATTCAATAAAGGTTCTCCTCCAAAAAAGTTGACTTTTATTTTTTTCGAATCTTTTTTCAAGTATTTGAAGAAAAAATCAATGGAATTCTTAGCCGTTTCAAAATCCATTAAAGCTTCAATACTTCCATATTGTCCCGCATCTGCATAACAATATTCACAAACCATATTACACATATGCGATATGGAAAGCCACAAACTCTGTAATACCTCTGAATTAAGCCATTGCTCTTTGGATATTACCATTTTTCTTCTAGTTTCAACTTCTGAAAAATCTGATGATTCATTTTTATCCCACATATCATCATTTTTTAGTATATCCCCTGTATTACTTACATATGTATACTCATTATTTCCAACATAAAATTTTTGTATAATATTATCCATTAGTATGCCTCCATAAAAAAAATCTTTTCAGCTGTTCACTGCCACATTCAAAAAACTTAATATATAGCTTGAGTGCTATATCATATACCGCCTTTTGGCTAATACACAACATCTTATCTCTTTTATAAAAATCTTTTGTATACAATTTATGATCTAACGGACACCCTTCACCACATAAAGCTACCGCCCAACAATTTGCACACTCTTCTATAAATACATGACTATACTCTTGTTGTTCTCTTTCTGATATTTCTTTATAACACTTATACTTTCTCCCATTTGGATCAACTACTGAAAGCCTGTTCATAAATAATGCGCAATTGCCACAATTGCTCCTTTTAGATAAATCAGTAAATACATTAATTACATTTTCTAACACACAATCGTTTCCATGCAGTATATTTTCATAAGTTATGTTAGCCAACTTCTCCATTTGATCTCTATATTCAAAAATATCTTCTATTGAAAACACTACTTCTTCTTCCAAGCTTAATGCCACTTTTATACTTTTAAATCCTTTTTCCCATAGAAATTGTACCGACTCAGAAATAAGTGGTATGGCTTCTTTACGAACTACCATATTAATGATGGTTTTAGGCTGTATTTCCAGTAGTTTTTTACTATTATCCATTACTTTAGAATAACTACCATTCCCATTTAAAAAAATTCGATTATAATTATGGATAAAATCAAGACCATCAATACTTATCGAAAAAACAAAATCATTATTATCAAGCAATTCTAAAATTTTATTATTCATTATTGTTCCATTAGTAGTAAGGTAATATATACAATGGGATTTTAGCTCTTCCATTCGCATATTTACTTTATGAACAATATATTTAATAACATCCAAATTGAGCAATGGTTCTCCTCCAAAGAAAATAACATTGAAAACCTTTTGCTTTTCATCCAAATTAATCAACCATTCCTCCACTTTATCTTCTGCAACTTGTAAAGTCATTAACTCCCCCGAATTATCGTATTTCCCTTTATTAACAAAACAATACTTACATGCCAAATTACAAGTATGGGCCACATTTATCCAAAGTGAATTAAGACCGGCGTTTGCATTCTCTTCTAAACCTTTTTCTAGCAAGCTTTTTTTCAGCCCGTCTTTGTCATATGCAGTATTTATTTTTGCACATAATTTACTTATCGCATCACTTTTTTCTTTCTCAAACACATTAAAATTTTTAGAATCATTTATAGCATAATAGTACCTTATTTGTTTTATTATGAGATTTTCTTCTTTATTGGAATGAAAAAGTCTGCCACTATATCCGTCATAAAAATAATATTTATTTTTATATTCCAGTTCTTTTATGTATTTTATCCAATTTGCGTTCATTTTTTCCCCTTTCTGCTACATATATTTATCAAAATCAAAGTCCAATTGTTCTTCCCTTATTCTTACATATAACCTAAGCCGAGTTTCTAACAATATTTTTTTTAATTCACATAGCATAAACATTTGTCCTGAATATAATAATTTATCAGATGCACATACACCACCACAAAGAAATCTCGCCCAACACGTATCACAATTCTCACTGATCGAACTATCATTCACTAATTGCTTTCTAATATCCGGATCAATTCCGGTATAAATGTCTCCTAATTTATATTTCTCCCACATTAACATATCGCAAGGAAAAATATCACCAAATGAATCACAGGCAAACAACGAACTATATACTCCACATCTACTAATTATAGGCTTTCTTTTATGAATTCTTCCAATTCTAGTTAATATTGGATGACAACTAATTTCTTTTTTTTCTCGGATATACGTAAGAATAATCTCCTCAACTTTTTTGCATTCCTCACTAATAACACTGATTTTATCATTATCAAATATAAATTCCTTATTATTTGATTTAACAAAATCTATATTGATGTGATAAGCTCCTAAATCATATAATGCTTTTACGGTTTCAGAAAAATTGATATTAAATGGAGTCACTGTGATATGGAATGAATTGTATCTATACTTATCTTTATATGCCACAAAATCATGCATAATTTTATTATAAGAACTGCTTCCATTTTTCGTTTGCCGTAGAAAATCATGGATATCCTTTTTATAACTATCTAGGCTTACCATATATTCTATATTGTGTTCATTAAAAAAACCTAATATTTCATCGTTAAGAAGTGTTCCGTTTACGGTTGTGGTAAAACGCACATGTTGTTTCAACTTCTTTTCTATTATTAAAACCACGGTTTTAAAACTTGAGAAATCAATTAGCGGCTCTCCTCCAACCAGATGAATTAAAACCGTATCCGCTTTATATCTTTCAATAAACGCCGTCACATCATCTATTATATTGTTACTTAGACATCCACTTTTTTGATGAGCTCCATCATCTGCAAAACAATACCTACACTTCATATTACATGCATATGCAATATTTAATTGCATTCCACTAATCTTACAGGTTTCATCATATCTACTCTTCATATTTCTTAACAATTCTAAAATCTGGTCTTCTTGATTTTCTATATCAACAAATTGTTCTTTTATTATTGAATATATTTCAATTTCAGAAGCTGTTGAAGCAATATTAGTGTCCACCAAACTATTAATAGGAAATAAATTCATTGTTAAAGAAAAATAAATATATAAATTGTTGTTTATGTTTATAATTTTATACATATTAATCAATTTCTCCTACTTAAAGAATAGATATGCAATGCATATTACATATCTATTCCTGATAAAAATCATTCATCTATAAACTTCGATAATGGATTACATTAATGTGCTGTCGGCTTACAAATACCATCACAGGAATCGCAATAATCATCGCCACCGCAATCCAAAAGGCAAATGATAATGGAATCAGCCATACTATCCTGCTGTTTATTCAGTGGTTCAAATGTCTTGTTGTTCTGCATAATTTTCACCTCCATACAATATAATATCTTTGAAATGCTGCTAATTAATGCGCTGTAGGCTTACAAATGCCATCACAAGAATCGCAATAATCATCGCCACCGCAATCCAAAAAGCAAATGATAATGGAATCAGCCATATTATCCTGCTGTTTGTTCAGTGGTTCAAATGTCTTGTTGTTCTGCATAGTTTTCACCTCCTCATACAATAAATAATAGATGAATGACTAGTATCCACAGCATACAGTTTATGTCAGCTATTT
>CANDBT010000009.1 GCA_947383005.1 uncultured bacterium | reverse complement strand
AAGGCTGGTATAACCGTAAGCGGATTCATAGCTCGATCGGTTATCTGACACCACATCAAAAGGAGGATGAGAAACTCAAAAAAGCAGCATAATCTTTCAACTTTTTTTGTCCAAAGTATTGGACATAGGTCCACAATTTAACATACAGTTAAGCGACACTTTTTATGCACAGGCTCGCATATGGAAGTTTGCTGCTGACGCAGCACGCGGGCCGCGCGGCGAGTATGGGAAACAGCCTCTCCTACTCGACTGTATTTCACAGTACCCCCATACCACCTTCCCACCATCCGAACTGTTTCAGAAAAACAACCGAAATTATTTTAATTAATTGTATTTTTCACATGGTTTATCATTTTACTCACATTTTCAGATAAATTAACTGGTATTAATTTCGTATCTTTATGGCAATTCTGAAATACAACAAATATTTCATGTGCAAATCCCTGCCCGATTTCTGTAATCCCTTCAAAATCCAATTCTATCTCCTGGAATTTTTCAAAACGATGGCATAACCTTTTAGCCTGTGACCGCGAAACAGGGTATGTTTCATATATATTTTTAATTGGTATATGTGTTCTCGTAAATCCCCCGTCAATATTAGAAAACATGTTAAATACCTCCATCAAATTTTTTTTGCTGAAATTTGATAATTCCATATAGATGAGAGTCCCTTTTCTATGTTTCCAATCCTTTAAAGCCCTTGTATCTTCCAAATTTCTTACTGCTTCACTATATTTATCATGTGTAAATATCTTCCCATCAGAAATTGCCGCAAATCTATCCAATACTCTCGATGTAAAAAATATCCCTTCTCCTGAATGATTGTGAGAATCTGTGGTTAATTTTCCTTTAAACAACTCATTAACCGCATCGTCCAACAATTCATAACCATAAAAATCTTTTATCTTCCTAAAAATACCTATGCCAGCATCATCAATCATTATTGTCGTGGTAATAAAATTCTGGAAAATTGACAAAATTACCACTTCGGCTTCCGAATGATCTATCGCATTATTCATCATTTCCATAAAGGAGTATTGCCATATTCTTTGGACGTTATCCGGAAATTGTACAGTAAAATCCCAAAATCCAGCATTTTCAGTAATTATAGCCGCCAAGTGTAGGAATAGTCAAGAAGTAGACTGCTCCTGAACACTTCCGATGACTGCTTTTACCTCCAAGTCATCCATTCTTGAAGATAGGGAAGCGACAGATTCTTTGGCCCATGTATACCACTGTTTTGTCACGGCACTATACTCGGCATGATCTCCCGTATCAAGAGCATCTGCAAAAGAGCCAGAAGCCATATCATCCGTAACAGGAAGATTATTAAGGTCTTTTTTCAAACACTTAAAGCCTTTGACAAATCTGTCTGCACTTCCTGACCCAACATAAGGAATCTTGGTTATGCTGACCAACTCAATAGTGTTCTCCGTTTGACTCATGTTCTACTCCTCTTTTCAAAAATATAATTTGCAGTCACGCCGATAACGCACGACACAAGAATGGCATAAAACAAAAACGCCAGCCCTCCGTAACAAAACAGAATGACCAGCGCAAATGCCAAAGCCACTATAAAGACCAAAATCGCCAGCACAACCAACAGGAAATTTTTCATCACTTACCCTCTGTCTTGTTGTACTGAGCCGAACTGATTCCTAGAAGAACCCCCAGGAAAGTATCAACGGCCGTGATCGTGCCGACTACCTGCTCTCCGCAGGGCAGCCCCCAGATTCCTGCCAGGGCGAAATATAATGTGCCTGCCGCCGGAAGCAGATACTGTGCGATCCATTTCAAAGTGTCATAGGTTTTATTACTCATGTTCATGATTTTGTTCCTCCTCGTATTGTGATTTGTGTATGGGTAATTTGTTTACCTCATTCATGATCCGTTTGGCGGAGCCGTTACCGCCCATCTTCTCATACGGCTTATAAAGATACTCATAAAGATTTTCGTACTCGTCCGAGGTAATGTAGCCACGTTCGATGTACTCCATACCCAGGTACATGATACGGTCATGCCCCAATCCTATGAGCATCTCTGTCTTCACGTCTTTTTTTTCAAGCCGCTTGGTTATGTAGGCCCACAGCCCAGAAGACGCAAGAACCGAGCTAAAAATAGTTAGTAATATTTGAAACCACTGTTCCATGTCATACCTCCTGTAAAATATTTTGTGACGACCTATCAAATATAACCAGCTTCTTGCTTACGACAGTAACCGTCTTGTCGAATAGGTCTTCATAAAGCCCGATTAGGTTTTTCCTCTGCTGTTTGGATAATAGTTTGTAATAGCCGCCCATCCAGCCACGGAACATATTCTCTACGCCGTCGTAAGGGATTTCTCCGTTATGGACTTTAACCGCCAGTTTCTTTAACTTTCTCCTCATAGTAGTAACCCTTTCAGGATTTATGCGTTTGATTATTTTTCCATCCTTGGTAAGTGTATACTTAACTTGCAGGAATTTGTAAGTGCTGGAAATCCTAACGATTCTGGTTTTCTTTTCGTTGATATGGATACCCAGTTCCTGCGCAATTTTCCGGATATTGTCAAGCAAGTCCAGAAGCTCTTCTTTGCTCGGGTTCATGATGTACCAGTCATCCATATACCTTCCATAATACTTTTGACTTCTCACGTACTTGACGTAATTATCAATTCGGTAAGGATAATAAATGCCTATGACCTGTGACAACTGGTCACCAATATTAACAGACTTCTCCATCCACTTTTCGCCAGTTAGCTGTTCCTTTGGTATGCTGCGGTATTCCAGCTTATTGAATGTATCAGTCATGCAATTAGCGTACTCATCATCGGTCATATAAGATACGTCAATCTTAAACCCGTCAAATATAAGCGTTAAAAGCCAGTCGATGAATTCATCATCATTGAACAGCTTTAACAATTCCCGCTTTGCAATCTCGTGAATAATATTGTCGTAGAATTTTGTGAAGTCACCGAATAGAATCCAGCCCTCGTTCCCATACAGTCTGTAGTATTTCCTAAGATGCACCTCGAAGCGGTCTCTCTGATGTGAAATACCGCGTCCTTTGATGGAAGCACCATTGTCGTAAATAATATGCTTCTTGACTTCTGGTAACAGGATATCGTCGCACAAAACATGACGAACGATTCGATCCTTAATCCGGATACTTGTGATAGGTCTTATTCGGCCCCGTTCAGACAGCGTAAACTCTTCTGTCGGTCCATTTTGAAGAGACCTGTCAAGAATTTCTTCTTGTATGGAAAAGATGTATCGCAGGAAATTCATCATGAACTTCTGGGTAGTCTCTTTCCATTTACTGCCTTTCACGGAAGCCTTATAAGCCTTGTACAAATTGTTGGCGTCAGACAAAATCTCTTCATACGTCATACCTATTCACCGTGATAGCAATACTTACCGTAGTAAATTGCGTCCAGCTTTGCCATTTATCCTTGATGGAAAGGACAACATCTCCTTCTCGGTTGGTTAGACTGAGAATCCGGACGAACCCCGTTAGAGTTCGAGGCGTTGTTGTAGTTCGTATTGCCATTGTTGTTCACATTAGCGAAATTAGCCGAAGAAACGACGCGTTATTAGATGTTGCCCTGTAAGTATGATTTGATTCTGTTATCACGCTGACGCCATTTCTTTATCAATCCGATTTCTCGGTCGATAGCTTTGACATACCTGCCGTAAGTATTAACATCCACATTGAAAATTTCCACAATCCGCTGCAATTCCTTGATGATCTGCTCGCAGTTTACAATAGCGCTGTTCTGATAGCTCCTCCTCTGCTCATACTCCTGCATAGAAGTAGGGTAAGTGGAATTAGCTGCTCTGATATTGTTTGTGAGCTGTGATGCCAGATGATCAATACGGTTCTTGAAGTTGGTCATAAGATACCTGTACTTCGCATAATCCTCCGTTTCGTCATCTCCATAGGCATAACGGACTCTGACAAAATGCTCTAAATCCTTTACCCCGAAACTTCTCTGCATAAAGTCTAAAAGCATATCATGGAGTTCAACCGAATATGTAATGGCTTCAAATTTGGACTCCTTACGGTCGCTCACCAGGACACTCATTAGTAGTCTTTCCCAGTGATCTCAGCGAACTCTTCCTCTGTAATCCATCCTTTTACTACGGCGTTACGAACGCGGCTTTCATCCCACAGCTTCATGCCGTAGTAGTTCTTAACCTTGTCGTAATTCTTGCTATGTTTCATGGTGATCCTCCTCTCTTTCTTACAGATCTACATCACACATCATTGCGAGGTACTCAATATCGGACTTGATTTTTGCCTGCTCCAGCTCCTTGGGGGTCATATCCCTGAGTACGAACCAAGACTGGCCGTTCACTTCCGTTACCTGTACCAGCTCCATATTTTCATGTGTCTCATCATGCTCTCCGTCGCTGATCACAACGGGAGAACAGTTCGACTGGAAAATTCCGGGATCGATAGTCGCTTCAGAAATGAAGTTATTACCGTTCATGGTAAGATTGCTGAGTTCGGTCCCATCAGCAAGGGTAATTTTATAGTTCTTCTCATCCATTTTGAAAATCTCCTTTCAAGATTCTTATAACATGTTTTTCTGTCACCTGCGTACTAAATTAGGGGCACAAGGCCCCCAGATTTAGCCAACCAACCCGAAGACCGGACGAACCCCGCCAGAGTCCGAGGCGTCGCCGGAGTCCGGAGCGCCATAGTAGGACACATGAGCGAAATGAGCCGAAGAAACGACGTCTCTCAGCCAATACCAGTATCTTCCAGGATTGATGAATCTCGGATACATCTTCATCAGCGCCAACTGGGTCTTGTCGATCGTATAGCGGTTTGGAACGAAAGAACCGTCTCCGGCCGGAGTGAATACCAGGCTTCCGTACATCATGATCTCGTTAGGAAGTTCGACTGTGGAGTCATACCATGCGCCGGCAGAAGGATAACCATTCGTAACGGCGTTCGTGAGATACTCTCTGTGGTTCAGGATATTCGCCGAGCCAAATGCAGAATTTACCAGAGTCTTGGCATTGGCAAGATTTGCTGTATACATCTGGGAACCGACATAGCCGCCAGTCGTGATATTGGTTTCATTCATTTTGGCATCATAGAGCTTCTGATCCGGCATGATCACCAGGTGAGGCGTCGTACAGGATGTATCACCGCTGTTCAGCCAGTAGTTGATGTCAACAATCCTCCAGATACGGTCGCCGATACTCCAGTAATCACCGATAAAGAATCCTTTAAATGTGCCCGCCTTGATCTCTGCTTTCTGTGCTGCCGTAAGAGCTGTTCCGAGATTCTTACCACGGAAAATATTCCTGCGCTGCTCCACAGAAATAACCGCATCCAGGATTCCCCAAAAAGCATCGTTGACCGTAATACCCTTGTTACCTCCGCCGGTAGCAAGCAGAATCCTGTCGCTTGCAGAAACGGAACTAACCTGCGTAAGCTGAGAAACGTCCATTTTGGCAAGATAGTCCTGAGAAGAGCTGACCGCCACAAGTGCTTTGAGCAAATCCCTCGCAAGGATCGTTTTTGTCCCGCCGTCACCATCCACAAGAAGGACGTTGTTAGCGAGAAGTTCTGTTACTTTTTCGTAATCTGTAATCTTCATACCTTTTTCACCTTTCTTTTTTTTAGTTTGTAACAAATATAGCTTGACTGAAGATTGGGTTATTTCCACTGTCAAGAATTTGTTCTGCTGAATACTCCCGGCCGTTCAAATCTCTGGCTTTACTGTCTTTAACCGTTTCGCTGCTGGAATCCAGTAACAAATAGATACCCCGTCTGGAATTATCCCTGAGGTATCCTGAAACCTGAAACTCTGCCGGTATGCCTTCCATAAATTTCGCCAACAGATCGGAATATGTACGGCTCTCAATCGGGTTTCCGAGATTATCCATAACCGGCTCTTTTACCGAATCTGTTATCGCTTGTAAATATACGAAGATATTGTCAAACATAAGCGCCTCCTTTACTTTGTGACGAATATGGTTTTACCTCTGATAACATCACCTTTATCGTCAAGGAGCTGCTCGGTACGGGCAGTATCGGGATTATCAACATACAGCCATGTCCCGCCATCCGTCAGGATTTGATAAACTGTAAATTCGTTAGCAAGTCCGTCAAACGCCTGCTCGATAGCCAGTAAACGTCTCTTCACATCTTCCAATTCATTTCCGACATCAGAGCCTTTCTCAACAACAAACGTAACCCGCTTTCCTTCAATCGGCTCATTGTTTCCATCTAAAATAGCCTTGTCGGATGAATCGTCAAGGCTGTCGTGAATGGAATGCGTATTGGTAAGCTCATTTTGAAATTCTTCCAGTTTGCCTGTCCGCTCTTTGAGAGCTACAAGCTCGTCGGCAAATGCTGAAACATCTTTAGCATCAATGAGGTCTTTTACAGCCTCCCACCAATCTCTGAAATCCTTATCAATCGAGTTTTTCCAATCAGTAAATTCTTTTGTGTTAGCGTTCACATACTCGTAGAACCAGTTTTCCCAGAGAGTCTTCCAGTTGGTGTTTGCCTCCTGCATTTCCGTAGTCTGGTTGTTGAAGAACTCTTCCCACTGGTGTTCCCAGTTCAGATAGGCTTCCTGTATCTCTGTTGTCTGTGCCTGGAACCACGTCCTCCACTGGTTTTTCCAGAAAGTGCTGTACTCCGTAAAATCATCGGTTACAAGCTTCTTCCAATAGGCTAACTCCCTGCTGCTGTTGTTGACATAATCATAGAACCACTTCTGCCACATGTCCTTCCAATACTCAGCCGTATCGGTAATTTCATTTGCGTGGGAATTATAGAACTCTTCCCACTGGTGTTCCCAGTTCAGATAGGCTTCCTGTATCTCTGTTGTCTGTGCCTGGAACCACGTCCTCCACTGGTTTTTCCAGAAAGCATTAGTAGCTTCCATATCCGATGTCTGAGCACCGTAGAACGCTTTCCACTGATCTCCCCATTGTGCTACAAGAGCGTCAATAGACATCTTTTCAAGCGGAGCCGTTACAAACGGACACGCAGATGTCCCTACGCAGTTCGTGATGTTTGCCTGTCGAATCGACGTCACGCCCGCATTGACACGAATATACGCAAGCGGATACTGCCACCTGTCGTTTGTTTTGACCAGTGTCGGATTCTTCGGACTGGATGCCGGAGTACCTTTAATGATCTTAATAGAATTCGCCCTGACCGCTTCACGGGAGTCAACTTCCAGAACAACCGCGTCAATTCGGTTGAGAAGAACCTCTGATATAGGAACTGTCAACGGAAGTAAAGCATCATTCAGCGTCCATGTATGATTGAACCACGCCCGACCAATGCCGACATTTACCATCATACCTTCCGATTCTTTCACAACCATCGCCGTTCCATAATGCTGTAAAATACCATCTCGGATTATGCCGTCAAAGATACTCGACATCTGGATAGCATCATATTTTCGATCGCCATTTTTCGAGTTATAAAACCCGTATGTTACCATATCACACCGCCTCCTGTTCTATCGTTTTAAATGTAGGGTATACAGAGTTACCATCTTCATCTTCGGACATGACGATTTCGACAATTCTTGCTTTCGTTTCATGCCCGTATTCGTTGGCGATCTGAACGACATCTCCGTTGAAGAAGTCCTCTCCATACCTGAACATAACGGTTGTTTCCACCTGCCCCTCGAACGATGTTACATCCGTGTTCTCTGCCAACTTTTCTTTTCCACGCTGCTGTAACTGGGCTGTGTATGCTGCATCAGACAAGACAACCCCATCCCCAACATCAGAAGAAATATCCCTTGCATCTGTAAAAAGCTCCCGCCTGTTCAACCCGTTTCCCCCACCAACAGTAGTATACTTTCTCGCAGAACCTTCACCTTCACCGCCAACCAGGGTAACGGTTTTCAGTGCCGATTTGGATTCTACATAATTACTGTTGATGATGTTTTCAAACTTTGGGGAAAATATGACATAGGGATTTACAGACTGATCGTAGGACCGGTCAGTCCCGGCATATAGCTTAAATACAAACTGCTTATTGTCGTTAAGAGTCACCTTAAAACCGATACTTCTCTCACTACAGATTTTGTTGATTACGTCATATAGGTTATCACCCGTATACTGCGCATCGATTTTCAATGATGTAATAGCGGGATCAGTTGACGCTTCAAAAATAAAGTTGGCAATTTTCCTGCTGCTGTCTGCCGGAGATATCATATTCTCATTCAGAAGGGTATGGATTCCATTTTGAAGATTCCCGGTTATAGTCTTTTGCCCCCAGACAATCCGACGGTCAAGAATAGATTCGAGTGACCTGCCAGTAACCGTGATGTGGTTTCCGTTTTCAGAATCAGAACCAATCCGTATCATTTCAATGATCATGACATGTTCCGACTCACGGTTCTGTAAATAGTAGTCCTGCTTGATGTAACTGAGAATGGTATCCGTCATCGAAGTGAAAAGCTCGAAATCTCCGTACTCATAATACCTGTCTGTCCAGATAAAAGACTCGTAGACATCAACGATGGATATAGCGTCAAGATTAGTATTAAGAACTGTTATGTCCATACCTATACCCCCTCGTAAATGATTCGATTTTCTATCTTGAACTGTAGGTTAGAGCTTCCTTCTTCAGCCGTATACGCAAACACGTTGTCACCCTTTGCAAGCTGGAACCAATCGGCATTCTTGTCAAGACAGTTGAGTATGTTCGTGGTTCTACCGTTTCTAAGCAGCGTAATGGATTTCTGCCCTTTCACGGTACAAATGACGATTTCATCACCGGCTATGATTCCGGAACCTGTGAAAGATTTCAACTTGTTCGTGTCAATCCTCATGACTTCCCTTGTGCCGGTATTGTAGATTGTAATGTTGTGTGCTTCTCCGATTGCGTGAATTGTAATGGTCACACCAATTTCGGCGTCGCCACTATAAATAACCACTTTCTCCATCTGGTTCTGAATCCAGCCCATTTCAATTAGGCACTCATAGAGAGATTCATTACTGAACGGGAACTCGAATAACGGTTCAACACCGTAAAAGATAGTGGTATTGACTCCGTCTTTTCCAGCAGAATAGAAAAAAGGATTCGGACACACGATTGAAATGTCTGAACCCTCATCCTTGCTGAATATATTTGGATCGTTTGCCTCTGTATAGCCCTCAATCTCCGCCTGCCGATTATCTGTCTCAATGAGCAGGGTAAGTTTTTTCTTGATTGGGAAATATTTATATGAGAGCTGGCGCACATCCTCGATTGTACTCTGCCATAGGTATTTCAAAGAAATTACAATGTTACGGCTTGGGAGCCTGGACGAATTATACAGACTTCCGTCGTTTGTTGCCACTTCGGTCATGTTAATATTCGCTTTTCCAGACCCCAAACCGGTAACTGAAGTGACGACGAAGCCGGATTCCTCCGGCCGCGCCAAATCAAGTTTGATACTATCGCCAAGATAGTTCGTCACAGTGATTGATTTAATCATGCTTTCACCATCCTTTCAAATGCCGAGAACTGGTTGTTCGTCTGACGATAAAGCTCAACTCTCGACAATGACTTAGGCGAGTAGTTATTTTGTGTAAAGGTAAACGTGTTGCTTGTGTTAGGTTTTCCACCTCCATTTTGAATGTCCGGAGCATAGTCTCTATTCATGCTTGCGCTGATGGATAATGCCTGCGTTCTGCTCAACATGGTGTTTAGTTTACTGATTCTTGACTCTACATTCGACAGATCAAGAACAGGTCGGATCGTAGGCTCAGCATCAATCCCATTAGTGATAAAATCTTTCACCTTAGAAATCGCATTGCTTAAACCGGTTTTGGCTGCATTCGCCATGTCAGAGCTGGTCTCATAAGCCTTATCTTCATAATCACCAATAGCGTTGACAAATGCTACGCCAAAGTAGTCACCAATCTGATAACCAACTTTAGAAGGCGAATGCTCGTCCAATTCTTTCTTAGCTGCTTCCGCCGCTGCGGCTGCCATAGCCTTTGCTTTGGCTGATGCTTTGTACGCATTCTCACTGATACCAGCGGCAAATCCGTCAACCAGATACGAACCCGCACTATAGAACTGATCTCGGTAATCTTTGACAGCGCTGACCGCATTGCCAAGGCTTGATGTAAATGAACTCTTCACGTCCGCATCTTTACTTTTCACGCCCGAAATGAGTTTTTCCATGCACCCCTTGCCGACCGTCTCAAACTCGCTGTATTTGTTCTTGATAGCTGTCAAACATCCACTGATAATCGTTGTGAATGTGTTTCGAGCCTCGTTATCTTTCGACTTTACCCCAGCGATAAATTTAACCATCGTCTGGGTACCCACTGTCTGAAACTCCGTATACTTATTCTTAATAGCTGTCAAACATCCGTTCATGATGTTCGTATACGTTGTCCTCGCATTATTGTCCTGGGATTTTACACCCGCAATGAACTTGATCATCGTTTGCGTTCCCACCGTTTGGAATTCGGTGTATTTGTTCTTGATAGCTGTCAAACATCCACTGATAATCGTCGTGAATGTGGTACGGGCATTGTTATCCTGAGACTTCACCCCTGCGACAAACTTAATCATCAACGTAGAACCAACCGTTTGAAACTCTGGCTGCTTGGCCTTTATCGCTGTTAGTACCGCCTGCACAATATTTGTGAAGGTAGTAGTCGCATCGCCTTTCTTGGCATTTGCGCCATTGATAAAAGCCGTCAGCATATTAGAAGCAGCGGCCTTAACTTTTGATTCTGCATTGTTAAATGCATTGATGAATCCGGTAACACCTGTTTCGCCAAGCTTTGCCAATGCGGAACTAAACGACGTCATCCCGCTGACATCCAGCCCTACCATACCTTTCGCCATCTCGACCAAGCGATTCGTCTGTGTAATAACACTGGAAAGTATGCCCGTATCGACACCGCTGATATAAGCATAATAGGAGCTGAAATAGGAACCAAATGAACTCATGTCCTTACCGAAATCAGCAAGGCTCATATCTTTCGAGAACCATCCTCCTTCTTCCGGCAAGCTCTTTTGTAATTCAACAATCGAATTTGCGGCGTTGGTTGTTGCCGTGACAATACCTGCATCGACATTCTTCATATAATCTGAATACTGTGCGAAATTCTTACCGAACAATATCAGACTCTCTCCAAACGCACCAATATCATTACTGCCTGTGAACCAGCTTACGACTCCTCCGGTGTTCGGAAGTGTGTTTGCTAATTCCACCAATGCTTTGCCAGCGGTCGCTGAATTTGTAATAGCTTCTACGTCTATTCCAGATATAGAATCAGAATATTCTTTCATCGCCTCGCCGAAAGGTATGAGCTGTTCTCCGAATTGAGCCATATCATTGCCGCCGGTAAACCAGCTTACGACTCCTCCAGTATTCGGAACTGTTTTTGCTAATTCGATCAGCGCCTTGCCGGCGGTCGTTGAATTTATAACCGCATCAGCATTGATACCTGTCACTGCCAGAGAATACTCTTTCATCGCCTCGCCAAAAGGTGTAATACCATCAGCAAAAGCCGCCAGATCGTTTTCTCCTGTGAACCAGCCGACTATTCCGCCTGTAGTTGGAAGTGTCTTTGCCAGCTCAATGAGCGCTAATCCCGCCGTAGTTGAATTAACAACCGCGTCAGCATTGATTCCTGTTACCGCCAGGGAATATGATTTCATAGCCTCCCCAAAGGGCGTTATACCTTTGGCAAATGACTCTAAATCGTTATCCCCAGCAAACCAACTAACAACGCCACCGGTCTTCGGAAGATTTGCTTCCAGGGCAGCTAAGGCTTGTGCGGCAGTAGCCGAGGCCGTCACAGCTTCTGGATTGATTCCGTTGATAGCATTACTGTAAGACAACATTGCTTCTCCGAATGGAATAAGCCGTTCTGCGAACTCGCCCAAATCGGTATCTCCGGTAATCCAACCCGATATACCACCGACATCCGGAAGATTTGCTTCCAGTTCCGATAAAGACTGTGCTGCCGTAGCTGAAGCTGTAACAGCTCCCGGATTGATACCACTTACTGCATCGGAATAAGATTTCATCGCCTCGCCGAAAGGTATTAGCTCTTTTGCAAACTCAGCAAGGCTGTTACCACCTGTAAAGATTTCCGAAAGCCCCCCAATATCAGGAAGGTTTTCTTCGAGTCTCGCCAGCGATTGCGCCGCAAGTGCAGACGCTGTCACCGCAACCGGATTCACACCGATTACGGCATCTGAATATAACTTCATTGCTTCTCCGAATGGAATCAACTCTCTCGCAAAACTTGCCAGACTGTTTCCACCATTCATGATTTCAGAGAGTCCGCCGATAGCTGGAAGATTTCCTTCCAAAGTTGCCAAACTTTGTGCCGCAACTGCGGATGCTGTTACCGCTGTCGGATTGATACCACTTACTGCATCGGAATAAGATTTCATCGCCTCACCGAAAGGCACAATACCCTTGGCAAAATCCGCTAAATCATTATCTCCAGTAAACCAGCTTACAACACCTCCACTGTTATCCAAGCCATTTGATAACTCTACCAATGCCAAACCCGCTGTTGTAGATGCTGTTACTGCCGCGGCGTCAATACCTGCGACCACATCGCCGTACTTTTTCATTGCCTCACCAAACACAACGATTTGTTCCCCGAATTTATCGAGATCATTGTTACCTGTAAACCAGCTTACTACGCCACCGGTATTCGGTACTGTATTGGCAAGCTCTGTTAAAGCCAACCCCGCTGTGGCAGACGCTGTCACTGCTTCTCCGTCGATACCTGCAACAGCGTCACCATACGCTTTCATCGCTTCGCCGAATGGGACAATCTGCTCCCCAAAGGTATCGAGATCGTTATTACCGGTGAACCAACTTACAACGCCACCGGTATTGGGGACTGTATTAGCAAGCTCCGTCAATGCTTTACCTGCTATTGTAGATGCCTGTATTGATTCCGAATTGATACCTGATACAGAATCACCATACAATTTCATGGCTTCACCAAACGGTACAAGCTGCTCCGCAAAGTCCCCTAAATCGTTGTTTCCTGCAAACCAGCTCACTACGCCGCCAGTATTTGGAACGGTATGAGCCAATTCTGTTAATGCTTGTCCGGCAATCGCCGAGCTTTCAATAGATGCACCGTCAATTCCAGATACAGCTTCGCCATACGCTTTCATCGCTTCCCCGAAAGGAACCAACTGAGCGGCGAATTCATCCATATCGTTTTCACCCATAAACCATCCGACTACTCCACCGCTGTTCGGAAGATTGGATGCCATTTCGGCGAGAGCCTTTGCCGCTGTTGCCGATGCTGTTACAGTTTCGGGATTTATTCCGGAAATCGCATTCGAGTAAGATTTCATCGCCGTACCAAAAGGCACAAGTTCTTCTGCAAAATCCGAAAGTGAAGAACCACCCGTAAACCATGAAGTCAACCCCTGCAAAATATCAGCAGCGGTAAGAATAAGAATCGTTTCACTGAGTGCCTTTACGCCTTCCATCATCGAAGCGTCTATTGACTTAGCTCCCTCGATGAACGGCTGAATATTCATCATAAATGCTGATAAGTCAGAACCGATTTGAGGGAACTGGCTCGATACACCACTCATAAATCCGCCAACGATACCACCGACAAACTGACCGATAGCGGTGCCTATTCCCTGTAACAGTTTACCTCCTTCTCCAATAAGCCAGGATAAGCCCGGAATTTGGGCTAATGCTCCTACTGCCGCCAACACCAGTGCCAACTCAGCAATAACAACTCCCATGCCGAGTACACCAGCCATAGCTTGTGGAATAAGCCCTGCAACGGCGCCTAATGCCACCATAATAGCGGAAAGTAGACCGATACCAGCGATTCCCTTCACGAGCACGTCAACATCTATCCCGCTCAGAGCATCCACCACCCCAGAGAAGAAAGCCATAAGAACATTTATCGCCGACTGAATAAGGGCCGGCAAGTTTTTCTCAATTCCGTCAAGAACAGCAATCAGGAATTGGAATATGGAATCCACGATTGAAGGCGTATACGCAACCAACGCATCCAGAACCCCGGCAATCAATGTCAAAGCTCCATCTGCAATAGCAGGTACACACTCGACGAGTACATCAACAAGAGTTAGTACAACTGCTTTAATCGTTTCGCCAAGAACAGGTGCACTGGCCGTAATTACCTTACAAAGTTCAACGATTGCCTCGCCAATTTTGGCAACTATAGCGGGTATAAGCCCTGCCACTCCGGTAATAATAACCGTTAAACCTGCGACAACAGCCGTAGCACCAGCGGTAAGAGCAGCGGCGAAAGCCGTAAACCCAACTGCCAATGCAGATAAACCCATTCCTGCTGCCAAGAGTCCTGCACCAATAGCTACAACGCCAACACCGATAAGAGCAAACGCCCCGCTCAATGCAAGAATCGTTCCAACCAACGGCGTAAGAACTGCCCCTGCAACACCAATAACTGTGAATGCCCCGGCAACTGTAATCAAACCTTTCGCTATGCTGCCCCAACTCATAGCTCCTAAAACACTAAGAACCGGAGTCAAGACTGCTAAAGCAGTAGCTGCCACAAGCATCGCCGCTGAGCCTGCCAATGTGCCATTCATCAGGTTGAGACCAATCGCAAGTTCGGCCAAAGCGCCACCCATTGCTATAAGTCCTTTGGCAATCTCTTCCCATGAAGACTTACCCATTTTACCCAAAGCATCGGCAACTATTTCAAGAGCTGCACCTACAACAATAAGACCAGCTCCTATGCCAACCATGTTTTTAGGCATCAAATTTGTGGCTATTGCAACCTCAGCCAAAGCACCGCCCATTGCTACAAGTCCTTTGGCAATCTCTTCCCATGAAGACTTACCCATTTTACCCAAAGCATCGGCAACTATTTCAAGAGCTGCACCTACAACAATAAGACCAGCTCCTATGCCAACCATGTTTTTAGGCATCAAATTTGTGGCTATTGCAACCTCAGCCAAAGCACCGCCCATTGCTACAAGTCCTTTGGTAATCTCTTTCCATGAGAATCTCGCGAAATCACTCATAGCCGATGCGAATATCTTCATCGCCGCCGCTATCTCAACCAGGGCAAGTCCTGAAGATATAACATGCTTTGCATTTCCGGTAAGTTTTGTGAATGCGGCAATCTCCAGAAGCAATGCGCCGACCGCAGTAAGACCTTTTCCTATTTCACCCCATTTCATCTGAGCAAAATCACCACATACGGAAGCCAGCACTTTCAAAGCTGCTGACATAATAAGCATTCCCGTAGCTGTGGACATCGCTTTTCCACTGAATTTTGCGGTGTTCAGGAAAATATCTACCTCAGCCAGAAGAACTCCTACACCAAGCAAGCCCTTTGCCATCTCTTCCCAGCTTAAACTGCTGAGAGATTTGACAGCAGATGCCATAACCTTAATTGCCGCTGCAAATATAACCATAGCAGCCGCATTCGACATGGCTTTCTTGTTAAACTTTGCTGTGGCCATGAATGCATCCAATTCAGCCAGTAATACTCCTACGCCAACCAGACCTCTTGCCAGTTCGCCCCAGCTCAGGCTCGCCATCTTTTTCACCGCACTTGATAAAACAAGAACCGCGGAAGCGAATACGACGAGTTTTGTGGCTCCTTTGCCAGACACACCGCCAAGCTTATTAAACGCGGCCATAGCAACTATCAATTCCGTCATCATAACCGTGATTGCTCCAAGAGAACCAGCGAGCTTATCACTGTCAACGAGAGAAATAGCCACGATTGATGCCGCCAAAATGCCAATAGCAGTGGCAATCTTTATCAGTGTCCCGGCCTTTAGCTGATTTTGATACTCTTCAAAGCACCCTCTTACTCCATCAAGAATCCCTGTTACATTCTCCATGATGTCGCCGAGACTCTCTAAAGGATTGGAAAGACTGTTTATAAATTTGGTAAGTCCGACAGCAATACCACCAAGGGACAAACCGTTCAGTAAATCAATGATTCCACTAAAATCAGCGTTCCCAAGTTTTTCGATGATGGTATCTGCCAAACCACCAATAACCTGTGCAATACCTCCTACGATTGTTTTTACGCCATTCCATAAAGCCTGAAGCAACTGTAAGAATTTACACTTTGAAAGAGCTTCACCCATCGCACCGATTGCAACAATGACTCCGCCTTTCATATCGCCGGCAGCTTCGCCAACCTGTGACATCCTTTCGTGGATTCTTTCAAGCATGGAATGGAATAACTCCAGACCAGGAACCTTGATTTTCCCTTTAAGAGTGTTCAGAAAGTCTTTTACCGATTCCTTAACCTTGTCCAAGTCTGGAAGATCAAATTTGTCTTTTACTTCTTTTGCGAAATCCTTGAAAGCATTTGCAGCTTTTCCAATGAAGTCGATAACTCCCTGAACTGTTTTTCCGAAAATGTCATTCTTCTTGATGAATTCATCGATACTCACAAGGAAATCGCCAATACTGCCAGTTACACCCAAAACCCCTCCGCCAAGGGTTTTGAAACCTCCAAACAACGGAGTGATAGTTTTGAATAACGCTGAAAACGCCTGCTTACCAATATCCAAAACGGCAAATATACCCTTGAACGTCCTCTTCAAGTTTGCCGATGCGGTATCGCTAAGCTTCAGATGAGAAGTAAATTCTTTCAAAGCAACTGTCATATTGTAAAGCTGCTGGGATGTCGTAGGCGGAAATATCTCCCTAAACGCATCCTTTACAGGCTTTACAACACTAACCAATGCCCCAAAAGCATTCTTCATTGCATCAATAACCGCAGTCCTGCCGCCAAGATCTTTCCACCCCTGTAACATGGAATTGCGGGCATCTGACATAGAATCGATAAGACCGCCGAAATAATTACTGGCTTCTGTCCACATGGCTTTGGCTTCTTCAAAGTCACCAAACAGAATCTCCCATGTCATAGCCCAGCCAGAACCGACCGCTTCTTTAAGCGTGTCCATTAACTGGGTGAATGTTTTTACTTCCTGGGCTGCCGCAAAAGCCTTTTTACCGATATCTGTCGTCTCGTCAGCATAATCTCTCAGTGTGCTGACAAGGACGTCTGTAGTCATCCACTGATACTGCAAACTGTCGTTAAAGTTCTTGGTAGCGTCAATCGCTTCGTCCATTGTAGAACCCTGATTGTTTTCAGTAAGAACGCGGTACATACCGTCAGTGGTCTTCTCAACTGTCCCAGCCGCCACAGCCGCTTCAAGAAGCTGAGTTTTAAACTCTACAGTCGCCATATTGGCGTTCTCAATCGACTTCCAGTCAATCAGCTTTACATATCCTGCCGATAATGCCTGAGCAAAGTTGTACATAGCCCTAGAAGCCTCGTTTGCGTTAGCTCCTGACACGGCCGCCTCATTTGAAATACCCTGAATAGCCATTACAGCATCTTCGAGCTTGACTCCGGCATTTGTAAATTTACCAATGTTGGATGTCATGTCTGCAAATGAGTAAATAGTTCTGTCGGCATAAGTATTTAACTCATTCAGGTATTTGTTTACATCCTGCAACGAAGCGCCGGTACTCATCATGATTGTCTGAATCGAGCCCATTTTCAGCTCATACTCAGCAAAACCATCTTTAATCGGTTCGACAGTTAAAGAACTCAGCATCTGTTTTCCGGTATTGATCACTGAGTTTGTTATGTTCGCAAGGGCAGTTACAGCCATGACTTCCAACGCTGAGAACCTAGCCTGAACCGTTTGGACTGCACTGGAAAGTCCAGACATATCACAGTTTTTTGATGCTGCGTTAATACCTTCCAGACCTTTTACTGCGCCGTCAAGATTCAGGCTATGCTTGAGCTTGTCGAGAGTTGACAAGCTGGTCTGAACATTACTCTCAAATTGCCGGTTGTCAAACCGCATCTCGACAACTCTTTCGTCAATCGTTGCACTCATAGCTTAGTAACCTCCCTCCATGCGTCATTTGCAATTCTGTCAAAAATAGGCTGGATAGCAGGATTGATGTAATCTCGCCCCTGTACCCAGCCGCCGTTTCTAGTTCCGTGTCCGTACTGCAAAATAATCGCAATCGGAACTCCATTTTGAATGTTTGAATTCTTAAACGAAATTGATATGCTTCCGTTTTTTTGTTTGATTTCGTATGACCACGAACTGGCCGTCAGACCAGTATCAACCGGAGTTGCAGACGCAAGGGCAGCTACTCCTTCTTTGCCATACTTGTCAAGGTCACTCAATTTAACAACCGATTTGACCTTCTCCAGATATCGTGTCAGCTTGGAGAAGTCGCCCTTTTGCCTGAACGTTATCATATGAAATTCTCCTTACGAGAGCTCATTCACCCGCTTCTGAACAGCCGCAAAATCGTATCCGGCCTGACTCAGACGGTTCTTTCTGTCCTGTCCGTTACCCCATTTACCGGCGATTACTTCCCTTGCAACCGCATCGATGGAACTTTTGGTTGTCTTGACAAGGACGTTCACACGCTTCTGAACTTCGCTGAAATTGTATCCGGCCTGTTCGAGAGCACTCTTTCTAGCTTCACCGTTGCCCCATGCACCACTGATAACTTCTTTAGCGATTTCATCAACAGACTTTCTGGAATCTTTTCCGCAAAGCTCATTTACCCGCTTCTGAACAGCCGCATAGTCATAGCCTGCTGCCGTAATAGCGTTCTTCCTGGCATCGCCGTTGCCCCATGCGCCCTGAAGCACTTCATTTGCGAGTTCATCGATACTCTTCGCAGTAGCAACGATTTGAGCGGAATTGTCCTTCGCATAATTCGGATGAGCAAATCCACGAATATAGCCCCATCCAACATTGATCGTTCTCCGTCCAACCTGATCGTTCATGTTGCCCTCGACGCAAACGATGGTATCGCCGTAAACCTGCTCCACATAACCGATGTGATCTGAATATCCATCGTTAGGCTGTGTGGAATCATCCCAGTTGAATACAATGACATCGCCGACTTCCGGCTTCACAGAGCCGTCTTCGTTCCAAATACCCATCGCCTTGAAAAGCTCAACATGCTTCTCGCAACCGACTTCTGTTCCAATCAGGTCAACAGCTCCTGCCTTGATTGCACAGGCAGATACGAAGCAGTCACACCACGAATCTGTATACTTGATGGCGTATCCACGGGCAAGCGGCTTGTGAGAATTATAAAGATCCAAAATCTCTTTATACTTACCGTTTGCTTCCGAGAATCCGAGCCATCCACGGGCCACGTCCAGAACATTTTCGGCTGTTACGCCAGTGATAACTTCCGGCTTCGTATCTTCGGCCTCTACCACGTTCTCGTTAGTTTCGGGAACAAAATAGTAGTTCATATCAACATTGCCACTGATTCCGGGAACACTCCCTTTACTTGTATACTGGTGGAAATCACAAGGGTAATCAGCCTCACCAGTCCAGTCAGCCAGCCATTTGACATACTGATCCAAAAGTGCGTGATCGTACCAGTTACGGTAATAGTCAATATTGAAATAGACACCTGCACGATATCCAAGAGACTCTACCGTTTCACAGAATGCCTTTGTGTGAGCATTACATTCCGCTTTTCCGAGTGTCACACCGGCAGCCGCAGCTTTCGTAACCGTATCATACTCGAAATCAAAAAATACAATGGTCTCTTTGCTAAGACCCGCTTTCTCAAGATTCGCAACTGTCTGCTGCGCCTCCTGCTTTGCCTGCTCGGTATTCAGAGCATAAGAAAAGTGGTAAACTCCCATGATGGCAAGCCCCACTTCTTTGCATTTCTTTACGTTGTCGAAAAACCTGGAATCAACTGCCTGCCGATAACCTTCACGGATAATCACAAAATCGATTCCACTGTTCTTGATCTGCCTGGCATCAATATTTCCCTGCCAGACGGATATATCTATACCTTTCTTCTTTTCAGGCATTTCAGTCACCCCCTGGTGTTTAATTGTTTTTTCCTCGCCGCATTCAGAGCGGAATTACGTTTGAAGATTTCACGCTTGCTCATCTTTTTAGGCGGCGAATTCTTAATGTCACAGACCCTGATAAGAGTCAATAAACGGTTGAGATGCCACTTCTGGCACTCAAATGGTATATTCAAGGCAATCATCCAGTAATAAATAATCTCAGCAGTAACCTGCTCCCTGTTTGGTTTGCCAGTTTTTTCTTCTCTAAAAGTAGTGGCTGTCATCGGAGCATCTATATACTGATTGATCACGTCGATATTGGAACTCGTCAAGTAGCTGTAAACCTCTGGATCTACGTTTTGCGTAAGTGTCATGCACCTAACGTAGTCCAGATTTTCCTCAAAGGTTTTCTCTTTCTTTGAAAGAAACGGTTTACACCACTTGGATTCCCATTTTGAAAGAGAGACGAGGGAATGCTCCAACTGTAACGTTTGTCCTTTTGGATAGATGAAGATTTCATTTACCTCATCCCATTGCTCCTCGCCAGCCGGTATGTTAATACGAAGCATCCCTCAGCCCTCCATTGTTTTCTAATTCGTAACCGGAGCCAGAACCGGCTTTGCAGGCTGCTGTGCCGCAGGTGCATCAGCGTCCTTCGGTACGATGCCGTTCACAAATTCAGCCGCCGCATTGGCATCCGTAGCCAGCTCCATGTACAGGATGGAGTATGCCTCGGTCTCTGAAAACGCCTTGGAAAGCTCCTCGGACTTGATGAACCGCCTGCCGTCCGGACTCTTCTCGCCATAAGCCTTGAGAATGATCTGTTTGAAAGTCGCAATGATGGTCGGTACATCCTGTGCCGCCACAATCTGCCGGATCATTCCGGTAAGCCCGCCGGGAATGCTCAGCTCCATTTCCATTGATTCTGCCTTGGAGAGATTGAAATAGAAATCCTCAACTCTTTCCACGCCATTGTAATCTGTATAGGGTATTGTTTTCTTTAACATGTTCTTTTTCTCCTTTCAAATGAAATAGGGAGCCGCCAGCCCATCACCCTGAGTACGACTCCCTACTGGTCACGTTATGCAGTTGTAAACTTAGCCCGCTGCTGCGGTAGACTCCTGATAAAGCTTGAGGATCTCATCCGGAAGAGGAAGTCTTGCTTCGGTGCCATCGGCAGCATCTTCCGTAGTGGGATTCGTTCCATACAGAATATCCTCCAGCTTCTCCATGAAAGCCTTGTCGAACTTTGTGGAATCAAAGGTCAGGCAGGCCGTAGGTTTCAGCTTCTTGCCGTCAATCACGGTATTGATCGCTACCGGAGTAGTAGTCAGCTCCCAGGACAAGGAAATCGGTTCCGGACTATCATTGATAGTGGAATAACCTTTCTCGGAAGGAGCCGCCAGCGCACCGTAGATCAGATGCAGCTTATATCCGTAGTCATTGTTGTCAACGTCGTTGCCGAGAATGGTTCTGTATGCCATACCGAACATCTTTCTGCTCTGCTGTCCAGCAAACATACCGGGAACAATCTCGACAGAACCGTCACATTCCGCAAACTCAGGCGGATAAGTATATGCCTCAACCGTAGCGCCGAACTCCTCGACAGACATGAGGTTCAGGTATTTGATATTGTCCGCATAGACAGGGGAAGCCTCTGCACCGGACGGACTCTCAGTTACTGCGCTCAAACCGTTCCAGGGAACACCCTTGGTATAAACCCCGCCGGTCTGGACCGGATAAAGAACGCCATGATCCACGCCTGTTTCGTACAAGCGCTCGCCAGTTTTATCCCATTCAAGTTTCATAGATTTTGTCCTCCTTAAAAGAATATTGTGTAGACATCGTGATTCAGATTGTCCTTTTCATAGTGCCGGTTAAATTTACTCATGGGTAACGAAGCCACTTTACCAACAATAGGACTATCCGAATCTTTGTCTATTACTGTTACCGAATATCTCGTTTGAGACAGGTATACCCCGTTATTTGCGTGCTTGCTATCGATACCGTCTCGACTGTACACAATGGCGGGGTACTTCATCTTAACTGAAGTAGGGGGCTGAAAATAAACACGGCAGTCAAAACCCTCATTCGGACACTCCAAAATCTTACATAAAATATCATGTAGTTTCAGCCGTCTGCTGCTCATTGTAGACACCTCCTACTGTGAGTATCAATCTCGGATACTGTACTTCAACGTTAGAAATTTTCCATTTCGCGCCCATAAACTTAACATATCGCATGGCATGAAAATTCTCGTTGGCAAACGGATCGGCGACTATACTGATTTCGTTTGCGATGTTGATGTCATCGTTAAGTGTTTCGGCGCTTTGAAGCCTACGTGTGTTTCTAGTCAGATCACCGAAATACATATGCTCTGTAATTTTTTCATCCCACACGCCAGGGCTCGTTTCCACCATTTCAGCATAGCCGATCGGTCCGTAAAACTTCATTTCTCATTTCCTCCGACTTTTTAGGCATAAAAAAAGAACCTCTCGGGTTCGTCAATTTATACCATTTTGAATTCTCTTATTAACCGGCCACCTCTTCGGTCACATCCATCTCCAAAGCGATTGCGCAACGATACCTCGTCAAAGCACCGGACAGTCTGGTCTCCAGCAGATACTTCTCCTGGTTGAAGTCAATATCGAACTGGTTGAACTTTGTGATCTCGCCGCCCTTGGTAGAACCGATAGTATAATCAGCCATATTTACAAAGATTCCGAGAAGCTCTTTGGACTTATTATCGGAAGTCTCCCTGGTCAGACCATCGAACTGCTCAGCCGTGTGGATTTCCCCAACATTCAGCGCTTTCGCCAGATCTGCAACAGTATCATAAATACGACGACCGTTCATATCTCTAGCAAGCAACATGATGTTTACTAGATGAGGCGTGCAGTAGAAATCAGGCTGGCCGGTTCCTTTATACTTCTCCCTGGAATAGAGAGCTGCACGGATGATCGCTTCTGCATAGATGTAATTCTCACTGAAATTAGCACCGGTATTGGTACCCTGAAGCTCCTTCTTAGCTCCTGCGATGTCAACATCAACATGCATTGTGAAGAACTCGTCATCGCCCCAAATCGGACGGATATGGGTCTCGTCAATCTTGCCTTCGGCGCCAGGAAGTCTTCCATCACTGACCATGATTGCGATGGCAATCTCTTCATTCAGCTTCTCCCGCATATCCTGATAGATGTAATCAGCAACCTCGAAGTCCGTGATGTCAACGATATCGTCCCTGTTCAGTTTATCCTTTACGAAAATAGTCTGCGGGTCCGTGGTCCTGTTGTACAGGGTCATATTGCCGCGGTCTTCTTTCTTGTTCCCCTTCTTATAACCTCTTGCACGAAGCTCATCGGAACGGGCATCCATCTGACGGGTGCGGATACGGCTGAACGGGGTCTTATAAGCCTTACTCATTACCGAAGTAACCCAACCCTGATCGCGGGTAATTCTCTCGGGAGCGCCTGGACGGACATCTCTGAATTCGGGGAACAGTGCCTCGATGTCGGCGATTCCATGAACCAGGACATCATCAACATCCATACCGCTGTGCTCCAAGGTCTCCCTGTTCTGTTCCAGATAAATATTGAGGGCTGTACGCAAAGAGCCGACACTGTTACTCTTGGCAAGGTTGATGATATCTACCTGGTCGGCATGGCTAAGGAAAGTGTTCTCCTGAACAGCTCCCTGGTCAAATACATTATGTTTCATAGTCTTGTTACCTCCTTTATTCTTGTCATCTTTTTCATCATCGTCATTGTCATCCTGCTCCGGATTTTCTTCCAAAGCAGCAGCAATCATTGCATAAACGACATTCTGCTGTTTCTCGGTCAACGTTTTCATAACATCGCCGATTGTCTCGTCCTCGGAACCCTTAGGATCAGGGTCTTTCTTTTCCTCTTCCTTTTTTGCTTCCTGGGGTTCGCCTTTCTTTTCTTTCTCCGGATCATCGGCAGAATGGTAGAGCATGATGTTCTCATTGTAGTTAATGATCATCTCATCCTCTGCCTCCATCCCATGGCTCATCACGGTATCAATGAACGCACCGGGATTTGCGCCAGCAAGAACAAGACTAAGTTCACGGATAACACCATGAACAACATCGTGTCCTGTCTGCTTTAACTGATTCGCCCAAATGGACAGGGAGACAACATCGCCATGCTGTACCAGTTCCTTGGCAGTCTTGCCAGATTCTGTTTCGTTGAAAGTACAGTAGGCGTATACGCCATCTTCTCTGTTTTCGAGCAATGCGTGTCCGAGAACATTATCCTGTGAATTATGCTGGTGATTCCAAACAAGACTGACGGTTTTTCCGTTCTGTCCTTTGAAAGCATCTTTCCGAATAATTCGTCCATCGGCACAGCGCAAGTCGTTTCTAGTGGCCCATCCACTAAAATCGCACTTTACCATTTTGAATTACCTCCTTCATTTCTTGTAGTTATGAGTTTCTCTAATTGATTCAACAACTGCTAACCTGTTCTGGGTTCTTCTTCAGTTTCTTCTCGACTTGGAAGATTCTGCCCATTTGATTTAGTTTCGTTTGGTTGACTAATATTACTATTCACCAATTCATCTGCTTTTGGATCGGAAGACGGGCGCATACCAATGACTTGCCTGATTTCATTGGATGTCATAATTTCATTTCTTGTAAATTTGTCTGCAATTTCAGCAATACTGTCTACCGGAACAAGCTTGAATGGATCTCTGAAATACATAATGTCTTGTTTCTGAGATCGAGCTGTTTTTGTAAGAAACTTCCGCTTCATTTCATCCACAATAGCTGACACGATAGGCTCTATAGTCCTGCTATAGTAATTCAGCATCGTTTTTTCATCAGCGGTACCATCAAGAATACTCTGAGTAATACCGAGCTGACTGAATAGCAGAGAAGTTAAATACTCAATCTGCTTCATGAGATTATTCTCAAGAGAACGATTCAACTGAGTAATATGTTCCGTTCCATCTGTGTACGCAATTCCATACTTAGAACCGGCTAACTGCTGCTCAATGTCTTTTCTCCTATTTTCAGCCTGTTGTCTCCGTGCCTCTGTTTTAATTACATATGGAAGCTGAATAATCAAATCAAGCTTACCGGAAGCCGTTTGTTCATCTGTCACATCCAATAAACTTAATTTTCTTACTAAGCGTTTCATAGTTGAGTTTGGCTCATTGATTACAGCATAAAGTGGATTCTCAATTATGCAGACAAATCGTTTTGGAAGAAGAATATCCTCTTTTTCTCCTTTCCGTTCATTGTAAATGCGGAGTCGCACATGCCCCGGATACCATTCCAGTATCTTAGCAACTCTCAGTGAACAAATATCAAAAGAGCCTGGTAACCCATCTTCTGGGTCATCATCTGTGTCTACTGGAACAAGGGCAACGCATCCTTCATCCAACAATGACATAACAGCATCCTGTATAAATGCCCTGCCTGTCTGATCAAGATTTGCCTCTAACGACAGACAGTTATTAAGACAGGAATCAATAGTTTCGAGAAATCGCCCATTCTTATCCAGCCGAACATGTTTTATATCAATCGCAGCTACATCCAATGCAATACGATTGAAAACGGACGTAACGATTGACCGTTCATTTCCCATAGAAAATCTTGGACGATCAGGTCTGTATCCATACCCGCTACCTATATTCATATAAGCCCTTGTTGGGTCTTTATTGCTTGTAAAAGCGTTCCAAGCATGTCTCAGCCTGGAACCGAAAGAAAATTCCATTTATGCTCACCCCCTATGCTTTATCCAAAACGGTTTTCTTATAAGCCACTCTTCCAGATGACCATACTCCGTTTTTCAACTGCGCCATATTGTAACCTTCATCGGCGAGTGCCATCATAACTCCCATTTCCCCACGCTTTGCTACGAATTGGATAACTTTTCCAGACGGAGAACGCAAACTTGATACCGATTGGCTCATAAGTTCAGCTTTCCTCCGGTTATATGCGGTTATAGTCGCAGCACTCAGTTTACCGGACTTTGTAACTGCGTTAGGGTTCTTCATTAGCTCATCAGCATACTTGTTAAGTTCTCTGGAAGTCTTCTTCTCAGCTTGCGCCGTAATCTTATCGCTCTTTTTTGCAATCCATTTTGAATCCTTCTTGCTAAGATTCCCAAGCTGCTCCGGTGTTCGTCGAATACCCCATTTCTGTCCGATAATTCCATGGTGTTTAAGCTCAGACAATGCACTCACCTCCTTATCGTTTTTAAACATAAAAAAAGAACCGATGTCGGTTCTACCATTTCATCAAAGATTACTCAAAAGCATCTCTGTTAAGTTTGTATGCTATATATGCATCCATCATTGCCGCCACTGTGTCGATCTTTTGGTCGCCACGTTTCTTATACAATTTCCGGTTTCCGTTGGTATCTTCTAATGTGATGCAGTTTCCCATACAGAAAGTCATAAGTTCTTCATCAAACAGCAACATCCGTTCCTCGGATAACTTTTTCAACTCTCCTAAAGGAACAGATTCTGTTTTTGCCCCTTGTGGAACTTTTACAATACCAAATGGTCCATTCTCAGAAGACCAACGCTCAACAAATTCTTTAGCGTAGTATGGGTCATACCCAAAGCAACGGATGTCATACCCACATTTAACAGTATATTCATCAAGATCTTCATAAACCAACATTGTATCCAAAACAGTGCCTTCCATAACGATAAGACTGCCTTCTTTTATGAATTGATCATATTTGATTCTTAATGCTGCTGGAAGTTTCATAAGAGTTAGCTCAGAAATATAAGCTCTTGTTTTGACACCAAATGCTCCACCAGAAATAGGAAATAGAAACGTAAATGCACAAAAGTCATCACCTCGTGATAAATCGCCACCCATAGAACAGGGCATTTGCCAGTATTCACGTTTACGGTGCGGAAGAGTTTCTTCATATGTAAAGTAGTATGTGTATCCCTCCATCGGAAGACCGAAACGTTTTGCAAGGATATCGTTTCTCGCCGCAGGAGCATTTTCAGCTCTTTCCACATCTCTTTGGTATGTGTCATAGGTGACAGTAACACCAAGATTAGGATTTGCTTTCTGCCACATATCAGGATTGCCGACTTCATCAACAGAATCCAGTTTATACCACCATATAGAAGTATGGATGTCGCGGTATTCTCCTTTCAGAATCTTCATCAATTCCATTTTGATCGTATCACCGCTCCCGTTACGAACGGTACCTTCAGAACTCACCGCAACAATAAGCCAATCATCAACCTTGGATGCACCTTGTTCAATAGCACCAACAACATCTTCTCTTACATCTCCAGAAAGCCATTCATCAATCGTAGCAAACTTTGGTCTCATACCCTGAAGCTTGTCGATTGACATTGGACGGATTTCGAGAAGCGACCCTGTAAGAAAATTCTCAATTCCTTTTTTAGTGGAGGCAAGTTTCACACGATTTGCTTTTGAACCGGTGGTATTCTGCAAAGAACCTTCTGTGAGAAAAGCGAACAACGGACCTCTCGAACGAGTGATAGCTGTTCGTATTGGGGACATCACTTCCTCTGCCTGCTTCATGGTAGGAGCAGTAGTCATCTGATAGGTTGTTGATGTATCAATGTTAAGAAAGTAACTCTGAAGACAGGACTCATATAATGATTTAGAAGCACCTCTTCCAACAATAAGATACTGTTTGTTGATAAGCCGTTTTTTTATCCATTTATTGATATAGTGTCCGCCATGTCCGTCAGGGTTTGGTTCGTAGATACTTCTTTCTTCGTAATAGTACCATCCGAAAATCTGTTCTGCCCATAGTTTAAATGAATCAAGTAGGACTAGGTCAGACCCATCGGTAAGTGTAAGTTCACCTTCACAATAACGAATCCACCCTTCGACAGCTTCATCATCATAATAGATTCCACGATCTGCAATCAGCTCATCAATGCGTTGCATCTCCATTTCTATCTCGTGACAGATTGGAATCCTACCTCCGAGTACGGCATCTCGAAACATGCCGTAGTATTTAGGAACGGCAGTATTCGATAACGCCATATTTTATTTACCTCTTAATTTCTCAAATTTTCTTCATCGCCTTAGGATCAAGATTATGCCGCATAGGATTTGTTCCGTAAACATCTCCGTCTTTTGTAACGACAAACTGTCCGGGTGCAGCAAGTCCACGAATAGCTTTGATAGGTTTTGTATTAAAAATGTAATCATCGCCATCTTCCCAATACCCAAGAACAACTCTTCCAGGATATTTTTTAGTTAAGATAGCAACAGCTTCTTTTACTGTCATAGATATCGCCTCCTTACTTATCATTTCTTTCAACGATAGCTAAAGCATACTCTGTTGGCTTACAGTTATCAAGTCTATTATACTTAACATTGCGAAGATTTACATAACTCATAAAATTTCTCGTAGCCGAGGCTGAGCTAGTAATTTCCTCTCCTGATTGCCCATCGTAAATATGTGTCTTTCCATTTTCATTCTTCCAGAATACACTATGACCGCCTCCGAGAGTCCATATAACTGTTAAATTTCCGTAAGCTCCATTTCCGTTGGAAGCTAACGTCTTTAAGACATCATCTGGTTTGCTTCGCTTTGGCATCTTAATTTCGGAAGAATTAAAAGTTGCTTTAAAAAGATCATCAGCATAAAAACCATCGCCTTTAACCTTTCTCGCTCTTATATCATATCCTTTTTCTCTCAAAGCCATTGCCGTTGTACAGAAAGTACAGTTCATTGTCGTTCCTTCAGATGGATAATCTGGATTCGTATGCTTCATGCTATCTTTTGCGCTCATCTTTTGAGATAATCTCGGAGCATCGCTAAAACTCTTGATGTCTTTAGTCTTGTTGTATTCATCAAGTTCTTTCATTTTAGACTTTCTCGAAAAATGTTCACTAAGCTTCGATATGCCGTACATTGTTGCAATGGCGGTGGTATAAGCGATTGCTTGTACAGCTAGTTCTTCACCGGCTCCACTGGCTTTTCCCATTTGAGATATTTTCTGATTGCTATAGCGTTCTACGAACGATTTTCCTTTAGCAACCTGATCAGTTTCAGTATCTTCTTTCTTACGGCGATTTTTACCAGCCTGAGTCAAAGTGCCGTCTTTATTCTGAAAACGTCTCACTCCCCACTTCTGGCCGAGGATACCATGATGATAAAGCTCATTCTTAACCATTTTGATTTCCTCCTATTAAATCTTATAAACCGAGAAGTTTTCGTCCAGCTAATGCCAACTCCGAAAATCTTTGATCACTTACTTTTGTCCGGTATACATCTTTTGGAACAACCTGTTCCATATCGAAAACTATCACGGGAGATTTCGCCTTAAACCCACCATAAATAGCATCGTTTGTGTCAAGAACAGCACCATAACCAGCATCTTTGCAAGCTGCAAAAAATTTGGTTCTTTGCGTCAGAACATCTTTTCCTTCACGAGCATTGCCCTGACCATCATATGGAATAACATAGTTAAACATCCGATAGACTTTTTGAAGCTCGTCAGCGGTTGGAACGTAATCTGAATCTTTCATCTTCTTCAGAACGTCTCTGGCTTCTCTGTATCCTTTAAACTTATACTTATCGCTGACAAAGTAATTCTGCATACGTTCATCATCTGTAACAAAGTTATAGAAATCTCGGTCCTTCTTGTAAAGCTGTCTAAAGACTTCAGCCCCGGAATCTTCGCTTGCTACTTTTAAATCACGCTTTATGGAATTGTCTATCCTATACTTCATAAACATTCCGGTTCCAATCGGATTTCCTGTCTCGTCATAAATGGTTTGGGGAATTTTTCGATTAAACAAAGCATTATACTGATGCTTATCCAATGTATTATGAGTGGCATAGAACATATCAGTTCCTTTGGTTCTATCCTTATCATAAGACAATGTACTCAGAGTAGTCTTATCGGATTTGAGAACTTCGTCGAAATGTTTCTTATTGTAAATACTGTTTCCACGGCGTCTTTTTGTATAGATAGCTCTTTTTTCCGCCGCAGTATAGTCACCGCCACCTAACGGATAAGGCGGTCCATTTCGATTTCCCCACTTCTGGCCGAGGATACCATGATGTGAAATGTGACTCATCCCTTTAACTCCTTTATTGACAGTGCTATAGCAAGAGCAGAACTTGTCAAAGTTAGCACAGTCCCGGCAGTTTCAAGAATAGCTTGGGTGTATTTTCTCCCTTTTGATACGTCAGCCGGACTAACTTCAGAGAAAAGCTTATTGTACTGCTGCTCAAGAAGTTCACGGTTTATCCGCTCCCGCATTTCTTTATCGCTCATTTTTGATAAATCCATTTTAGTCGTTGTCGCCTTTGGTCTGGTTTCTTTCTCAATCTTTCCAAACTCATCGACAAGTTTAGAAGTCGTGTTCACAACATTCTGCCGACGGGTAAGGTCTTCCTTTACCCATCTATTAGGATCTGGCTGTGACACATCGATACGATTGTCTTTCTTCTTTCCGGCATTTTCCAGCTTATCACGTTCATATCTCTTCTGACCCTCATTTGTCAAAGTGCCGTCTTTATTCTGAAAACGTCTCACTCCCCACTTCTGGCCGAGGATACCATGATGATAAAGCTCATTCTTAACCATTTTGATTTCCTCCTTTCGATGGATCGACAGCAGCATTGAGCCGCCACTCTAATTCTTTAATCATTTGATTCATTGCTTCTATAACCGCAGAGCTGAGCGGTGGATCAAAAAGGAGCTTAACTTTCAAATGTATGTAGCTCTTTACCATCTCGATTCCACTTTCCTCACCGATGAAGTCGTGCCATGTTGCCTCTTTATTTTCAATCGAAAAGCCATTGGAAGGCCCAACACCAAGCTGAGTCAAAATTGAAAACACAGAGTTAATATGCATAATGACGTCGGTATCGAACTGTTCATACTCTTCCGGGATTCCAAGAAGTTTCTTTATTGATGTCAGTATGCTCTCCATAGTTCTTCTCCTTTACTCTTCAACTTCGATGAACTGCTTCATGCAGAATCCCTCGAATCCAGAAGCCGCACAGATATTATAGAAGTCATCTGTGGATTCACTTTCATCAATCATCACCTCTGATCCTGCGATAATGGTGCCGAGAATCTCAGCGTCTGCATCCGGATCTTTACGAACGTTAAGCTTTGAACAGTTGACTACATGACCGATAATCGGTTCACCAATTCTCATACCAGCAAATTTTTTGTTATCCATAATTCTTCTCCTTTTTCTTTTTTCTAATACCTCCAAGGGCATGTATCATTTTTTGTTCTTTCATTCAGAGGACTACTTAAAAGTTTTTCATTTCCGTAATGAATAGCGTTATGTGTGGTGTGCTTTGTACAAATAACATTGTTCGGATCAAACACACATGGATTGTTGTTGAGAATATCCTCATAAGTTATTGGATTGATATGATGAATGATAACAGAACCAAAGATTTGAAATCCATCAACGCCCAAATCACATCCGTTGTCACGAACAATAATTTTATTGCGAAATTTCTGCCACTCGTCTGAATGGTAAAATTCCTGATTGAGCCATCTCTTAAAACCAAACGTCTCTTCTCCGACAGTTCCCAAAAGACGAAGATACCGATAACGTTCTTCAAAAGTCGGTATTCGGATAAGCTCTGAATATGTTTTAATCATCAGGCTCGAAATCTCCTTGACCACTATAACTCCGAAATGCTTTCATAGCTTCCCCATACATTTCTTCAATCCTCTTTGCAGATTGAAGTGATTGTGTTTTTGCTTCTATTAAGTCCTTCTGCTTTTCGAGAATCTCCTTTTCAATACGTTCTTTTGTTGACCCCAATTTCAAATAATGTGTTATGACTTGAGAAGAAGCAGTACCTTCCATTAACTGTTTCTCAGCAAGGTCAATAGCCAAAGATATCATTTGATTCTCTCTAGCCTCCGGCGATAAAGCCGGTCGCATTCTTCTCGAAGAATCAGAAGAGCTTACAGCCTTGGCTTTACTCATCCTTGCCGCCTCCTCTCGTTAAGAAATTATGTGGTTTCTTTTTGTTTTCCAGAAGTTTTGTAGTAGTTTTGGTAATACATTGTGTGACTTTTGAAAGAACTCCCAAGACCAGTTATTATTCAATCCGAAAGGAAAGAATATCCACAGCCGCAGGAGGAATTCTAGCCCTGGAAGCTCTTTCAAGAGTCACACGGAAGCAAAAGCCAACCCCAAAATATACCCCCGGAGAATTTTTAAAGACCGCCGCGATGAGGGAGGGGGTGTCATTTTGGCGACCCTCCCCCCTATGCCTTTGAAATCCGGTAAGGCAGCGTGGCAGTCTCAAAAATTTTGTGATAAATATTATTTGTGTAGATTTTTGTAAGAAAAACTTTTTTCATGCAACAAAAACCTTCTTTTTATGCTTTTAACATCGATTCAAACTTGGAAAACCATGAAATCAGACTGTCAAACTCGTTCTTTGTCAACAACTGGAAAAGTAAATGAAACAAATTGAACATTCTTTTTTTTCCAGCAAAGCAAATGAACCAAACAAAAGGAAAGTTTCAGCATGAATTGTTTGCCACTAACCGAAAGATTGTACGAGATACTACAGCCAATGAAACCATTAGTTAAACAGTTGTAGCTTTTTCTCTCACTTTTCGGTAAATGTTTCTGAAATCGTACTTTATTATTTCATCGATTGCTCTTTCTTCTTCACGATTATTCTCTTCATCAGAGAGTTCATCAGAAGTCCTAGCAATTCTTCCAAGATACGACACTGAATGGTATCCTTTTTCCTCATCGAACAGAAACCAAGAAGTGAACTGTTCAAATGGATCATAAGGATTGTCAACTGTCGTTAATCTAACTCTACCCATGAATCCTTATTCACTCCTTTCATTTCAAGTATTTGGATACTGTAGAGGACGATACGCCGACAGCCTGGGCTATCTCCGCAATACTGTAATTACCAGATGCCTGCATTGCTTCGATCTTATTGACCTTGGCTGGGCTAAGCGTTGATGTGGTGCGGGGCGTTGCATATTGACGAACCTCATCGATGTCGCTATTATTAAGAATCTTAATAAGCTGGCTCTCACTTATTGCTCCAGCCTGTATAGCCTCCCATCTCTTTTCATCAAGGGGCACCTTAATTCTTTCTGCACCCATCTGGATACGGGCTTCAGTAAGCGCCTGCTGACTGGCCTTCTTTATCTCTTTAGAAGTCATGTCGGGATTTGCTTTCTTCATAGCAGCCACCTTAGAGTTCGCAATAATCTGTGCCTGAGTCTCCTTAGGCGCATTGCGCAGGGCTATGTTTAAATCGGCAAGCATACCGTCCACTTCTTCTTTATAGGTGGCCTTAGCCGAAGCGGAGTAGGCTATCTTCCCAGTATTGATGATCTCAAGACGGGCTTTGTTAGCCAGGTCCTTTCTCTGGTTAGCATACTCTGCATACGCCCTTTCCTGGGGGGTATCCGCATCAGAGATAAGGAGACGGGCATCATTAGTCTCCGCCATCTTCGTACTCTTCTGCGTCCTTACTTTAACCTTACCATTCTTGTCTGTGTATTCTTCAGTTACAGAATTCCATATGAGAGACCCCTCCGGTTTGCTTGGATCATACCAGTCCTTACCTTTCTGATTTACCTTAGGACTTCCTTTACGCTTCAGTACCTCCTGTTGGGACTTTGATCTTGAAATCAGAGTCGCAGCGCCCTCATGATAACGGCCATTAGCATCAGTTGTTCCCTGATATGTCTTCTTCAGATAGGCGATGTCATTGTCCTTTTCGCTCTGTTTGTAATCCAAACCATGTTTCTCTGCATCAATTACAACCATGCTGTGACGGACAGCTTTTGCAAGCTCCTCTTCTTTAGCACCCCTCAGCGTCATGTCTGTAATCAAATTAGAAATGATACCCATTTCAGTCTGAGTATTCTTCATAGGTTTGAACTCTCTGCCGTTACGATAATAATGAACCGTTCCATCGGGATCAGTCTTCGTAGAATCGTGTCCATACTCAAGCTTACCATCGAATCCCTCTAATCCCTTTAATGGCGGAGTGGAAGTAATCTTTACACCCTTGCCAGTTGGAACAATCATTACTGTGTCACCATCAAAGTCTGCTCCGGAAAGTCTCTCAGCAACCTTACTATTGATACCAACGGCATCTTTAGCAAGACCGAGTTTACTCTTTGCCTCTGCCTGTTTGTTGTTTACAGTAAGTACAGGAATTTCAAAAGTCCCACCATGCGGGAACCTTATAAGAGCTACCTTTTCTCCGTTCTCATAGCCAGGTGCATATACCTCGTCATCTTTCATCGAAGTAATCGGCAGGATAACCTTGTATTTCTGTCTTGGAAGAGACGCCGCTTTAAGGTGTACTGCTGCTGCATCACAGTCATCGGCAAAGGATTGCAACAAAACTTTCTTTACAGTTGGATTGGTCAGTGAACAAATCTCATCATACTCTGCCTGAGCATCAGCCATTGTTAAACTCAACTGGTTCTTTATGAGCTTTAGACTCTGCTTAGAAAGAAACTGTGACGGCAGCTTATCATCCCAATCACTCCAATCTCCTTCTTCCGCACGTTTGTTTATCAGAGATAACGACTGTTTCTTTCCAGTCTTTGGATCTGTAAACTCACCATTCGGGTCATCATAAAAACTCTGCCCGCCATGTTCCTTAATCAAAGAACCAAACGGATTATTAGGGTCTTTCTTGATTGTTTTCAAAACGGTGTTATCCTTCGGACCACAGACCGGAGTTCCTTCTTTCTTGTTTGTATTAAAACGAACGTCAACACCATCTGGAAGATCGTCAGCATACATTGCCATACCCTTCAGATAATGTGTTCCGTCAACAAGAATTCTTACCTGTGCATAATGAGCATCTCCGAGCGATAAATCATCTACGCCTCTGCGAAGCTCGATAACTCCATCTTTCTTTGTTCCGCCCTGTTCAGCATAGACAACCTGAATTCTCTCAGAATTCATACTCGCCGGATAATGAAAACCTTTCTGGAAACTGTCACCGTTATCATATGAAATACTGTCACAAACTTCTTCCAACGGATGAACCTTGTCAAAATCATAGATTGAGCTGGATACTTTTGTGACTTTCTCATGAACTTTGCCGTTCTTGTCGGTATATGTTCTGGTGATTTCCTTATAAGGCGTATCAGGAGGACATAAAACTCTGATATTCGTCTGCTGTCCCTTGTTTGTTACCTGAGGGACACCTCCACCGAAATGGTTGTATCCTTCAAGCTCCAAAATATAAAGAGCCTCTTCGAGTTTTTCTCGCGAGACTCCTAAGTATCGTTCTGTTCCGGCACTTATTGCGATCATGCCATGTTCGTCAACCTGCCGTTTCAGATTTTCAGCAGTTACTCTGGCCTGGTTCATACGAGCTTCAGAATCTGAGTTCAAAAGAGAACGAATGGACGATTCACTGTTGTACCCCATCATTCTTGCAATCTCACTCGGATTGTAGCCGTCTGATTGAAGAGCCTTTGCTCTCTCAACTTCCAACGCCCTTCTTTCATCTTTAGCTAAAGACCGCTGTGTCCGGAATTGGGTTGTGGTTAAACCCATAGCTTTGGCAATTTCTGTATCGCTGAGTCCCTGCCCTTTCAGCTCATCAACACGACTTAAAAAATCGCCATTTCTCTGATACGGATTTTCCCCACTCCCCCAGGGGTAACGTCCAGAATGCCGTGGCGTTCCATAGTGCATGAGAATATCTTTCATTTCTTCCGCAACCTGGTTCATGGCTTACCCCTCCTGTTCTTTTACTTTTTTGATAACTTTGTCAAATGTGACAATCTTGTCCATAATAGGAACAATCTCATCAGTGCCCGGCTCGTGGATTTCGATTTCATTGTTCTGATACAGACGCAACTCAATGTCAATGTCAGCCGGCTTTATTTTATATTCCAAACAAAAAAGAGCAGCGTAGATCATAAGCTGCTCAATGTGGGCTTTGATAGTCCCGGTTTTCAAATCATGGATTCTCAGCAATCCGTTTCGGAATGCGATGCTGTCTGCTGTTCCAAAGCAGTTCTCCGAATAATACAAAATCTGCTCAGGCGTCATCTTATAGCCGATAGCATCATTCACATACATATTCAAAGTTTTCTGCGACTTCGGAAGTTTTTGTCCGAGCCTGATACACTGGGCCGCAAACTCATGAAGTACGGTTCCTTTTTGAGTTGCCAAGAATTTTACATACGACTCAGCTACTTTGTTTTCATCGTAGTTAATCCAATGATATTTGCTTGCTCCAAGAAAAGCGTGTTGCCCTTCAAGCATTGAATGATTGTTGAAGTTCATGTAGCACTTCCTCCTTATTCTCAGGATAGATGAATCTTGAGAAAGACATCTCGTTCATCTTCTCAACGTAATATGGTTGATTTGCCTGTTTCTTAGAGTTCGCACTTTTCTTACATTCCAAAGAAGCCCATTTGTCTTTATAAAGGATGAGCAAATCTGGTATGCCCTGAATATGGTCCGGGTCAAGTTTAGTCACAATACACCCAGGAAACATTTTTTTAAGTTCCTGAATCAGTTGTGCCTGAAATTTGCTCTCCAACATAACAGGGACCTCCTTTCATTTTGATAAATGCAAAAGAGAAAGAACAAGCATTAAAAATGCCTATTTTAATCTCTCTCCTCATAAAAGGGCATGTTTTTTCTGCGAACTAAAAAATAGCAAAAGAAAAGAGCCGCTGTTACACGACTCTCAAAAAACATCATTATTCAATTTTTTTCGCCTAGCTGTTGTTTCTGAGGTATCTCACCAATATCCAAATGAGCCAAAGACCTCCGGTTGCAAAAACCAATATCACGTCAAGAATCAATCCTGCCGTACTTCTCTTCTTTCCACCGCTTTTTCTCTTACTCATTGCTGTCACCCTCCTTATTTTTCCGAAATACTTTTTGAATTTTGTTTCGTGCGTTTTGTACAATCCGCTCTCTTTTTTCTTCTCTTTCTACCTTCCTATTTTCCTTTTGCAACGTAATCTCATTTTTCTTGGCTTCGAGTTCCTCAAATATCTTTTTACTCTCGTCTATTACTTCTTGAGTTATGTATTTTACGAGAACCATGGTCCCCGGCTCAACTTTTTGTTTTCCCTTCGGTTTTGTGCTGATGACTTGCGACGCAAAACATTTTCGGTATTTAACATCCGCATCATCAATAGAAGTTTTTACCAGTGTTGATTTCAAGCCACAGTTATTCAACAATTCTACCGCCTGTTCAACACTTAATGGATACTCCTTAGAATATAATTCCGGGACACTTACGAGACGTTTCCGTTCTTCCATAGTTTTACTGGTATAATCCTGTATAGTATCGGCGACAGGTTTTGCCAAAGTCATCAATGATGTTACCGCTGTGACGCCAGAGACAATCTTGTTTACATTTCTATTTGGTTTATTATTACTACTGCCGCTCATAGATACCTCCCAACATTTCCAAAAGTTTTGGCGCAAATAAAAAAGTGCGCCCCAATGTAGAGACGCACCGAAAAAGTGAACCTCTCATTGCTGCGACACAATTCCTAAGCTACACAGAGCATATGGAAAAGAGAGAATACACCTTTTACCAAAGGTTATTCCCTGCGTAGCTTTAAAAACTATAGAATTGTGTCGCAGTTACAGTATAGCACAAAACATCCCGAAAAGAAACAGGTTTTTAAATATCCTATTGACAAATCGACAATTTTATGCTAAGGCAGTCTTCGGCATGGCAATGAACGATGCTTTTTTGTACAAGTAGTCATAAGCCATCTGGGAACCATCTTCAAGGTACACGGTGATAGAGAGATATCCTCTCGGCTTCCAGTACGTTGCTCTTTTAGATAAATTAGGCAGTCGAATCTTAAAATCTTTGTAAACATCCTGCCATGTGATTTTTTCTCTCATAAGAACCTCCTTTTCTGCTCTTTGGTCAAATGCCCACTTTTTCCTGCCCTATTTATAATATTATTAAATTTTTTTATCATAATAGTTTGAAGAAAAAAGTGGGAAAGTGGGCAAACAGCCCTCAAACCCGCATAAATACTGGGTTTTTGCTGGCCAAAGTGCCTGGCCAATTTTCAAAAAAAGTGGGCAAAGTGGGCAAAAAATGTCTAAAAATTGAGAAAATCGTCCGTAAAAGATCTCCGAAAATCTTCAAAATCTCCCGAATTTTTTCGTCTGCCCACTTTTTCTGGCCAAAAGCCCACTTTTCAAAACAGGATTTGACCAGAATTTTTTAACCTAGATTAGAGTTTGTCCGGCTGAAAAGACCTGCTACGGACGTCCCATCACCGCAAATTTACGTCGGATTTCTTCTTATAGTGAATACAGTTCGGATCAGTCTTCTCGATAAAAGAAATATCATCCGGATAATCGCTGTACATTTTTTCGCTTGCCCTCAGATACTCAAGATAAGTCTGCTTGTATAAACACACCTCTCTATGTATGCAATGGGTGCACGTTGTTTCTCTTACTCCTCCATCCATAAATCTCACCTCCAAATTTTTCCCGTCTGTGTGTCTTTAAGGATAATCCGTTCTTCCAGATGAAACCCGGAAAGTTCACAGATAGTAAAAATAGTGTTCAGTAATTTGTGGAACCGTTCATCATCTACATCCGTGTTCTTAATAGCTTTATAGGCTGTCGGATCTGAGTAACCTTCATGATTTGTTTTTGGATTTCCGTTCGCCATTTTTATCCTCCCTAAATATCATTATTTTTCCGGTGCTGGCTTCGCTGAGCGTCGAACCCATCAGGATATCTTGCACGCAGCTTATCAACATTCATCTGTAAAATATCCTCCAGGTCATATCCGATGACGGTAGCACCGAGAGCCAAATACCAAGCGACATCACCCAACTCTTTCGCCATATGCTCTTTATCCAGGTCATGACCCTGATGCAGATGCTTTTTAATCATGTCTGCCACTTCGCCGGATTCTCCGCATAATCCAAGGGCAGTATTGCTCAACCCTTTCGCCTGATCATTCAGTGATTCCGGGTTGGTACTTCTCATAGCTTCCTTTTGGTACTCGTTGATTGTCATAAATATTATTCCTCCTTACTTTTTCCTGTTCCCCATCTAAAAGAATCATCCATAAACATAGCCGCTGTATGTATAGCCTTAACAACAAGAATTAAAGTCGCAAGTGCTACGGCTACAATAAATATCAATATTTTCACTCACATCACGTCTCCCTCCCTTATAAATGCAACACCCTTTCAGAAATTTCCTGTGTCCGTCCCTGATTCCAGAAATTTGTGCCAATGTAGCCGCAGGTTCGCCGAGCTACGTTCATTTTATTTTCATTACGGTTGCCGCAGTTCGGACACTCCCAAAACAGCTTACCGTTATCCTCCACTGTCTTGATTTCTCCCTCAAAACCACAAACCTGACAATAATCGCTCCGAGTATTCAATTCTGCATACATAATGTTGTCATAAATATAACGAATGACAGAGATAACAGCCGGAATGTTATTGTCCATGTTCGGGACCTCGACATAGCTGATTGCTCCACCAGGGCTAAGCTCCTGGAACTCGGATTCAAATGCCAGCTTTGTAAAAGCATCTATCGGCTCTGTCACATGGACGTGATAGCTGTTGGTAATATAATTCTTGTCTGTCACGCCAGGAACAATGCCAAACCGTTTCTGCAAGCTCTTAGCAAACTTGTAAGTCGTAGATTCCAGTGGAGTTCCATACAGGGAGAAGTCAATATCCGTTTCTGCTTTCCACTTAGCAGTAAACTCGTTAAGCGTCCGCATCACATGCAGCGCAAAGTCTTTACCACCTGCCGTATGAGATTCGCCGGTCATGTATCTTACGCATTCATACAAACCCGCATAGCCAAGGCTGATCGTAGAATATCCATGATAGAGAAGCTGATCAATCGGCTCGTCCTTATCCAACCGCGCCAATGCGCCATACTGCCAAAGAATCGGAGCAACATTCGAGCTGGTTCCTTTTAATCGGTTGTGCCGAGCCATTAAAGCCGGATAGCAGATATTTTCCAGACGGTCTTTGAGAATATCATCGAACTTATCGAAGTCACCGCCGGAACTCAGCGCTACATCAGGGAGATTGATTGTAACCACACCCTGATTGAACCGTCCGTAGTATTTGTGACCGGCTGTCCAGTTCCTGCACTTCGAGTAATTCTCAGTTGTCCGATCCGGTGTCAGGAAAGAACGGCAGCCCATACAAGTGTAAGTGTCACCATTCTTCAGCTCCCGCTCAATCTTATTGGAAATATAATCTGGCACCATCCGTTTGGCAGTACAGAACGCGGCAATCTTTGTGAGATAGAAGTATTCCGAATCAGGATAGACGTTGTTCTCGTCCAGAGCATAGATGAGCTTAGGAAACGCCGGAGTGATCCAAACACCCACTTCATTCTTTACACCCTGAATACGCTGCTTCAGAGTTTCCTCAATAATAGCAGCAAGGTCTTTCCGTTCCCTGTCGTTCTTAGCCTCGTTGATATCCATGTAGACCGTGATAAACGGCGCCTGACCATTGGTAGTCATCAGAGTCACCACCTGGTACTGAATCGTCTGTACACCTTTGGTAATGTCCTCAGATACCAGCCGCTCAATGAAAATATCATAGTCCGTCTTGTCCATGAAATCCCTCAAATCCTCATACTTCTTTTGAAACCGCTGCCGAGTATCATCTACGAACGGAGCCAGATGTGCCAGACTGATGGACTGTCCACCATACTGGGAACTTGCCACCTGTGCAATAATCTGTGTTGCAATGTTGCAGGCGGTGCTGAAGGTATGAGGCTTTTCAATCAACGTACCGGATATCACGGTGCCGTTCTGAAGCATGTCCTCAAGATTTACGAGACAGCAGTTGTGGGAGTGCTGGATGAAGTAGTCTGAATCGTGGAAGTGGATCAAACCGTCATTATGCGCCTTCACAACTGCTTCCGGCAGAAGTTTCCGCATAGTGATGTCTTTGGAGATTTCCCCAGCAATATAATCCCGCTGTGTGGGAATGATTTCCGGATCTTTGTTGCTGTTCTCCTGCTTGACAGCTTCGTTGTTGTACTCAACCAGACTGAGAATCTTCTTGTCAGTGTCGGACTCCCGTTTCAGCTTATGGTCGTAGCGATACCGAATATAACATTTGGCTACCTCATAGGCTTTCATCTTCATTAACTCGGTTTCCACAATCTCCTGAATTTCCTCAACCTCGATTGCACGACTGAGTTTGTTAAGCTGCTCCACAACCATCTTGGTGGCAATATCAATACCAAGGTCGTTGATTTTGTTTTTCGTTTCAACTTCCGCATTTGCCTTGCTGATAGCATTCCAGATCTTCTTTGCATCGAAGTCTACCTCAGTGCCGTCTCGCTTAATAATTTTAGTTATCAATGTTACATACCTCCGTTCTTAAACCTAAATATAATAAGGGTGGATTTTGAATGATACGCTGATTTGTACTTCCGTAAAATTTACCAACGCATCTTTGAGCGTCCATATATGGGCCGTCAACCAGCACATCCACAAATCTTAGCACTTCTAAATCACAAATTTGTTTATAGAGATAACCGGTATAAAGCCAAATAGTTTTCTCCGGCATTTCTGTTTTAAGCCGTCTCGCCAGTCGTGTTATCTCGTCTCTATTAAGCGGATGCAACGGATCGCCACCACTGAATGTGAGACCAGAAATATAATTCGGCATTAACAGACCGAAAAGTCTTTTTTCCGCAGCCTCATCGAACAAAAATCCTGATGTGGGATTGTGTGTATCAGGATTATGGCAGTTATAGCAGTTGTGTTCACACCCGGATACCCACAGAACCACTCTACATCCGTCACCATCTGCTATACTGATTGGTGTGATTTTTTGAAAGTTCATATGATCCAGTTCTCCTTTGCAAATATAAGTCCACATCCAGCCATCAGAGTAAATAAAAAGAACGTCCCATCCCATTCAATGGGGACAGACAACGCTCCTAAGCCTATCATAGCAGCTCCGTAGAGCTTGTTTTTCAATAATTCTCGTTTAAACATAGAGATTTCCTCCAATTTTTTGCAAAAGGAAGAGCCGCTGTTACACGGCTCCTCAGATGTTTCTTATTTTATTTCTTTTACGTTTTCTTTTTCCTTATTACTCTTCTTGATGCCGGCTTTTACATCATCCATTTTTACCAGAACTCCATTTTCCCTGAATCTGGAATATGCTCTAGCCGTAGCACAGTGCTCGATACACTGACATACTCTGTTAATAAGTGCATAGGCACAAAGATAGACGATCAGAAACGCAATCACAATCTGTGCAAATGTCATCTTTGCTTTCCTCCTCGATTTCTAAAAATAATGCTTAACAGCAGCCCAATCACAAACCACAAAATTGGGTTATCAACCATTTCGAGTATCTTCATGTTTTACCACCCTTTCTCCGAACTCAATATTTACCTCTACAGCATATTTGTTATATTTGTCATCGTAATTCAGAGATTCAGTAACAGAGAATAAATGTTGGCCTAACCAATGTAACTTCCCGTTCATGGGATTGATGTCATCTCTAATCCACAAAAATTCCTCTGGATGTTCTTCGCAGTATCGCATTGTAAACCCACATCTAAGCAATGCCTTTTCGATTTGGTTATCGTACTGGGATGCTATTTCATTACTAACCTGTTCAATTATTTCTGACATCATTTCACAGTACCTCCCAAGGCATTCTCAGAAAGTTTCTTTTTCATCTTTCCAAGAATATCATCAACGGTCTTCCGAGTTTGTGGACTCATCTTGATGTAATCCTTATGCTCGTCATACCAGTCAAAGATCTCAAACAGCTTCCCCTTCGACCAACTGAATGCCCACCAGTCACAAATCATTTCGAGAATATAATTGTAGGGCATGTCCAGAACAATCTCGCCTTCTTTCGGATCGTCATTGATAAGCACCCAATGCTGCCAGTGATGAGGATTTCTGTGAATGTGCAGAAGCCACGCTTTTCTATAATCCTGCATAACCTGATAGGATTTATTGTTACCATAGAAATATCTATCGTAGGCTTCGTACTCATCCGGCTCATTCTTGGAGGCATCGTGTGCAAACTCAGTCTGCCACCCCACACCATCTTTTACCAGCTCCGGGAGATTCTCTTGAATCCACTCAAACCCTTTGTGAACATTCGAGCGGTGTTGCTGTAAATATAAATCATACTGTGCGCTCATTTGCTAGTCTCCTTTACCATAAAGTTTTTGCCAATCGTTAGACTCATGATATGGATAATCATATTTACTACCTTCCTGAGTAAAAACTATTTCATTTATAGATTGGTTGTAATATATTCCATCCATTTCAGTTGCATTACATTCCCATCCACTATCACTTGTAAGATGAACGTTTCTAGGAATGTTATTTTTCTTAATAATCTTTTGAAGAATATCAAATGTCATAACCATATCCTCCTGCATAAATCAAGCAAAACCTTTGGGTGTTGGTTTCTGTTCCTGGTAGTCCGGACAAGAAAATGAAACATTCACATGCTCATGGTCCGTCATAGTATCCCATCCGTAATCATCGTTCGGGCCATCACCATATGTAGTATTTTTCAGTTTCTCCATAACTTGTCTGGGATGGTCATAATATTTACACACTCGCTTATACATACATTTATCACAATCCGTTAATAATTTAAGCATTATCTGCTCCTTTCACATTACAGGTGATAATCTCACTGTACGGGAGCTTCTTGATCCACTGACAGAATTCCCGCCACTCATCCAGCTTGTGTTCCCGCCGGTACTGGTAAATATTGGACAAGACTTCATAGTTCAGCATTACCGTCCGTTTCTGGTTATAAGAACTGGGAAGGAGCTGGATCATCTGCCACCACCAAATTTTATTTTTGGTTTTGAGGAAAAGTTTACGATACGCATTTAATTTTCCGATAGTATATTGTAAATCTTCCACCGGCGTGTTTAATATACCCAAAACATCTTCCCCCAACTGTTCGAGATCATCCATGAGTTGATTGTCATCGATGTTAAGTAAATGCTCACAGGAGAAATCATCCAGCGTAAACTCCTTGGCATGGATTTTGTGCATAGTGGAGCAGGAGTTGGCTACAGTGCCGACCTTATATGTATCAAACTCTTTCCACCAGTAAAGCGGAGCCGTAATATCCACATAGACCGTAATCATCCTGCGAAATTTTCCGTGAACCGAACCAGCCTTTGCCAGTTTCATCATCAGATCATGGTCTGCTTTGCCGAGCTGCCAAGAGTGATCATAGGAATGAGTACAAGGCATCTCTTCCGCACAGTTTTCACACCCGATTCCATCGTTGCCGCCTTTACAGATACCGCTGTCTGACTTATCCCAACTGTTCATCGGGTTCCGCATTCCATGGATAACATGATCCCATCCCATTACTTCAAAATTTTCAATTTTAATCATTACTCTCATTCCTCCCTAAAACTTCAATTTTAAATCTTAATTCCCGACCATCCATATCAGTAACTTTAAGTCCGTCCAAAATATCATTTAAGGATTTGATAGAATCCTCATCAATGACTATGGTTTCGGTCTTATAGTGTTCAAACACATTAAGTTTCCTGCGAAGAACATTCCACAACTCAATTCCATAGTTGTCAAAATAATGACTCGCTCTTCTGTCATCATAAGGCCCAAATGCTTCTTCATATGTGATTGGTCTACGAATGTTGTAATTAAGCTTCCACGCCAAATTACAAATATAATCAGCAATAATAAGACGTTCTATCGCTGCGGCTCCTTTGGTATAAAACTCTGGATGTAAGTATCCTTTCAGTTCATCTACCAAAATACCAATTCTACTGCTTTCCATTTTCTGTCTCCTTTTCGTTGTTCATTCTTTCGTAATGCATTGCACGACGGTTCTTAAATTCCTCAAGGTCGATTTCTTCCCATCCATTTGGAACGTCTTTAAAATATCTGTTGATTTCAACCGTCTTGCCGTCCGGTTCGATAACCTTCAAAATTCCGACAGTATCAAAATCGCCGTTTTTTCGGTCTGTTAAATACTCTTCACACATAGCTTTATAGGGCTTATCGCTGGGAATATAAGGCATGGTGATCGGATAGAGTTCTTCAAGAACTTGGTCTACCAACCCAGAATGCCAAGTCGTATCGGTTAATGTTTCAACCACGATAAAACGATCAAGATCACGATACTTAACCGAGCCGTCGGTATAGACATATTTAAACAGACTGCTCATCCGCTTACACTGGTAATTGACTTCTTCTCCGCGATGACCGCTCGTATCAGCGATACGATTCCATGTCTCTTCGGTATCCTCAATAGGGCAAAGCGGCTTACCATCAATCAGTCGGTTGAGAATCTGTTTTGTAAGCCCAATACTGAAACCGCTATGTCCATCTTCACAGAGACTTTCAAATGCCTTTAAAGCAGATTCATAGCAGGCACATCCATAGTCGAACTCCCCTTCCGGTGCCTCTGCTCGCTCATGTTTGCAAGCTGCCTCTATCTCCATCTTCGCCCAGGCAAGCATACCAGACTCACATTCATCGGGAAGTTTTCCGTTTCGATCATCTATGTACTCGTTGGCAAATATCTTTCTGGTATCACCGCCGAACTCAGCAATTACCTCCGGTAGATTCTCATTCACGGCATCAAATATCAACCCTTTATTACGACACCATTTGACCGCCGCATCAAGAAGCTCGTCAACCCGACAGGTCCACAGGACAATTTTTGCCCCGTTTTTCTGCTTCTCCTTCAAATATAAAATAGTCTTGTTTCTCGGCTCTCCAATCTCCGGGTACTTGTTTTCACAAATAGTTCCATCAAAATCTGTTGCAATAATATAAGAACTCATTGTTTTCTCCTTTCAAATATAAAAAGCGCCCTAATAATTTCGGCGCTGATACGGCAAATTCTTCTGAACTTTTTTATCTACTCTATAAGCAGATATATTCTGATTGTGAAGGTAATCTTTTTTGTGATATTTCCTTGGCGGTATTGGTATTCCATCTGGCTTTTTGGATTCTTTCGCTTCTTTTCGTAAATATCCAAGAAAGTCTTCAATTACATTTGTCGTTTCTTCGATGGCATCACTAAATACTTCTGTAAAAGCATCTATCGCTTCTGACACCGAGATTCCGAATGCTCTCCATGCCATAGCCAATCGTTTACAAGCTTCATTGAATTCGATCATGTCCATGATTCATGTTCCTTCCCATTCTTTAACATCGTATCCGTGTTTATTAAACTATTCCGCAACAAGATGACGGTGACAAAACTTTGATGGACCTTCATAGCAGACCAAAACAATATCCAGGCCACCGGATATAAAGTTCAGCACATCTACAATTTTTGATGCATCTAACGAAGTCAACTGTTTAGCAAACCTGAATCTATATTCAGCCTCATCATGATTTTTATGCCACTCCGACAACAAAGCACTCGAAGGAGCCAGCAATTTGTATTCCGTCCCGCCATATCCTTTTGGTGATCTGCGGCATATAGAAATCGGAACGATGCTATCCGGAATATTCTTCAAGTTAGCAAAATAACTTGTATAGATTTTCATTTATCTCCTCCTGAATTTGTCAACGCCTTTAACAGCGCCGGTTTTCTTGTTGATAATGCGGTAACAGAATTCCGTTTCCTCCACAAACATCCAGTCCTTCCAATTAAGACAGTGAGCCGTTAAGCATTCCTTCTGTTCCCGTGTCAATCTTTTCGGTTGTTTCATGATTCTCCTTTCCGCAAGCTTTATATAAAGCAAACAATATAGATAAACGTTCTTGATATGGCATTTTAGAACTTCCGCGAGCTATCGGATGCACCAATTTTGCGTCTGGATGTTCTTCTAAAAACTCCGTAAGTTTCTTCTCCCATTCAAACAGGGGGCGCCCGATAACCGCCTCGCAAAACTTAGCAAACGTCATCCACTCACCTTCTTATCTGTCAGTTTTTTGTATAGTTCGCTCGCCTCATCTCCCTGAAAAGCGTTAATAACATCAATCTCTTTTTCCTTTCCTCGTCTTCCGACAATCAGCACCGGAATATCCCCATGTGTGTAGTCAAAGCTTACAAGGAAAGTATCAGATTTGTTTTTCGGTCCCATCTTTTTCTCCTTTCATACAAGAAGAAAGAGTCCTTGTTAGGACTCCTCTTTGTTTTCTTTTTCGGATTTTCGATGTTTATACATCTCTGTCAGAATTTCAATAACAGCTCCGCAACCAACTCCAATAGCAAGCCAAACTGCCCCGGTGATAAGCCCGCGTCTGTACATATCAGCGCCAAAAGCCACCAAAGCCTCCTTATGCTCCGGAATGAGTTGCTCAATTTCTTTCTTTTGAATTTCTGTAATAATCATAAATATCACGCTCCTTTCATTAAAGGACTTGTAAATACTGCGTTTTTACCACTTCACATAACTGCTCTCATTGAAATCTTTTTTATCTTTTAAAGCTCTACTGATAGCCAAATCTATTCCCGAACGAGATTTCAAGTGATAATAGTATAAGTCCTTATATGGAGTATTGAGCCTGTCAATCCTTCCGGCAGATTGCTTCATAATCTTATAAGAGTAGTTCTGTGAGTAAAATATAATTGTGTTCGTCTTGATACAGTTCCACCCTTCCGCTCCCGCATTGTACTGAACCAGATAGATCCATTGCGCCGATTCCGGTACTGGTTGGTGACAATGCCCATTCCATTCAGCAATCTCATAATCACTTTCCTGAAACGGACAAAAAAGATTTTTGAGAAGCTCCAACTCGTAATCGAAGTTGTAAAATATAATTGCCCGTGGATGCTTTTCAATAATCTCCAACAAGGCAATCTGTCGCGATTCTGCCGTATTGACTATTTTCCGCCAAATATAACAAAGCCCGCCGGCATTCTGAATCGGCTCATTTTTATAAGGGTCCCAACGTGTTCGCCCCACATCTTTATATGTCTCAATGTCATATGAAACAACAATGTCCTCGTGATGCGAAACGGTTGTCCGTCTGAAATCCATGTTTACCAAAATATCATTCCTGTACCGGATCAGTTTCCCAGTGTTTAAATACCGATCCACTTTTGGAAACTTACTAAATCGGCTGTAAACAATATGCTCTCTGGTGAACTCTGTCCGATTCTTGTAGAATCCGTTGGCAATAAAAACAGGAATATAATCCTGCCATGTATCCCCCGGAGTAGCCGACAGCAAAATCCACTGATTGTGTTTCGCTATCTTCAGGAATGACTTTACCCATGCTCCGGACCCGACCACTCTCTGCTCGTCAAATACAAAGAAAGCATCCGTAACCTCCGAATACTTTTTTATGTTGTTCCATGAATCAACGATTACCGTGTTCTGGTATAGGCTCACTTCCGGATTCGTAGAAAGAAGGAAGGGCGAAAGCTCACCCTCCCATTCCTTCGTATCCCGTTTTCGGGCAGTTGTTATGATGTACAAATCCATCGGTGGATCTCCCATCGGCATATAGTTGTCGCCGGCAACACCGCCAAGAAGTTCTCCGCCGTTTAGAAAGAAGTAATAAGCAAGAGCCGTCCTCGACTTACCAGAACCGACATCACCGCAAAGGACGCAGCCGTTTTTCATTTGATTAACGGCTTTCATTTGGTAATCGTATAATTCAAGCCCCATGGCTCATACCTCCCTTCAAAATATCAATATTCATCGGGGAACAGGATAGTTGTAACGCTCCTGTCCCATTCCGTAATAATCCAAATTTTAGTTTCGGACTCCTTGTGCTTGTAAACTGCAAGAATCCGCTCTCCATTTTTCAAAGCCTCGTTGGCTGTCTGCTTATCCTCATCGCAGGTATCGCCCCAGTCACATTGACCATACCTCCCGAGCGAAAGCTGAACAAAGGCTGCAAATGAGGAGTCCTTCTTCATTTTTGCGTCAACACCAAGCGTAACAACAACTCGACCGAGTTCAAACTTAGGTGTTTTCTTTGTTACGATAACCTCTTCTTTCAAAATACCATTTGCGGCCCCGATACCGTTATCGCGGTCATATAACCACTCATCAAATTCTTCGTCTGACGAAAGATCCACTTTCATAACTCACCCTTTCAGGTAGTCAAAGTAAGACTGTTCTTTTAAGAGTTCAGCGGCCTCTTTCTCTGACATATTTTTAGGGTCATACTGAAGAAATCCCAACCCTAACGGTTTTGAGGCATTGTACAATGCAGCAAGTACCTTTGCTTTATTTAATCCTTTAATGTTTATCATCTTTTTTCTCCTTTCAAAATATCATTCATTCTGTGAACTATTCGTCTGGTCTGCCAAACATCTGAAAAGTACATCATGGTAAACCAGTAGTTCTCAGTCGAGTCACCCTCTTTGATTGGATCACAAAACACGTCACCAACCTTGATGTATGCGGCTACACCAAGAAGCGAGAGATGAATATAACACATTAGCGCAACAACTTCATCAATATCCTGCGCCACCACAAGTACATGGTTCTGATAATTAAGGTTTTTCTTCTCCAACTGCCGTTTGACTTCATGGACACCGGCTATCAATGTTGCTCCTGCTCCGCAACACGGATCGTGGATTGTAACATACCCTTTCTCATCAATTTCTTTTGAAACATCATCAACAGCTATCTTAGCCATGAGATCACAAATATGATACGGAGTAAAGAACTGTCCGTTTTTACCATTGCCAAGGTTTAATTCCATAAAAATACCGCCCAGGAAGTCTTGCTCCGGATCTTCTTCCAAAGCCATGACCGTATGAGCGGAAAGTTCAGGAAACAGTTGTTGTTCCTCTTTGCTGTACTTATTGATGATTTTCAAATATCTTTTCTCCCTCTCATCGTAGTGACTTTTGTCAACAGGATTTGACAGAGAGCAGGCAAACATCACCACAAAATCTCTCCATACATCCCATGCCCGATGACGGGTGGTAAGCCGTCCGAACACCCTTAGAAATTCCTTTCTCGCATCCGGTTTCTTCTGCTGTGGCTCCTGAGATGTTGCATTCTTTTTAGGCTTATAACCGTAAGCTGAGTTAATAGCTATCTTCAACACATCTTCTTTTCCCAAAATATGATCTGGAATCTTCGACGGTTCGTATTTAGGCGGCAGGGGAGATGGTCTTTGTTTTACTTCTGTTTTAGGAAGCGGTTTTGCCGGAGTAACAGCAGGTTTCTTTTTGGCTGTGGATTTCTGCTGCTTTGGCTTCTTTTTCTTCCAAAATGGCATAGTTTCTCCTTTCATTTTATCGCATTCATTCAGACGACAGTTCGCTTTTCAGTATGTTATTAAAGTTCCCCTTATTACCGAGAGCTTTTTTCATGAAACAAAGAGCTAACCCTTTTTCGGGATCATAACTATCGCCTTTCTGGCACTTTACAACTGTTTTACTCCCATCTTTCCAGATAACAATAGTAGCTGGCTCATTAAATATAACTTTTTCATACATCATACAGGAAGGGATATTAGATGCTCCTTTTTCTGCGGAAGAGAACTGTTCAATGACTCCCTCTAGCTTTATTTTTATCCCCGGTTCATAAGAATAACGATCCGTTTCCATATTTGTAATTATGAGTGGTATTGTCTTACCATCTATCATTACTTGTACGTTAGGGTCTTTCCCCATCCCAAAACATAAACGATTAAAAAAATCATTCATCTTTGTTTCTCCTTTCAAATATAAAAGAGGGCTGTCACCACTTTTCGAGTAACAACCCTCTCCTGGTATCAGTCAAACGGAACCTCATCCGGCCCCTCCATGGAATTGTACTTGTCGGCAAATTCATCCTCTTCGATGGTTACATACATCGTCTTCAGGTATGCTTTAACGCCAGTTTTGTCCTGAACGGACCAGTTGTACGGCCTGATAGTCAGATCAACATTGCGAATCTCCGCATAGTCCAGAGAAGCGATCGACTCATCATCCAGCAGGGTCTTGGTCTTTCTTGTAACCATGTACACTTTAGGCGGGATGTTCTCGTAGCTCACCTGTACCTGAAGGTAATACTTCGGTTCATCGCCTTTTTCACGGGCTTCCAGGATGCGGATATTCCATCCCTCATCACCGAGTTTCTTTGCCAGATCCACGTCCTCGATGATGACACAGAAGTTCCGGCTGCCTTTACGGTTATACTTGGATTCTTTACCAGAGAAGTTCCTGAATATAATTCTTGCATTCTCCATGATGATATTGTCATTTACTCTGTTAGCCATTTTTTTCGTTCTCCTTTTTTATTTTTATTTAGTTGAAGGGCAGACCTTCCTCATCATCTTCAGGCTGATTCATGAACTCACGCTTTGCGACAATTTCGGAAATATCATACCCAAGGTCACAATCCATGTGGAACTTGTCATCATGGAACTTCGGACAATCAAAACACGTAGCATATTTCATATCGCCACACGGCGGCAGCCACGGCTCAGGAATATCGGCATCGGCGTCGTTTGCTCCAAGCTCTTTCACATACGGGTCGTCTGATACAAACCACTCGAAATCCCCATATTCCGAAATAGTTTTAACAGCGTCATCCACAAGCTTGTCGTAATAAGACCGATCAATGTCGTCTTCCTTGTTCAGCTCCCGGACCATTTCGGATTCGAGCCAGCGATATCCGGATGATCCAGTTACCGCATAATATTTACCGTTCTGCTCTCTGAGAAGCACACCGCCCCCAGTACCAGGCTTAACAGGGCAGAAACGACCGACCTTTCCGATGAAGCGATAGTTATGCCCCTTGTCGATTTCCGGCTGAAGCTCCGCACATATCTTCTCGAAAGTTGTATCCGACAACAATCCTTTCTTGTAATCACTCTCTGCCTTGGTAAACTGCTTTTCAAATTCAGATACATCCGGTAATCCCTCGTTCATATCCAAATATATCGCTGTCTTAACCTCTTTCGTTTCCGCCATATCCTCAAAGAGAATCTCTTCTTTGCTAAACAAAGTTTTGAAGACATACGGAACCTGGAACTGAGTTCCTGTTGCCGTCCATTTTCCGAGACCATCTCCATCCTTGTATCTGGCAATATAAACAGCGTCATTCACCAGACACATTCTGTCGTATGTAGCCTCGTGTTCAAAGGTGTAGCCGTATCTCTTACCGAAATCCATAACAAACTGGATAATCTCCGGCGTCGCATCAGGAATCTTGATAGAGTCGGTCTTGATGTGAGCGACGGTGTATCCGCGTTTCTGCACCTCATGTTTCAAATCCACCATAAATAAAGCTCCACGCTTAGCCACGATATTATCGATGTTTCTCGGATCACGGAACGCATTCTCGAACGATGCCGAAGTCAAACCATAAACCGAGTTGATTGCAGTCTTCAGAGCATCAGCAAGCTGCTTAGATGTCATCTCACCATCAATCACCTTCTGAATATAAGGTGTAAGCTTGCCATCCAGCATCTTATTCACAATCTCCCAAGCTTCATGCTTGATGCTGACACGACCCTCGACAATGTCACGGAACGCGGTTGTAAACTTCACACCGAACAGAACTTCCGCAATCGCACTATGCGGGTGCATAGAAGCAATATCCAGCAATGCATCATTTCCGTGCATACCAGGCTCAGAATATACATAACCGCCTTCTCCGACTTCCTCTCCACGATATACAGACTTTCCGTTCTCGAAAGTATACCCCGGAAAATATGGCAAAAGGCTTCCTGCCTCACCGTGCGTTTGATGCATCATTTCCGGACAAGCTTCTGCCAGGAAATTATAAGTTTCAGCATCAATGTTGTATACCGGCTCTGCAAGATTCCGATAGTGGAACTGATCCTGCGGTTTCCGCTCATTTCCAAATATAATTCTGGTTGTGAGCGTGTTGGTTGTGTCATTGACTGTCATATCAGCCAAGTCTGCCAGAATCTGTCTTGCCGTCCAATCCGCCTTCAAATAAACAAAGGCTGCTTCTGTTGCAATAACATCGTTATCACAATACTCAGCAACCTTGGTCCAAAGTTCTTCGGGAACCGGTTCATCCCACGGAAGCCCCAACTCCTGGTGATGCGTCCCTGCCTTTATAATACGGATTTCTTCTTCTGAGAAACCTTTCTTCTCCAGCTCTTTTACCGAAATGTTCCCCATTTCAATTTCCAGCTTTTTCAAACTCTTTTTGTTTCCAGCGGAAGCGAAATCATAAACGTCCGTATAAGACACGTTATATGCCTCGCCAAAGAAACAATCCCGGTTAGCTCCTTTCTTTGCCCCGACAATCTTCTGGGACAAATTGTAGAGTTGTTCGTTCGTATACCCCATCAGCCTCGCATACAATATATGATTATCGTAGCGGCGACAATTAAAACCAACCAGCCGGAACCGCATCAGTTCCTCAATTTCGGTCGGCGTCGGGTTAATCATCCGCACAACAGGCTTCCCCTCGCCCTCGATCTTCCAGTTTACAAGGAACAGGTTCGGGAATACCTCCACATCGTAAAATATAAGTTTCGCCTCATCATTCTTAACACCTGTTGATGCGTCCGCAGACTTAAACTGCATCTTATTTACGAGTTTGATACAGTAATCTGCCTGATGGGTACTGCTGGCGGCAAAAGCCAATACCGCATTCCGCATATCCGTGACGTCATAGTTCAGGTCACTGGCGTATGCGTCCTCCAGTATCTTGTAGATAAAGTCGATACTGGGCTTAGTTCCGGGGTGTATTTCTTTCTCCAGATTACGCTTAATAAGTGTTCTAAGCCCTTTCTCGCTTTTGATTGCTTCAAAATTTACCATTTTGTTTTCTCCTTTCATCGGTAAACCAGAGCTAATTGTTGCGATAGGCAAATCATTACACTTTGACAACTTGCGTCTCAGCGAACTCTTGCCATTGAACACCTTAACTTCTATATGTTCATCGTATATTCGACTCAGCATCGTTGGGTCGCCGGTATAAATATAATGAAGATGTATTCCGGCTTCGCTCTTGCTCAACTCTGCATAAGTCGGCGGCCATTTACTTGCTGCTTCGAGATTCTTTTCAAAGGATTTATTGCCGTCCTTATCAGGAATATCAAAGTCGATAACTATGTGATTCTCCGGGACTTTGACATAGTGAAGTCTTGATGTATCAAGGCTAGAGAGCAGGTCCTTGCAATCGTCCCATTTTTTTGAAGGGGTCTCTTTTGAACTTGCATACTGAGCCGGACATTCTCTACACTGTTCGTCAAATATGTTCGTGCATTCTTTAGCACTGTGAAAAGATAACCAGGAATTTGGTTTTGTTTTCCCGTTTTCACCTCCCGGATTTTTTTCGGGTTCAAATTTGTCTGCTCTAAACCCAGAATAGTAGCTGCGGACTCTCGAACCATCATCCATATTGAACCGTTCGTCATAGTTCCTGAAATAGTTCTTGAGCTCTTCCTTAAATGCTCTCTGCGGCAGAGAATATAAAACCTTCGCCTCATCACAGTAGGTCTTATACATTTCCCAGGCCGCTTTCAGTGTTGTCCCGTCCTCTCTTTTGAACACATGGTATGAGTCAATGATGTAGTTATAGAAATCATTCGATGCCCCAAGCATACTGATCGGGATATAATCATCGAACATACCAGGGTCACTCAAATATATTTCCTGACAATGATACGCAATCGCTCCCAGCTCAAACCCAACCTGCTTTACGATCGTTTTGTACTCCTTGGGACTCAGCTTGTTCCCGCTCGGAGACACGTCGATCAATCTTCTGATAAGACCAGATTTCGCGTCTGTAATCTTTACCGGTTTGTTTGTACCCATAAAGAGAAAACACTTAAACCGGTTAGCGTAGGTAGATTTAAACTTTTCGTTCACTGTCATTAACTCATGAGAAACCAGACTATTCAGTCTTGTGTTATCCTCTATTCTTGACAAATCGCCATCGTGTTGAATCGCCACAAGAGGGTTACTCTTAAATGCTTCCAGCGCAAACGAATTGCTTGCAGAACCAAGAGCCTTAGCGTCAAACACGGAATAGTACCCCTCGAAAAGCTGTTGAATAATGTTCAGGACAGTGGACTTACCCGTTCCCGCCGCCCCGTACAAGACCATAAACTTCTGCAATTTCTTTGAATCACCAGACACAACAGAGCCAATCGCCCATTCAATCTTGCGCCTTTCTTCCTCGGAATATAATACAGACATCAGCTTGTCGTAGGCAGACAAATCGCCAGCTTCAAGCGGATAGTTCAGCTTTTTACTGGCGTAATCTTTTTTGTTCGTAGGCGTGTTTGAAAATATAAGTTTTTCATCCAGCATATGGAAGGAATCTCTCAACTGCTTCTGACAATACTTATGCCATGAATCAATCATGCCGGACTCAGCGTCCCACATATGTAGGACTTTAATGATATCGGAGTCAAAGCGTTGGCGGTTTTCTTCAGCATATCTATCCAGTTCGCGGTCGATGAGCTGTAATGCATCCTGCTCATCCGTAGACCATAAACCGCGTTCTTCAATCCAGATAGCGTAAAAATCACCGCCTCTTATCATAAGATCGCCGCTTTTCTTGATAATGAACTTTGGATAGATTTCTATAACACCACGCTTCTTGCTACGTGTCGAAATCGTTAAAAAGTCGATCATTTCATTACCTTTTCTCCTTTCCTTCCTTAATAAAGCTTTTGGCTGTTTCAAATCGCCAATCGTCTTTCCCGTTGTAGGTGAATATGAATTCCTGTTTATTCGTCTGCCTCACCCGTATACTGTTCTTACCATTCGGGAACCATATTTCTACATTTCCACCTGCATAATTCGGGAAATATAATTCAAACCATTTGTATACATCTCCATGTGCCATCCAGTACCTCCGAATTCATACAAATTTATCCAAGTACCAACACATCTGATACCAAATCTCAACCGTCCGTAAATCCCGGCTGCAATGCTCTACGGTGAACAAACCGCCCTCGCCATTCCGTGCATATCGCCGATTCAGAAACCGTTCAATCACTTCGTTTGCATAATCTTCATCAAACTTTGCGTCCGTCATAGAACCCAAACCGAGATTTACAATCATGTTCCAGAACCACTGACCCGTTCTATTACCGATATCCGGGTCGTCCATGATATGTTCTTCACAACGAATGGAGAGGGCGATCATCATTTCTAAAACACTACAGGGCCGATTATCCAAATATGTTGCGATTTCGGAACTCTTGCATGAATTCTCGTAACCGAAACGATATCGTAAGTCTATCCCATCGCCTTCCCGGTTCCCGTCCATAGGAATCGTATAGGAAAAATCTACACGATTCAGAAACCGCAAGAGTTTACGATAGGACAGACTTTTGGAATATCGCCGATCCAATACGAGCTGGCACATCCACTTAAAATACTTGTTATTCAGCTCGCTCCTTGTCATTTATACCTCCCTCTGATGCGGACGTTCCTTCTGGGCTTCCGAATAAGTCCGTTCGTCCATGAGAATCTCATAGTCGCACCTCAGCCTGTCGTTTCTCACAAAGACAGAGTCGTCCTCATACTCGCCAAAGCGAGTCAAAGATTCCATACCGACTACGTCATCCACATCTTCAATCTTGTCGCCTCCATCATCCACCAGAACTTGATCTGCGTAGTATGTAAGGCTTATTGTGTCGTAATCCGCAAACTCGCCAAATTCTTCCGGCGAGATTACATAAGGCTTGTTTTCTGCCATCTCCGTTCCCTCCGGTACATAAGCTTCGTTCTTCAATATCCCCGCATAGGTGGAGATATCAGGCTTCTCCTCAAACTTCTTCAGACTTGCTTCTACGCTCGGCTGAGGCTCCACGGTTATCTCAACGTCTGCCATATCCTGCTCACGCTTTGAGAACACCTCTTTTACAGAGTTGATCTCTTCCTCGGCAATCCGCTCGTATTTCTTTTTCGCAAACTGCCATGTCACAGCGGAACCCGTTGCAGCTCCGAGGACAAATATAATAAGCCCTGTTACTTTACTCATCATTCATATCCTCCCTTCTGATTGTCATCACCGTAAGTGCCAGCCCTGTGAACAGCATAGATACACTCAAAAGAATGCCTCCTGTGATATGTCTTTTCTTCGGAGTATCCAGCACGTAATCCAATATCGAAATTGTTCTTTCAAATCCTTCCATCATCTCACGCCCTCCTGCCATCTGATAAGAGAGCAACGCCCCCGACAAAGCAGACCCCGGCCAATGCCGCAAGGGTATAAGATACGAACACAGACATAAAATTACTCATAATGTTTCTCCTTTCATTCATAGCTTGAAAAATAGTGGTTTTCTACTTGGAACATTGGAACGCCGTACTTGCTATACTCACCGGCTGTGAAGAATATAACATCGGTGTTTGTACGGGATTGTAATTCTTCCCTGACAAGTTCACAAATATCCTCTCTCACTTCACACCGATCAACACGTCCGTTCCAGATTGACGAGAATTGGCTTCTCTGATAAATAACGTCATAAACGTTATTCGGAAAATACTCGGAATCCACACGATTGAGAATCGTATCAATCACGAGACGTTTTCCCTCTTCGCATTCGCCCTCAGCTTCTGCCATTGTGACAAGCGCGATCAACGAAATATCATCAGATGACAAAAGCTCTTCCTCTTCTTTCAATGATTCTTCGGTTATTATTGGCGACGCTTCAATAAATATCGGTTCAGGAATCACACTATGTATTATCGTAACGTCACTTGCATACACAACTTCATCTTCCACAGGGACATCTGTATGGAAGAACATAAGAACCGATAGAAGAAAAGCCGCGACCATAGTTACTTTACGCATGTGAAACTCCCTTCAAATATAATTAGACTATCCTCATCTCCTTTGGACCGAAACAAGGATAGTCACTCATCGTCCGGCACCAATCCCCCGAACCGATACCGTCCAGTCCGTTCCTTCACATCATCTCCCAAATATTGCCGTCAACATTGAAATCTAACAGAATCGCCGTATCGAAACCATTTGCGAAATCGGAATAGCTCAGGTTGTCCGCATACAATCCGAAATCAACATAATTGTCGCCAACAGGATTGTCTTTGTCATAAATCCAGCCTACAACCTGACCGGCTTTGGTACGAGGCAGCCCCAACATCTCATATACATCATTCAGGAACAGACGCTTCTTTGCCCTGAGCAAATCGTTCGCATAGTTCTCCTGTGCCTTGATGAACATGATATTGTATTCGTTGTTCGACTCCCAATGGGGATTCAGGATCGAGTTTCCGTCCTCATCAACCGTATACTTCTCAAAGAACCGGGCATAGCCGCTTACATCGGACGGATTCACTACGAAAGTATTTTTCTTGACCTTTTTCTCTTTTCCGGTCTCCTCGTCCACTTCGGTAGCTGTTACCTTTTCGGCTTTGATGTTATACTTCAGTTCCCGGTCAATTTCCTGACCAAACTTCTCGATCACACGGCTGCGGTATTCCTTGAAACTCTTGTCAACTGTCGCATAAGCCGCTGCCAGCGCCACATTTCTCTTACGAAGAATATTGTTCGATGCAAGGATACTCGTGATCGACAAAGCTCCAATCGCAATCGCAGGCGCATAAGTCTTCGCCAGCTTGAGACCTGTCTGTGCGTACACAATTACCGTATCCTTCTTCGCATCTTCTTTGGAGTAATCCTCTCCGGCATCTGTGGTTCCGGTCTCTTCTGCTTCATGGACCTTATCCATCTTCTCTTTGGTCTCGTCCATGATCGCATCGACTTTAAGAGTCGCCTTGCACGCCATAACAGCACTCACGACCACACCGGCAACGCCGGCCACCATAAGAATTTCCGGGCTGTGCTTCTTCATCTTGAAGCTGACATTACTGAAAACTCCGCTCATTTTATTCATGATTTCTTCTTTTTTCATTTCTGCTTATTCTCCTTTTTCTGAATTTCTCCGCCTAATGCGGCGTATCCACAAATATCAATCCAGTTGTCTTCCTTGTAGACACCGGATACATTACGAGCTACCTTCATCAAGACCATCATGTTCGCGACGTCCGTAGGAGTGACTTCATGCTTCAGATACGCACTCCACAGTGCACCGATAGAAGCAAAGCTGTCCTCTGCCTTTCCGTATGTACCTTCACGCTCCCCATTGATGATGGTCTTGGCAGTATCCAAAATCTGATCACGTCTTAATATTGTTTCAGCCATTGTACATTTCCTCCTTAATTCAGCGGGTATGCTTTCGGCAGTTTAAGAATATAACCGTCACGTACCCTCACTGCCTTGCACCCGGCAATATCCGTCCAGCCGTACTTATTCACCGCAAAGTTATCGGTAGATACAGCCGCAAGATCGTACAGATCGCCAACGCTCACAACTCCGTACTGGCTGATGATCTCGTTCATGGCATCCAGAACCGACTCTGCATCGCCACGGGTTTCAAATATAATGTCATCATAATCAAAACCCGTCCGCCCCGACTGTCTGTAACTGCTACTCCGACGCTCTTGATCTCCGCCGTTCCCATAATACTTCCCGTAAGAAACCTTCGTTGTGTTAGAGTTTTTCTTCTGTCTGGTCTCTCCGTAAAGAATCATATCAACACCATTCGTCACGATGTCCGAGATTGCTTTCTTTACCGCCGGCACAAGCACCTCCATGAAAATATAAGATTTCACGTTTCCGACATCTTCCGAAATGAAGACATCAGCAAACTTCTGTATCTCGCCTTTCTTCTTGGGCTTAGCGGCACCGCTGATAACCTTTTCAGCTTTCTTTTTTTCTGATGATTTGTCAGGGAGAGCCTTCTGCTCATCCTTCATTTTGTGAGAGTTCCCTCCGTATTCTTCCATTGTCATTCTCCTTCCTATACCATCTTAAACATCACATCTCTCGCATTCTGTGTTCCGGCGATAGTCTGCGCAATAGATCTGTAAATCCTCGAAACATTACTGAGGTTCGAGTTGAAGTCCTCCAGAATATCATCGAGCTTATTGTCAAATTTTGCGGCAATTTGCTCCTTTGCCTTGTTGACCACATCCTTGCGCAACTCGTCTTCGTCAATCTTGGACACTTTCTCTGCAATCTTATCTGTGACCTGTTCCGAAATTTTCTTTCGCTCATCCGATACAGCAGAAGAAACCTCGCTGTGAATGTCAGTCTTGATCTTGCTGATCACATCTGCCGCTGCATTATCCACAGCATAACGGGCACGCCTCTCAGCAGCTCTTTCTACCGCCTGGTCAATAACTTCCTTCGGAATATCAATGGGAACGTCATTTGACAAATCCTCGATCGTTGTATCCAGTTTCTCACAAAGCTTTTTCATCTTACAATGGACGCCGATCCCGTAACCAAGTCCAACAAGACCGACTACCATCATCCCAAAACCAAATATCCAATCACAATCAATTTTGTTCATGGTTTTTCTCCTTTCTATACTTCCACCAGTTTTCCTGGAAGAGTTATTCTTGTTGCGGCTATTTTATTGAATTGCCTCTTATACTGATAAGCCAGATTACTCCTTGCTTTCTTCTCAGACGAGGCATAAGTGGTTCCTTCCCAGTTATTTGAAACGCACTGTTCAAATTCCATGACAGGACCCTTATAACTGTATCTGTTCATAAAACACCTCCAGTCCGTTCCAAACAACAAAAGGGAAAGCACCTTGTTACAGATACTTTCCCTTAGCCAGAACGACTATTTCCTTATTCCGTTTTTAATTACTCCTCAGAATCCTCTTCTTCGGTTTCCGGTTCGGTGCTGTCCTCGTCAACTACCTCTGCCTCCACGTCAATCGGAGCGGAGTTCTGCTGCTTCTTCGCCTTGATTTTGTTCGCTGTCGGAATGATAACGTACTTAACGGCTAACCCGCCAACCACGATAGCCAGACCAACACCGGCCGCGATCCCGAATCCCCTGCCAGAACTCTTCTTCACGATCTCCTCGGTTGCTTCTGTTGCTGTTTCAACTACCTCTTCATTAACCATCATTTCATTAGGTTCCATTTTTGTTCTCCTTTCGTGTTAAGAAAATTTAGTGGTTCTCTCCATTAAAGTACTTGTAAAATCTGCGAATTTTTAGCTGTTACGGAAATCGTATCTGGGTTCTACATGGTAGTCGATCACCAGACAAGGCGTTCCGTCATCAGCAATCTGTGAACTGAACCGCAGTTCCAAATATCCAGTATCGATGTTCCAGCCAAGGTCATCGCCCATACTCATATGCGGCAGACCTACCTCGTAGTTAAAGTCATTCCAGGATATAAACATCTCATCCCGCATCCGCCGATTCAACTCATTCTCAGCTTTTTTCAGCTTCTCCATGTCTGACTTGAAATATCTTCCGGATGCAGAGTCGTAACAAAGGGTATTGCCTCTTTCCGTGATAATGACCTGCTGCGTGCTTACGGGATGTTGCTCAATCTTTTCTTTGGCAACTGAGTTCCGTATTGATTCTTCCTTCTTTTCGCCTATAGCCTCAACGACTTTTTCCTGATACTCCCGGAATGCCGATTCTGACAGGCTATATGCAGTCGCCAATGCGGCTCTTCTACGGACATTCACAGAGCTTGCTCCGATGAGACAAAGTACAGATGCCGTACCGATTGCCGTTGCAGGAATATAACATTTCCATGTGGCAAGAATAAGCTCTTTCGGCGGCAATTTCTCTACTTCAAGATCATCTTTCCTCTCATCGATGCAAACCAGAGCTTTAGGCGTTGCCCGGACTGCCAGAACAGTTGTTGTAATCATTCCAGCAATACCGATTCCGGTGAGTATCTCCGGACTGTGTTTTCTAAGAGCATCTTCCATGTTCCGAAGAGCCTTAGATATTGGTTTTGTGTTCATAAGTGGCTTTTCTCCTTTCAAAAATATAAAACCGCCCACAGGGGGCGGCGATTATCTAACCAGCCAGAACTCCGGACGAACCCCGCCAGAGTGCGAGGCGCCGCCGCAGTGCGCAGTGCCATAGTCGCCCACACAAGCGAAACGAGCCGAAGAAACGTTCTCCTTGGTAGCATTGCGGAGCCACCACCAGCACCAGTCATCCTCGAAGTCGCAGACACGGTTTCCGCGCCGCTTCATCGTCTCAAACTGCTCATCGTTATCCGGCTCAAAGTTTTCATAAAAATCATCATGACCGAATATCTCGCCGTATGTAGGCAACGTAATCTCCGTTACCTTGTTTCTCAGCTTCTCAGGAAATGCACGAAGAACAACCTCATTCAACCACCGCTTCATATCAGAACCGTCGAATCCGCCCTCGTTCGTGCTAGATCCATTCATCGAATGCCGGGCGATTACCTCATCAAACAGGAAAAGAATCCCTTTATCAGTTACCTTCTGCGCAGTTGCCGTAAACTTGCCGAAACCGTGAAGCTTTACGTTGATCTGATCTCCTACACAAATTTCATTTGTTTTGAACTGTACCTTTCTTGTTACCTTCATAATTGTTTTCTCCTTTTCAGTTTTGATTTGCCTGTTAAAAATATAAAGTATCTAAAAAATTCAAATTAACCTATTGAAAAATACGGACGAACCCCGAGAGAGTTTAAGACGTTGAGAAAACCCGTAACTTGGTGCTCCGCTAAGGGCTGATTCATAAGAAATTGTGCTTTTCCATCAACGACCTCCACACAAGTCATTACATAGTCCCCAACACAAATTCTATCCCCAGCCTGAAATTCGCTTACCATCTGAATCGATATTTCCGTGGCTCCTCTTATTGTTTTCACGTCTCTCCTTTCATTTCATTGCGTTTAGAATGTCTAAAATATCAGTTGCTACTTCATATGCCACAGAGAAAATCTGTGCATCCTCCTTATCATCGTGATCCATCGATGCGAAATTTTTCATCTTGGTGCTGAAATTAGAAACCACATCAATAGATTTCTGAAGAGAGGATGCCCTTTTGACAAGTTTGAGTATTTCTCCTGCGGCACATCTTGAAAAACTTACTTGTTTAAAGTAATGCGTAGGCCAATTTCTTTGAGGATCTATCAGGTCAAAAATATAATCCTCAATGGCCGATACCACACGATTGTCCATAATTTCCTCCTGCGAAACAGAAAAGAAGAGCCCCTGTTAGGACTCCTCCTTTTCATTATCTCTTTTGGCAATCGCCTCATTTACTTTTTCCTCGATCTTTTCGTTCATCTGCTGGTCTTTAACCCAGTCGGATAACAAATTTGCTGCCAATCCAACTACGGTCACTACCGTTCCAAGAACTTTAATGATGCTGCTTCTTCCCATAAAGCGTTACCTCCTTTCCATAATAGTGATTGTAAATTTTGCGATTTAGAAATATGTTACCGTAAGTCTGTGGTCTCTATCGACGATACGCCATATCTCACCGTTCTTTCTGGCAAGCCTTATCATAGTCTTCTGATACTGCTTTTTGCCACTGTCCACACCAAGCTTGTATGCGACAAACCCAGTCATAAATATAATTCCAACACCTACCGCAACATCCACGATGTCTTCCCTTGTCAATTTTTTATCTTCCATAAGGTGTTACTTCCTTTCCATTTTTACAAATTATTCAAATTTCGTAAGTGCCATGGTGTCTATAACGATACATTCGAGACCGTCTTCTAAGGTTGTTTTCTGATTATCAAAGTCTAACCAGTAGCAGTCCATCTCTTCGACCATATAGCTTATTTCCCAACCCATCTCATCGCCCTTATCTATCCCTTCAACCCCAAGAAATGATAAATATTCATTCAAAGAACAATCCCCTCTTATTGCGAGATTTCGGTTTACATGATATTGGGCATTTAATACAGCCGCCATTGTTGTGGTAAAATACTTCTTTGATGTAAGATCATAGAAAAGTACCTGCTCGCTCTCAGGGTCCATGTCCATGTTATAAACCTGGTAACCCCAATCATACGAAGCAACTTGTGCATCTTTCGCCATTTCTGCGTGAATCTTATTATCGGCATCTTCACCGTAAACTTTCTTCGCCGCCTGTCGGTACTGTTTGTAGGATTCATTAAGCATGGCGTAAGCACTGGTTAATGCTGCCTGATTGCGCCTATCCAAAACACCAATGCCAATAATGCAGGCAATCGTGGATACTCCAACCAAAGCCGATGGAATATAACATTTCCAAGTCGCCTCCACAAGTTCCTGAGGCGTGAGCTTGTCTGTTTTCAGCTCGTCTTTCTTTACTTTGATAAGTGCCAGTGCTTTGGGCGTAGCCCGTACCGACAAAACGGCAGTACCAACCACACCAATTACCCCCAAACCGGTTAAGATTGTGGGAGATGCCTTTCTTAGAAATTTGTTCATTGTTTTCTCCTTTCAATTCTAAACTTTATCTCTGGATTACAGCATCCGGGTTTAACACCACAATCGAATCGCAATCCCAACCATACAGTTCAAAATATAAATCACCAGATGCAACCTTCTCAAATTCTTCGCCATACCAGCAAAGTTCAATAGCATCTATGCCAATCCGCAGACACTTCTCAAAATCAATGAGATACGACGAACGTATGATTGAATTTTCAATATGAGGTAATTTGCGAAGCTGTGCCAATGTACTGATAACTGCAATTTTGTTTTCGTCCCTCATAACAAACTTAAAAGAGCAATCGTCTTTGCAGTCTCTGAATTCTTCTCTGGCACACCAATCATAATGATCGATATCCACCACAAATATAGCATCAGACATTGCAATCTTTTCTGTATGCAATTCAAGATACCATTTCTTGTCGTGTCGCTCACATCCCATAGCTGGGAATAACACAATATATCCCAAATCAGTAAGCTGCTGATATACACTTATCATTTCGGACTTATACTTATAGCTCCCACAAATAGTTATGATTTTCATATAATCACGCTCCTTTCATTAAAGGACTTGTAAATATAACGAAAAGAGAAAGAGCCCTTGTTACAGGCTCATGCTCTTTAATCAAAACCACTTTCCTTCAGTAACTTCTTCAGTTCTTCCTTACTAAGCTCCACATCAATATCCAAATGTGCGTGTGTGGTTCCGTCGTTGATAGTGACCTTCATTTCTTTAAGCCGGATATCCATATCTACACCCAACTTCTTTTTGATAATCACCTTTGCGACTTTTGACACAAGCGCTGTTGTGAATTTTGATATAATGTTCATCTCGTCCATACCTCTTTTTCTCCTTTCGGTCTATGGTTTTCATAAAGGAGAATGTATAAAATGCGAAAAGAAAGAGCCCTTGTTAGGGCCTTCCTTCACTCGAATAAGAACGATATACAACGTCTAACGCCATCCAATTTATATTGACATTTCGTCAAGGTCTGTAAATAATATTTGAGAAACTGATATTTCGTTCCCCACAGTTCAAGCCTTGGTACTGAGTCTTTGATAATACATTTGCATACAAGACCGCAGTTTAAAGCTTTCTTGTGACAGAAATTGAAATATTTCCATCTCGTTATCACATCCTTATTATTAAAAATGTCGTATGTATGAAAACCTGTTTTTGTCATTGTTTCATCCTCCTTTCATTAAAGAGGTTGTAAATCTTGCGTCTAAATATCACGTCTGTCAAAGACCGTTTCCCATCGTTCACGCTTAATAGGCTTCATCTTCAATGCCCACATAATTTGCCGGACTGTCACAGTAGGATATAAACCATCGTCCGTACAAGTACCTGCACGTTTATCAAAGTATACTTTAAATTGCGGATGCAAATATAGCTCAGCAGTAAGCCACTGGTCTATCTCACCCCACCAGGTACTTTTTGTTTCTTTATCAAATCGCTGCTGGATCACAGCGAGACCTTTCCCACTTATCTCAAATAGAGTACAACTATTGTAAACCGGATGATCACAAATATAACACCTGCCAAACTTTGTCCGTGGCATCGTTGGCTTCTTGTAATGATACCTCATTCTATTTATTCTCCCAAAACGCAAGAGAAAGAGCCCTTGTTAGGACTCCATCTTTTCGATAACAGTTTTGTAAACTTCATTAAAATACTTTTCAAGAAGTTCTCCACCAATAATAACCCTCTCATCAACAGCATTTATTCTTATTTGATTTCCTATCAGTGCTGATACGACTCCTACAGACACCAAAATCAGTCCACCATTTGTTAAATACTGTCCAAGATTATAAGCCTTCTTATCGTGGATAAAACTCAATACTTTATTTCTCATAAAACTCACTCTCCTTTCATTAAAGGAGTTGTATAAAATGCGAAAATGCAAGAGAAAAAGCCCTCGTCAGGACTTCCTCTCCCTAATATTACTCGTCAAATGCTGGGCATGACAATTTACAGCTCGGATAAGGACCTCCACAGGCTCTACATCCATCTGGCGGTACATTTCCTGCGTACATATCGAGCATTTCTTCTGTCCATTCTTCTTCCTCATCATCATCTTCGTACTCATAATCCATCACGTCTACATTCCAACCACATGATGGGCAGGTATAAATATCATTTCCACCCCTGGGATGTTCCCTGCGGTCCATAACTGCTCCGCATTTGTTGCAAATTGCATACCCTTCGTTCAGGTATTCCATCAACTCAATACCCTCCGGTTTAATTATTTGGCTCATATTATTATCTCCTTTCGTAACTTGGAGTGCACTACATATCATACACCCTTTTCATAGTTAAGTTAAGAGATTAAAGAGCTCTTTGTATCTCCATAAGAGAATATGCAATTTTAGCGAAGGAAAAACGAAAAGGCGCTGTAAATATCACGCCTTCTCGCTTTGGAATCTTAAACTCTTATCGTTTGGTCGGTTTAACGAACCGAATCAAGTTCTTCAATGTTTGAACCGTAAACGTGCCGTCCTTTTCCAGATCATATCCCATCTGATAAATTTTGGCAAAGAACACCAGCGGCACCATAAGCTCAGCCGCAGCAATACCAATCTTTATATAACGATCCTTCTTCTGCTCTGAAAGTTGTTCCTTCCGAGATTGTTCTTCTCTTTCCACCTGTTCCTGATGTTGCGTTTTCTCCTGCTCCATCTGGTCACGTCTGAAATTTTCGTCATCAATCTCTTTGTTGTACTCCATTGCAGCCTTAGAATCGTCGATTCTTAACCGGTACAGCTTGGCTAAACCCTCTATTGCCTCCGTATGTTCCTTGCTTCCTACTGCAAGACCGGATAAACCTCCGAGTTCGGCCTTAATCTGTTCGTCCAACATTGTGATAATGTCTTCGTTCATATTTTTCTCCTTTCGCTACCAAGTTTTTAGCTTCCATAAAAGGAACTGTTAGTCATGCGAAATATAGTTTTTGAGATTTACTTCCAGCATGACCGATTTTTTTGATGCGATAAAGTCGATACTCTTAGATGCTTCAAGAAATATAAAAGGGCCGTCCGGATCAGATGTATCAACCCGTAAAGCCCCAACACATTTCTGTTTAAAGATTGCAACTGTAATAACGCACCCAACAAGAAAACCTGTGATAAATATAACAACCGTTAGCATACTGTTCCTCCTTCCATAGATTTTTTCAGATACCAAATTACCATGTTTTTCAGTCACCTGTGTACTGGTTTCTAAGCTAGATTAAAAAGAGGAAAAGCCGTTGTATACGACAATCCCTCTGTTCCTCATTTCAAAACCTTCATTTCAGCCAAAATATCGCTAAGTCTTTCTCCGTTTTTCTTACGCTGGTCAATTTCGAGCCATTCTTTATTTGACAATTCTCTTCTCAATCTCCAGTAATGTCCTAAAGACCGGTCATAACAATACAAGTCTTTCAGTTCTTCCTGTTTCCTTAAATTGACCCGCTTGCTTACTACTTTTGCTATCGTAGTAACGCCGCCGACAATTACAGGAGTCAGGGTAATCACGTACTCCTTGTTCCTCATAAACCAGTCTTTACCATCCTGAATCTTTTCGTTAAGTTTCGCCTTAAAAGCAGCTCTCTTTTCCTCTTTCGTCCGAAAATCTACATTGATAACTTTGCTCATATTTTTGAATCTCCTTTCACGGTTTTCTCATAATAGGGAGTGTTACGCTTGCGGAAAATAAAAAGAAAATGCAATGACTTCAGGGTCACGCTGACGAAACGGTTGCCCGGCAGGTAGAGATATTTCACTCTACGCATTCGCATCTTACCATCGGATTTCCACCGACATCTATCCATTGCATTGAAACAGACAGGACTCGAACCTGTGACCTAATGAGGGGCAAATTACTACTATTCCTCATTCGCTTCTACCAACTGAGCTACTGTTTCTCATAATAGTCTTTGTAAATTTTGCGAAAAGAAAAGAGCCGCTGTTAAGCGACCCTTCTCTCTGAATCATTCGGACTCTTTTACTTCGGACGGCTCGTCATTCATCGGTAAGCCAACGCCCGTAGCGATGTAATTCATACAGTTGAGAATTTCCGTATCACTCATGCCTTTTGCTCTGAGCCATTCGGTCATTCTTGCCACTTCCTGAACATTCATCATTTCGGTTTTCTCCTTTTCTTCAAAATTAGAACCTTGTTCCGTCATATGTGTCCTCCTTTCATAAAGGGCGATGTATTATTTGCGAAATATAAAACAAAAAGTATCAGGTATCGGCTTAATTATAACATTTTCTAAGCAGAAAAGAAAGAGCCCCTGTTAGGACTCCATCTTCTTTCCTGTAAAGCACTCTCTCATAAAGTCAATCTCTTCCTGTTCATAACCACCTTCCAGTAATTCCTCGTCCGTAATCTCTGAAATATGATCTTCAAACCATCTTTTTATTGCACTCATAGTTTCACGCTCCTTTCATTAAAGGAGATGAAATCTCTGCGAACTTTACTCCCTTTCCTTGCTCAGCAGCCAGAAGAACCGTCTGTACAAGTCGTAATAAATATCCTTACAGCACGGAATATTATACCTCACCCGCAATACGTCATAGGAGCAGCCCTCCGTTACCCCATGTAAAATGTAACTTGCCAGTTCTTCGTCCGTATCCTCTGCAACATCCTCTATCATCGCTATCCGTTCTGCAAGATATGCTTTTGTAACTGCACATCTAGCGGTCGGGTCACTCACTACGTTGAGTTTGCTAAGTATTGGATGGTCGTTCGGTCTCTTACTCATTCCATCCAGTGTTCGATAAGCTTTTTTCCATGTAGGATACTGTAAACAAAAATGTTTCAGCTCATAATAACGGTGACGGTCAATCCAATATTTATTCTTCTCTGATAGTTCAGGTCTTATGGTCGTACTCATGCTTTTTCTCCTTTCCAAAGGTATCCGGTTTGTTCATACAGCAATTTGGGTGAAATATAAAAGTTAATCCGTCCCAGCTTACTGTTGATTTCTTCGATTTTGGTTACGAGTTGACCATTCCTTGTGGCTGTTCCGATGGGAAGCCAACCGGAAATAATGCCAGCCCGTATCCAGGAAGCGTCTTTACCGTATACCTTGGCGGCGACCGCAACCGGTACAGAACCAGTTTGAAATATGGTGTCCATACAGCCCTCCTTCAAAATGTTTTCCAAAATCTCACCCCGGGAATTTTTCGGATTTTGTATGTTAAGGCTATCAGAAAAACATGTCACCTGCGTACTGTATTTAATCTAGGTTAGAAATCAGATGAGTTTAGCAAGAAAATATAAATGTAGGAGTTGACAATTCCTACACTATTTATTATAATGCTGGTTGTGGAAGGAGAGTGATGTACAATGTTGATGCAATGCCCTGAATGCGAATTACAGGTAAGCGACAAAGCAACATTCTGTCCGCACTGTGGATATCCAATACAGCCGGACGTAAAACCGAGAAAACCCCGAAACAAGAATAACAAGAGAAGAAGATTGCCAAACGGATTCGGACAAATCAGCGAGATTAAGAACCGGAACCTGCGCAATCCCTTCCGGGCTATGATTACAGTTGGTAAGACAGCAACCGGCAGACCTATTTGTAAACCGCTGAAACCAGAATCCTACTTTCCTACATACAATGATGCGTATACAGCCCTCGTAGAATATAACAAGAATCCATATGACTTGCAGCCTGCCATCACCATGCAGGAACTCTACGACAAATGGTTCCCTGAGTATGAGAAGACGGTCAAAGACCCAAAGGCTGCCGAGAATGCCTGGGAGTATTGCTCCGCTGTTTACAGTATGAGGGTGATGGATATTCGTGCCAGACACATCAAAGGATGTATGGAAGAAGGTGTTGCAGTTATCAAAGGTGTTGAGCAGACCCCGACCGCAACTATGAAGAACAAAATTAAGTCGCTGTTTAACCTGATGCTGGATTACGCTTTGGAATATGAGATTGTGGACAGGAACTATTCCCGAACCTTTAAACTGACCGATGAAGTTGTGAAAGAGTGCCATAATGTCAAACGGGAGCATATCGCATTTACTGAAGAAGAGATTGAGCTACTATGGCAGCATGTAAACGATAAACGAGGTATAGACATCCTCTTGATTCAATGCTATTCTGGGTGGCGCCCTCAGGAGCTTGGATTGATAGAATTGGCGAATGTAGATTTGACAGAGGGAACGTTTAAAGGCGGTATGAAGACCGAAGCCGGAAGCGAACGGATAGTTCCGATCCATAGCAAGATTCGTTCTTTGGTTGAAATGAAATATAAAGAAGCTGAAGAACTCGGCAGTAAGTATTTGCTGAACTGGGTCGATCCGAGTGCTCGGAACAAGAAAAATATAAAGCTCACCTACAACCGATACACAAAAGCCTTTGATTTGATACGAACCGAGTTAAATCTGAATCCGGAACACAGACCTCATGACGGCAGAAAACATTTTGTAACGATGGCAAAGAAATACGGAGTGGATGAGTATGCTATCAAGTACATGGTTGGTCATAAGATTTCGGATATTACAGAAAAGGTTTATACTCAAAGAGAATTTGATTGGCTGAAAACAGAAATAGAAAAAATAAAATAGGATGTTATAATGGTGTAGAAAAGCAAAGTCGCAGTTGCTCAAAATATAGGAATAGCGGTATAGGAGTGGTGCAGGAATAAAATAGGAATTACCTACATTTCCCTGCTTTTTACCACTCTTAACCGCTTTAAAAACACTGTATTTATGCGGCTTCAGAAGCCGTTCGATGCATAGTGAGATTTTACTATATATTTACTTATATATTTCCCGTATATTAAATCCTCATCTGTAAGTTCACCTACTGACCTTTTTAACACAAATGTTTCTGATATTTCTACAAGCTTATAGCTACCTTTATCCTTTTTTATGATTCCATTTTCTTCCATCTCATAAATATATCTATATACAGTATTTTTTGATATTCCAAATGTCTCAGCCGTACGTTTTACAACATTTGCTCCGCCCTCATTAATTTTTTCTAAAATGTATCTTTTTATCTGATTTCTCCTATCTCTTGTAAAGCTCATCCCTCTCTCCCCTTATTTAACTATATTTTTCTTTTTTTTAACTATAACATTTTTTCAAACCTCTGTAAAGTTAAAAAAATTGATTGATTTTAACCTATTGACTTATACCCCCAACCGTGATAGACTTATCCTACAATCAAAAGGGGTGCTGGAATATTTGTCCGGCTGAGATAAAATAGGAATTTATTTTAAACCCTGGAACCTGATCTGGATAATGCCAGCGTAGGAATTATTGAGAGCCAATAGATATGCAGTCTGCATAGTCAATATAGCCATATTTTTCCGCCCGGAGCAGTCCAGGCGGATTTTTTATTTCATAGGAAAGTACGTCCTATGAAACAAAAACGCTCCGCGTGGATGCGCACTCCGCGCAAAGGAAGATGGCTGCTGGCGCAGCCGCGCTCCGGCGCGAGAGTCCGGCAAGCCGGACTCTTTGTTCTGCACACGGGCGTCCAAAGGAAGATGTCAGCTAAAGCTGACGGGCGCCCGGCGCGGCGAGTAGGGGAAGTAACCTCCCCTACTCGATTGCACAGGCCCACACAGAGGAATATGCCGTTAAAGCGGCGTGTGGGATGCGCGGCAAGCAGGGAAAACTCCTATCGACTTGCCCAAAATTTGCACAATATTTACCATGTACTCTCGGAATCTCTCCTGCACCTGCCTTTATGGATGATTTTCCGCCATATGCACCTAAATTCAATCAACGTACGTTCCACGTACGCCTTATCAATTTATGTACATCTGACCAAATATCATCTCACAAATTCAGGCACAGCGAGACTCCGAGAGTACATTACACAAGAAAGGAGATTTTTATGAACGCAAGTGTAGCCATCCAATCTTTACCCGAAGCCGCTAATGACGAGGAGCTGGTCCGTATCGTTGATGAAGTTATTGCCTATATTAAAAACACAGGGCTTTCCTGCTATGTAGGGCCTTTTGAAACGGCTATCGAAGGCGATTACGACGAACTAATGGATATTGTCAAAGAATGCCAGCATATCGCTATCCGTGCAGGGGCGCCGTCGGTAGCCGCCTACATCAAAGTAACTTACCGCCCGGAAGGAGATGTGCTGACCATTGATCAAAAAGTCACCAAGCATCATCAATAAGCTATGGTCTTGTTCCGCCGTTTTTCTTCTTCTTGCCTTTTGGCTATGTATTACCAGCACAGGGCTTATTGACGCTTATATGCTGCCTTCCCCTCTCCAAGTGGGGAAGGCATTCGTCACCGAGTTTCCCGCTCTGATGGAACATTCACTGATATCTTTATCAGAAGCGTTTGCCGGTTTAGCCTTGGGGATTTTCCTGGGCTTTGCCATCGCAGTAGCCATGGATCGATTTGACATTCTCTACCAGGCTCTTTATCCTTTAGTCATCCTGACTCAAACCGTTCCTGCCGTGGCTGTCGCACCGCTTTTAGTTTTATGGTTTGGATATGAAATGACGCCGAAAATAATTTTAATCGTCATCACTACCTTTTTTCCCATTGCCATCGGGCTTTTAAGCGGTTTCAAATCCGCCGACCCGGATGCTGTCAATCTGCTGCGGGCTATGGGAGCCACCCGCTGGCAAATCTTTCGTTATATTAAATTTCCGGGAGCCATGGGGCAATTTTTTTCCGGGCTGCGTATCTCCGCTTCCTACGCGGTAGTTGGCGCGGTCATCTCGGAATGGCTGGGCGGCTTCGGCGGCTTGGGCGTATATATGACACGGGTCAAAAAAGCTTTTGCCTTTGACAAAATGTTTGCGGTAATTTTTTTAATTTCTGTTATCAGCCTGGTTTTGATGAAAGCGGTAGATATCCTTCATCGGCTGTCAATGCCCTGGGAACAAAACTAAAATCGGGTGAACGGTTACAACAAATCAACTCAGGAGAATACATTCCACACACTCCAAGGAGGAATAGATTATGAAAAAAATATGGATCATTGTCACGGCTGCGGCCTTGTCCCTTTCTCTGACCGCCTGCAGTCCCCAAAAAAATACCGGCTCCAGTGCCGGTTCCGCCGCCGGTTCTGATGCTGAATCCAATGCCAGTCCTGCCGCCGACACAAATACTGCCCCTTCCAATTCTTCCGGTGTCTCCCCGGAAAACGCGGATGCAAGCTCCGATAATCAGCAGAAAAACATTTTGCGGGAAAAAATCACTTTTGTTTTAGACTGGACTCCCAACACCAATCACACCGGATTGTACATAGCCCAGGAAAAAGGATATTTTGACGAAGCCGGGCTTGATGTGGAAATTGTCCAGCCGCCGGAAGGAGGAGCCGAAGTTTTGGTCGCCTCTGGCAAAGCCCAATTCGGCATATCTTTCCAGGATACTATGGCTCCGGCACTGGTAGGCGACAATGCCCTTCCTATCAAAGCGGTCGCTGCGGTCATCCAGCATAATACTTCCGGAATTGTCTCCCGGAAGGGTGAAGGCATGGACACTCCCAAGGGAATGGAAGGAAAGAAATATGCCACCTGGGAGTCCCCTGTGGAACTGGCTACTTTACAGACGGTTATTGAAGAAGACGGCGGCGATTTTTCCCGGGTCCAGCTAATTCCCAGCACAGTAACCGACGAAGTATCTGCGCTGAAAACCAACTCTGTGGACGCTATCTGGATATTTTACGGATGGGCAGGGGTAAAGATGGAACTAGAACAATTAGAAACGGATTATTTCGCCTTTTCCGATTTAAACCCTGTATTCGATTACTATACCCCGGTAATTATCTCGCAAAATACATTCCTGGAAAATGAACCGGATACGGCAAAAGCTTTTCTGGCTGCCTTGTCACGTGGGTATGAAGATGCGGCTCAAAACCCGGAAGAAGCTGCCGATATTTTGTTAAAAGCCGCACCAGAACTCGACCGGGAGCTGGTTCTGGCCAGCCAGCAATACTTATCGAACAAATATCAGGCCGATGCCCCCCAATGGGGATATATAGATCCCGGCCGTTGGAATAGTTTCTATTCCTGGCTCAATGAAAACGGGCTTTCCCACCCCGAACTTCCGGAAAATATTGGCTTCACCAATGACTATTTGCCGTAATGGAGGGATAAAGCATGGCAGTACTAGAGGTAAAAGAAGTCAGCAAATCCTTCAACGGACAAGAAATTATCCATCAAATTTCATTATCTTTGAAAGAAGGGGAATTAGTTTCCCTTCTGGGCATCAGCGGCAGCGGAAAAACCACATTATTCAATATTATTGCCGGCTTAAGTCTGCCTGACGAAGGAAAGGTTTTTCTAAACGGCGCTGAAATCACAGGTCGACCAGGCCAAGTCAGCTATATGCTTCAAAAAGACCTGCTGCTTCCCTACCGTACAGTGATAGATAATGTATCCCTTCCCCTGCTTATTAAGGGAATGAAAAAAAATGAAGCCCGACAAAAAGCGTCGGATTATTTCTCCCAATTTGGCCTGGAAGGCACGCAAAAAAAATATCCGTCCCAGCTCTCCGGCGGCATGAGACAGCGGGCGGCGCTGCTGCGCACTTATTTGTTTTCCGAGCAAATCACCCTGCTGGACGAGCCTTTTTCTGCCCTGGATATGCTGACCAAACGTGAAATTCACCAATGGTACCTGCGGGTTATGGAACAGATTAAACTTTCTACCTTGTTTGTCACTCATGATATTGATGAGGCAATCCTTCTCTCGGACCGCATCTGCCTCCTGACCGGAAAGCCAGGCCGTATTTCGCAGGAAATTATCATCAATAAACCTAAACCCAGAGAGAAGGGCTTCTCCCTTTCCCATGAATTCTTACATTATAAACGCCAAATTATAAAATATTTGGAAGAAAACTTATAACAAACAAAAAGAACATTTTCAGAAATAAACCTGGAAACGTTCTTTTTTTATTGGTATAATGTCGTTAGACATTATACCTGTGTCAGTTCGGTGCTGCGCAAAGCGCGGAAAAATACCATATCGAACTGTGCATATGCTATAATCTCGATAGAAAAGAACAAGGAGGAAAGGTATGTCATTAAGTAAAAATTTTTTATGGGGAGGCGCTTTAGCTGCACACCAATTTGAAGGCGGAGTTTTAAACACCTCCAAAGGCTTTAGCGTAGCGGATGTAATGACCGCTGGCGCCCACGGTGTCCCCCGTGTTATCACTGACGGTGTAGAAGATGGAAAATATTATCCCAATCATATCGGTATTGACTTCTACGGGCACTATAAAGAAGACATTGCCATGTTTGCCGATATAGGTTTTAAATGCTTCAGGACATCCATTGCCTGGACACGCATTTTTCCCAACGGTGACGAGACGGAACCCAATGAAGAAGGACTGCAGTTTTACGATAACGTTTTTGATGAATTACTAAAATACGGCATTGAACCCGTCATTACCTTATCGCATTTTGAAATGCCATACCATTTAGCAAAAGAATACGGCGGATTCATGAACAGAAAAACCATTGATTTCTTTGTAAAATTTGCTGAAACATGTTTTAAACGCTATAAGCACAAAGTAAAATATTGGATGACTTTCAATGAGATTAATAACCAAATGAATTATATCAATGATATATATGGCTGGACCAACAGCGGCGCACATTTTAATAGCTACCCCGACCCGGAACAGGCCATGTACCAATGCGGGCATTATGAGTTAGTTGCCAGCGCCAGAGCAGTAAAAATCGGCCACGAAATCAATCCTGATTTCAAGATCGGGAATATGATTTCCATGGTACCTATTTACCCCTATTCATGCCGTCCTGCTGATATGGTTTTGTCCATCCAGCAAATGCACGATCGCTGGTTTTTCTGTGATGTACAATGCCGCGGACATTATCCGGCTTATGCGTTGAAAATGTTTGAAAGAAAAGGCTATAACCTGGATATTACAAACGAAGACAAGCAGATTTTATCGGAAGGCACAGTGGATTATATCGGATTCTCCTATTATATGACTAATTGTGTGGATTCCACGGCCCATAATGATATTTCAGAAACGACAGATGGTTCCAGTGAGCATTCCGTAAAAAATCCATTTATCAAAGAATCGGATTGGGGATGGGCTATCGATCCGGAAGGATTGCGCTACGCATTAAACATTTTCTATGAAAGATATGAAAAACCGCTGTTTATTGTGGAAAATGGTTTTGGCGCCATCGACGTCAAAGAAGAAGACGGTTCTTGCCATGACCCATACCGCATTGATTATTTGAAAGCCCATATAAAAGAAATGAAAAAGGCCGTGGAAGAAGACGGGATAGACTTAATGGGATATACCCCTTGGGGATGTATTGACTGCGTTTCTTTCACTACAGGCGAAATGAAAAAACGTTATGGATTTATTTATGTTGACAGAGACAACGAAGGCCATGGGACTTTGGAAAGAAGTAAAAAAGATTCTTACGGTTGGTATAAAAAAGTCATTGCCAGCAACGGCGAAGACTTATAGTAAACGACAAACAAATTTGCCGTTTACTATAAGCCATCCGAGCGATCCGCAGGCAATTATAAATGAACATATGCGGTTACGTCCGCAAGATACCTGTGAACAATAATAACAACCATACAAAATAAAAAGAACATTTTCAGAAATAAACCTGGAAACGTTCTTTTTTTATTGGTATAATGTCGTTAGACATTATACCTGCGCCAGTTCGGTGCCGCACATGGTACGCCAGTGACGCGTTTTACGGATTTTTATATGCAAAGCACACCATCTGGAGGAAAGCATAATGAACATTTACCGATGTATGGGCTGTATGCAGCCCAAAACGGCCAATGGGCCTTGCCCCTACTGCGGATTCGATGAAAACCGCTATACCCTGCCTTACTGCCATCTTCCTCTTGCCACGATCCTAGACGGAAGATACTTGCTGGGAAAAGCGTTAAATCAAGGTGGTTTTGGCATTACTTACCTTGCCTGGGATTTACAGGAAGAAACAAAACTGGCAATCAAAGAATATTTCCCCTGTGATTTCGTAAATCGGGATACGGACAATTTATCGGTGATTACTATGGCCACCGGGAAAAAGGGAATCCTTTCCCAAAAAGGACTCGAAAAATTTATCGAGGAGGCTATGTTCCTGCTCAAAAACCAATCTCTCCCGGGAATCGTCAAAACAAAAGGGTATTTTCAGGAAAACAAAACGGCTTATATTGTAATGGAACTTTTAGATAAAAGTTTAATCCAAATTCTCTCCCAAAACGGTACTTTAAGCGCCGAGGCTGCTTTTTCCCTACTCTCCCCGGTAATTGATACTTTGGAGGAAATCCATAAAACCGGCCTGATTCACCGGGATATCAGCCCTGACAATATTATGGTCGACCAAAACGGAAGGGCAAAACTGATCGATTTTGGCGCTGCCAGAATTTTTGATGACGAAGAAAAAAGCCTGTCGGTCATTTTAAAATACCGGTATGCGCCTGTTGAACAATTTTCCCGTCATGGACAGGGTCCCTGGACCGATGTCTATGCTTTGTGCGCCACTATTTATCTGGCCATCACAGGGACCCCTCCCGTAAACTCCATGGACAGGCTGACTGTCGATTCCCTGAAAATGCCTTCTGCTTTGGGTATTCCCATCCCCTATGCCTATGAAGCTGTTTTGGCCAAAGGGCTGGCTATTTACGCAAAAGACCGTTTTCAGACTATGGGGGAACTAAAAGCAGCGCTGATGAACAACCTGCCCGTTGCACCTTCCGAAACTGTCCGGACACCTGCCAGGGAAACGCCTGTCTTATCCCGGACTCAGGAAAAACCGGCCAAAAATAAATCCTTCCTGTTAAGCCTATTTGCCGCCGCTGCCGCCTTCTGTACCATATTTTTTCTGACAGCCAGCCTGCTGCTCGTCGGCACGCATCAGACTTCATCAACAAAAACTTCTGGTTCACCCGAGAATCAAACAGGCAAGGATAACGACAAACCGGAACACCAGGAAAACGGTGAAGAAAACATTGGTAATAAAGAGGAAAAGCCTGCCGCTGTCAATCCAATACCGGCTAATTCCGCCGAAGACGACGGCAACCTTTTTGGCAACACCCATTGCTATGCCCGCATGGTCTCTGACCAGACTTATCTGTATTTCCGCAACGGCCTGGATCAAGAGCATACTTATTGGATAAAAAAAGGCGAGACAGCCCCCTACTTGCTGACAGATGTTTTTATGAAAGATCTGCACTATAAGGACGGATGGATCTATTATTGTGCTACCTCTGGCCCAAATAGCCCGGCTGGCAGCACCGATAAAAATATCTACCGGATGAGAATAGATGGCAATGGCAATACCAACCTGACCAATTTGGCCTTTGACAACCCGGAAAGCGTTATGAGCTTTGAAACCATGGCCGACGGAAAATGCTTTTTCTATTATACGGATGGAAACGGTATTTCCATCGATATCGGTTATGTACCGGAAACAGGAGGCACCCCGGTTTTTCTCTCCCGCCTTCCCGGCGCCAATGCACCTGCCAACGGGTTATATCTCAATGTAATAGGCCACAAGGTTTATTATTTGGCCAAAGACGGGCTTCACATGATTGATATCGATACAATGGCTGACCAGATGGTGATTTCCGGATTCTCCTGTAATGAATATCTGATTTATGACGGAAAAATTTATTATTCCTTATCAGAAAACAGAGAAGGTTCTCCGATCCGCACAAAACTTTGCCGCATAAATCTGGACGGTACAAGCCAGCAGGAATTATTTGTTTCTCCCGTAACTTCCAACGCCGCCAGGGAATCGCTCCAAATCAACTTGTACCAGGACAAGCTCTATTTCCTGTTGACTACCGACTGCCCGGAAATAAAAACCCTCGGCCGCCTTTATACGGCTAATTTGGATGGAAGCGATACAGAACTCCTTTTGGAAGATGTAAGTTGGTTTAATATCATTGACCATACGCTGTATTACCGATATGTCGATTTACAAAATTCTTCCTCCGAAGAATACCGGTATGCCCCCTATTACTTTATTCCGTTTTCTTCCCTGATACAAGGCGACGGATTAGCTGACCGGCAGGAGCTTTTTGATGTATCCCCTTACAAAAACATGTCTGGAAATTAGTCTGCCAACTGCCAGCCTTTTTATCTCATTTCCTAAATGAGGTTGCCACGGCGCTTCAGCGGCATTTTTTCTCTCCGCCGAAGCGCGGCTGCAGCCGCCCCATCCATAAATCAATAACCACACCAGCCCGGCCACATTCGTTCACGCACAATAGCCCTGACAACAAGGAATTCGGCATACCGGTTTTTATCCGTCTCAGACGGACAAGATGATTCTCCACTTAAATGGTAATATTCGAACAGAAGCTTTTCTATAACGATATTGGGAGTATTTATCAGGGATATTTATCGAGAGTATTTATTGGGGGTATTTTCCGGCAGCCATCAATTCCCGGCACACCCTACCAATAGGAAGTCCGACCACATTATTATAATCGCCCTCAATCCGGCAGATAAAAGCAGCGAAAAGCCCCTGTATCCCATAAGCTCCCGCTTTATCCATAGGCTCACCCGTTTCCACATATTGACGGATACAATCCTCATCTATCGGACAAACAAAGACATCTGTGCTTTCCACAAAAACCTTCCATTGTCCGCTGTCCCCAAAATATATAGCCACGCCGGTATATACCTGATGTGTCTTTCCCTGCAGCATTTTAATCATACTTGCTGCCTCTGCTTTTGATGCAGGCTTTCCCAAAATGTTTCCCTCCGCAGACACCACCGTATCTGCCCCGACAACTACGATATCCGGTTTGTCTTTGTGCTTGCCGTTCTTTCCGCACTCCTCTATTATTCTTGCTGCCACATCTTCCGCCTTTTGCCTGGCCAGTTCTTTCACCACCTCTTCCGGTTCCTTACTGGCAGCTTTCTCCACTATCTGGCTGGGAACAATTTCCGCCTCAATGCCAACCTGACGCATCAGCTCTATTCTCCTGGGCGATGCCGAAGCTAATATAATCCGTGTATTTTTACCCATTTTTCAATCCTTTCCGCATATCTATAGCTTCTATCCCGTTTCCGTCCACAGGTACCTTGCGAACAGTAACCCTCTTGACGCCCTATTCAGGGCAAATTCCACGCCTTCTGAGAAAATTTTACATAATCATTCAGACACGGCATCTTCTTGCCCGTCTCCGCCGGACAAGAAGCATCGGATATCCATCCGATGGGGAATTTGTCCTGAATTTGGTCTTACAAGCAAGCTTGACGCCCCCATTCAGGGCAAATTCCCCGCCTTCTGAACGTTTACGGAATTATGAATAATTTCTTCTTTCCTAAGAAAAACTAAGTTAAACAACCGTTTTCTACAAACCATCAATCTGAGGAGGACTGACTATGTGGGGATTTTTGATTGCCCTTATTTCCGGTGCCTTAATGAGTATCCAAGGTGTGCTTAACACAGAAGCAACCAAACAAACCGGTATCTGGGTTGCCGCCGGCTGGGTACAGCTAACCGCCTTTTTCACTTGTATCGTACTGTGGTTTTTCATGGATAAAAGCCCGGTAAACGCTATCCTTCAGGTACGTCCCTGGTATATGCTCCTGGGCGGCCTGATCGGTGCTTTTATCACTTTTACCGTTATTAAAAGTATGGACAGCCTTGGCCCCGCCAAAGCCACGCTACTTATCGTGGTAACGCAAATTATCGTCGCCTACGGAATTGAATTGTTTGGGCTTTTTGGTGTGGAAAAATCACCGTTTGAATGGAAAAAAATCCTTGGCGCCGCTATTGCTATCATCGGGATTATTGTATTCCGGTGGCATTGAGCTGGTGGCAATCCGGCAGGGGAAGCGTTCTCTTGCCCGCCATGCGAGACGCATGCTCATGCTACTCAGCACCCCCCCTTATACGGAACTGTGTAGTCGAGTAAAGAGAGGGACTTTTCCTGCTCGCCGCGCAGCCCTCATGCTGCGTCAGCCGCCCACCCTTATGCGAGACTGTACAATCGAGTAGGGATAGCTACTTCCCCTACTCGCTGCCCGGGCGCCCGTCAGCTTTAACCGGCATCTTCCTTTGGGCGCCCATGTGCATAAAAAAGGAGAATCCAACCTGCGGCAGCACAAGCTCCGATTCTCCAAAACCTCTAGTACTGCATTGCGAAAATAACAGTGAATACAGTGCTTGATATTTTTGTCATCTGTACGTCTGCAAAGCGACGTTCTACACTCCGTTCCGGTCCCTGCAGGACAAGCGCCACTGGCGTTTAGCAACGTAGCGGTGCCTATGTCTAGCTTTGCAGGCGTGCAGAGGGCGGAAATAGCGAATGCCGAATTCACTGAAATTTCCGCAAGGTAGTACTAGTATGACCCACACTAATTAACCATATGTTTCACTTGTCTAAATTTCCATCTGCTGCGTTATCATCGGTCAACGATGCCACCGCATCGTCTCCCTCTTCCGCCTTGCAGGCTGAAAATTTATCCTGCGCGAAACATAGTGGCAATTAGTGTGGGTCATACTAGTTTTAATAACCATTACTTAAAAAAGACTCACCAAGAGAAATCCCCAGGAAAAACAGCAACAACGAAACGAGAAAAATGATGGCACAAACAACAGTTCCCACTATTGCCATAATTTTACATATCTTGGGTTCTACGTTTCCTATCTTCACCAAGGCTATCGCTACTATGCCAAGAATCAAACCAACAGTTAAAATCGACCAACCCACACAAGGACTGCAACAAGCCATCAGCATTCCCATAATTCCACATATCAGAGAAAAAACTGAAAGTATTAAGGAAATTATGGCATAAGCCGTAAATTTGCTTTTAGGAGAACTGCTGTTCCCACCATAATTATACCCGTTATAACCATTATAACCGTTCATAAACTTCTCCTTTACTTTTTGTCTGTGCCTATTCTAACACCAATATACATATTTTACAACAAGAATTGACAAGATATCTTATAAGAATCAAAATTAGCTTCCTATAATTGGATTTACGGCATAAAAAAAGAAAACCAAACCTGCCGTCCACGCAAATTTGGTTTTCCTCAACAATTGATATTCCCTTAAAACATTCCATTTACAGCAATATACGCGCCTAAAAAAGAATTGATCAAAGTAAGGACAAGCGAAATCGCACACAAGACTACCCCTGCTATCGCCATACCTTTGCCACCCTTATCCTTTTGCGTTTCCCGAATGCCAAGTATGCCAAGAATAATGCCTACAATCGTAACTATGTATCCCAAACAAGGCAAACACCAGGCGGCAAGACCAACTATCCCCAATACCAGGGCAGCAATCGCTAACCCGGAAGCCTTCGGTTTGCTGTTGCTTTCATTATTATCTGCTTCATTATTCCAATTGTAATCGCTCATAAAAATCATCTCTCCTTTATTTTTTTCTATCAGCCTATTTTATCACTAACGCTCAAATTTTACAACTATATTATACAATATACGAAAAATTTCGTGACAGTTCAGACGGCGGGGAATTTAACATGAATTTGGGGCGGCAAGCTTGTTTGTAAGCCAAAATTCATGTTAAATTCCACATCGGATGGACATCCCAGCTTTTGTCCGGCGTAGATGGGCAAGAAGATACCCGTCTGAACTGTTACTAAATTTCGGATGCAGGAACAGGGAACCGGATGCAAATAAAAGCATCCGGTTCCCTGTTCCTGCATGATTCGCCATCATTTACCTTCCACCATCTTGACCCCGGCTATGCGGATATTTACATTCAATACGGTCAGGCCGGTCATATTTTCAATTGCAGACTTTACCTTTTCCTGGACTTTCCCGCTGACTTCAGGAATATTGTAATCATATTTAATATTCAGAGACAGCTCTACGGAAACATGTTCCTCTGTCACATCTACTTTTACTCCTTTGGACAGATTTTTCATGCCCAGCTTGCCCACCAGCTCATTGGTAATATTTCCTGCCATAGAATCCACGCCATCCACCTCGGTAGCCGCCAGCCCGGCGATAATCGCCACCACCTCATCAGCGATTTTTACCTCCCCGATCATTTCCTGATCATAGGCTTTATGGACGTTTTTATCTTTTTTGTTCTCCAAATCTGCCACGGTATTACCTCCTATATATTTTCCTGATGCTATTATTATAACAAAAACCTCCGATTTTGCATAGGAAATCTTTGGAGGATGTGGTGATTTGCCATAAGGTAAACAATAATCTAATTTTCCAGATTCAATAAAGTAATCACAATCCCGTCTGCCGGGACTTCTGTCTTCCGTTTAACGATATCCTCAATTTGTGCACGCTGCTGGTCGGTAATCGAAACCGCATTAATCACTACATCCACTTTCCCGTCTGTTAAGCTCACCACCGGATCGGCAAAACCTTTTGCCTGCAAAAGAGTCTCGGCAGCATTTTCCTTCTCAGCCACAGCCGTCATGGCAATCATATTTTGTATTGCCTCCTGTTTGGCTGCTTCATCAATTGCCGTATTGTTAATGATATTATTTAACGTTTCCTTATTCTTTGCCCTGATCTGCTCCCGATTAAGCTGCACATTGGCTATGTAATCAGAAACAGTCAATCCGCTGGTTAAGACTGCTTCACCGGGATTATCCATCCCTGCCTCCTCTCCTTCGTCCCAACTGTCAATTTCTGCATATTGCTGTTCGGCAACTCCTGCCTCACCATTGGCAGAAACGGGTTCCTCCGAATAATTGGCAAGCGATTCCGCCTCCTCAATTTCGTCAGATGTCGGATATGCAGCCATCTGGTTTTCCCGCAATAAATCCTCATCGGAAATCTCCATCATTCCCGCCTCATAAATCATATCGTCGCTGCTGGCTTCCAGCTCTTTTTTCCCCGCGTAATTCAGATATCCCGCTGCAGCAATCATAATCGCCAGCGTCGTGATAATAATTTGATTTCTCCTGAACAGTTTCTTCATTTTTACATCTTTCAGTTTCATTCCAAATTTTCGTTCTTTCATACCTGACACTCCTTTACTCCACCCGCTTTAGTACTTTTATCTTATGTGCCGGCAAACCAAATAATGCTTCCATAGCAGCAGAAATTTCCGAACGAACCACAGGATTTCCTCCTCCCTCTGCGCTGATTATTATTCCTGACAATTCCGGACATAATTCTTTTTCAATGACAGGGGAATTTTCTCCGTTATAGGAAGACATAACCGTATTCTCCTCTTGTTCCTGATTTTCTACCTTACGGGTTCCCCCGCTGCTGTCCTGTTCTTCTGTCCGTGAATAGGAACTGCTTCCGTCTACGTGAATGACTTTTTCCGAAGAAGACTTCAGCACGATCATCACATCTACTGCCCCGACGCCATCGACCGTTTTCAAAATTTCTCTTACCCGATGTTCCAGCTCTTCTTCATAGCTGCCGCCGATTTTAGCTGAGGACGGATAAGCTGCTGCCGCACTCATGCTCTGGTTTTCTTCCTGGCTGTCTGCCGAACCGGATGTCTCCCACAATCCCGCTGTATCCTGCATGGACTGCTGCCGTGTCCCGGATACTTCCTCTCCTGGCAGAACTTTCTGCGCCAATTTATCCACCGGAAAAGCCATAATGCAAAACATTAAGCCAACCGTCAGCAAAAACAGCCATTTATCTCTGCCCTTTAATGTCTTCCAAGATTTGAATTTCCACATAAGCTTCCTCCAGATGATAATAGGACGCTATTCTTTTTCGCAGCCTTTTCACCATAAAAGATTCCCCCTGGTTTCCGCCGTTTTTGCGGGCCGCTCCCTCCTCATCCGTATCTCCTCCTATTACAACGGCATCTATAGAAATTGTCGGTTCAACCTTCACATTCTTCGGTTTTGTTCTTGCCCCTGTTTCTTCTTCTGCCCCTGCGTTTCGTTCCTCCGTCTCTTTCCTTTGCCCTTCTTCCCTTACCCTCAGCCGCACACCAGACAACGCGCCGAGCTGTCCCGTCTCTTTGTCCTCAGAAATCTCCACCCGGCATTCTTCGACAAAAAATCCCATATCTTCTGCCAGCCGTGTGACTTCTTCTGCTGCAACCCGTTCATATTCACCGGCAATTTGTGCTAAACGCTGTTGTTCCACTCCCCAAATTTCCCGTTTCAAGTCCTCAGCCTCATACTGAAATACAAACTGTTCATAAAAATGGGCGATCCGGTCCTCCAGATGAAACCCTCCGGCCAATGGCTGAAACACCAAAAAAACCAATATCATGCCGGCAAACAGGCGAATATATTTACTGTAAGCTTTCCCCGGCATCAGGTTATCCAACACAGACATAAATAAAAAAAATCCTGTCATGTTTCTGACCCATCCGTACAATCCACGCAAAACCCCAGCCCTCCTACAATCGCCGCCGGTATTCGCAATCCGGCCTGTCGGCCTACTTGGCTCATACCGGCTTGGCTGCACGATATCCATGGTTCATTGCATGCGAGCTTGCATTCACCATGGCTGCCATGCAGCACTTTCATAGTAAACTTCCATGCAACTTTTGACATTGTACCGGCCACCCTATGAAAGTCGATTGCTCTGCGCCTTTGGCGCTCACGCAATCGCCGCCGGTATTCGCAATCCGGCCTGTCGGCCTACTTGGCTCATACCGGCTTGGCTGCACGATATCCATGGTTCATTGCATGCGAGCTTGCATTCACCATGGCTGCCATGCAGCACTTTCATAGTAAACTTCCATGCAACTTTTGACATTGTACCGGCCACCCTATGAAAGTCGATTGCTCTGCGCCTTTGGCGCTCACGCAATCGCCGCCGGTATTCGCAATCCGGCCTGTCGGCCTACTTGGCTCATACCGGCTTGGCTGCACGATATCCATGGTTCATTGCATGCAAGCTTGCATTCACCATGGCTGCCGGGCAACACTTTCATAGTAAATACGATACATTGGTTCCTGCGCAGACTAACGCTATGGTAATCGCGAAAAGCGCCAGGGCGAAAGCTGCTATCTCCAATAACATCTTCTGTCCTTCAGCCATGCTGCTTACGCAGGACACCAGCCGTTTATCTCCCAAAGGCTGAAGTACCGCCGCTGCCGCCTGATATAACAGCAGCATAATCAAAAGCTTGATCAGCGGAATCAGGCTTAACCCAACCAGAACAGCTACCGCCGCCGCTCCAATAGTGTTTTTAATCAATACGCCGGAGCCAAGAACCGTTTTCGATATCGCTTCCATTCCGGGAATAAGCTGCAAAAGCTTTTGCGTACCCGTAGACTGCAAAGTATCCACATAAGGCAGCACCGTACCCTGGATAAGCTGAAACCCTAGCACAACCCCTGCCAGCGAGCGTATTCCCCATCGCACCACCGACTGCAAAAGCCCGGTTAATTTAGTCAGCAATTCCTCCCGGACCATATTTCCCGCCATAACCAGCAAAATATAGATACGTGTCAAGGGCAGCAGCAAATTCAAATAGAGCCATTGAACCGCCCCGATAAGAAACAGCACCAGCTCCATCCAGGCAATCGCCGAAGCACTTCCCCCCGCCCAGGCAACCGCCAGAAAATAAGAAGGAAGCAGTATTTTCATAAATTCCGTCTGTTTTGTCAAAATCTCCCGGGTTATCGTTACGCTGTCCGTAAATGCTGCCATTAACATGGTAAATGCCAGCAAATATGTCATAAAAAATGCCGTTTCCGAAATTTGACCACCAGCAAAAATATGAGAAAATCCGGAAAATATTGCGCCAATCAATCCCAAAGCCAAAAGTTCTCCCACCATCCGTCCGCTATGGGCAATTTCCTGAAAGAGAAACCGTTTCACCATAGATAAAAATATCCCTCCTATGTGTTTCCCACCGCCTTCTGCCATCTCACTGACCAGATCCGCAAACAGGAAGGACTTGTCCGTCTCACCCATCTCCTTTCTGAGAAACTCATCGATTTCATTCCATTCCTCCCCCGACGCTTCCCTATTCCAAACTATATCTCCGTCCTGCTCGTTATCCTGGGATGCCTCGGCTCCCCGTACCTCTATCCCCATCCATCCGCTGCATATCAACAGCATAGCCATGACGATTATCCATCTTCCTTTTCTGACGTCGCCCCTTTTTTCTGTCTCCTTTCCGCATTTTATTTTCCATTCTCCATCTTTAATTCTTCCCATCCCATCCGTTTTCTCCCTCATGCCAGAAAGCCCTGCAATGTTTCCAACAAAGCCAATACAATCGGCATACTGAGCGCCAATATGGACAATTTGCCAAAAATTTCAATCTGACTGCCAATAGCCCCATATCCGGCATCTTTACAAATCCCTGCCGAAAATTCAGCAATATAAGTAATTCCGGTCATTTTGAGCAGTGTAGCCAGATATATGCTGTTGATTTTGACCACTTCCTGAATTTTTTTCATTGCGTCAAAGATACCAGCCATTTTTGCCACTCCGTAAAAAAAGATAAAACACCCGGCAGCCAAGGCCAGACAAGCGCTATATTCCCCTCTTACCCCTTTTATCTGTACTGCCAGCAATACGGCAATAATCCCGGCAATTCCAATGGTGATTATGCTCATAAGCACCCTCCCCGCTATAAGGCGAACAGATTCTTTATAGTTTCGAATAATTCATAGATATAAGGCACCATCCAAAATAATACTAAAATCAAACCCGCCAAACTAGTTAAAAACGCCTGCTCCTCTCGTCCGCTATGCTTAAGTACCTGACAGATTACGGATACCAAAATTCCTACTGCTGCAATCTTGAAAATCAAATTAACGCCCATTCTCGCCTCCTTTTACTATGTGGAAGATGTCACTTCGTGACCCTGTTTTCACACAATCCAGCGCCGGAGCGCTATACGGACAGCGCAGCATGTACCCTCGCTTCGCTGGGGCAGACTCTGCGCTCTCCTACTGCAAGGATTCGCTACTTTCACAGTAACAACACCGCCAAAAACAATCCGCCCATAATTCCCAGGCTTATATACAACCGGCATCGTTCCTGTTTATGTTTCCGCAAGTCTTCAATAACCAAATCCAATTCCTCCAGATAAAGCAGCAGGTTTTTTTCCTGCATATTTTTATCCATAAATCCCAGATGTTCCCCCAACGCTGCCAAAGATTGCCTGTCCGCCAAAGAAAAAGACGAGCTTTCGTCCAGATGTCCGACCTCCTCTTTCCAAATCTGACAGAAAGGTTCTCCTTGCTGCTGATCAATTCGTTTCGCCACTTGAGAAAACAAATCCGATAGTATCCCCTCTGTCCTCTGTCCTACGGCCTCAAAGCCTTCCTGCAAAGGTGCATTGGCATACAAAATCTGACCTTTCAACATCAAAACCATCTGTCTGAGCTGCTCTAACAAGCAAAGACGACTGCGGTAATTCCCCGCCATCCAACATCCCCAACCAGAAGAGCCAGCGATAATCAGCAGACAGCCTATACATTTAAAACAGATGCCGACCGTCATAATCCTCCCCCTTTGCCGTATACAGCGCCAGCCCGCGGGAATCATAAATCCCCTTTATCTTTCCCATCTTCCTTTCATTATCCAGCACAATGTAACGCTCAAACCATCTTTCCTCCATCAGCCTCCCCAATACCGGTTTCTGCCGGATATCTTCAAGAGAATTCCCATGAACCGTGGCAATTAATTTACAGCCGCAATTCATGACATACGCGATTGCCTCCATATCTTCTTTGCCGCCAATTTCATCTACGGCAATCACTTGCGGTGACATCGTACGAATCATCATCATCATTCCCTGGGCCTTGGGACAACAATCCAGAATATCGGTGCGGATACCCAATTCATTCTGAGGCGTACCCTGGTAACATGCACCGATTTCCGACCTCTCATCCACCACTCCAACATTTATCCCTGGCCCCGGTCCGCAGCCGTCCGATATCTGTCTGATCATGTCTCGCAAGAGAGTGGTTTTGCCGCAGCCGGGAGAAGAAATAATCAATGTGTGAAGGACTCGTCCTTCTTTATACAAATACGGCATCACCTGGTCCGCACAGCCTCGCACTTGATGGGACAGGCGGACATTGATAAAAGAAATAAATTTCATTCCCCGAATACCGGAAGCATCTGTAATCGCTTTTCCTGCCACCCCAATCCGATGCCCTCCCTGAACGGTAATAAAGCCTTGTTTCAATTCCTCTTCAAAAGCATAGAGAGAATAACTGCTTATGTATTCCAATGTTTCCTTCAGTCCGCTCCGACTGACGATATATGCCTCGCCGGCCTGTTTGCTGAGCTTCCCTTCCGTGGTAAGATAATATTCGTGATTGTAATAAACCATGAGGAGAGGTGCATGTATCCGCAAACGGATTTCCTGCACCTGATCAAATTCTGCAGGCGTTTGCTTCAGGATTTCCCGTATATCTCTGGAAAATAATTTCATTAACTCGTCCCGTTTATCCACAAAAATACCCCTCCTCTCATAATAAATATATGAGAGGAGGGGTAAAATATTCGTGACAAATCCCTTTATATCAAGACGCCCTTTTACCGCGCTCCTGTGCTTTCGCCATTGCCGCTCAAATAGCGGTTTAAATTTTCATCGGACAGATAAACAAATTGGTAACGAACCATCCTATCCGTATATTGCTTTATATTCTGCTGTACGGCCTCATAACCAGCGTTATTTAAATTATATTCAAGCCGTTCAAGCATATTCAGCACATTCTCTTTCAGTTCATACCGCTCTCCCCAGAAATGGCCATTGTCTCCCCCGCTGACATAAAACTGCCCGTTTTCCAATGTCCCGATCTCCGGCATTTCACGCCACTCCTTCTTTTTTACGCCATTGTCATAATATAACAGCCAATATGGCGCTAATGACGGCCCTCCGCCATACACGAAAACTTCGTACACCCCATCTGCATTCACATCAAGAACCATAAAATGAGGATCCATATCCTGAGTCCCGCCATTTTGGGAATCATAATACCATTCATAATCGGAATTGTTTTTCAAATCATGCCAATATGCAGCCAAAGCAGCCCTGTTAGTATCATTATCATACAAATCCGAAACACCGTCTTTCTGCTGTGTCTGCACAACTCCGTCGATGACCCACGCACCATATTCGTTGACAGAAAAACCGTCCGGAGTCACGGTATCGGCCAGCATATATCCATCGCTGTCAAAATAATAACATTTTCCGTCAATCCACTGCCAGGTATTGACGGACCGGCTTCCGTCCGCATTGCGGTACTGCCATTTAGCTCCGTCCCTCACCCATTGGGCGCCGCCTTTATCCGCGGCATTTCCGTTCCTCCCCCACTGGGCGTCGCCTTTATCCGCGCCGTCCGCGGCATTTCCGCCAGGAACCCCCGGACCCGCAGTACTGGTATCTACAACTTTATTGCTCTTATTGTTTTCCGCCCGGCTCTCGCTGACATAATATCCCTCCGAAGCCTCGGACCAATAGCTGTCTGTATATTCCCTGCTGCTCTTCTTTGGCATAGCCTGGACTTTAAATGTATACTCACCTTCCGTAACCATATTTCGTCTGAAATTATAACTGGTTTTCTTTGTTGTTATCTCTGCTTTCGGTGAACTGCTCTCGTTAAGATACAACCGTACTTTATATTGATAAGCGTCCTCCACTTCTTCCCATATAGCTTCCGTAGCTTTATTATCATTTTCACTGTTCCAATACAAATCGCTTACGGTATCTAACCTTGTTTTCGCCCAGACCGTCAGCGCGGCGGCGGCAGATAATACAAAAGCCGCCGATACCAATACCAGCCTTTTCCCCACATTTCTCCTTATCATAACAGAATCCTCCTTACTTTCAACAAAATTCATTTCTAATTCGTAACTGTTCAGACGGAACATCTTCTTGCCCGGCTACGCCGGACAAAAGCTGGGATATCCATCCGATGCGGGATTGGATATAAATTAGGGCTTACAAGCAAGCTTGACGCCCAAATTTATCCCCAATCCCCCGCCGTCTGGACGGTTACTAAAATTCATCATATAACGCCAGTGTGCCATCCTCCCGGATATGCACCTGGTCATAATCGACCGGAATGTCAAGATGGCCGTCCTGATCGATAATTCCATATTTCCCATCCTTCTGCACAATCGCCTTACCATTGACAAAAACAGATATACTGTCATAGGCAATCGGAATCAGCTCTGAAAAATCTGACAGCTTCAGACATCCTTCCTTACCCATCCAGGACACAATCAGCACCCCTTCTGCGGCCTTCCCATCATAGCGAATCTGATCAAAAAGGAACGGAACCATTACTTCCCCCTGTATGCTTACAATCCCCCAAAGACCATTTTTCTGTGCCATAAACAAATCTTTTCCCGGTATGGGAACAATGTTTTCACATGCAATCCCGGATCTTCTTTCATGGAAACAAGTGATATCATTCGTTTCCAACAAATATGTATCGCCCTTTTGGCCATAATGGAGATACTCCTCTTTTAGCAGCTCCGGCATCTTTATCTCAATAGTTTTTGCCGTCCTGCTCCCCGCCAGAACCACCGCCAACAAAAGCAATACTACCTTCATTCCTTGCTCCTTCTTTCGTCCTTGCCCACTGTCATCCCCCTGTCATGTCCCCCGTCCTCTTATATTCGCAATTATAGTAACAGTTCAGACAGTGAGGAATTTAACGTGAATTTATAGCGTCAAGCTTGCTTGTAAGCCAAAATTCATGTTAAATTCCACATCGGATGGACATCCGATGCTTCTTGTCCGGCGTAGACGGGCAAGAAGATACCCGTCTGAACTGTTACCAATTACACCTTATTGGCCATGATATACCCGCAAGCCAACTGATTTGCCAGCAAGATTCCCCTATTTTCACAAAATCACCCAATCATTTGGCAAATACGTATGCTCATAAGTATAAATTCCGTTTGTAACAAATATTCATCTTTTTTGTATCATAATTGTATCTTAATCCACACATTGTTACTGTTCACGGGGCATCTTCTTGTCCGGCTACGCCGAACAAGAAGCATCGGGCGTTCGCCCAATGGGGAAAACCAGATGAAAACAGTCTTACAAACAAGCTTGACGCCTGTTTTCATCCGGTTTTCCCCGCCCCGTGAACTGTATCCACACATTATTTGTGATATGGCTCACCAGCAATAATCCGAAAGCTGCGATAAATCTGCTCCAGCAAAATAACTCTCATCAACTGATGCGGGAAAGTCATCCGGGAAAAACTCAGTTGCTGATCCGCCCGGCGAAGAACTTCCGGTGAAAGCCCCAAAGAACCGCCAATGACAAATACGAGATGGCTTTGGCCTCCTATGCCAAGCAGCTCAAGCTTCCCGGCCAACTGCTCGGAACTTAGTACCTGCCCTTCAATCGCCAGGGCAATCACATAAGCCCCCTCCCGAACATGCGCCAGAATGCGCTCCCCTTCCTGTCTCTTAATCTGCTGCTCCCTGGCTTGCCCTGCCTGCTCCGGAGTCTTCTCGTCAGCTACCTGGACAATCTCCAGACGGCAGTAACGGCTCAAACGCTTGGTATATTCGTCAATGGCATCCCGAAAAAACTTTTCTTTGATTTTTCCGACAGCAATAACCGTGATTTTCATTTTTTCAAACGGTACCTCCCGGATCTCACCCGCTTCACCACCTTTCCCTCCTGCTTCCGGCAAATACCATAAATAATCTGCAAGAATATTCCGACTTCATCCCAAGCCTCCTGGCTTTCCGGAATCAGCCGCCAGGCCATTTGGAACACATGGAACATGCCGTCATATACCGACACCCGCAGCTTCCCTTTGGCCTTACGAATTTTGCCTGCCACAGATAATGTATCGCTTAAAAGCACTTCGCTGCCTCCTACCTGCATAAGTATAGGAGGAACTCCCCGGAAATCGCCAAATAAAGGAGAGAGATAAGGATCTTCCGGATCGGCTCCGCCAACATATGGATTGTTATAAAGCATACTGTCCGTGGTATGGCCAAATTGAGGATCATTATAAAAATTTGTCTGATGGCTTTCCCCGCTGCAGGTCAAATCCGTCCATGGCGACATAGTAATCAGCCCAGCCGGTACCGCCTCCTTATGATCCCTCAAATAAAGAAACAAAGCCAGGGCTAGGCCCCCTCCCGCCGAATCCCCGGCCACCACGATTTTATCCGGTGCATAGCCTTTCTCTTCTATAAGCCACCGATAAGCTTCCGCCGCGTCCTCCAAAGCTGCCGGAAAGGGATGCTCCGGCGCCACCCGGTAGTCGATAGTCAGCACATCGCCGCCCATACTTCTTTTGGAATATTGGACAGCAAAATCGCGATAGACATTTCGCATCGGGCCGATATAACCGCCTCCGTGAAGCTGCAAAACCACCCGGCCGGTACTCACCTGCACCGGCCTTAAATATTCCATTACAAAATTTTCCCGTTCCACCAATTCATATTCATATTCCTCCGGACAGACCCAAGCCGGTTCCACCGGGTTTTTTCGAAACTCTCCGGTTTGAAATCCATGGCCCATGGTCGTATCCATTACATTTTTAAGCATATCCCGGGCCAATTTGCCCTGCCAGCTTATCTTTCTCATTTTCTGCCCTGTCCTTTATCAGATATGAAATCTCCGCCGCAGTTCTTCTTTCCAATCCCTGCTGCCATTCAAATATCCTTTGATGCCTTTGGCCACCTGTCCGCCGGTTTTCTCTACCTGTTTTACCATCCGGGAAGCCTTGGCCTCTCCTCCCTTCTGGAGAATCAATACCCTGCGGATACGGGGATACATGTCTCGTTTTCTGGCAGAAGAAGGTTCGTTGCCTTCCATCCGCACCTTTATGCCGTCCTCCCGCAATTTATCAAAAAAACGCCGCTGTAAATGACTGTCGGAAAATACCGAGGTGAAAGTAATGACCATCTCCCCTTCATAGGAACATACCGTGCATTTCAACGGCTGTCTCCGGGACACGCCAATCATAATATGAAACCGCTCAATATCTTCTTTCTCCTCGGGCGCCACCTGAATCACGCCTAAATTGGATAAAGTCATGGTATAAGCCTGGTCTTTCAGACGAAAGACAAAATTTACCGCCAAACGCTTCAACAACAGAGGGATCATCCTCAGATACCATTCTTTTTCCCTCGATACGTTGTAGGAGATATTTTCCTCCAGCCTTTTCTTGTCGGTTTTCTCATCCATCTGATGCGAAATTCTGGCCAGCAAAGCCTCAAAACGGATGTCAGGATTTTTGAACAGATAGCCAATCATCGTCACGGCAAAGAAATTTGCCATCGTATCTGACTCAAAAAACGCACGCAAATTAATCGGAAGATTTAAAACTACCGGCTGCCCCCACGGCTTTCCTTTCAGATATTCCTGCCATATCGACCAAATCAGCGCGGCGGCCAAATACTTGGTGATACTGACTCCATGCCTCCGGCATACTTGTTTCAGCTCCTCCACCTGTATATAACCATGAAGAACCTGCCCTGTACCCAGGGGCAGATAATTTCCCTCCAACTGATACGCTGGCCGGGAACTATATTTACGCCGCGGAAGATCCCGATAATTTTCCAGATAACTGTCCTTGGCTGTAAAAACCTGCTCCTCAGGCTTTTTCTCATCATCCTCTTTCCAAAATCCATCTTCCCCCCGAACAAGCTGCAGATATCTCTTTGTTAAATCCTTCAATACGCTGACCGCGCCCAAACCGTCCATCAAGGCATGAAATACCTCCAAATTAATCCGGCGCTTGTAATAAGTCACCCGAAACAAAAACTTCCGGTTCCCGTGAGGGTCAATATATTTACAAGGATAAGTGGACTCCCGTTGCACCTGAGGAATTTTCTTGTTTTCTTCAAAATAGTACCAAAAAATCCCGCTGCGAAGCTTTACCCGGAAATTTCTGATATGAGGCAGGATATCCTCCAGCGCCTGCTGCAGTATCTCCGGCTTGACCGGCTCTTTCAGCGTCACGGAAACCCGAAACACCTGACTCATCGTTTCACTGGCAATAACCGGAAAAATCTTTGCCGCATTATCCAAGCGCCGCCATTGTCCCTGAGGTTTTTCTTTCTTCATCGTTACCTCCATACCGAACTGTTGCTTTTCCTGTTACTATTCAACTGCACCGTTCAGGCAGGGCATCTTCTTGCCCGTCCGAACGGTGACATCCAACTAGTATAACCTGATTTAAATAGCCTTACGTTTCGCTGGTCTGCTTTCCCGATAGCACACAGGAAAAATGCTCAGCGTAGCACCACTACGCCTCCCTCTTCCGCCTTGCAGGCTGAAAATTTATCCTGCGCGAAACATATGGCTAATTAGTGCGAGTCATACTAGTGTACTGACATGATTATATCTGGCGAAACTCCGCAGAATGTTTGTTCATCTGCAAGGCGGATTTTCAACGGCGTAGTGGTGACTACGGCTAGAAAATCCAACGCAGCAGATGGGCAAATAGACAAGGAGGTTTGGCTGAATACAATTGTGTCAGTACACTAGCTTAAACCCGAAAATAATACCCCACTCCCCATTTGGTATGCACATATTTAGGATCGCTGGGGCTGGGTTCAATCTTCTCCCTCAACCTCCGCACATGAACGTCAACCGTACGTACGTCACCGGATTCAGACGCTTTATTCCCCCAAACGATACTGAGCAGAGACTCCCGACTGTATACTTTATTGGGATTGCCCACCAGGAGTTCTAAAAGATCAAACTCTTTTGCCGTCAAATTAATCTCTTTTTCACCGATAAAGACTCGCCTTCCTTCTTTATCCAATTTCAAATCGCCAACGACAATCATTTGTTCCTCCATCTGGGATTTGTGCCTGGACTTTCGGGAATTTCTTCGTATAATGGCTTTAATCCGGGCCTTTACTTCCAAAATATTAAAGGGCTTGGTAATATAGTCATCAGCCCCATACTCCAGTCCAAGGATCTTATCCATATCGCCGCCTTTGGCCGTCAGCATAATAATCGGCATCTCCGAAAATTCCCGGATAGCCTGACAAACTTCAAAACCATCAAATTGGGGAAGCATCACATCCAACAAAACCACATCGTATTCCTTTTTTTTAGCCAATTCAATCGCTTCCTCACCGTCATAAGCACAGTCCACTTCCATACCGTCCTGTTCAAGGCTGAAGCGAATACCTTTTACAATCAGTTTTTCATCATCCACCACTAAAATTTTTGCCATCTTCTCTTTCTTACCCTCCCCAACGTTGTATCAGAGCATCCGGGCAGCGCTGACGCCGCCCGGATGCCCAATTTTTGTTACCGTTCACGGGGCGGGAAAAAACAGATAAAAACAGGCGTCAAGCTTGCTTGTAAGACTGATTTTATCCGTTTTTCCTCATCGGGCGAACGCACGATGCTTCTTGTCCGTTGAAAACGGGCAAGAAGATGCCCCTCCCCGTGAATCGTAACCAATTTTTGCAACAGTTCACGGGGCGGGAAAAAACAGATAAAAACAGGCGTCAAGCTTGCTTGTAAGACTGATTTTATCCGTTTTTCCTCATCGGGCGAACGCACGATGCTTCTTGTCCGTTGAAAACGGGCAAGAAGATGCCCCTCCCAAACGGTTATCCATTTTCCGTGATCACACATGCCGCCTGTACCCGACTTATACCGTGATATCCTCCTTTATCTTTTGAAACGCTGCATCCTTGATTCCGGGAATATTCATGATATCTTCAATACAGCTAAAGCCATCCTGTTTTTCCCGGTAACGAATAATATCTTCCGCTCTCGACTCTCCGATACCGCGAAGAGTCATCAGCTCCTCCTTGGATGCGGTATTCAGATTAACCTTTGACGGCTGGCTATCCTTCTCTGCCAGATCTGCCCGCAGAACTCCTTGCATATCATCCCGGTTTGGCACCAGCAATTTCATTCCATCTGTCACTGTCTCCGCCAGGTTCAAATAACTGTCCGCCGCCTGACTGGTAAAGCCCCCCGCCTGGCCAATTGCCTCATAGACACGCTGGCCTTCCCGCAATTCATATACGCCTGGCTTCTCTACTTCGCCGCAGACATGGACAAAACAGCTACCGCTCTGGCTTTCCTGCATGGCTTCCCTGTCATCCGGCAAATCCGCCTCCCCTGACGGCTGGCTTCCTGCATCGGCCTTTTCCCCGAATACGTCTATCTTTTCCTGATCACTGGCTACGGACGTCTGTATCTCAGACAAAGATACCCCCGCATCCTTCTGACGGCAGCTATAAGAACACCCAGCTGCCAAAACAAATGTGACAAACACCAGCTTTTTACCGTAATTTTTGATTTTGTTTCCCATGTTCTTCTCTCCTGTTCCGAGAGAATCCCAAATTCAGCCTATCACTATTCTACCGAAGGAAATGCGGAAATACAAGTACTATTTTTCTTAAAAATTGTTACTGGCAGTGAACGCCAAAAATAAAAAATTTTTGTCGTTCACTATAAAATTTTCTCTGCATAATTTACCGAAGCCATGGCATCCCGGCAGTACTGATCGGCTCCCATGGAATCCGCATACTCCTTGGTCAATACAGCTCCGCCCACCATCACTTTCACCCAGGGCGCCTGCTCCCTCAACCGACGAATCGTTTCTTCCATACTGGGAACGGTAGTCGTCATCAATGCGCTAAGCCCCACCAAAGGTGTGTGATTCTGCTGCGCCGTACTGACAATCAACGCAGGTTCCACATCTTTTCCCAAATCAATGACCTCATAACCATAGTTTTCCAAAAGCACCTTGACAATATTCTTTCCAATATCATGAATATCTCCTTTTACCGTAGCCAAAATAATCTGTCCTTTTTTCTCCTGCTCTGCGCCACTTTCCTGCATCTTCTCCCGTACAACTTCAAAAGCCGCTTTTGCAGCCTCCGCACTCATCAGCAACTGCGGCAGGAACACAGTGCCGGCCTCGAAGCCCTTGCCTACCTGATCTAACGCCGGAATAATCCCTTTATTGATTATTTCCATAGAATCCCTATTCTCCAGCAATTCCCGGGTGACAAAAGCAGCCTGCTCCTTCAATCCCTTCTCAATACTGACCGCTAAAGCAGCGCCGAAACCGCTTCCGTTATGGGTATCCTCCCCGGTGCGAACTTCCATCCCCCGGTTCAAACCGCCTTGTTGATGGGAACCACCGTTTTTTTCTGTCTCTGCCGCCCGGACCGTTTTAGCAGCCTTGGCTGCAGCCGCCTGGGCAGCATATGCCTCGATATAATTTCCGCACTGCTCATCTAACCCCATGAGAGCACGAAAACTGCGGTATGCCGTCATCATTCCCTCGGAATTAGGATTGATAATTGCCGCATTTAAGCCATTCTGCATAGCCATGGTAAAAAACGCCGCATTAATATTCTCCCGCAGAGGAAGGCCAAAAGAAATATTGGAAACACCCAAAATCGTTTTCCCCTGCAATTCATCTCTCACCCTGCGCAAAGTTTCCAGGGTAGTAACCGCACACTGGCTGTCTGAACTGACTGTCATACATAACGCGTCAATCAAAATATTTTCCGGTCCGATCCCATATTCTGCCGCTGTCTCATATATTTTTCTGGCCACTTTAATCCTGCCTTCGGCAGTCTCGGGAATGCCGTCTTCATCTAAAGCCAGGGCCACCACCACGCCACCGTACTTTTTCACCAACGGGAAAACGCTCTCCATCGACTCTTTTTTGCCGTTTACCGAATTAATCAGCGGTTTGCCGTTGTACACCCGCATAGCCCGTTCCATAGCTTCCATATTGGAGGTATCAATCTGTAACGGCAAATCAATAATACTCTGCAGCTCCTGCACCACCTCCTCCATCATAGACGGTTCATCAATTTCCGGCAGCCCTACATTAACATCCAGCACATGGGCTCCGCTGTCCTGCTGATTCACACCTTCCTGCAAAATATATTCCAGGTTGTGATCGCGCAAAGCCTGCTTGAATTTTGACTTCCCTGTGGGATTAATCCTTTCTCCGATAATCACCGGATCCCTGCCAATTTCCACTGCCCGGGCAAAAGACGACACAACCATCCTGCATTTAGGCTTAACCGGAACCGGCTTGATTCCCCGGCAAAGTTCCACTGTCTTTCGTATATGCTCCGGAGTAGTTCCACAGCAGCCGCCTACGACGGCAGCTCCCATAAGAGCGATTTCTTTCATCACCGCGGCAAACTGGGCCGAATCGATATCATACACGGTCTGCCCGTTCTCGCTACGGGGCAGCCCTGCATTCGGATTGACAATCACGGGTACCGACGCCACGGACAAAAGCTTCTTGGCAATCGCTTTCATCTGCACCGGCCCCAATCCGCAGTTAATACCCAAGGCATCTACTCCCAGCCCTTCAAGCATAGCGACTACAGAAGCCGGATTGCCTCCGGTTAAAAGCTTTCCCTGCCGGTCAAACGTCATCGTCACGAATACCGGCAAACAGCAATTTTCCTTTGCTCCCAATACCGCCGCTTTCGCTTCATAACTGTCACTCATGGTTTCTATGAGGACAAAATCCGCCCCCTCTTTCTGTCCGACAGCCGCTATCTGGCCAAAGATCCGGCACGCTTCTTCAAAAGCCAAATCCCCCAGTGGCTTTAACAGCTTTCCTGTCGGGCCTATATCTAAAGCCACATACGCTTTTTTCCCGCTTTGATTGATTGCGTTCTTGGCATTACGGATAGCCGCTGTCACTACCTGTTCCACCAAAAATCCCGTATGCTCATTATATTTCAAGGAATCTACGCCAAATGTATTCGTTGTTACGATATCCGCGCCGGCTTCCAAATATTCCCGGTGAATTCGCACCAACACTTCCGGATGAGTAATATTCCATGTACCCGGCAATTCCCCCGGCTGCAGCCCGCCGGCCTGAAGAAGGCTTCCCATACCACCGTCACAAAATAAAATCCGTTCTTTTAATGCTTCTTTTATGCCCATAACATCTTTTGTCCCCTTTTCTCAGGAATAGTTACATCTTATCTGTCTTATATTTTCGAAATTTCTACCGCCGGTAAGGACAATCCTTTTTCCCGCAAACTTCACACCCCTGCACCGTGCAAACCCGCGGCTTTTTGCTGAGACCAATCACCGCTGTCACGGACTTGGACGGCGCCATCAAAAGGCTGTCGGTAAGTGTCACGCCGATGCGCTTGCTCAGCTCCAGTGCAGAAACCAGGCTGCTTTGGCATTCCAATGGAAAATCCCCATAACCCGGGCTGAACCGCGGCCTCAGATACCAGCCCTTTTCCTTGTATTCTTCCCGTAGCCGTTCATTCTGCCAGTCGCAATATGTCTCCAACATAGCAGCAGCCGATGCCTGCAGTATTACTGCTTTGCTCATCTGCAGCCTGGCATATCTCTGTAAAAGCCGGTCAACCTGGCTGCCCAAAGTAGCGCCAAACAGCAGAACTTTCTCGCAGTCTTTAAGATTTTTCTCCAGATTTTTGCTAACTGTTTTCAGGCAGGCCGTAGTAAGTAAATGCCCTTCCACACGCAGTGGGTATTCTTTCCAAACAGACCGGGGCCTGGCCGCCTGTTCCAATTCCTGCTTTCCCTCCCCGATCAGACTCATCACCTGTTCCGTCACTTTTTGTTCCTGGGGATACCCCAAATAACGCAAAATTTCCCGATCCTGCCAAGGAAACTCTCCATTTCCTTCCAGCCATTCTTCCATAGCATCCATCTGCTTCATTTGCTTCACCTGCTTTTCTCCGGCGGCGATTGCGAGAGCACAAAGTGCGGAGCAATCGGCTTTCATTCCTAGTACATCATTGCATTAATTCTCGAGTAATCAGCACTCACTGTTTACGCCATTGCTGCGTTGGTCTACGCTCCGCTTCGGTCCGTGCTAAACGTGTGCCACTGGCACACAGCACCGTCAGTCAACGATGCCACCGCAGAGTCTGCCCCAGCGAAGCGAGGGTATCGCCTCCTTCCTCCGCCTTGCACTGACGAAAATATCAAGCATTGTATTCACTGTTATTTCCGCAATGCAGTACTAGTGATGTGCTGCGTCAGCGGCGCATGGGGTTACTTTAGGATTTCCGATAAGTTTTCCTTGATTTTTGCTGCCACATCCGGCTTGTTCATGGAATATACATGAATTCCCCTGACCCCGTTGGCAATCAGATCGATAATCTGCTCCGTCGCATAAGCTATGCCTGCCTGTTTCATAGCTGCCGGATTATCACCAAAACGATCCACAACAGCCTTGAACCGTGATGGCAAATAAGTTCCCGACATGGAACAGATTCGTTTGATCTGAACTACATTAGTTACCGGCATAATCCCTGCTATTACCGGTACAATAACCCCCGCTTCCCGAATACGGTACAGATAATTATAAAGGATATTATTATCAAAAAACATCTGCGTAGTCACAAAATCACACCCTGCATCCACTTTTTCCTTCAAATAATAAATGTCCGCCGTTTTATTGGCCGACTCCACATGCCCTTCAGGATAGCAGGCGGCGCCAATGCAAAAATCACCGTTCCTCCTGATCTCAGCAATCAGCTGGGAGGCATAGCGATAATCCTTTTCTATTTTCCCATCCTGAGGAATATCCCCGCGCAAAGCAAGTACATTTTCGATATTATGCTTTTTCAGTTCCTCCAGCACTGACCACACCTTATCTCTTGTAGAGGACACACAAGTCAAATGAGCCAGCGGCGTCACTCCCTGTTCCTTAACGGCAGAAGCTATATCCACCGTATATTGGCTGGTGCCGCCTCCTGCCCCATAAGTCACACTCATAAATGCTGGTTTCAGTTTTGCTATAGCTATGACAGCATTCTCCACGATCTCATATTTATCTTCTGTCTTTGGAGGAAATACCTCAAAAGACAGGATCGGCTTCTTTGTTGTCAGGATATCCCTAATTTTCATTCTTCTGTCCCCTTTTCCTGATTATGGTTAAAAACTTTTCACTTCCCGAAAACCTTCATATTCGTTTTCATCCTCGTACTCCCAGTAATCCCATTCATCTCCATCATTCCAATCTTCTCCATACCCCCACTCATCGCCATAATCCCACTCATCTCCATCATTCCAATCTTCTCCATAACCCCATTCATCGCCATAGTCCCATTCGTCCCCATAACTCCACTCGTCTCCATAACTCCATCCATCTCCATAGCCCCAATAACCCCATTCGTCTCCATAGCTCCACTCGTCCCATTCATCTCCATAACCCCAATCGTCTCCATAACTCCATCCATCTCCATAGCCCCACTCGTCCCATTCATCTCCATAATCCCAATCGTCTCCATAGCCCCAGTAGCCCCATTCATCTCCATAATCCCAATCGTCTCCATAGCCCCAGTAGCCCCATTCATCTCCATAATCCCACTCATCTCCGTAACTCCACTCGCCGCCTTCTTCATATTCCCGGTAATCCCATTCATCCCCATAATCCCATTCTTTATCTGAATTTTCCCCTTCCCGGCTCTTGGACATACTGCTTTCCTTATGTACCTTTTTCATTTGCTCAAGAGACATATCCACACCGAATTTCAGCAGAATAATCCCTATTACAAATATAACAGCAACAGTAACCACTAAATGATCATGAAAATACGAACAAGTTTCACGCCCCTCTCCCGACAACCGGCAAGGCTCCCAGCCAGCCATATCTAACGCATTACCCGTTCCTTGAGGGCTTCGCAAAATCGATTCCTCCGTCTGGCCATCCGGATGGCGTTCATACTGCTCCTGAGCGGGATGCCTTTCGTTCAAATAGTAATTTACCTCCTGCGTATAAGGACGCCATATCCATTTTCTGCAGTTTTTGCAGTAATGTGCGGATTTCATTACCCTGTCACAAATAGGGCATATATTTCGAACCATCCGGAATTCACCTCTCTTTACCTGTTTCTTCGCTGATTCATCTGCTTAGTATAAATTACAAAAAACATTACGTTCAATAAAATGCCAAAGATCGTGGCGCTGGGAGCGGCAAGGCCAATCCAGGCAAGACTCACATCAGGCCGTCGGCTCATGAAAAATGACATTGGCAGACGCACTAAAAAAGTCTGCGCAAGTCCCTGGATCATCACAAAAACCGTTTGGCTGTGGCCATTATAATAACCGATAAAACTAAACAGAATACAAGTAACGATCGCTTCCAGGCTGAATCCTTTCAGATATTCGGCGGCCTTTTCCACTACTATCTCATCTGAAGCAAATATCCCGGACAGCAGCTCTCCTTGGAAAAGCGCTGACATCATAATAAAAATGCCGATACAGGAACCGATACCCATGCCAATTAACATCGCTTTCCGGGCACGCTTCTCCTGCCCGGCGCCAACATTCTGAGCTACAAACGCCGACATGGACTGCATCAATGATCCAGGTACCAACATAATAAAACTAACAATCTTATTTGCAATTCCATACCCGGAAGAAGCCGCCAATCCCAAACCATTGATAAAAGCACACAACGCCATAAAGGAAAACTGGGTCAGCACCTCCTGAAACGCTATAGGTGTTCCCACTTTTACAAAATTTTTGATTTCTTTATTAAAACAAATATCCGCTTTTTTCAGGGAAAACGGCAGATTTTGTCTGCGCATGATCATGACCGATAATCCTACGCTTACGGCTTGGGCCATTACCGTCGCCAAAGCAGCGCCGGCCACATTCATATGAAAAACTGCCACAAACAACAAATCTCCTGCAATATTAACCCCACAGGCAATCGCCACAAAAATCAGCGGCAGACGGGAATTGCCCAATCCCCGGAAAATACTGCTGATCACATTATAAGCAATAATAAACACAATTCCCCCACCGCAAATACGCACATAGATCACCGTCAAATCGACTGCTTCTGCCGGCGCTTGCATAAGAATCGCAAATGTTCTGGCAAAAACAAGCAGTAAAAAAGCAAGTGCTAACGATACAGCGGCAAAAAAGCAAATTGCCCCGCCAATAATCCTGCCGATCCGCTCTTCTTTTTTCTCTCCAATATAGCGGCCGATTAATACCGTAATCCCCATCGAAAGCCCGGATATGGTAAACGTAATCAAATTCACAATATTGCTGCCGGTAGACACGCCGGAAATTCCTGCCGTCGTACCAAACCATCCTACCACCAAAATATCTACCGCGCCATACATAGCCTGAAGCACAAGTGCGCCCAAAACAGGCAGCATAAATTTCGCCAGCTTTACGGCGATATTCCCCTGGGTAAAATCATCCGCCCCTCTTTTTTTATTATCCGCGTAAGCATCCATAATGAATTCTCCTACAATCCGTTAATCTCAAAATAAAATATATATTGCTGCAGCACACCCTGGATATCGTGATATCTGCTATGAGGAAATCCTTCCGCGTAATGCTGTGCCAGCGCCTGGCTGATATGGGTATCCACAGGAAAAGCCTGCAAATGATGCAGTCCGAAAAGACAGACGCAATCCGCGACCTTCTCTCCTACTCCGAACAGTTTTAAAAGTTCCTTTCTGGCTTGCTGATAATCCATTCCGCTAATCTTTTCCCTATCTGACGCGCCAGAAACCACATCTCTGGCGCAACGCACCACATATTTGCTGCGATAGCCCAGATTGCAAGTCCGAAGAGCATCCTCGGAAAGCCCGGCCAACGCCTCCGGCCGGGGAAAAGCACAATACTCTTTTCCTTCGCTGTTTACTTTTTTCTCCCCATAAGCTTCACAGATATTTTGAATACACCGACGTATCCGGGGCAGATTATTTTGCTGGGAAATTAAAAAAGTAACCATCATTTCCCACAAATCCTGCCGCAAAATCCGTATGCCGGATCCCACAGCCGCTGCATTTTTCAAATAATCATCATTTGGAGATATCCTGGCTATACACGCCGAATAATCCGTCTTCAAGTCAAAATAATTTTCCCAAAAATCCGCAAACTCCTGTTCATCACAAAAAAATTCACACTCTTTTCCCCGCTGCCTCACTTCTATGTATTGATCATTGGCAATAATCTTATACGATCCGTCCCCGATTCGGCTCATACGAAAGCACTGGCCGGAACGGCAAATCTGCTCAAGACTGAAATTATCAATTATCTTCCTGATCATAATCTCTTTTGCCCTTTTCCCTACTTTTTCCCTAATGCAACAATTCAGACAACCTTTGCTCTGTTATTCTTCAATCACACCTTGGTCATCAATCTTCACATTGGCAGAAATACTTTCCAGGAAACGAAACATCTGCTGACGCTTTGCTTCATCAGTAACTAAAATTGTCTTGCAGCCCTGCTGGATACAGGGCACAAAACGTAATTCCAAAAGGCCGTCCAAAGAAATATCCGCTTCCACCAGCCCGGTATCCCTGGTTTTACTGTTAAACCAGTAATTGCCTAAACTATAAAAAATCGGCACTCCGCGGTAATATTCAACCCCCTGCAGGCAATGGGGATGATCGCCAATAACCAAATCCGCACCGGCGTCGATATATTGATGTCCCAGCCGTTGCTGGTCTGCTTCAAAACGGCTTACCCCTTCCGTTCCCCAATGAACATAAACCACCACAAAGTCACTGTTTTCTTTCGCTTTCTTAATCAATTCCAAAAAGACAGCCGGATCATAAGTCCGCAAGACTCCCGGCGCTGTTTCCGTGGCCTCCCGCGTAAACAAATGAGAACGCTCTACCTGAGTCGCGCTTACATAAGCGATTTTCATCTCACTTGTTTGAAAATATACGATTTTTTTCGCCTCGCCGAGATTCCTTCCCGCCCCTACATAAGGTATTCCGTATTGCTCCAACGTATCCAAAGTATCGACAAGAGCCTGCTCACCATAATCATAAACATGATTATTCGCTACGGATACAATATCTACTGAAAGCTTTCCCAGATTTGCCGCCATCTCCGGTTTAGCCCGAAAAGTAAAGGTTTTTCCTGAAAGGGGCTTCCCCCGTCGGCTGTAAGTAAATTCATTATTAATCATCATAATATCGGCAGCATCCATACGGGCAATTAAATCCGGGGAAATACATCGCGTTATATCCGACCCTTGGCTGTAATAATAGCTCATATTGGCATAACCGTCAGCAAAGCTGATGTCTCCGGCAAAAGAAAGAGTCACTTTATCCGGAGAATGAATATCTTTCTGATAGACCTGCCCCGACTTGCCTTCATCGGCAGCACTCCGGCCTGAGCGTACTGCCGCAAAGGAATACCCTGTAGCAAATGTTGACAGAAAAAACGTCATTGTAAGCAGTATAGATAAATGTTTTCTCATAAATTTGATACTCCCTTTTCGAAAAAACGTTTCTTTTTTCGTAAAAATTGCTCCTCACCTTTGGCTCTTCCACAATCACCGCCGGTATCCATATGCTGGTTCATGCAAGCATGACCGTCCCATGGCTGCCGTCTGGGACTTTCATCGTAAATCTCCATGCAGCCTTTGATGTTGCACCAGCCTCCCTATGAAAGTCGATTGCTCCGCGCCTTTGGCGTTGCACCAACCGCCCTATGAAAGTCAATTGCTCCGGGCTTTGCCCTCATGCAATCGCCGCCGTTATTCGCAATCCGGCCTGTCGGCCTACTTGCTCATACCGGCTTGGTTGCCCGATATCCATGATTCGATGCAAGCGAGCTTGCTCTCATCATGGCTGCCGGGCAACACTTTCATAGTAAACTTCCATGCAACCTTTCATGTTGCACCAGCCTCCCTATGAAAGTCAATTGCTCCGGGCTTTGCCCTCACGCAATCGCCGCCGTTATTCGCAATCCGGCCTGTCGGCCTACTTGCTCATACCGGCTTGGTTGCCCGATATCCATGATTCGATGCAAGCGAGCTTGCTCTCATCATGGCTGCCGGGCAACACTTTCATAGTAAATTGTATCACATTGAAAAGGGGTGCACAACAAAAAAAGGCAGATATGCCAAATTAAGTTTTTTCCTGTTAAGCCGATATATAATAGTATAACTTATCAGAATTTGCGAAGCAAATTCTGATAAAAGGCGTGTCTTTTGCGCCGTAAATCTGATTACAGGGTTCGCGGAGCGGTTCCTGTAATATGGGATGGATGAAAAAGAAATTCGTAACAGTTCAGACGGGTGTCTTCCTGCCCGTCTACGCCGGACAAAAGCTGGGATGTCCATCCGATGTGGAATTTAACAAGAATTTTAGCTTACAAGTAAGCTTGACGCCTAAAGTTCTTGTCAAATTCCCCGCCGTCTGAACTGTTACAAAAATTTCCGTGCTACATTTTATAAGCACTCTCGTAAACTCCCTTGCCCCCATCTTTGTGGCTTGTTTTTCGCCGGAAGCGTCCAATTTAATCAATGTACGTTCTATGTACATCTCATCAATTTGAGCGCTTCTAACAAAAAATTATCCCACAAATCCGGACAAAAAGAGTTTCCGAGAGTAGTATTTATGGAAGAGGAGGTGCCTGTATGGATATTATGATGATCGGTTCGCTTAACACTTACACCCAGAATATGAAAATGCAAATGAAATGGGAAAAGAAAAAAGCATCCGGTGACTACACCTCTGACGGAACCATGTCTATTGATGATTGGCTAAAAAAACAAACCGAAGGAACGGAAAAAACGATGGACAAAGAATCTCGTCAGACCATGGCAACCATCGAATTGAAAATGAATTCAGGCAAACGCCTGACTTCCGCAGAGATGGAGTTCTTAAGAAAAAACGCCCCGGAAACCTACAAAAAAGCAAAAGCCATCGAAACAGAACGAAAAGCCTACGAACAACGGCTGAAAAGCTGCAAAACCAAAGAAGAAGTGCAACGGGTGAAAGCTTCACAAATGGCCGCCTCTTTAGATCGTGTCAATGAAGTCAAAAATAACCCCAACATTCCCAGCGGAAAAAAATTAGAACTGATCAAACAGGAACTGCGCCTGACCAACGCCTCTGCCGATACCATGACAAAATTCGTCCAGAGTGGTGAATATTCCAAGCTTCCTACGGAAGCTGAACAGCGGAAAGCGGAAAAAGACCGTCAGGAGGCTAAAGAGGCCGAACAGAAGAAAGAAAAACCTGATACCGTTGAACAAGAAACAAAAGAAAGTCAAAAGAGCGAAACGGAAGAAACGGATTCTGACAAGGCAGAACGTCCTGAAGGCAGCGCTACCGGCGATGTGGCTTCCGAACTTTCCGCTGATGGAAAAATTGCAGTCCAACCTCGTACAGACCAAAAAACAACACAAATCAACGAAGATAAACCTGCCGACGCCGAACTGAAAAAGGCGGAAAAGATCATCACCAAAACCAAAAGCCGCATAGATGCCGAACTGACTCCCGAAGCACGCAAGGTCCGGCAAGCCAAAGCACGTGCTGCTTATGCAAAAAGCACCTTCAGCGGCGATACAACAGCTATTCTTGATGTGAAAAAATAATAAATTGATAAAAGGCGCGTCCTTTGCGCCGTAAATCCGATTACAGGGTTCGCGGAGAGGTTCCTGTAATATATCTCATAGGAGCCGATTATAACGGCTCCTATTGAAATTTATTTTCAAAGATACCATCCCGGCCTGTTCCAGCTCGTCCAGGGAAGCATTGCGTTACACCGCCGGGGAGCATATCCCATACAGGCCAGTCATTCAATTGGGATAAACCATCAATAAACTGCCTATATCATAGAACATTTTTGCACCCTGTGCCGGGTTCCTACCTGAATGTCAAAAATTGAACAGGGCGGCAGCGAGACGTTGTTATATGCTGTCCCTGCAAACTTTGCTTAATTATAAATCCCGGCGTATCTATCAGAGTTTAAAATCTAAACAACCCCAAAATACGGTTTAAGACGTTGAAAAAAGCTTCTATAAAAACCAAAATACCTACTATGCCCAAAAGTAAATACGCTTTCCCCATCCTCCTGCTACTGTTTTCAATCTGAGCGCTATATCTTATTTTGAAAGAGCGCAAAAGAATGTTATCGTTGATACAATCCTCATAATTACAGCATACTTGATAACATGAAACGAGCTGTGCAGCAAGCACATTATGTCCTTTGGGTATAATCTCTCCGTCGTTATTCCCAATGGAGAACGTGGAAAAAAATATAACGAATGGCAAGCAGACAAGAACAGCGCCACATGGAAAACACAAATAAGGAAAGGCATCAACGCCGCCATATAATTATCCACGGGATATCCATTACCAACTTAAAGATCTCTACAGTGAGGAACTCCCAGCCGAGATGGTCAGCAAAATCACAGACCGCATCCTTCCCTGTTTCATTTATCGCTCTATCCAGCTTCCTGATGAGAAGAAAGCTGTTTACTTCTCAGTGATTTTTAAAATATATTGGTATGAAAATTCAATACCTTTACAAGTCAGATTTTCACACATATGAGGCGGATCGCTTTGTGAAAAACCTGTAGGACGTAATTCAAAACATCTTAATGAGCTAAATGTGCTGTCAAAAACAGATGCAAAATCATAACAGGCAGACACAATTTCACTATCTGTTTTTCCCAGTTCATGAAGATAAATCCCTATAAACATAAGCGTTCCTTCGACTAAACCGCATTGCGCCCTATACCCGCCTGCACCATGTAGTCCAACTGCAGACCATATTACCTGTGGTTCAATCATGGTTTCAAACAATTCACTCAAACAAATGATTGCTGTCCTTGCACAGTTTATGTCATCATTCCAGTATAATTCATGTACCCTGTTCTTTATATATTCCTGCATAATATGATTATCTCCTTGATACTTGAATTTCCAATAAGGCAAATATGAATGGTCATACGCCACTTTTTATGAACTCAATCAATTTTTCTAAATCATCAAAATTATCATAATCCCCAATCAATCCTTCCCGATGGTAAATAACTCCATTTTTTTCATTCCTTTCAAGGCAATCAAGCAATGCTTCAAGCCCATACCTTTTAACAAATACTGTGAATCCGTATGGCTTCATTTTTGATAAAAGCCCTTTGTGGCAGTCATTTTCACATAAAGAACAGCTTGGTATTTCTTTTTCAAGAGAACATTTTCGATTTTCACACCATTCTTTATCCATACATTCATCAGAGTTACAACCATTACAAGTAATGTTTTCATGACATAAACAACAGGCTAAGCCACATCTGGCAATCCCAAGTTCTCTTTTCATTTGATTTTTCTCCTTAATTAGCTTGCTTATCACACAATTTCTATTTGTTACCGGCTTCATTGTTACCATGTCCTCCGGACATGCTCCCTCTGGGGGGATGCGCACAGTTCGCTTAGGCGTTTGTCCTCCCTTTGGTCGGACGCGAACTGGCGCGGGTATAATCTCTGTCGAGATTATATCATGTCCTCCGGACATGCTCCCTTCGGGGGGATGCGCACAGTTCGCTTAGGCGTTTGTCCCCCCTTTGGTCGGACGCGAACTGGCGCGGGTATAATCTCTGTCGAGATTATACCACAAAACTTTCCTGAGATCATTTTCTTTATATGGATTTGGTAAATCCATAAATTCAATGACATAAGAATCAAAAAAAGGATTTCTATTTATTTTCTTATCCCTTCGGGCAATACTTTTCCTGAGATAACATATAACGTTCGTAGTAAACGCTATCCAGTTGCCTTTCCCGTTCACGCTTACTATAGTTCTCTTGTATGCATAATCTTAAATAAAACTCTTTCTCTTCAATACTTTTTGTTCCTGATAAAATCAGTAAATTGTTTGTTCAATTGATTTGTGTCACCAGTGGTGACACTTTTTCATAATTTAACTGCTTGTGCCTGGTGATGTCAAACTTATTAAAGAAGTATGGTCTAACCTCTCTAAGCTACATGATGTACTTCCCTCTGTCCATGACCGTAATCTCATCTTGACACATAAGTCCTTTGCCATATTGTCAAGTGGTGAGTTCAATTTCTATTGAGAAAAATAGGGCTGTATGTTAGAATAGGTTGAAATATCAAAGCAATAAATCGGAATGCATCGATGAAAGGTGGACTAACACCTATGGATATCGTCCATTCGCAAAAATATATTGGGGAGGTAGTTTTATGAAAAAAGTATTACTGGCACTGTCGTTAAGTGCTATTCTGTTGTCCGGCTGCGGTACGCATGGCGGCGATAATTCACTACCTGTCGAAACAAACCAGCCAAGCAGAAACACGTTAAATATAGAACAGACGGAAGAACCAAAACAAATGGAAAATACGGAACGGACAGCGGAACCTGAACAAATGGAAAATACAGAGCAGACGGTGGTTACGAAGCAGGCAGAGAAAGAAGATGTTTCCGGCATCTATACCGATAAGCAGGGCACATCTGATGTCTATAGCCAGCTAACCCTTGCTTTGCAGCCAGATGGAACCTATACGGCAGAAATCAGCGTCTATCGCGTCAGCGAGCTGGAGGGCACGGCAGTCTGGGAGGGGGACGTACTCCGCTTTACCAGCGAGAACCCTTATGTGTCGGCAGATATTTCCGTCACTGGAGGCAAGGCGGAAGTGGCGTTTACCTCAGGCGCCGTTGGATTTCAGACCGGGGATGTCTATTCCTTCCCTGACGGCGCACCAGACGAATCAGCAGCAGAACAAGCCGGGGATGCCACATTCCAACCAAGTCTTTCCGATGAGATTGCCACAGAAATTTCTTATGCCAAGGAGAGGGAGAAAGAAATAGAGAAAAAACAGAAGGAAGCCGTCACACAAATGGATATGAATGAAACTGCCGCAGAGATGTACCAACTGTGGGATGATGCCCTCAACACCGTGTGGAAACTGCTGGAAGCGAACCTGAGCGAATCGGACATGGAAGTTTTGCGGAAAGAGGAAAGAGAGTGGATTGCATTCAAGGAAGCAGAAGTGCAAGCCGCAGGACAGGAGTGTGAAGGCGGAAGCATACAGCCGTTAGTGGAAGCAATGACAGCGGCGGATTTAACAAAAACAAGGGTATATGAACTGGCGGAATACGCAAAGTGAAGATCTCATCCAAAGTAAATATTTCATTTTTCAAAGGCGTATCCATAAGCTTCGTTCCATCATTTAATACTCCATCATCAGAAACCATGCTTATAATCAAAATATCTGCATCAAAATATAAGTCATTATGAGCAAAAGGTTTCGGATTGCAACAGGCATAGATAACCTTTTTTTCATGCTCTTTCAGAACATAAAAAGTGATATTTCGGCTTGGGTTATTGTTGATTAAGTCTATGTCAATATTATCTATTTTTATATGCGGTGTTTCATTAACAGAAATACAATGAAGAACGTCACCATAATATTTAAAGCAGTCACGGTTCATTTGGTTTATATCTCTAATGACCTCTGGAAGAGCATAAAAGCCAATAGGCATACTCGTTCCTTTAATAAAGTCGCAACCTATCTTTTCAACAATCCGAATACCCCTGACATGGTCTGGGTCACTATGGGAAATGGAAAGGTGTTTCACTTCCGATATTCTTTGTCTGTTGCAGGCTACCGCAATATCTTCGGGTGTATCTATCAACATTTTTATATCATCAATATACAGGCTTGGCCCTAACCGTTCATACCTGCCGCCTTTTTGTCTGGCTTCCTCACAAATTTTACATTTACAAAATGAGCTCGGAATAATTGACATGCCGCCGCTACCAATAATTTTCAATTTCAAATTTTTCACACCACCTTAACCATAGTATAACTTATCGGAAATTGCATAGCGATTTCCGATAAAAGGCGCGTCTTTTGCGCCGTAAATTCGATTATAGGAAGCCGGTTTTGCTTCCTATAATATAGCTTATCAGAATTTGCAAAGCAAATTTTGATAAAAGGCGCATGCTTTTCGTGCCGTAAATCCGACTATAGGAAGCCGGTTTTGCTTCCTATAGTATAGAAAAATAACGACGGATTCTCCTAATATTTTGTGCTTTGCTTTGTTAAGCTTCCAGGATCCCTGCTCACTTAAATATCAAATCCTGCAGCCTGTTATCGCTGACAAAAGTTTTCTTTCTTGGGTCGCCCTCTGCACGGTAAACAGCCAAACTTTCCAAGTCAAATAGGGAACTCCAAACGGTTTCAAAGTCTGGCTCATTGTCATATTGACACATAAATCCATAATCGCCTTTCAAAAGCTGCCCGGTAGTCTCGATATAATCGTCCCTTATCTTTCCCGAAGAAAAGCTGTCCATGACAACCATATACCGCTTGTGGGAATCATAATCGTTCCCCTTTGCGTCGTCATATGGCTTCATTTCATCAGAAATAAAACTATTGACGGTACAGACAATCCTGCTTCCATGAAAGCTTTCCGCTTCACGAACTTTTTTGAACGTCGGCGTACATTCGGCCACCACCATATTGCCGCTTTTATCTGCAAGTAAAATGTTACAGTTAGAAGCGATCGGCAGATTCATAAGTAACGAAACTGCCTGCTCTGTATCATTTGCCTTTTCAAGCAAATAGCGTACAATAAAACAGGAATTAAACCCTGCCCTTATCTTTTTGAGGCCGGTCATTACAAACGTCATTGCCACGGCAAGCCCGTATTCATTCAGCCCTTCTTCACCGTTGATGAAAGAAGATGTAGTGATATAAAACCGGTTTCCATTCCCCGGTGCGTAAATTTCACTTTTACATCCATCACGCAGATAAGGCGGCAAATCATTATTTCTGCCATATATCAGTCTACCATTTTGGGAATAGGCAAAAGCCGTACAGCCCCGAATCTCAACAGGGCAGTTATCTTCCAGATTATACATGCAGCAACCCATACACAACATCCAAGAAGCAAAATGCAGATAGTCCGCTCCTATGGTGTCACTTACCCCTCTTATTTCCTCACATACTTCTGGGAAAAACCTTCTTAATATTTCCTCGCTTTGTTTTCCATGTTCCCGTTGGAAATTATCTAACTGAAGCGGAAATGCAATTCGGCTCTTATTAAAAATTTTTCCGCGCTTCACCCCCATTTCATAATGGCCACCTTTTAATCTTAAATGATACATTTCTTATCAGTCCTCCTTTTGGATTGCGATCCATACTTCGGAATGTCCATGTATTGGCTGACTGTCACAAATCGGATACACTTCAATGTCTGGCAGTTCCGCATACCTATATCCAGAAAACGGCAGCCATTCCCGATAAAACCGTCTGAATACACCTTGCACATCTTCCTGAAAGCGCCCATCATTCTCAAATATAACCCAGGTAGCCGCAGGAATTTCATATTCATACATATCCGCAGGGGCGGAAGCATTTGTAGCAACGCCGATATAATAATAGATTTCTTTTGGGCTTTCATATACACTGATTCCTAAAATTCCATTTGGCTGTTGATCGGATAATTTGCACATCTTTGAAAACAGTTTTCCCTGCAATGCAGCTTTCCAAAAATCGGGAACTATCCTTAAATTTTCTTCCATGTCCGGGATCAAAGGAATGCGGATTCCCACAATATGCAGGGGCTGTTTTTCCGTAATGTGATACGCCATAGCGCTTCCCCCTGTTATTTCGATTCTAAACTGAATTGACGGATATGCCTGCAGAATACTCCCCATAGCTTTTGCGGCTGCTGGCGTAATTCCATGAACGTTCTGAAAAGCCCGGTTAAAAGAAGTCGGAGAGGAATAGCCATATTTCAAAGCAATATCGATTACCTTTTTGTCTGTCCGCTGCAATTCAAACGCTGCCTGTGTCATTTTTCGGCGACGTATGTATTCTGACAATGACACGCCCGAAACATAAGAAAAAACACGCTGAAAATAATAGGGAGAACAACACGCAATGCGGGCTGCTTCGTCATAGGATATTTCTTTGTCCAGATTATCTTCTACATAATCAATGGCTGCTCCAAGCTTTTTCAACCATTCCATCTTCGTACCTCCTCGCAAATAAGGATATCCTAATCTACGTTATTTTTCCTCTCTTTTTCTGCTATCTTTTGTAAACTTACATATAGTGTATCTGAATAAAAAATCCGTTTCAATAACTTCCCATCTTCTTTTACATAAGCAAGCAGATCGTCCGTAATTTTGCAACAGTTCAGACGGCGGGGAATTTAACGTGAATTTTGGGCGTCAAGCTTGCTTGTAAACCAAAATTCATGTTAAATTCCACATTGGATGGACATCCCAGCTTCTTGCCCGGCGTAGACGGGCAAGAAAATACCCGTCTTAACTGTTACCGGAGAACAGTGTCGACAGGCTCTTTGACATTACTATTACGAATCGATTATTCTACTCCTAATGCCTTGAAAACAGCATCCTCTGCGCTATTGTAGAAGATTAGATTAAAGCTGCTGATGAGGTCTGCAAGTCATTCCGATGCCCTGCAAGTCCTGATAGTTCACAATGTAGTCCTTCGTAGTTGTGCTGATCGCACCGCTGATACGGTTCCCGTTTGCTTTCAGGAAATTGAACGCAGTATTGGTGGCTTCTCTGCAATCCCGGTCAGAGCCTATACCAGTGCGCTCAAACTTGCCGTTTCCAGGAAGCATCCGGGCAAGGAGCAACCACTTTACCCGCTCCTCCAATTCATCCGGCTCCATGCCGATAGAGCGCAGGAGTACATCAATCCATTCATCCTTAGTAAACGCTTTACGCCCCGCTGGCGGAGCTTGTCCTTCAGGACAGCCCGGCAATCTTCAAACTCCAAACTTCCAGACATGATACTACCTCCGCGCTGTATTTATACGCCGAAACCGAAGTCATCCGCAAAGGCAAGGTCCATAAGCATAGGGTAGCGGAAAACCTCTAATCCTGTGTTATCATCATAAACAGCAAGGAAATACTGCTTGTCCCTGTCATATCTCTTATCCTTGAATTGGAATTTCATCCTGAAAATACGCTTTTTTGCGTCCGGGTCCCGGCTGTCCGCTATAAGGCTGTTCTCATTAGAGATACGCTCATTGTCCCCTGATAGGAAGAACATCTTATAGGTCGTTGCCTTGACCGTATCGCTGACAGGCTCCGACTGGATAAACTCCAATATGGTGATTTTATTGGTGATCTTCTGAACCATGCTCACGAGAGCGATACCGGCGTTCTTTGTTTCAACATGACCTTTCTCCATCCGTATGTCGATGACAGGAACGAGCATCTCCTGCGGGGAGGAACCGCCGTGGACATAGTTCTGACCGCCGCCGGCCACTTTGAACACATTGCTGCTGACCGGGAACGATACAATCTTTTGGTCATTGTTCCGTAGTACGGTTCCCATGGGGATATTTGCAATCCCATCATCTACAACAGGCGCGGAGGATACAATGAACCGGCGGTTCACAAACGCTCCCTTATCGTTCACTCCTCCGATCTTGCCGCTCTCGGCCACTTTGTCCCGCTTGTAGATAAAACCATGATCGGCGGTGACGATGAAATGGATGGTGTTCGCACCGACAGCGATACGATGGATCAGGTTTATGATCTCCTGCACCGCCTCCTGGCAGGCGATAAACACCTCATTCTCTGTACTCTGCTTATCACCACGGGCATCAATCTGATTGTGGTAGACATACACCACTTGTTTGCCTCTGATGATCTCCCGCAATTTCATTTTTTTCAGGGCTTTCACATCATCAAATTGAATACAGACGCTGTTTGGCACATAGGATTGCAAAACTTTTTCGCGCCCGGCCAGGCTGTCACAGAGAATATCATCCACAAGTACCTGGTAGTCATCCGTCATAGTCAGGGACTTGTGGGGAAGCAGCGCGGCCATGCCAAGCCGGGTGTAGGAGGGCAGCACGCCAAGCTGTACTTCCAGTTTTGCAGAGATGCATTTGGGAGCATCCTGCATTCTCATAAACAGCTCCCTTCCGACTTCAAAGCGGAGTGCATCGGAGATGATCACAACAATGCGGTCTTTGGCGTTTTTGATATGCCGGGAAAAGAAATCGGTCTGCATGGGGATAGTGGTGATGACATCCTCCTTTGCAAGCCCTGCGTTCCACTTGGGGAGCAGCCTGGCAAGATACTCGTTCGTATAGATGTTCTCCGCCAGTTCCCGGAGCGGTTCAAAATCGGCCGTATCCGCAAGCTGGTCATAAGCAAGATAGAATCGCCTGTATGCGGTATCGATCTGACAGTCTGTATCCCGGTACTTGTTCACAATGTTCTTAAAACTATCCGGGCAATGATAGGAAGCAGTGGTAATCAGGTAATATGCACTGTTCAGGAGGTTGTAGGGCTGCTCCATCTGCGCCCCGAAATGCATTCTTAACCGTTTTTCGCAAATCTGAGGGATTGTCAGCGAATTCAGTTTCGCGCCAATATCCTCGTTCAAAAGCCTGTCCGTCAACCACTTGATGATAAGCTGGTCAAAACAGAGGAATGTATCGCAGCCAACAAAATCCTCCGGCAAATACCCGGCAAAGACCGTTCCCGCATTCAGACACTTTGCAACATGAGCAGACAGCGTATCGTAATTCTCCCGATAGAGCATACTGTTCATCAGGTTATCCAGAAAGGCAATGATATTCCCAGACTTATAAGATTGGAATGCTTTCCAGAGCTTCGGAAGTTCCGCTCCAACATATTTTGCAGTGTAACTTACGAACATCGTGACAGCCAGTTTCTCCAATGTAGGCTTGACATCAGTATAGCCAAAGTGCTGTTCACAGAGCTTCCAGAAAACCCCTACAAGGTCGTACCGGTCAAATTCGGCCAGGTAGCTGTTATCCTCCAGTCCCCCGGCCGTCAGCGCCACTCGGACAACATCCTCGAAAGAACAGGTGCGGGCAGAGCATAGAGCGGCCATCATGCCCACAAGGATATTCTCCTCGTTATAGTTTTCAATCTCTAAGTCATAGAACCGCCGGGCGCGTTTCTTCTCCGCCCAAAATTTGATATGCTTCTCGATAAGCGGCCGATATTTTTCGTCAATGCCCAGGTCAACAGACAGAAGCGATGCTCGGTCTGCAAAGAACCGTTTGGAGTAGAGCAGGGTATCCTCCAGGTGGTTGTCCGCCACATCAGGTTTTGGAAACGGCGCGTAAATCAGGTAATTGGTGGTCGTGTCCACACGCTCCAGGAAATATTTTGTGTAAAACTGATTGTTACGCTGAAGATAGTAGACCTTGGCATTTTCCAACGTTACGCTCTGCATATCTTCCTCAAATTCGGCTTTATCATCATACCAAAAAACCAGCTTGCGGGTATCTCCGGCAAATTCGGCATTCAGCCGGTCAGCGATTTGTTTCAAATTTAATTCAGCCATAATTATCCATTCACCTGCCATTTCCCAGAGCGGTTATTCCCAATACGCGTTTGGAAACGTTGTTCGCACTCGGCTTGCCAGGCAGCATATTTCTCGGAAATCAGTCTTCCCATATCAATGAGTCCTCCATCTATTTAGGCATCAATATTGCGACCTGATTGCAATCAAGTCGCAAGTTAGTTCCAAGTTAGTCCCAAGTTGGTTCCAAGTTAATCCCAAGTTGGTTCCAAGTTAATCCCAAGTTGGTTCCAAAATGCCTTAGCTATTTTATAGTCTTTCTCCCTATATTGCAGTCTTTTTCTGCCCATTTTCGCCTATGAAATCTACAAATAAACGTCATTTCTACGTCATTTTAACTGTTTTTAGAACCAGAGTAGAACCAAGCGTGCAGAATAGAACCAGAAATTTCTATGCCAACTGCAATCCTGCCAGTTCTCTTACTTCTTCAAGGGGCAAGTCTGTGTCTTCTGCAATTTCTTCAAGTGTTTGCTTCCCTCTTGCAATCAGGCGACGGGCAAAAGCCTTCTTTTCCTCTGTAACCCTTTTTTCCGCTAATTCTTCAAATACCTGACACATTATTTCCTGACCTCCTTCCGTCTCCTTGAAATATTTCACCTGTCTGGCCAGCACAGAATAGAACATATCCACAGAACTCAAGCATCTAAAGTCATGCATCAGCCTGCCAACTGGATCATTATCATCCTTATAGCTGCCATTCACGTATATGATATGGGAACCGTCACCAAAATATGTACCCGTTTCCTCAATCACCCGGTTGACATGATATAAGGAACGTCTTGCGCCTAAAACATCGCTTGCCGTTATAAATATCACATAAGATTCATGGAATTCTTTAAATTCCTGTCCGGCTTTCAACATTTTTGTATCAATCATGCTGCTGTGGAACCTTGCCCTGCGGACATCCGCCCCGGCTAGCGCACGCTGAACCTCAATATCGTAAATTTTACCATCCCCGTCTTTTGCATAAATATCTATTGTAATAGATCGTCCGCCGTGCATTGGATTTTTATACTCCCTCTGCCCTACTACTTCCAGCACTTTTAAATCATCCCGCCCAAGGATGACATTCAGCAGCAGTTCCGTAGCCTCAATATTCCTGTCAAATACCAGCGTCATCAGGTTATCGTCCATAAGGCTTAATTTCTCTATCGCTTCCAACGTCTCTTTCTTTTTCAAGTCCGTCTGGTTTTTCACATCCATTCTGACCACCTGCCTTTTCATTATCATATCACGGACGCATTTCTTTTTCAATCACATTTATTGTTCCGCTTTCCGGTTTTCACGCTCCAGCACATGGCGGTACTGTTCCAATTCCAGTTCTGCTTTCCAGTTTCGTCTTTCTGCCGGAGGCTCTTTGTCAAATAAATATGCTGCCCCGTCTGCTATGTCTGCTACCGTTATCACAAGTGCAAGATAATCCCTTTTCAACTCCTTATATCCTTCATCTGACAGTGAAAAACCACCGGACTGTATTTGTCCGGCGATTTTCCTCATCACCATCTGCATTTCCTGCATGGAGTCCACAATCCGCTGTACATTCTCCCTCCTGCCGACTACGACAATATTAGAATACACACAGCTTCGTGTAATAAAATCTTTTTTATAAATACCGCTTAATGCTGCCCTCTGCTCTATGATTGCCCTCGCCCATGCACTGGGGCGAAAAGCGATTGTCGGTTCTTTATGCTTTCCCGGCATTGTCTTCATCCCCTTCCTCAGTTTCTTCTACCAGTCCGTTCAGCTGGTCTGCCAGATTACGGTTTTGATTCGGATATAAATGAGAATATGTAGAAAGCGTTGTCTGTATCTTCTCATGCCACAGACGTTCCGCCACCAGGTTAGACTGCGCTCCAAACCTGGAAATCAGCAAGCTCGCGTGGCTGTGCCTTAAATCGTAGATTCTAATGCGCTTTACCCCTGCTTTCCTTGCCCCTCTCGTCATTTCATGGTGCAGGAATCTTTTTGTCAGATGAAAGATATGGTCGTCGGGAGAAGCCCGTACAGCCTGCCAATATACTCTTTTAATTCCTCACACAAAAAATCCGGCATACTGACGTTGCGCTTGCTTTTCGGTGTCTTTGGGTCTGTTACCACATCTTTTCCCTCTAACCGCTGATAAGATTTTGTTATCCGAATGACCTTGTTATCAAAATCTATATCCTGCGGCGTGAGTGCTAAAAGTTCGCCAACACGCAAGCCACACCAGTATAAAATTTGAAATGCTTGATAGGAATATGGCTTGTCTTTTACTGCTTCAATGAATTTCAGATATTCCTCTTTCGTCCAAAAAAGCATTTCCTCTGCTTTCCCTTTCCCAAGCGGCCCGGCTTTGACAACGGGATTGCTTTTTAATTCGTAGAACCGCACCGCATGATTAAATAATGCGCTCAATTCAGATTGCAGAGTTTTCAGATAAGTCGGCGCATAGGGCTTTCCTTTTTCATCACGATAGGAAATCTGCTCATTCTGCCACTGAATAATATCTTTTGCACGAATATCACACATTTTCTTATTCTCAAAGTACGGTAACAATTTTGTGCGTAAGATATGCTCCTTTGTCAGCCAAGTATTGTGTTTCAGTTTCGGCTTCATATCTCTTGTGTATGCCTGCACAAATTCTCCGAAAGTCATATCCAAGTCAGCCGCTTCTTTCATACGGAAGTGGTGTTCCCACTCCGTAGCTTCTCTTTTGGTCTTGAAACCTCTCTTGACTTTCCGGCAGTTCTTCCCCGTCCAGTCATAATAATGGAACGATACATACCATGTTCCACGCTGTTCATCTTTATATGCCGCCATAGTTCGCCCTCCTTAGTTCGCCGCCTGCGCCATGCCGTAGAATTTTTCTTCATAATATTTTCTGCTGACACGTCCGGCGATTGTGATAAAACCTTTTTCTTCCAGTTCCTCATTCATCTGTCGTACTAATTTGTAAGCAAATGGTTTGGAAACACCCAACTCCTGCGCTACCTCCCCGGCAGTTACAAATAGTTCATTCTTCATTCAATATCCTCCTTTTGTTTAGCGTTTTTGTTAAGCTCTGTATTTGAATTATACTTAACATTTCTGTTATTGTCAATAGCCTATTTGTTAAACTTATCTTTTTTATTAAATTTAGCATTTCTGATAAGTTTTTGTTGCTGTATTATCTGAATTATGCTAGAATATATGGAGAATACAGAATTGAGAGGTAAGCTATGGAGTATACGATACGAGAAATACAAAAACAGGAATATCCGTTACTGGATAATTTTCTATATGAAGCAATTTTTGTTCCAGAGGGTATCGAACCTCCACCTAAAACCATCATTACATCTCCCGAATTACAGGTTTATGTTGAGCGTTTCGAAGAATCTAAAGATGATTGGGGATTAGTAGCAGAGGTTGACGGTAAGATTGTCGGTGCTGTTTGGGTTCGCATTATGAACGATTACGGACATATAGATGATGAAACGCCCTCTTTGGCAATCTCTCTTTATAAAGAATACCGGGGCTTTGGCATTGGAACGGCTATGATGAAAGAAATTCTTACCCTGCTTAAATCACATGGGTACAGTCGGGTTTCTCTTTCTGTTCAAAAAGCCAATTATGCGGCAAAGATGTATTTAAAGATTGGTTTTGAAATTGTAAGGGAGAATGAAGAAGAATATATTATGGTGTACTACCTATAACAAATTTATAAATAAATTGGAGAAA